>CAYNUH010000006.1:0-29853 GCA_964400605.1 uncultured Acidobacteriota bacterium | reverse complement strand
TGGGGAAGGGGATCGCCGGCGCCGGCGCGGCCGTCGCGGCGGTGCAGTTCATGGTCCCGGCGTGGTCGGCCCCAGCCGCGCGGCGCGCTGGCGGGTCGGAGAGACGGCTCGAAGCCCGCCCCGATCACCCGCACCCGGCGACGTTCGATCGGCTGGGCGAGCCATGGTACCGCGCCGCCATCGGCCGGCTCCAGGAGAAGCTCAAGGAGGCCGGCATCGACGCGGTGCTGCTGACCGACCGGTGGAACATCATCTACTTCACGGGGCTCTTCCACACGACGACGGAGCGCCCCTTCGCCATTCTCATCCCTGCCGAAGGGATGAACCTCACCTGGTTCCACCCGGGGTTGGACCGGGATCTCGTCGGCACCTGGTGGATCCAGGACCGCGAGTCGTACTTCGACCTCAAACACGCCAAGGACAGCTTCCCGAACGAGGGCCGCGTCCGCGAGGGGGACGCGGTGGACCTCACGCGGTGGATGTGGGTGGGGATCCGGAAGCGCGGCTTCGCCGAGAAGACGATCGGGCTGGACGCCACGTTCGACGACAAGTACCGGGAGGCGGTAGCCGACGTGGCCCCGAAGGCCGCGCTCAGGAAGGTAGACGAGATCTGCATGAAGATGCGGATGGTGAAGACGCCTGAGGAGATCGCGCTCACGCAGCGCGCGATGAACTACTGGAGCCGGATGCACGCCTTCGCGCGCGACAGCATCCTGGAGCGCGGGACCGACGCCGTGGACTACGAGATCGCGCAGGCGACGATGGCCTACGGAGCCGATCTCATCATGAAGGAGATCAAGCGGGACGGCCGCCCGCACTCGGCCGTGGGGATCGAGATCGACGTCGGGGTCCGCTCTGGCGTGGGCACGGCCTTCCCGCACCCGAACCAGTTCCTCTACAACAAGGTCGAGAAGGGACACGCGCTTCAGGTGGCCGGCGTGGTCAAGATCGGAGGCTACGGCGGCGAGCTGTACCGCGCCTTCCAGATCCACCCGCACGACGCGCACCGGGAGAAGGTCTGGGAGGCCCACACCGAGTCGTGCCGGATCCAGCAGGAGGAATCCAAGGCGGGCGTGGCGTGCTCGCACGTGGCCAAGGCCGTGCACGACTACCAGGTGAAGATGGGGATGCAGAAGTACATCTACCACCGCCCCGCTCATGGCGAGGGATCCGAAGGGCACCAGCCTCCCTACATCGCGCTGGGGGACTTCACCACGCTGGAGGAGGGGATGACATTCTCCAACGAGCCGGGGCTGTACGACCCGGAGAACGGGTTCGGATACAACCACTCCGACAACGTGCTGGTGACGGCGAAGGGAGGCGTCCCCATGGGGAGCGTGCCGATGACGAAGGAGTGGTGCTTCCTGAGGCTCTGAAGGATCAAGAGCCTTCCTCACTCACCCCAGCAGGCGCTTCCGCCACGCCGTTCAAGAAGAAGGCCGGGTTAACAGCCCTTTGACCTCCCGTTCACATCAATGTTAACGACCTGGTCTCCAATGGCGCCCGTCGTGAGGTGTTGAGGCACCGACACGACGCCGTAGGACGGGGTAACCGGGCGGATCCTTTCAAAGGAGTCACATGATGCTGATGCGATGCGCAGTGCTGGCGGCCGCCGTGAGCCTGGCCCCAGCCGCCGCGCTGATGGTATCGGCCGCGGAGGAAGTCACGACCGACATGTCCCAGGGCGGGATCACCTTCAAGTCCGGAGACAACAGCCTCACGATCGGCGCCAGGGTCCAGTTCCGCTTCACGGGGGACGACAGGGAGGACTTCGACGCCGACACGAGCGGGTCGGGCGTCGGCGAGGAGGATGGCTACTCGCCGGCCTTCAACGTCCAGAGGATGAGGGTCAGCCTCAAGGGAGGGATGTTCAGGCCCTGGCTGAAGTACGAGTTCCAGTTCGATTTCGGCGAGACCGGCGGCAACAAGGACAACAAGATCAAGGACGCCGTCCTCGAGGTGGTCCCCCGCGAGATCTTCGCGGTCAAGATGGGCCAGTTCAAGGCTCCCTTCGGCCTGCAGGAGCTGACCTCCTCGGGGCGTCAGGAGTTCGTCGATCGCTCCATCACCAACGGCAAGTTCGCCCCGGCCCGGGATCAGGGGTTTGTCTTCACGGGAGTCACGGAGAAGAAGGCTTTCGGCTACGCCGTGGGCGCATTCAACGGCGGCGGCGAGGCGAGGCCCCAGGACGACCAGGGGCTGATGTACGTCGGCCGCGTCTGGTGGGATCCGTTCGGCGAGTACAAGCTCGCGGAGTCGGCCACCGACCTGCCTTCGAGGAACGTCCTCCACGTCGGATTCGGCACACGCACGGGGGAGGCGATCCGGGGGACGGGCACCACCGGGGTATTCGAGGAGCCCGACAACGAGACCTCCCACAACATCGAGCTCGCTTACAGGTTCAAGCGTCTCTTCGCCACCGCGGAGTACTTCACGATGACCGACGAGCGGCAGAACCCCACCCAGGCCGGCGACCTCGAGTCGAGCGGGTACCACGCTCAGGCCGGCTACATGATCACCAACGCGCTGGAGGCCGCGCTGCGGTACGCCCAGATCGACCCCGACGACGACGTGGCCAGGAACAAGGTCACCGAGTCCCGTCTGGCGGTCGGATACTTCTGGAAAGGGCACGGCCTCAAGCTCCAGGGCGACGTCGGCACGGTGACGTTCGAGGAGGCGTTCGTCGCGGCCTGCGGCGTCGCCACGCCCCCGCTCGAGTGCCGTGGCATGCCCGCCGTGGGGACCGCTGGCATCGTCAACCCGCAGCGCCTCAGCGGCGTGAAGGAGTACACGGATCTCCAGTACAGAGTCCAGATGCAGCTGGCCTTCTGATTCAAATCCAGGGGAGCGCCCCGGCGTCGATCGGGGCGTCAATGGAAGCCATCTTGGAGGGAGTCCTCGATGAGATGCAGAAAGGCAAAGGCTCCTCCACGGCGCCGACCCTCCGGCCGCGGTGGCTCAATCCCGCCAGGTGGGAGGGAGCGACGACTTCCAGGGCCCGATCGGCGCCGCGGAGATGGGGGCGTCGCATGCCGGGTGCGGCGTCGCAGGCGCGGCCTTTGGATCGAGGATGAGCACCGCAGGGTTCACGGAGTAGACGTCGAGGAAGAGTTCCCCTTCCGCCCCGACGGTCTCGACCACCTTCAGGCCCCCCGGCGCCGCGGCGTTCAGGAACTGCTCATTACCCGCGTTCTTCTCCCAGTACGCCCGGTGGGTCCTTCCAGTCAGGATGAGATGGTACCGGCGGGGATCGCCGCACAGCAGATCGCGGGAAGGCCGGACATCGTAAGGGACCTTCAGCCTCTCGAGGTCCTCCGGGTGGATTCGCAGCTCCTCCGCGATCCCCACCCTGGCGTCCCGAACGTTCCAGAGCCCTGAGCCGGGCGGGATCTCTTCCGCGTCCTGAAGGCCGGGGCGTGCGGCCGTCCGGGCGCCCGCGTTGGAGGATCGGCCTTCGAGCAGCGCGTTGACGCGTCCGACGGCCTGCGTCCGCGTCTCCGGCGTCGTGAAAGCGCGGTGGCCATCGTTGAGGGCCGTGGCCATGCGCGCGGCGCAGAAGAGCGCGGCCGCGGCCAGGACCGTCCCACGGGCGGCGCGGGCATACATCGGAGTTCGGCCCGCCGCGCGCGGAGTCGCGGCGATCGCCGGCCAGGCCGCCCCGTCGTGCGTCGCTCCGGCCCCTGCGCGCGCCGCCGACCGCGCCGCCAGGTCGGCCAGGAGCATGACCCCGCACCCAAACGCGACGGCGGCGAAGGGGTACATCACGACAAAGTTCCTGTGGAAGGCGACTCGCGTGCCCGACATCACGATCAGGAAGACGACGGGGAAGGCGAGGATGAGCCATCCGACCCGGCGCACAGCGAGGGAGACCACACCCAGGACGGCGAGGGCCGCGGGCGCCAACCCGAGATGCCCCAGCATCTCGCGGGCTTGCACCAGGAAGTGGGCCATGCCCGGCTCCACCGTGACCTCGCCGTGGCCCGTCGCGTAGTGGCGGATCTCGTAGCCGACGTCGGAGACGAACTTGGAAAGGTCCAGCAGCGCGTACGGTGTCCCCGCGAGGAAGGCCGCCGCGGGGACCACAAGGAGCGCGGCCCAGAGCCACCGCCTGTAGCCGGGCGAGCGGGAGACACCGGCGAAAGACTGCGCCAGGAGCGGTACGACGATGCAGCCGGCGGCATTGTATTTGGTCGAGGCCGCGAGGCCCGCCGCCGCCAGCGCCCCCACGAGGTAGCCGGGCTTCTCGCGCTCGAGGTAAAGGACCGAGAGCAGGACCGTGCACAGGACGAAGAAGGAGAAAGGGAGATCCGGGCCGATGACCGAGGAGTGGAAAACGTGGAAGGCGAGGCCCGCGAGGAAGGCCGCCGCCAGCAGACCCGCTGCGGGCCCGCGCGCGCTGCACGCCAGGCGGTAGACGACGGCGACCGACGCGGTCCCCAGCACGGCCGCGAGCCACCGGTTCCACAGGAAGAACGATGGGTGCGAGATGGTCCACTTCCAGCCGCTGTCGTACTTGGTCTTGATGTCCTGGAGTTTTGCGAGGGATCCGGGCGAGCCATCGGGCTTCCCGGCGACGTGGTAGAAGTGGAGCACATCCACGAGGAGGTCCATGTAAATCGTCACGGAGCCGTAGTTGAAGTAGTGCGGGTTGAAGTCGCCCTTCTGCATCATCCGGATGGCGTTGCTCGCGAGGTCGGGCTCGTCCCACAGGTGCAGGTAGGGTAGGCCCTCCCCGGATCGCATCATCCGCGCCGCGAGCGCCGCAACGAGGACGAGCCCGAGGACGGCCAGGACCCGTTTGGAGCGCCGGGGGTGCGCTGGGAGGGTGTTCATGGCGGCGGGATCGTCGCCGCCCGGAGGGAGGACCGGAGCCTCGCGAAACGGATGCTCACTCGGATCACAGCCTCTTCCCGCACGCGAGAGGGATCAACCCCGGCGCGGACGAGGGATCGATCAGCAGCACGGCCGGGTTCTTGGAGAAGATGTCCAGCCGGAGGGCTCCCTCGCCTTCCACCGTTTCGACGATCTTCATGTCCGCGGGAAGGAGGCCATTCAGGAACCTGGCCCTCTCCGCATCGGCGCCAGAGAACGAATCGTGCCTCTTCGCGGCCGCGATGAGATCGTAGGGGCGGGAGGTCTCGCAGATCAGGTCCTTGTAGGGGCGGACCTCGTAGCGCGCCTTCAGCCTCCTGAGATCCTGCTGGTGGACTCGCAGCTCCTCTTCGATCCCCACCCGCGCCTCCTTTGCGTCATGGCTTTCGAGCAGAGCGTTGATCCGGTCCACCATCCGGGACCGCGTCTCGGGCGACTTCCAGACATTGACGGCCCGCGGGACGGCCGCCGCCAGAGCGAAGGCGCAGACGCCCGCGGCGATTGCGAGGGGAGCCGCGCGCGCGCCACGCCCCCATCGCCACACCGTGCTGCCGGGCCCGTTGACGCTCCTCGTCCCGCGCGAGACGAGGCCGGAAAGCGCCGCCGCACCGCAGCCGAAGGCCACGGCGGCGAAGGGATACAACGACAGGAGGTTCCTGTGGAAGGACACCTTCATCCCCGACATGAAGAGAAGCGAGGCGGCGGGGTAGGCCAGCAGCAGCCAGCCCGCCTTCCGCACGGCGAGAGCCGCCAGGCCGGCGAGAGCGAAGCCCGCCGCGAGGGGGCCGAGGTTCCGCCCCACCTGCCCGATCTGGTAGAGGAGATGGGTGACACCCGGCTCGATCGTGGCGCCCTCGTGGCCGGTCCTGTAGTGACGCAGCTCGAAGGCGCTCGCCGAGAGGAACGAGGGGAGATGCAGGACCGCGTACGGTGTCCCGATGACGAAGGCGACGGCCGGGATCAATGGCAGCGCCACCCACAGCCAGGGCTTGTAGCCGGACGACCGGGATGACGCGGCGAGTGAAAGCGCCAGGAAGGGGACGATCACGGAGAGAACCGCGTTGTACTTGGTCGAGGCGGCGAGGCCGCAGGCGATCAGGCTCCCCACGAGCCAGGCGGGCTGGCGGCGCTCGACGTAGAGGAAGGAGAGCACAACGGCGCCCAGCACGAGGAAAGAGGCCGGCAAGTCCGGACCGATGATGGAAGAGTGCAGGATGTGGATCTCGAGGCCCGCGAGCAAGGCCGCGGCCAGGAGACCCGCCCAGAGTCCGCCCATCCTTCTCGCCAGGCCGAAGCAGAGCAAGGCGGAGGCGGTCCCCAGCGCCGCCGCGAGCCAGCGGCCCCAGAGGTAGAAGGAAGGGTGTGAGATCGTCCACTCCCAGTCGGTGTCGTAGCGCGTCTTGATTTCGTCCAGGCTCTTGATGGAGGCAGGCGCATCCTCCGGCCGCCCCATGAGGTAGAGGTAGTGGACGACGTCCACCAGGAGGTTCATGTAGATCGTGACGGAGCCGTATCTGAGGAACCGCGGGTCGAGGTCCCCCGCCTTCATCATGCGCAGGGCGCTGCTCGCGACCTGAGGCTCGTCCCAGTGGTGCAGGTACGGGAGACCTTCCGTGCCACGCATCATCCGCACCGCGAGGGCGATGAGGACGACGACGGCCAGGAGAACGTAGACGCCGCGGGAGACGTGATTCCGTTCACTCACGGCGACGCGAACCCTACTTCGCGATTCCGACCTGCTGGAGCATGAAGGCGTAGTCCAGCGCGGTCTCCCGGAGCTTGTCGTAGCGCCCCGATGCCCCCCCGTGCCCGGCTCCCATGTTGGTCACGAGAAGGAGAGGGTTGCCGTCCGTCTTCATGGCGCGCAGCTTCGCCACGTACTTGGCCGGCTCCCAGTACATGACCTGGCTGTCGTTGAAAGAGGTCTTCACCAGCATGGCGGGATAGGCCTTCGGCTGGATGTTGGTGTAGGGGCAGTACCGCTTCATGCACTCGTACTGATCCTTGATCCTGGGGTCGCCCCATTCCTCGAACTCCCCCGCCGTCAGCGGCAGCGAGGCGTCGCTCATGGTGTTGATCACGTCCACGAACGGCACCCGGGTGACGACCGCCTTGAAGAGATCCGGGCGCAGGTTGGTGACCGCTCCCATCAGAAGGCCGCCGGCGCTGCCGCCCGTGATGACCAGCCGGTCCTTCGAGGTGTACCTCGCCGCGGTCAGGTGCTCCGCCGCCGAGATGAAGTCGGTGAAGGTGTTCATCTTGTTCATCATGCGGCCCCGGTCGTGCCATGTCTTCCCCATCTCCCCGCCGCCACGGATGTGGGCGAGGGCGATGACGAACCCTCGGTCCAGGAGGCTGAGCCGGTCGGAGGCGAACGTGACGGGCAGGGGGAAGCCGTACGAGCCGTACCCGGTCAGAAGCATGGGCGCGGTGCCGTCGAGCACCGTGTCTTTCCGGCGGACGACGGAGATGGGCACCATCGTCCCGTCTCCGGCGGTGGCCTCCAGGCGCACGGAGGCGTACCGGGCCGGATCGTACCCGCCGAGGACTTCGTCCTGCTTGAGGAGCGTGCTCTTCCGGCCGTCCATGTCGTAGTCGAAGATGGACGGGGGCGTCACCAGCGACTGGTAGCTGTAGCGGAAAACGGTCGTGTTCCACTCCGGGTTGTTGGAGGGGAAGACGGAATAGGTGGGCTCGGGGAAGGCGATGCTGTGGGACGCGCCCGTGCGGAGATCGGTGACGCGCACCTCCGGAAGCCCGTTGCGCCTCTCCCAGACGATGTAGTGGTTGGCGAAGAGGTCGATCCCCTCCAGCATCACGTCGGGACGGTGGGGGAGGATCTCCTTCCAGCTGGACTCCGCCGTGTCGCTCACCGGAGCGGTTACGAGGCGGAAGTTCCGGCCCGTGTCGTTCACGCGGATGTAGAAGAGATCGCCGTGGTGAGCGACCTCGTACTCGCGCTCGTGCTTGCGCGGTGTCACCGTCTTCCACGTCCCGGTGGGCTGGTCGGCCGGCAGGAAGCGCACCTCCGACGTGGTCAGGCTGTCCGAGCCAAGGAGGATAAAGGCCTTGCTGCGCGCGCGCTCCGCGTGGATGTTGAACATCGGGTCCTTCTCCTCGTAGACGAGGTCGTCCCGGGGCGCTCCGAGCGCGTGGCGCCACAGCCGGTAGGAGCGCTTGGCGCTGTCCTTGGTGGTGTAGAAGAGCGTCCGGTTGTCGGCCGCCCACGCGACGGATCCGACGTCATCGCGCGTGTCGGGAAGGACCTGCCCCGTGCGCAGATCCTTGACGTGCAGCTTGTAGACCCGGAAGCCCGTGTTGTCGGTGGAGTAGGTGAGCAGGTTTCCGTCGTCGCTCACCTCGTAGGCGCCGAGGCCCATGAAGGGGTGCCCCTTCGCCATCTCGTTGAGGTCCAGCGTGATCTCCTCCGGAGCGCCGGCGGCGTCCCGCTTCCGGCAGTAGATCCGGTACTGCTTTCCCTGCTCCGTCCGGTAGTAGTAGACGTGGCTCTCCTCCCTGTAGGGCACGGACAGGTCCGTCTCCTTGATACGGGAGAGCATCTCCGTGTAGAGCGCCTCCTGCACCGTCCTGGTCGGGGAGAGCGTCTGTTCCGCGAAGGCGTTCTCGGCCTCGAGGTACGCCTTCACGGCGGGGTTCTCCCTTTCCCGGAGCCAGAAGTAGTCGTCCTCGCGCCGATCACCGTGGGCGACGTCTATCTTCGGCCTCTTCTCCGCGATCGGCGGCGCGAGGCGCGGGGCGGCAGCCGGCGCCTGGGCGAAGGCGGGAAGGGCCGCGACTTGCAGCGCGATGACGGTCAGCGCGACGATGAAGCGGATCGTGTTCCGTGATGCCATGTCTCGTTTCCTCCCTCATGGCCGCGGGCCGGGGCGCGGCCTCGCAGTCTAGATCGCCATCGCCTCGGGCGGAACGGCCCCACGGACTTCCGCCTGCTTTCCAAGTCGCCGAGAGTCGGCGCGGCGTGCCCGCGGCGGGCGGTTACGCGCCGGCGAGAACGGCCCGGAAGACCTCGGTGGCGCGGCGCATCTCGTCCAGGGTGCCGATGGAGATGCGCGCGTGCGTGGTCAGCGGCGGGAACGGTCGCCCCACCATCACGGTCCGCTCCCGGCAGGCGGAGCGGAACCCGTCCGAGTCCCGTCGGAGGTCCACCATCAGGAAATTGGTCTCCGACGGGCCCACGCGATACCCGGCGGTCTCGAAGAAACGCCGGGTGAAATCCCTCGCGTCGCGGTTCCGCCCGATCTCTCCGGCCACGTGGTCCGGATCCTGAAGCGCGGCGAGGGCCGCCACCGCCCCGAAGAGGTTCACGGAGTCCATGAGCCGGTGGCGCGCCAGGGCCCTGACGGTTTCGGATCTCGCGACGGCGTATCCCACGCGCAATCCGGCCAGGCCGTGCACCTTCGAGAAGGTTCGCGCCACGATCACCCGAGGATGCTCCAGCGCCAGAGGGATCGCCGTGGCGTGCCGCGAGTCCTCCACGTACTCGTGGTAGGCCTCGTCGATGAGGAGGGTCGCGTCCGGGGACGCTTCCAGTACGCGCGAGACGAGCTGCTTCACCGCCGAAGCCGGCCGCACGGTGGCGGTGGGGTTGTTGGGGTTGCAGACGTAGATGAGGCCCGCCCCCGCCGCTCGGGCCGCCATTCCTTCCAAGTCGAGCTCCAATCCGCCGTTCACCGGGACGGTGATCACCGGCGAGCCCATGGCTCCGGCGTACCGGTTGGGTGCCTCGAAGGATGGGACGGCGGTGATCAACGCACGCGCCGGGGAGGTGAACGCGGCAACGGCCATCTTCAGGATTTCGGTTGACCCGCAGCCCGCGATGACGTTCTCGACGGGCGCCTTGTGGAGTCGCGCGATAGCCTCGCGCAAGGTGTCCGCGGGCGCGTCGGGATACCGTCCGGTCTCACCGAGGGCGTCGCGGATGCGTTGGAGTGCGGCCGCGCCGGGCCCGTTCGGATTCTCGTTGCTGTCGAGGCGGATGGGCGCGGAAGGCGCCGCCGCTCCGGGTTCCGGGCCCGCGGCGCGCGGAGCCTCGATGGCGCCTGCCAGTGCCTCGCGGCCGCGGGCCGCTAGGAGGGGAACCGACAGCGCGCCGAGGCCCGTGATCCCCAGACGCTTCGCGAATTGGCGGCGTGACAGCGCCCCGTCACTGGACATGCTCGCTGCCTCCTCATGCCGGACTTCTCCTGTGCATGAGAGTCTCTGGGAAGGAAGCGGCGGGACCCCGTTCGGGATCCCGCCTGCCGTTCCTCTCGCGCGCTCGACGTCGTGCCGGGTTACTTGTTCGTCGCGGCGGACTGCATCTTCTTCTTCTCCGCCATCTTCTGCGACAGACCCGCCTGGTACTTCGCGTACTGCGCGCTGTCAACGACGAAGTTCGCGAACATGTAATTGGTCCCGCTGTAGTTCCAGTTCGCCCCGGCGTCGGTGAAGGTGAGCTGCGTGTTCTCCCCTTGCTCGTACTCCTTGTGCAGCGGGTCGGCACCCGGCGGATTGACGATCTTGCTGCTCCCGCCGAGCCCGCCCTCAACGAGGTGGCCGGCAAAGGTGCCGAACTGGCCGAGTGAGATCTTGTGGTCCTTCCCCTCGACCTTGCGCGTGATGGGCGTGACGCGGACCTCGACCTTGGACGATGCGGCCACCGGGAGGACGATCCGACCGATGTCCTCGAGCGCCTTGCGCTGATCCGGGTTCGCCTTCTCGTCGATGTAGAGGTACGAGAACTTCCAGTTACCGAAAGAATCCATCATCGCCTGACCATCGGGACTCTCGGCCATGTTGCCGACCACCAGACCGTCGAGCGAAGTGGTCCCGTACGTCCCCTTCTCGATGAAGAGGACTTGCCCGCCGCCGCATGACATCCGCGTGGGTTTCGATCCGAACCAGCAGGGGCAGGCGGCGTTGCACGAGCACGCCTCCTCGAGCTGCCCCGCGATCTTCCAGGCCGGCTTCGCCTGCTTCTCCACCTCGGGCGCCGCGGAGACGAGGCCGCCTCCGAGCCCGATAACAAGGCAGCCGACGATCATCCCGAGAAATGCCGCGCGTCTGGTCTTCATGTCTTCATCCTCCAATGTCCGTACCCCAAGGCCCCCGTCCGGGGGACCCTTCTCTCACGGAAGTGGGGCCAGCGTAGCAGGGGCCACGCCGAGTGGCAACCACGCGTGCCGCGCCGGTTCCGAAGATCGTATGATCCCTGACCTACGGGTAGGCAGGCCTTGCCCTCGGCGGAGATGATCATGCTGAGCGCGCTCTTTGTCGTGTTGATGCTTACGCGGGCGGTCCCCCCTGTCTCCGCCGCGTCCTCCGTCACCTCGTGGGTGTCGGCTTCGTTGGGGCCAGGCGAAGAGGTCTCGCCTCCGGCCTTTTCAGAGGATCGGGAAGCCGTCAACCGTCTTGTCCGCGACTACATCGGCCTGTACCGGAGCGACGCGCTGGAGAAGTGGCGCGAATTGTTCCTCCCGACCTGCATGATCGCCTCGACGAACGCCGACGGGACCACCACGGTGCGCACGCTGGGGGAGTTCTACTCGGCGCAGAAGAGGCGCTTCGACGAGGGCCGCAGAGTGAGCGAGGTGCTGGAGAACGTCCAGATCGAGCAGCGTGGGCGGTTGGCTGGCGTGTGGGCCGACTTCGTCTTCACCGAAGAGGGCTCCTCGAGGCGCGGCAGGCTGGCGATGCTGCTGATGGGCGAGCGCGGGGTCTTCAGGATCCACTCACTCCTGTTCTCCTATCACGGCTAGGAGATGCCGCGAGCCGCCGCGCGCGCCGTGCTGTCCGCCCTCGGCGCTCTGTGCTGGGCGGCTTCCACCACCGGCGCCTTCGCCCAGCGCGCGCCCGTGCTGAGGCAGATCGATCTGCCCCATCCTTATTACTACCGGGAGATGTACGTCCCCCAGGTGACGAGCGGCCCAAGCGCCGTCACCTGGTCGCCGGACGGCAAGGAGATCATCTACTCGATGCAGGGTTCACTCTGGCGCCAGCGGCTCGGAACCACCGTCGCCGAGCAGATCATCTCGAGCCCCGGCTACGACCACCAGCCCGACTGGTCGCCCGACGGCCGCCGCGTGGCCTTCGCCTCCTACACCGGTGACGCGATCGAGCTGCGGATGCTGGACCTGGCCGCGAACCGGGTGACGGATCTGACGGCCAACGGCGGGGTCAACATCGAGCCGCGGTGGTCGCCCGACGGGTCCCGCCTCGTCTTCGTCTCCACGACGCACAACAAGCGCTGGCACGTTCATGCGGCCGAGGTGCGCGACGGGAGGCTCGAGAAGATCGAGCGGCTGACGGAGGAGAACGACAGCGGTCTGCCCCGTTACTACTACAGCAAGTGGGATCATTACATCTCCCCGGCGTGGTCCCCCGACGGCCGCGAGATCCTCCTGGTCTCGAACCGGAATCACATCCACGGCACGGGCGGCTTCTGGCGGATGGAGGCGAGGGCGGGCGCGCCGATGCGCGAGATCCGCTACGAGGAGACCACCTGGAAGGCGCGCCCCGACTGGTCCCCTGACGGCAAGCGCGTCGTCTACAGCTCCTACCTCGGCCGCCAGTGGCATCAGCTCTGGGTGATGACGAGCGAGGGAGGCGATCCATTCCCGCTCACGTACGGCGAGCACGATGCCACGGCGCCGAGGTGGTCGCCCGACGGCGAGCGCATCGCCTACATCTCCAACGAGGAGGGGGACACCTCGATCCGGATCCTGGATGTGGTGGGCGGGCGACGGGAGCGTGTCGAGGCGCGCGAGCGCCGCTACCGGGAGGCCGTGGGGCGCCTGCGGATCCTCGTGACCGCTGGGGCCGGGGCCCGGGCCGGCCCCGACGACGGCCGCCCCAACGCCGGCTCCGAGACCCCCGGGACGCCCATTTCCGCGAGGATCTCCGTCACGGGGCCCGACGGGCGCGGCTACGCCCCGGACAACGCCTGGCGGCACGCCGACGAGGCGTTCGATCGCTCCGAGAGGCGATTCGAGTGCACCTACTTTCACTCGCCGGGGACGGCCGACCTCACCGTTCCGGCGGGGACTCTGACGGTCGAGGTCTCGCGCGGACCGGAGCACAGGGTCTCACGCGAGAGGATCGAGGTGCCCGCGGGGGCCACCAAGGTGCACCGAGTCGTCCTCGACCGGATCGCCGACATGCCGTCGCGAGGATGGTGGAGCGGCGATCTGCACGTCCACATGAACTACGGCGGCGCCTACCGCAACACGCCGGCGCACCTCGCTTTCCAGGCACGCTCCGAGGACCTGCATGTCGTGGAGAACCTGATCGTCAACAAGGAGCAGCGGATCCCCGACATCGACTACTTCAGCGGGGCTCCCGACCCGGTCTCGGGGCCTGGGTTCCTGCTGATGCACTCTCAGGAGTTCCACACGAGTTTCTGGGGGCACACCGGCCTCCTGGGGCTCACAGGGCACTACCTGCTTCCCGACTACGCGGGTTACGTCAACACGGCCGCGGCGAGCCTCTACCCCACGAACGCGGCCGTCTCCGATATCGCCCGCGCGCAAGGCGCGATCATGGGATACGTGCATCCCTTCGACACGCGCCCCGACCCCTTCGATACGTCGCAGCCGCTGTCCCACGCGCTGCCGGTGGATGTCGCCCTCGGGAAGGTGGACTACCTCGAGGTGATGGGATACAGCGAACATCTCATCACGTCTGAGATCTGGTACCGGCTGCTGAACTGCGGGTTCCGCGTTCCCGCCGGCGCCGGCACGGACGCTTTTCCGAACTTCGCGTCGCTGCGCGGGCCGGCGGGGCTGCTGAGGACCTATGCGAAGATCGAGGGCGCGCTGGATCACGGGAAATGGATCGCCGCCATCAAGGAGGGCCGGACCTTCGTCACGAACGCCCCGCTCCTGGAGTTCACGCTCTCCGGCAGTGCGATCGGCGACGAGATCCGCCTCGCCCGCGGCCGCCACGATCTCGAGGCCCGCGTCGCGCTCAGGTCGATCGTCCCCATGGATCATCTCGAGATCGTGGGCAACGGCAAGGTCGTGGCGGCCGTCCCCCTAACGGGCGAGCGCACCACCGCCGAGGCCGCCCTCACGATCCCCGTGGAGCGGAGCGGATGGTACCTGCTCCGGGCGTTGAGCGAGCGGGCGGCGATGCCGGTCCTCGACCTTTACCCGTTCGGGAGCACGAGCCCGATCTACGTGCAGGTCGGCGACGAGCCCATCCGCTCGCGGACGGACGCCGAGTTCTTCCTCGCCTGGATCGCCCGCGTCGAAGCCGCCGCCGGCGCGGATGCCGGATGGCGGACGGAGCGCGAGAGGGAATCCGTCCTCAACATGCTGGACGAGGCGCGCCGTGTCTACGAGGCGCGGAGGCGAGGCGCCTCTTGAGTGGAGACCGTCGCGCCTTCCGCTCGGCTGCCCTCCTGCTGGTCGCCGCGGCGGCCCCCGCGGCGGCGCAGGCCCCCGCGCCGGGCCTCCCGGCCACGGAGCAGGTCCTCGCCCTCGATCAGCCCTTCAACCGGTTCACCAGCCTCGCCGTCAGCCCAGCCGATCCGAACGTCCTCTACTGGGCCCTCGACGCGCTCGGCGTGCTGAAGTCCACCGACGCGGGGGCGACGTGGACGCCGAAGAACGACGGCCTGCCGAACCTCGCGGTCCGATCCCTGGCGATCCACCCTCAGGATGCCAACCATCTGATGGTCGGCTTCCTCGGCCACTTCACGGCGCAGGGCGACCGGCCGTACCGGTCTCTGGATGGAGGAGAGCGGTGGGAGCCGACCGTCGTCTGCGAGCGGGAGGACGGCCAGACCAACGTGCGCCAGCAGGCCGCCGCCACACGGTTGCTCTTCGATCCGACCGAGCCGAACCGTTTCTACTATCTCGTGAGCTCCCAGTTCGAGGCCTGCGGCGGGTTCTATCGCTCGTGCGACCTCGGCGCCTCGTACGACCGCAACCCGCGCTGCATCGCGGCGCCGGAGCCGCGCCCGGCCTGCGCGGCCGCCGATCCCGAGCCGGTCAACAGCATCGCATCGAACGACGCCGACATCCTGGAGGTCCACCCGGCCACGGGGGACCTGTACGGCGGGACCAGCGTCCATTCCGACGAAACCGCCTTGATGACCTCGCATGACAAGGGAGGGCGCTGGAGCTGGGAGGACGTGGCCGACACGACGGGCACGTTCGTGAACGCGGCCTATCAGGGCCGCTCGGGACTCTATCTGACGGCGTTCGCGATCGCCCCCTCGGACGCCGCCGTCCGTTACGCGGCGCTGTGGGACCCGCGCTGCTCGGACGGGAAGGCGTACCCGATCGCGTTCGACTGTCCGCCGCCGTTCGCGCTGGTCTCCCAGCCGAAGGTCGTGGTCCGGTGGTTCGGAGAGACGTCGGCGCCGATCGACTGCTTCGAGTCGAACGACTGCGACGGCGATCCGGCGCCCGATCGGGTCTGGCGCCCGATCTTCGACCCTTCGACGCGCCCGGGCGCGCCGGAGGTCATCTCGCTCCTCGTTCACACGGCGGAGGCGGACAGAGTCTTCGCCGTGACGGCGTCGTCACAGTCCGGCGCCAACGAGCTCCTGATGCTCACGCCGTCCAACCCCGGCGTTCCGCAAGCCGCCCCGTGGCAGGCCGCGGTCCTGTTCTCGGGGTTCGCCAGCCCCGCCTCTCTGGTGAAGGACCCGGGCAGTCCGGATCGGTTCTACCTTTCCGAGCGGTCGGCGCTGCACAGGTTCTCCTCTTCCGACGGATGGCAGACCTGGCAGCGGACGTTGCTGGCGGCCCCGCAGGGACTCTTCCACGTCTACGATCTCGTCGAGACGCGCGGCAGCGAGGGGACGCGGATCGCGGCCGCCACGACGACGGCGATCTGGGTCGGAGACGAGATCGGGCTCGGCTGGACGACGGGCGACGCCTTCGCGATGCAGGCCGCCTCGCGGCTCGCCGTGGCGCCGTCGGATCCCGATCGGGTGTACGCCAAGCGGACGTGGGCGCTGACGATCGGGACCGGCGGCTTCGATCAGATGGCGGAGATGGACCACGTCTTCTACCGCCGGCAGGTGATGTGCACGAACCTCTTCCATCAGGTCGTCGTCGATCCGAACGACCCGTCGGTCCTCTACGCCGCCACGGGCGCGGGCGTGTGGAAGCACCCAAACGCGCGCGTGCCCGCGGACGAGAACGACCTCGTCGCCGCCTCGCTCGAATGGACCGCCGCGGGCCGCGCAGCGAACGGCCTCACGGACGAGTACGTCTGGTCGCTCGCCTTCGATCCGAGCGACCCCACGGGCGATCGGATCCTCGCCGGCACACGGAGCGGCGCGATCTTCGAGAGCTTCGACCGGGGTGCAACCTGGGGGCCCTCTCCGACGACCCTCCCGCAAGCGTTCGAAGCGCTCCTGCGCGACGTGCGCGACATCGTGTTCGCCGGGCCGCGCGGCTGGGCGGCGTCGAGGGCGGGCGTTCTCGTCCGGAACCAGCCGTCCCAGCCCTGGAGGGAGTCGCTCTCCGGCGACCGAATCGCGCGGATCGCGGCGGCGGCGACGGGGACCAAGCGCGTTTACGCCGCCGGCGCGTCCGCGCTGCACCGGACGCGGGACGGCGGAACGACCTGGGAGGCGCTGCCCGTCGTGCCGACACCGCCCTACGGCGCTGTCCTCGAGACGATGAGCCGGGACGGGCGGCACCATCTGTGGCTCCCGGACCACGCCGCGGGGCTGTACCGCATCTCGACGACGGTGACCGCGCGGCCGGGCGCCAGCACGACGCAGGTGGTTCTCGAGTGGTCGGAGGACTCCGCGCAGCCACCCCTCGCGGGGTACGAGATCCACTACGGCGGCGACCCGGACACGCTGAAGGGACGGGGGGCCTCGGAGGGGAACTCGCCGATCGTCATTGGGAACGGGACATCGGCGACGCTCTCAGGGCTGGACTTCGCGGCCGGCCCGGTCTACGTCGCGCTGAAGGCGTTCGACAACCTGGGACGTCGCGGCCCGATGGGGCTTCCCCTGAAGATCGACTTCGGCTACGTCTTCTCGCCTCGGATCACGGCTTCGGATGCGGGGGCCTGCCCGCCCGCGGTCTCTCTGCGGTGGTCGCCCGTGCCGGGAGCCATCGGCTACCGGATCCACCGCAGCGGGGCCGGACCCGGAGGGCCGTTCGCTCCGGTCGGCACCGCGGGCGCCGGCGCGACGGCCTTCGACGACGGGACGGTCATCGAGGGAGTCGCCTACTGGTACTTCATGACCACCCTGTACGCCTCCACGGAGACGACCGGCGGGAACATCGTCCAGGGGATGTCCTTCGCCGATTCCGATCTCGACGGTGTCGGGAACTGCTCGGACAACTGTCCGGTGGATTTCAACGCCGACCAGGGCGACACGGACGCGGACGGCGCGGGCGATGCGTGCGACCCCGACGACGACGGGGACGGCAGCGGCGACGCCGCCGATTGCGCGCCGCTCGATCCGTCGGCATTCGCGGTCCCGGCCGAGATCGCGGAGGTCGCCTTCGCGCCGGACGCCATGACTTTGACGTGGGCTTCCGCCGCTCCCGCATCGGGGGTGGGTACGGTCCATGACGTCGTGCGCGGGGACCTGTCGGATCTTCCCGTCGGCTCGACCGCGTCCGAGATCTGCCTGGAGACGGGCTCCGGCGACGCGATGTCCGCCGACCCCGCCGTGCCGCCGCCGGGGACGGGGCGCTTCTACGTCGTCAGAGGGCGCAACGTCTGCGGCGCCGGCACCTACGGCGCCGACACGTCCTCGAACGAGCGCACGACGTCGGCGTGCCCGTAGGCGGCGGCGGGCGAGACCCCGCCGGACTCGGAGATCCTCCACTCTGGCAGCCCGGGGCTCGCACTCGCAACTCGTCGTGGTTCAGGCTCATCGTGTCACGGCCGGCAGAGCGCTCCAGTTCAGGATCGCGTTCCAGAGGAAGCGGTGGTCGGATCGGTTGAGGCTGCGGTGAATCGGGTTGAAGTTGAAGGCCAGCACCCGCCCACGACCGGCCGGGATGTCGAGGATCGCCGGGCGCCCTTCGATCTCCTCGGCGTCCTTGACGCCGCCGCTCACTACCAGCTCCGGCTCTTTGGAATCGTCGGCCGGTTTTTCCGCCTTCTTCTCCGCCTCCTCGTCGCGCTCGTCCTTGGGCGGCTTCAGCCCCCACTGCATGACGACCCAGCTCCTGTCGGCCGGAGCCACCTCGTATAGCGGCAGCGGCGTCCTGAAGGCCGAGGTCTTCTCGGAGTATCCGTAGGCGAGCGGATGCGAGGGCTGCGTGAAGCGGGCCATCAGCTCGACCCCCGGGGTGAAGACGGTGTCGCGGGATCGATCGACGTAGCGCACCAGCCCTCCTTCAAGCGGCAGCGCCGATCCGTTGCCCAGCGTGATCATCAGTCCGCCCTCGTCGAGGAAGCGCTCAAGGTTCTTCATCCCCGCCCAGCCGATCCCGCCGGTGATGTCCTCCGACGCGTCAGGAACGCCGTGGCTGGGGAACTCGGGTGTCCTGGTGTAGGGCATCGGCCCATGGCGGGTGTCGATGCCATGGATCTGCCGCTTCAGGCCCACGTAGGTGTGTGCGTAGAGGATGATGTCCCAGCGCGACCGCAGACCCCCCTCGCGGATCTCTTCGTCCCGGATGTAATCGTAGGGGATCTTCTCCTGGTCGAGGACGTAGCGGACCCAGCCGGTCATCTCGGTGTCCACCCAGGTGTGCCAGAGGGCGAGCCGGGGGACCGGCGCCTCGTGGCGGGGGACCTCAGGGGCCGAGGCGAGGCCGGTGAAGTCGAGACCCAGCCCCTCGGCCGCCGATTCAAGGGCCTCCCGCAGCCCCGCCTGGGCGGGCAGGATCCAGGAGCCCGCCGGGAAGTGGGCGTCCTTCGCGGTGAACTCTTTCTCGGCGATTTCGACCTTGAAGCGCGACAGCCGGGAGCGGGCGGCCAGCAGCGACTCCTGCCCCGTGTCTTTGAGCAGGAAGACGGGGCCGGGACCGGACACCTCGCCGCGCGGCGCCACCGGCGACGTCAGGGGAGACAGCGCCGGCGTCCTGATCGCCTCGTCCTCGATCGCCTTCGCAACCAGGCCGTAGTGTACGGGCAGCGCCCATGAGACGTCGTCGTACGGCTCGTAGGGAGAATCCTTCGGGAATCGCTGCGGCGCCAGCAGGTCGACGGCGTAGTTGCGGTACGGCTGATCGAGGCGCACGACGAAGGAGCCCTCGGGAAACTCCCCCTCCTTCACCTTGAGCGGCGCGGGGGTCCGCGACACTTCGATGCCGTGCGTCATCAAGAGGTTGACCATCTCCGCCACGCGCCGGCGGTCGCCCTGATCCTCCGGGATCACGAAGGCGTAGGGCTTCCCGCCGACTCCCTTCCGCCAGGAGTTGTACCCCTTGCGGTGAAAGTTGCGCAGCATGTCGGGCGCGTGCCGCGCCGTGTAGTCGAGGATCGCGAGACAGGCGCTCTGCATGTAGTTGGTGTTGTCGCGCAGCGACCAGGTGATCTTCCGGTCGGGCGGCCACGGCCGGTACCAGTCGCGCTCGGTCACGGGCTTGCCCACGTACCGCTCCTCGCTGGGCCGCAGGGTCCGCTCGACCGTCTCGGCCGTGTGGTTGCCGAAGGTCTCGTAGCCGCGGCCGATGCTGTTGTGGTTCGACGCCACGGAGTCGAGGTAGTGGAGCCCCCACGACTCCCCAAAGCCCCAGGTCCAGACGCCCGGCATGCCGAGGGCGGTCAGCGCCGTCACCTCGTGGAACGACATCTCCAGCCACTCGCTCGTCGCGATCGGATCGAGGTTGGCGTTGTACGGCCCCGTCCCGTTCCAGGTATGGAGCAGCGGGATCGACTCGTGCAGGTCGTGCACGACCGTCGGATGGTAGTCGTGGAACATCCGGTGGACGGCCTTCGTGAGCGCGAGCGCCTCCTGGTGGGTGTCCCGGTTGTTGTCGTGGAAGACGTAGTGGCCCCAGTAGGGGGGGTTGAGCTCCGGCAGGTTCTCGAAGTCGGTCTTTCCCTTGAGGTAGCGATAGAACCAGTCGACCCATCTGTCCCTGCCGTCGGGCTCCGACACCGGATTGACGAGGACGACGACTTTCTCCCGAATCTGGCGGATCATCGGCGCCTCCGAGACCGCCAGCCGGTAGGCCATCTCCATCACCATCTCCGGGCTGCCCGTCTCCTGCGAGTGCAGCCCGGCGTTGAAGTAGTAGATCGGCCGGGCCGACGCGATGATCTTCTCGGCCGCCGCGGCGTCTGTGCGCCGCGGGTCGGCGAGCCGGGCCGTCGCCTCCTTGAGGCGCGGCAGGTCGCGCAGCCCGGCCTCGTCGGCGACGGCAATCAGCAGGATCTCCCGCCCTTCCTCCGACGTTCCCAGAACCTCCACCTGCACGCGGGTCGAGGCGCGGTCCAGAGCGCGGAAGTAGCCGTAGATTTTCGCGGTGTTCGAGAGCTCGCCGGCCGCCCCGGCGACGTGCCCGAGGTAGTCTCCCGGCGAGGGGACGGTGGCCGACTCCGGCACGTAGGCCACCCAGGGGTTGACGTACCTCGGGTCGGTCGTGTGCGCGGCTATGGCCTCGACCGAACCGGGCTCGGCCACGTCGGGCGCCCAGGGGTTGCCGGCGGAGACTGCCTCGGCGCCGAGAGGCGCCGGGAGGGCGAGAACAAAGACCAGCGCGGTGACCAGACGGGTCATCGATCCCTCCTGATGTGAAATGGGACCACCCATTATCACATGGGGAGCGCGGATCGCCGCCTGGCCAGCGTCGCATCGCGCCACGTCCTGGCCGCCGTCGCCGTCACGATGAGGGCGCCGCCCGCCACCGCCCGGGCGCCGGGCCGCTCGCCCTGCGCCAGCCAGGCCCAGAAGGGGTTGAGTACCGGCTCCACGAGGAGGAGAAGTGAAGTCTCGAGCGCCGGGACGTCGCGCACGCCGCGGGTCAGCAGGAGGTAGGCGAGGCCGATCTGGAAGATCCCCAGGTAGCCGAGGGTGGCGACGTCAGCGGGGCGCAGCGAAGGGATCGGGAGCGCGAGAGGGAGACAGGCCGCGAAGGCCATGAGGTTGCCGGCCAGCATGACCCCCTCGGCGGCGCCTGCGGGGGCGGCCGCGGCATCTGCCTGGTGATCTCTCCCGGTGACCCCGCGGGCCAGCCAGCGCATCCCCGTGATCAGAAGCGCGTAGGAGATCCCTGAAGCGACCGCGACCATGTTCCCGAGGAGAGGCCGCGGGGCGGAGGCTCGCGCGGGCTCCGGCTCTCCGGTGAAGAAGAGGATCATGCCGGCCGCGAGGGCGGCCATGGTCAGGACGTCCTCGCGCCCGACCTTCTCGCGCAGCAGCCAGGGCGAGAGCAGAAACATGTAGAGCGGGGCCGTCGCCTGGAGGAAGATGGCGTTGGCGGCCGTGGTCAGCTTCGTGGCCACCACGAAGGAGATCAGCGTGGCCGCGTAGGCGCAGGCCACCAGCAGCGTGCCGGCGGTCCATCCCCGGCGAGTGCGCGGCAGGAACAGAGCGATCGCCACCGCCGCCACGCCCGACCTGAAGCAGGCGACCTGCCAGCCGGCTAGCGAGCAGAACTTGATCGCCGCGCCGCCGGTGGAAAAGAGGGCGGCCGCCCCCATGACCGCGAGACGGGAAGAGGCGGTGCGGGACATCGGGGCGGGGCGGCTACCGGGTGTTGCCGAGGCTGCGCGGCCGCTCCGGATCTTCCTCCTGCGTGCTCATGCGTTCACTCGCGACCGTCTCCCGGGTTCCGGGGAGAACCGCCTCCACCGGAAGCCGTGGGGACGGGAATTGTGGTGCCGGAGGTGGGAATCGAACCCACACAGGAGTTGCCTCCCGGGGGATTTTGAGTCCCCTGCGTCTGCCAGTTCCGCCACTCCGGCTCACTTAGAGAAGACCGCAAACGAGAAAGAAGTCTAGCACCTGCAACCTGATACCAAGAGCGGTTTGGCGACTTGCGTCCTCTTCCACGTCATCCCAAGGCAGGGGACTGGAAGTCCCTTGCTCCGGCGCTCACCCTCCCCGTAGTTGCTTGCGGGATGTCTTCGAATACCATGCCCGCGTTGGACTTCTCTCTTTGACTCGCGATCCACCAAGAGGGCTTCAGCGCGCCCTGGCTTCAGGTTCACGTCTCCGGTTGGTCACCGCAAGCGCGTGCCCTCCCTCCGAGCGAGTCCTCCCGGTTCCGGGCGACCCTGAAGTCTGGCAGAATGGTGCGGCGCCGGGAGGCTCGGTCCTGCGCGGAGCCCTCGACGGGCTTGCCCGGTGCCGCGGCTGTGAGGTCCATCCCGGCTGGCGGTTTTCGAGGCAGCTCCGATCCATTCGTACGAGGGTGTGCGATGACGACCGGCCGAAACGATCCTTGCCCCTGCGGAAGCGGGGCCAAGTACAAGAGGTGCTGCCTCGCGAAGTCGATGCCGGACCTGTCCGAGGTCCGTGCCGAGAGGATGAGGGAGCTTCAGCCGGAGATGGAGCGGCGCATGCGTTTCTTCGCAGCGGATCGACTGCCGGAGGAAGCGTACGAGGAGGCGTGGGAGGAGTTCACGCTCGGCCGGGAGGAGATCGATCCGCGCGGACACGAAGGGCAGCTCTTCGAACCGTGGTTTCACTACGACTGGCGGCCGGGACGGAGGTGGCGCGGACCGGCCCCGCCCGACGGCGACATGACAATCGCCCGGACCTTCCTCTCCGAGCGCAGGAGGACGCTCGATGAGATGGAGCGCAATTTCATCGAGGGGGCTTCCCGCGAGCCGCACTCGTTCTACGACGTCCTGGAGAGCGAGCCGGGCCGCCGGCTGCGCCTGCGTGACGTCTTCCGCCGCAGCGAGATCGACGTCTGGGAGCGAAGCGCCTCGCGCGTGCTGCAACCCGGTGACGTGATTTTCGCGCGGGCGGCGCGCCTGCCCGGGTTCGCCCTCCTCGTCGGGACGGGATCCGTGCCACTCCCGCCCATCGAGAAACCACTTCTGATCGAGTGCCGCCGGTCGCTCGCCCGCCACCTCCCGGAGATCACCGATCAGACCCTGCACGACACAGCGCGTGAGCTTCGTGATCTCTACTTCGGGCTGCGCGACCGCGTGCTCAACCCGCCGCCCCTGAAGCTGTGCAACACGGACGGCGACCCTCTCGCTTTCCACACGATCACGTACGATGTCGAATCTGCCCGTGTAGCCTTTGAAGCGCTGAAGAGCCTCGCGAAAGGTCCTAGCAGGGGGGATCTTCTCTACGGGGCGCGGTACCACAGAGACGGGCGTCTTCGCTCCGTGGAGCTCCCGTGGTCAAAGCCGGGAAACAGGATGCAAAGGGACTGGGACAACACCATCCTGGGACATCTCCGGATCGACGACGGCCGCTTGACCATCGAGGTGAACTCGGAGAAGCGAGCGAGGAGGATCCAGAATGAAGTGAGGAAGCGGCTCGCCGGCCGCGCCTTTCACTTGAAGACGGAGGTCAAGTCCGTTGAAGGGGCGATGAGGGAGCGAGCCAGGGGCCCCCGCCGCGCTGGAAGGGAGAACCGCCGGATCCCCGTGAAGAGCCTGTCCACGCGCCGCGAGATGCGGGCGATCGTCCAGGAGTTCAGCGAGAAACACTGGATGTCCTGGCCGGATGAGCCTGTACCCGCGCTGGACGGAAAGACACCGGCCGAGGCCGTCAGGGACCCGGACGGCCGCGAGATGGTCGAGGCGCTCCTGATGCAGTTCGAGCGCGACGAGCGTCGGAAGCCCTCGGGGGAGAACCAGTTCGACTTCGCGCGCCTCAGAGAGCGTCTGGGTCTGCGACGGCCTGTGACCTGAACCGGCCGGAGGCCCCTGACACCTTCCGGCGGGCGTCGGGGACAGAGGAGTGCTGCTGGGTCGAACTCTGAGATCAGGCCGGGTGGCGCAACGCGGAAAGGACCGGGATGGGCCGGCCAGAAACCTTCGAGTAGAGGACGTCCGGATCGAGATCGGCACCGCAGGGCCAGACGAGCGTGCCGAGTTCGGGGTTTACTCGAACCTTGGCGAACTCCCGCTCCTCACGAAGCGGCGCGAAGATTCCCTTGAAGTCGATCACGCTCTGAAGATCGATCTCGCCCTGCACCCCATCCTCGAAGCGGACGTAGACACGGAACCCTCCCCGATGACGAACCTCCACGACATCCTTGAGCATCAACTACCTCAGTGGCTCGATGGGCTTCAGTGGAGCCAGGGCACGGGCCAAGTTCCAGTCCTCCAGCAGCTCACCCTGATGAATGGCCGCCCACTCCATGACCAAGCCGAGGACACGGGGCGACAGTTTGCCCTCGAGCACCGTCAACGACTCGATCGCGATTATAGCGCGCTCGCTTCCGTAGCGCGCGTGGAAGTGCGCCGGCGAGTGGTCGTTGTAGAACATCGCGATGATGATGCCGAAGAACCGACTGATCTCTGGCACGCCTGACATCCCCCGATTCCTGCCGGTGGAATTCTAGCCTACCGCCGCCCGCATGCAGGAGAAACGGTGCTTCACCGTGGCCGTGGGGATTCACTGGTCGCGCCCGCTTGCTCCCGTTTGCTGCCGTTGGCGCAGGCTTCGGTCACCGTTTGGTCACCGCGGCACCGGCACTTGGTCGCAAGCCACTGAGCGCAGAGAGGATGCAGGCTTACCGTAGGGGATTTTGAGTCCCCTGCGTCTGCCAGTTCCGCCACTCCGGCTTCTCTGGTCACGGCAAAAGCCGAGCTGTAAGTCTACCATCTGCAATTTGATGCGGAGACGGGTTTGACGAGCTGGCTCCTCATCGACCTCACCCCGACTAGGGGGACTGGGAGTCCCCGAGGCTCCTGCTACCGTCTCACTTGCGAGCATGAGGGAGCTTGGCGCAGGACCCATTCTTCCATGGCGTTAGCACCCTCGCTTGCCGATCCGGCTGGTTTTGCTAACTACCTCATGGTGCGTGACTTTCGTCGTAAGGCCCTGAGAATTCGTTGCCTTGTCCCCGTTTTGGATTCCCCTGGAGTCTTCCGGAGTCGTGGCGATTTTGGAGAGGGGAGCGGCTTGCTGCGTCTGCGCTATCCGCTTGCGGCGGTGGGACATTCGGCGTATAAGAGAGCACGAACATCGATAGGGGGCGTGGCGTGCGCCCGAAGTGGGCGCGGGGGGACAAATGAGCCGCCGGAATCTCCTTTGCATCGGCATCCTTGTCACCGCGTGTTCGTGGGGAGCCGTTCGGGCAGGCGAGTCGATCGCTTCCGCTCACATACGGCACCTCGTGGAGCAGCGCGTGGGGGGCATCGAGAAGCTGCGAGTGCCGCTCTACGACGCCGACCTGCCTCAGCCCCGCCTGCCTGACGGCTCCGTCGACCCTCGCTTCGCCATCACCGAGGCGAAACGCTACCTCGGCAAGCAGCTCTACTTCGATCCCGTCCGGACCACGAATATCCAGCCTAAGTTCGGCGGCGTCCCCATCACGGCGCGGACCGCCTCGTGCGGGTCCTGCCACCTCGGAGAGGCTGCGGGCAAAGCGGGGACCGTCTTGAACCTAGCGGTGGGCGCCGAGGGCCGCGGCTACGCCGACGCGAACGGGCGCTTCCATCCCCGACGCCGCATCCTTCCGGGCCTGGTGGACACGATCCCGACTCCCACCGAGCTGTTCGACGCCAACGGCATGGTGGTCATGTCGGGCAGGTTCGACGCCGTCGACAGCGTGCCTCGCCTCTCTCCAAGCATGCTCGGCTTCGCCTTCAACAACCGGCTCCTGCTCGGAGGCAAGGCTGGCGAGCCCGCCACCTCCCCGGGAGCGAGCAATCCGAACAACCTGCCTGCCGGCGAGAACCTCGCGGAGATCGCGCTCAAGGTGCACCGCATGGTGGAGACCCAGGCGGCCACGCTGCAGACGATTCCCGTCTATGTCGAACTGTTCCGCGAGGCCTTCCCGAACGAGGCCGCTCTGGCTGAAGCGTCGGGGGATCTGGGCCAGCTCATCAACGATGACACCATCGCGCGCGCCATTGCGACGTTCCTCCGCACGACGGTGACGCGCGAGACACCGTGGGACCGCCTCCTTGCAGGTAATGACGACGCGCTGACGCCCCGGCAGCTTCGGGGAGCCGCACTGTTCTTCGAGGAGACCGCTGCGAGCGGCGCCAACTGTGTCTCGTGCCACAGTGGGCCGATGCTGAACAAGCAGCCCGGGGATGAGGAAGGTCGGCTGGTGGAGGAGAACTTCTACAACATCGGGGTCGGTGATCATCCGCTCCAGGCGCTCAACGCCCAGGTGCTCCAGAATCCGGGTCACCACGACGTAGGACGGGCGGAGATCACCGGCAACTCCCAGCACGCGTTCAAGTTCCGCGTGCTCACGTTGCGGCAGCTGAAGGACGGCGGGCAGTTCATGCACAACGCATCCTTCACGAGCGTTCGGGACGTGGTGGAGTACTTCAATTCCGGCGTGCCGCAGGAACCCGTGGCCGCCGCGGCAGGGACGCTCACCTCGCGCTTCACGCACCCGCGGGGAGCCGGCTTCCCCCCTGGGCTCGGACTTGATCCTGCCGATGTCGACGCACTCACGGACTTCCTGGAGAATGCGCTCTACGACCCGGCCTTCAGGACCTTCGACCCCGGCTCGCCCACCCGCACCTTCGAAATGAATGTGGCGGACACGCGGTACTCGGTGGACCGCCCCCACCTTGCCGCGCTCGGGGCCGTCGACGGACGGATGGCGAGCGGGCTGGCGCCGTCGAACGACGACGCGCTCTCACGGCGTGACCGCGGGCTCGAGTTCCTGGACGTGACCACGCAAATCCAGGCGACCCACGTGGGTGCCCAGCAGTCAGGATTCGGCCGGCTCCACACGTACCGGCTCACGAACGTCGGCTCGACGCCGATCGACACTCACCTGCTGGTGATGGTGGAAGGCCTCTCCTCGCGTATCGAGCTCGCCAACCGGAGCGGCGTCACCGCCTCGACGCCCCAGCCCGGCGAGCCCTTCATCCGGATCTTCCTCGAAGACGGCGTGCTGGAGCCCGGAGACGACGCCCTCGTGAGCCTCCTCTTCCGCATGAGGAGCAGAAGGCGCCCGATCGATTACACCCTGACGTTCTTCTCCGGCCAGGGTGAACCCTGAGGGCGCGGATTCCGATGTTCTCGGGCCGGGGGAGCCGTCGAGTCACGCCCACGCTGCTGATTCCCGAGGCCTGCTGAAGTCTTCCTACGACCCGCGTGGAGTCGGCGGGACTCGAACCCGCACCCCGAGGGGAAGGCCGGTCGGCTCAAGGAGGCGGGCAGCGCCCACCGAGACTCCAGCGCGACAGGAACCGGCGGAGTCTCCCTCTGGGTCGAGGAGCCGGTCCCACACGTTTATGGGCTCCATCCAGGCTCCGGCAACTCCCTGGTAGCGCCCGTTTGTCACAGTTTGCCGCGGATGGTACACGGCTCCGTCACCATTTGGTCACCGCGGCACCGGTGCGCCGTCGTAACTCATTGAGCACGAGGAGAATGCCCCTTCTCGTCTCCAATCGGTCGCCTCAGAGTATGTCCGGACTCGAGAGCCGAAGGACCGGACCTGAAGAGCTCAAGTCGAGCTGTCCACCCAGATGGGGCGTCTCGAACAATCCGAGGCCAGCCTCCGCTTGGCGCGCATCTCCTTCCTGCTCCGGACGCAGCCCGACGCCCACGGGCGCCCACATATCTTCCACGTCGACGACTCCCGGCGATCTGAACAGATTCACCGATATCTTTACTCGAGAAACTCGTCCAGCCAGAGCCGGAGGGTCAGCGCTTCGCGAACGTCGTTAAGGAGATACGGGCGCAACTCAGCCTCGAAGCGTTCCATGAGCGTCCGCCGGTCGAGCGCGCCCTTTGCGGCCAGAAACTCCACATCCGCTCGGTCGCGCGGGCTGTTTCGTGAGAGCTTGGCGAGGACTACATCATGAACTTCGAAAGCCTTGAGTCGCAGTCGATGAAACCCCTTGGGCGTGATGTCAATCAGTCGCGATTCATAACCCTCCGGATATTCGGCGATCGTCACTCTGTGGAAGTGCAGGTGGTATTGTTCTCCTAGCTCGGTTCCCTCGCCTGCGATCGCCATGAGTTCATTGGCAGCGGTTCCGGGCCGAATTTCGACGAAGTCGACATCCCCCGTTGGGCGCGGAAGCTCCCACAGAACACTCAGAACGAATCCGCCGAGACAGTGGACCTCGACTGTTTGCTTGAGCGCCTGGTCAACGTCGCGAAGGAAGCTCAGCCACGGTTCCGAAATCCGTGTCGGCATACGGGAGATGCTCCGGCTTGAGGTCTGTCAGGAGGTTCCAGTGCTCTGCAGCAGGTGACCGATTCTCGCGCAACCATGCGCGCATGCGTTCGCTCGACTCTCTTCGGCCATAGGTGTCTTCGCGCGCGAGACGGGACCGCTCCAGTGCCTTCTCCAACCGCTGCAGTTCATCCCGGCTGTTCCGGAATGCAGGGTTGCGCTCGGCAACTTGACGCGCCAGAGAAACCGTGAATCCGAGTCGATTCTGCAGATCCATGCTCTTGGCTCGGGCGACGAGCTCCTTGAGATCGAGTCCCTCGAACCGGAGCAGCAGCCAGGGGAGGGCTTCCGCGAGACGCGGATCTAGATCGTCACGGGAGAGGGCCATCAGGAAGAGTTCTCCCGGATTCCGACGTTCTCCGCGCTTCTTTCGATAGGCGAACCCCGGATATCCTAATCTGGCAAGATCTTGCTCGACCTTCGCATCTGTTGCTGCCAGATTGTGTGTTTCAGGGCCAGACAGCGGCAAAAAGACCGGCGACAAATGCAACAGAGAGGCCGCGCACCGCGTGAGACGATCGGGCACACGGCGTTTTCCACCCTCCATGAGGGACAAGTACGCTTGTGTTACTCCTAGCCGTCTTGCCAGGCGAGCCTGTGTCCACCCGGCCCTGCGTCGAGCATCCTTTAGGTCCGCACCTGTCATGACAGGAGTCAATATAACACATACTGTTATGGATTCAAGCCGGCTCACGCGGTGATCCCGCTCTGGTGCCGGCAGAGCCTCCCGGTGGCAAACCAAAGCAAGTCAAGGAATACCTCAGTAAGTCGTGCCAACAGAAAGAGATAAGTGGTGGAGCCGGCGGAAGTCGGCCCCGCAACCTTGACGGGTCAACCGGTCACTTCGACGAGGCAGGCAGTGCCCATCGCCGTTCCGGCGTAGCAGGAACAAGCGGAGTTCTCCTTATGCTGGAGAAGCCGGTGCCACACGTTCGGGGAGTCGAACCAGGCCCGGGGAATCCGCCGGTTGCGTCCGCTTGCGCCCACTTGTTGCTGGTGGAGCTAGCCTCCGTCACCATTTGGTCACCGCGGCACCGGCGCCAGGTTGTATTTCACTGAACGCAGAGGGGATATGAACTGAGCCTAGGGGATTTTGAGTCCCCTGCGTCTGCCAGTTCCGCCACTCCGGCGCCGTCGAATGCGCCCCGCCGTTTGTCAGAGGACGACTCGCAAGTCTAGCACTCGCAACTTGTTGCCGAGCGTCATCCTCTTCGTGCGCACGCTCCCGGAGGGCAGATCGTCGAAGGGGATTGGAAGTCCCCTTAGCCCGGTTCCGTCTCTCCGGAGCGATGAGGGGACTGGCCCCGCGCTCATCCGCCGGACCGAAGGGCTCAGCGCGAGAGCGGTTGCGATCCGGATTCCTGGGCAGTCTGGGCGGAAGGGGTGCGGTCGTCCATGATGAGGTGCACCGGCTCCAGGACCCGGCGGCCATGCTCAAGATCGCGGCGGATCACTTCCCTCACTTGCGCGTGCTGGCGACGGGATCCTCGACGCTCGGGGCGTCGGCTCGCTTCCGGGACATGCTAGCGGGACGCAAGGCCGAGGTCTGGCTCACCCCGATGTGCAGCGCGGACCTGGAGGTTTTCGGAAACGACGACCTGCCGCACCGCGTCCTCCACGGGAGGCTGCGACGAGGCCCTTGAAAAGATCGACGGGGCGCCCTGGGTCATCGCGGAGAGCGTCCGAGCATCAATCCGTCTCGAAGGAACCCTCGGTGATGGTCTGGTTTCCGCTTACGTCTATTGCCAGC
>CAYNUH010000005.1:0-94313 GCA_964400605.1 uncultured Acidobacteriota bacterium | reverse complement strand
GGGGCCATCCCGTGATCGCCGCCATTATTCTTGACGCCAAGGGGAAGTCAATTCACGTCACCTCCATCCACGAGCGGCCCACCTTCACGTCGGCCACGAGTGGCACGCTGAGCGCGCAGGCCCCCTCCATGCGGGCCTTCACCACCTCGGCGGCGCGGCCGATCTCGTTCTCCGGCACCTCCAGCACCAGCTCATCGTGGACCTGGAGGATAATCCGGGCCTTCAGCCGCTCTTTCTTGAGAGCGGCGTCCACGTCGATCATGGCGCGCTTGATGATGTCGGCGGCCGTGCCCTGGATCGTGGTGTTCACCGCGGCCCGCAACGCCTGCTGCACCAGCATGCGGTTGTGCGTCCGGATCTCCGGGAAGTAGCGGCGGCGGTTGAAAAGCGTCGTCACGTAGCCGTCGCGCTGCAGCCCCTCGACGGTGCTGTCCATGTATGCCTTCACGCGCGGGAAGCTGGCGAAGTACTGCTCGATGAACTCGGAGGCGGCCTTCCTGGAGATGGACAGCTCGCGTGCCAGCCGGACGGGCCCCATGCCGTAGAGGACGCCGAAGTTGATGGTCTTGGCCTGGCGGCGCATGGCGTCGGTGACGAGCGCCGGCATCACGCCGAAGATCTGCGCCGCGGTGCGCCTGTGGATGTCCTCCCCCTCGCGGAAGGCGTCCTGAATCTCCGGGTCATCGGCCATGTGGGCCAGCACCCGGAGCTCCACCTGGGAGTAGTCCGCGGCGAGGAACAGGCAGCCTGGCTCGGGGACGAAGGCGGCGCGGATCTTCCGGCCCAGCTCGGTGCGCGCCGGGATGTTCTGGAGGTTGGGGTCCGAGGAGGAGAGCCTGCCCGTCGCGGTGACGGTCTGGTTGAAGGACGTATGGACGCGGCCCGTCTCGGGGTTGATGAGCAGCGGGAGCGCGTCCACGTAGGTGCCTTTCAGTTTCGCCAGCGATCGGTACTCCAGGACCTTGCCGGGGAGAGCGTGCTCCGCGGCCAGCTCCTCCAGCACTTCCTGGGAAGTGGAGCGCGCCTTGCTCTTGGCCGTCTTGCGCCGCGAGGCCATCTCGAGCTTCTCGAAGAGGATGTCCCCGAGCTGCTTGGGGGAGTTGATGTTGAACGCCGTGCCCGCCAGCTCGTGGATCTCGGACTCCAGGCGATCCATCTCGCGCTTGAGATCGGCGGCCATGGGCCGCAGCACGGCCGGATCCACCCTGACGCCGGCCATCTCCATCGCCGCGAGGATTGGCACCAGGGGCATCTCCAGCGTCTCGTACAGCTCGTCCAGCTCCATCTCCACAAGTTTCGGCTCCAGGACGGACCGGAGCCGCAGCGCCACCTCGGCGTCCTCGGCCGCGTAGCGCGCCAGGGTTTCCACGTCCACGGCGTCGAGGGTGATCTGCTTCGCGCCGCTGCCGGCGATCTCCTCGTAGGTGACGGTCTTGTAGCCGAGATAGTCGCGGGCCAGCACGTCCAGGTTGTGCTGGCGGCGGGACGGATCCACCAGATAGGAGGCCACCATGGAGTCGAACGCGAGGCCACGGATCTCCACCCCGTGGCGGCGAAAGACGACGATCTCGTGCTTGGCGTTCTGGCCCACCTTCGGGAGCCGGGGGTCCTCGAGGTGCGGCCGCAGCCTCTCGAGCGCGTCGGCGATCGGGATCTGCGTGGGGGCGCCGAGGTAGGTGTGGCCCACGGGCACGTAGGCCGCATCGCCCGCGCGGCTGCACAGCGCTATCCCCACCAGCGAGGCGCGCATCGGGTCGGGGCTCGTGGTCTCCGTGTCCACGGAGAGGACGCCGTCGGCGGGGCAGCGCTCGAGGAACGCGTCGAGGTCGGAAGCGTCGGTGAGGACCCGGTGCGCGAGGCCCCCTTCCGCGGTGGGGGCGAACTCCTCGATGAGCGATCCGAACTCCAGCTCCTTGAAGAGGGCGTGGGCGGCGGCCCTGTCGGGCCCCAGCGTCTTGAGCGCCGCCAGATCGAGATCGACGGGCGCGTCCCGCCTCACGGTGACCAGGTCGCGGCAAGCGAGGGCCTGATCGGCGTTGTCCCGAAGCGCCTTCCAGTATTTCTTCCCCATGCGCCCCAGGGACGCGAACGCCTCCTCCGAGGCCCGCATCGCCTCCTCGAGGGATCCGAACCTTCGGACGATCTCCTTCGCCCCCTTCTCGCCGATCCCCGGCACGCCGGGGATGTTGTCGGAGGCGTCGCCCATGAGCGCCAGCACGTCCACGACGTGATCGGGAGGCACGCCGAAGATCTCCTCGACCGAGGAAGCGTCCATCAGGAGGTTCCCCTTGTGGGGGTTGAGGATCCGTACCGCCGTCCCGACGACCTGGAAGAGATCCTTGTCGGATGTGACGATGACCGCCTCGTGGCCGGCGGCGCGGGCCTTTTCGGCCAGCGTGGCCATCAAGTCGTCGGCCTCGAAGCCGTCCTTCTCCAGCGCCGGCACGCGCAGCGCCTCACAGACCCTCCGCACGGTGCCGAACTGGGGGATGAGGTCCTCCGGGGGCGGGGGACGGTGGGCCTTGTATTCCCTGAACGCCTCGTGCCTGAAGGTCGGCTTCTCCGTGTCGAAGGTCACGGCCATGTACGTGGGCCTTTCGTCCTTCATGAGCTTGCGGAGCATGGCGGTGAAGGCGTACACGGCGTTGGTCGGCACACCGCGGCTGTTGGTGAGCTTGGGAGTGGCGTGGTAGGCGCGGAAGATGTTGTACGTGCCGTCGATCAGGTAGAGCGTCGCCACGGGCGTCCACCCCCTCTCGATGACCCATCCTGACGACGGAGGGTCCCTCGCCGCGCGAGCGCCGCCGTGGGCGCGAGCGCCGAGAGGATAGCCCACGCGGGCCCTCTCGGGACGCACGGGAGCGGGGATCCCCCCCGGGATGTGCGCGCCGCCGGTTCGCGGAGGATGCAGCCCGCGATCACTCGGCGATTGACGCATCCGGGGAGCCTCACAATATTCACCCGGTCATGAAGACCGCCGTGATCTCCGGCAGCGGGAGGGGCGACTCCGGGCCGCTCGCCCGCGCGGTGCGGATGGCCGCCGCCGCGGCCCTCCTCCTCGCGGGGCCGGGCGCGGCGCCCGCTGTCGCGGGAGCGCCGACTCTCCAGACGATCACGATAGACGGCAACATGGGAGACTGGGCCGCCGTCCTCTCCGATCCCGACAATGTCTACCTTGACGACCTCGCGGACCCGTGCGTACCGCTCCGGTTGTCAGAGGGGTGATCGAATTTCCTACACTTGGGCTCTCGCGTGTCTTCGGGCTCGTGCTGGCTCCGGGGCTCACCCAGGCGGCCACGAAGAGTTGGTGCGGCTCCGAAGCCCGGATGATTGAGGAGACGGAAACGTGGCACTTGTAGCAAGGTGGCTCTCTCGGTGGACGACAGCCGTTCTCTTTGCGACGGCCTGGGCCTCAACAGGCTTCGCTCAGACCACTGCGTCCTTCCAGGACGGGGTCTCCCCCGCGGCGACCTATGCCGGCACGCGGGACACCTTTATCAGAAGCACCTCCTCAACCACGAACTTCGGGACTGCGAACTCGCTCCAGAGCGATACCATTGAAGCGACGCTTCTCAAGTGGGATGTCGGTTCCATCCCGCCGGGCAGCATCGTCTCATCCGCCACCATCACCGTGCGCGTGGCCAATCCCAGTACTCAGGTGTACGAGATCTACGAAGTCCTGCGCAACTGGGTGGAGACGCAGGCCACGTGGATCGTCTTTGCGACGGGGCAGAGCTGGGCGGTGGCGGGGGCGCTGGGGGCGCTGGACCGAGGCTCGACGGTCCTTGGGACAATCACGGGGGGCTCGGGGAGCGTCAGCATCATCCTGAATGCCTCGGGGGTTTCCCTCGTGCAGTCCTGGGTGAACACGCCCGCTTCCAACTTCGGGATTACCATCCAAGACTACTCCAACACCGACGGCATTCATCTCAGGTCTCGGGAGGCCGCGACGGCGACGGATCACCCGGAACTCATCGTGAGCTACACACCCCCAGACACGACCGCCCCGACGATCACCAACGTCACCTCCTCGACCCCGAACGGGACCTACGGGGCCGGGGCGGCGATCAACGTGACGGTCAACTTCTCGGAGCCGGTCACCCTGGCGGGCGGCAACCTGAACGTGACGCTCGACACCGGGGCGGTGGTGGCGATCGGGCCGTTCGGGCCGGCCGCATCGGCCAGCGGGACCTACACAGTCGCCGCGGGCCAGAACTCCCCGGACCTCAATGCCCTCTCCCCCCTCACGCTGGCCGCCGGGGCGACGCTGAAGGACGCGGCCGGCAACGACGCCATCCTGACGATCCCCGCCGGCGGGAACCTCGCGGACCTCAAGGCGATCGTGATCGACACGACCGCCCCGACGATCTCGGTGGTCAAGTCGGTCAGCCCGGCGGGGAACCAGCCGCCCGGCACGACCCTCACGTACACGGTCGTGGTGACCAACAGCGGCACCGGCGCGGCCTCCAGCGTCGTGCTCACCGATCCGATCCCGGCCAACACGACCTACGTGGCCGGGTCGATCACCCAGGACGGCGCGGGCCGGAGCGACGCGGCCGACGCCGACAACGCCGACTACAACGTCACCAACCCCGGCAAGGTGACGGTGACCATCGGCGCTCTCGCGGCCTCCGGCGGCACCACGACCCTCACCTTCCAGATGACGATCAACTAGCCCGCTCCGACTTACACTCTCTCATCCAGGCACTCTCCTCCCGCATCGCGCGCGTCGCCGCCGGGCGGCGGGCGGTGCTATGATCGCGCGCACATCCGCACCGCAGAGCGGCAAACCCGGAGGCGCCCATGGAGCCTTCCCCTTTCACGAACGAGCCGTACACGGACTTCTCGAAGGAGGACAACCGCCGGAAAATGCAGGAGGCTCTCGCCTCCGTCTCCTCGAGGCTGGGCCGACGCTATCCGCTCGTCATCGGCGGCGAGAGGATCGAGAAGAAGGAGACCTTCGCTTCCATCAACCCCGCGAAGAAAGACCAGGTCATCGGTCACTTCGCGAAGGGCACCGTGGAGGACGTCGAGCGCGCGCTGGCGGCCGCCTGGAAAGCCTTCGAGACCTGGAAGGACGTGCCGGCCGGAGAGCGCGCGGCGCTCCTCTTCCGCTGCGCGTCCATCATGCGCCGCCGGAAGTTCGAGCTCTCGGCGTGGATGGTCCTGGAGGTGGGCAAGCCGTGGCCGGAAGCCGACGGCGACACCGCAGAGGCCATCGACTTCTGCGAGTTCTACGGCCGCGACGCTCTGAGGCTCGCGGGCGACCAGGCTCTCACGCGGATCCCGACGGAGAGGAACGAGCTCCGGTACATCCCGCTGGGCGCGGGGGCCGTCATCCCGCCGTGGAACTTCCCCCTGGCCATCCCCGCCGGCATGACGCTCGGCGCGGTGGTTTCTGGCAACACGGTGATCCTGAAGCCGTCCAGCGACGCTCCGGCCATCGCCTACGCCTTCGTGGGAGTGCTGGAGGAGGCGGGCCTGCCCGCGGGCGTCGTGAACTTCCTCACCGGACCAGGCGCCGCGGTGGGTGATCCTCTCATCGAGCACCCGAGGACTCGCTTCGTGGCCTTCACCGGATCCAAGGAAGTGGGCCTCCGTATCAACGAGAAGGCGGCCGCGCCCCGCCCCGGCCAGATCTGGATCAAGCGCGTCATCGCCGAGATGGGAGGCAAAGACGCCATCGTCGTGGCCGACGACGCCGATCTGGAGGAGGCCGCCTCCGGGGTCGTCGCCGCGGCCTTCGGCTACGCCGGCCAGAAGTGCTCGGCCTGCTCGCGCGCCATCGTGGACGCGAGGGTGTACGACGCCGTCCTCGAGAAGGTGGTTGCCAAGACGCGCGCTCTCGCGGTGGGCCCGCCGGCTGACCCCGGGACGCAGATGGGCCCCGTCATCAACGAGAAGGCGCGCCGCAGCATCCTCGACTACGTCGAAGCCGGCAGGCGCGAAGGGAGGCTGGTGACCGGAGGGGAGGCGGGATCGCCCGAAGGCTTCTTTGTCACTCCCACCGTCATCGCGGATGTCCCGTCTCGCGCGAAGATCGCGCAGGAGGAGATCTTCGGGCCGGTGCTGGCCGTCATCCGTGCCAAGGACTTCGAGGACGCACTGCGCGTCGCCAATGACACCGAGTTCGGCCTGACCGGCTCGGTCTACACGAGATCTCCCGAGCGGATCGAGGAGGCCAAGAGGCGCTTCCACGTGGGGAACCTGTACATCAACAGGAAGTGCACCGGCGCCATGGTCGGAGTGCATCCCTTCGGTGGCTTCAACATGTCGGGCACCGACTCGAAGTCGGGCGGCCGGGACTACCTGCTGCTTTTCACGCAGGCCAAGGCCATCAGCGAGAGAGTTTAGGGTGTTCTCGGAAGTTCGGCGGTGGCGCGAGTGTCGCTTTCACCGTAGGTTAGCCGCGCCCATGCGCGCTCCCGTCTCCCTCCTCCTGCTGTCCCTCCTTATTGATGGTGCTGCAGGCGGCGCCGCCGCCGCCGCGGGCGGCGAGGGCATCTACCTCGCTTTCGAGGCCCGCCTGCGCACGTCCGGGGGGCCGCATGCGGGTTCCGAGGCGGAGGTCACATTCCGCCTCACGGACGCGCCGCGCGGCGGGAACGTCCTCTGGTCCCAGGGGCCGCAGACGGTCCCCCTGCGTGAGGGATACTTCCGGGCGCTCCTGGGAGACGGCGATCAGCCTCTGACGATGGATCTGTTCGCGGGCGATCGGTGGCTGGAGGTGGACTGCCTCGAGTGCGCGGGGAGGCCCCATTACAAGATGGTGCGGCGCGGTGAGGCGATCGCCATCCTGGGCGCCGAGAGGCCCGATCGCCCCGGCCCCGCGGCGGCGAAGCCGTGGCTGAGGAACAAGCGCCTCCACGATCAGCGCGCTTATCCGACGGGCATCGTTCCCGCGGGAGCGCTCGCCCGGGCGTTCGAGGCGGCGGCGTCGGATGCGCTGGCCATCCAGGGCCCGTCCGCCTCGGGGGCCGCGGCTGAATCCGCGCCCGGCTCGCTCGTGGAGGGGGCATGGACCTCCATCGGCCCCTCCAAGGTCACCGGCGGCCAGACACAGGGCGCCCCCCGGGGGGACGTCAGCGGCCGCGTGAACAGCATCGCCGTCCATCCCACGGACCCGAACGTCGCCTACGCCTGCGGCGCCCAGGGAGGCGTGTGGAAGACGTCGGACGGCGGCGCCTCCTGGACCGCCATCTCCGACACGCTGCCCTCCCTCGCCACCGGGGCCGTGGCCATCGCGCCGTCGGATCCCAACATCCTGTACCTGGGGACGGGTGAGGCGAACTTCTCGCTGGACTCCTACTGGGGGGCCGGCATCTTCAAGTCTTCCGACGCCGGGGCCGCCTGGTCGCCCACGGCCGTCATCGACCCGAACCGCGCTCCGCTGAACAGCAGCGCCGTCGCGGCGCTCGCGCTGCACCCGGCCGATCCGAACCTCGTCCTCGCCGCGGTGGGGACATTCCTGGAAGGCAACCGCCTCTTCAGCGGCGGGATCTACCGGAGCACGGACGGCGGCGGTTCCTGGACGCGCGCGCTGGGAGGCGGATTGCCGCCGGGGTCGGTCGTGGCCTCGGACATCCTCCTCGACCCGGCCGACCCGAACATCGTGTACGGCGCTCTCGGCTACGTGGGCGGATCGGTCCACAACGGCGTGTGGAAGTCGATGGACGCCGGCGCGTCGTTCACGAAGCTCGCCGGCGGCTTCCCCACCACCAACGTCGGGAGGATCAACCTCGCCATTGCGCGGAGCAACCACCTCGCCCTTTACGCGGCCGTGCACGACATATCCAACGACACGCTGATGGGCATCTGGCGCACCACGGACGGGGGCGGCTCCTGGCAGAAGAGGAACGCCACCGGGGCCTCCTGCAGCATCCAGTGCTGGTACGACATGACGGTCGCGGTGAGCCCCACCGATCCCAACATGGTCTTCTTCGGCGGCGTCAGCTTCTTCCGCTCGACGAACGCAGCCGGGATGTTCAGCGTCGCAATCGAGAGCTCCGGAACGACAGGCGGGATGCACGTGGACCAGCACGCGCTGATTTTCTCGCCCTCGGGGACCACGCAGATGTGGGCCGGCAACGACGGCGGCGTGTGGAGGACGGACGCCGCCGCCGCGGCGCTGCCGCTCAACTGGGTCAACTTGAACTCCAACCTGGCGCTCCTCCAGTTCCAGAGCGTGGCGGTCCCGCCGGCCGATCCGAACATCGCGTACGGCGGCACGCAGGACAACGGGACGAACAAGTACACGGGGAGCCCCGTGTGGTCGCACAGCGCGGACGGCGACGGGGGCCAGACGGCGGTGGACTACGTGACCCCTCTCACCGTCTATCACACCTTCTTCGGCGTGTCGTTCCAGCGGTCGGACAACGGCGGAGCCACGTGGGCTACCAAGCAGACCGGGCTCGGCACCGGCGATCGTTCGGAGTTCTACGTGCCGGTCGAGATGGACCCGACCAACCCGGCGGTGCTGTATCTGGGCACCTACAGGCTGTACCGCACCTCGAGCCGCGGGGACTCCTGGTCGACGATCAGCCCGGACCTGACCCCCGCCGTGGGCGATCCGAACAACACGGGATACGTCACGGCCATCGGCGTGTCGAAGTCCGACGGAAGCGTCATCTACGTCGGCACCAGCAACGCCCAGATCCAGGTCACCTCGAACCTCGGAGGGGCGTGGACCAACAGGACGGCAGCGCCGCTCCCGATCCGCTACGTCACGAGCATCGCGGTGCACCCGGCCGATGCGAACACCGCCACCGTGACCTTCTCGGGGTTCGACGACCCCAACAGCGGGTTTGGCCACGTCTTCAAGACGAATGACCGCGGCGCGTCGTGGACCGACACCACTTCGAACCTCCCGAACATCCCGGTGAGCCAGGTCACCATCGACCCGGCCGGCCCGCAGATGGTCTATCTGGCTACGGACGTCGGAGCGTACGCGTCCACCAACGGCGGGCAGACGTGGCGCCGCTACGCGGGGGCCTTCCCCAACGTGGCCACGTTCGAGATCGCCGTCCAGCAGCCGAACCTTCTCTTCGCGGCCACGCACGGACGCGGGATGTTCGAGGCCTTCGGGTGCACGGGAGCGGGGACCACGGACGCCGACGTGGACGACGTGGCCGACTTCTGCGACAACTGCGCGGGGGCGGCCAACCCCTCGCAGACGGACGCCGACGCGGACGGTTACTCTCCGCCGTGCGACTGCGCCGACGCCGATCCGGCGCGCCACCCGGGTGTGATCGACATCTGCGACGGGATCGACAACGACTGCGACGGGGTCAGCGACCTGGGATCGGCGCCTCCCGCGGATCTCGGCGACGACCTCGCGCTCGCCCAGAATGGGGATCTCACCTGGAGCGCCGCGGCCCTGGCGGAGCACTACAACGTCTACCGCGGCTCCATCTCGGCGGGCGGCAGCTTCACCTACAACCACACCTGCTTCGCGGCCGCGGTGCCCGGGCTTGCGCACAACGATGCGGCGACACCTCCGGCGGGCGACGCCCTCTACTACCTGGCCTCCTCCGAGAACTGCCTCGCCGAGAGCGGATTGGGCTCCGGCGCCTCAGGATCCCGCCCCAACTCCAGCCCCTGTCCCTGATACCTGAGGGCCTGATGGCCGCGCGTCCCGGCGTTAAAGGCCCGTTCCGGGCCGTGGGCGGCGCCCGGTTGAAGAGCCGCAGCCCTAACGTTGCGGGTTCACGGCGGCGATCCACTCGCGGCCGAACTCGCGCACGCGCCAGCGGCTGAGCCCCTCGATGGCTTCCAGGGCTTCGACCTTCGCCGCGCCGCTGCGGGCGAGGGCCTGGAGCGTCGAGAGGGGCGCGAGGACGCCCGGGTCGAGCATCAAGGCCGTTGCCTTGAGGTTGCGCCACTCCCGAAGCGCCTGGAGCCTTCGGCTGACGGCCGGGTCGGAGGGGCGCCTCTCGCCGCGCGGCGCCACCGGGAGATCCTTCTCGGCGACGGCCGTTCCGCGCAGGACCGCCTCGAGCATCTGGTCTCCGAATCGACGGATCATCAGCGGCGAGACACCCCGGATGTGGGCGAGGTCGGCAGCCGTCTTCGGCTTTGAGCTGGCCACGGCCGTGAGCGCGTGGTCGGAGATCACCTTGAAGGGGGGGCGGTTGGCGGACCGCGACCGGGCGTCGCGCATCACGGCCAGCTCCCGCAGGATCGCCTGCTCGCGGCGGTTGAGATCCCTCGCGCCGCGGATGCGCCAGAAGTGGTCGGGCTGGAACGGCTCGCGGGTCCACTCGCGGCGCGTGAGCAGCTCGAACTCCTCCTCGGCCCACTCCAGCCGCCTCGCGGCCACGAGCTCCTGACGGATCCGGTCCCGCAGCGGCAGGAGGTAGCGCGTGTCGTTGAGGGCGTAACGGATCTGCGACTCGGAGAGCGGTCGGCGGAACCACTCGTCCCGCTGGTGCTGCTTGGTCACCTTCACGTCGAAGTGGCGCTCGAGCAGGGCCGAGAGGCCGGTGGCGGGGTAGCCGAGGAGCTGCGCGCCGATGACCGTGTCGAAGATCCTCGCGAAGTGGATGCCGAAATCGCGCTTGAGACAGACGATGTCGTAGTCGGCCCCGTTGAGGACGACCTCGCGCTTCGGATCGGCGAGGGGCGCCGACAGCACCGAAAGGTCCCGCAGGGCGATGGTGTCCACGAGGTAGTCGCGCTCCGCCGTGGACACCTGTACCAGGCAGACCTGCTCCTGGTAGTGGTGAAACGAGTCGCTCTCGGAGTCCAATCCGATGATGGGCTCCTTCTCGATGGCGTGCGCCAGGGCGCGCAGTCCGTCCGCCGTCTCGATCCACTCGAAGGGTCGCCTGTCCATCATCATGAGGTCGGCCTTGCGGGGCGGTCCGGTCGGGTTTCGCTGGAGCCCGAGGCGGAAGCGGCGGCGCGGCCGCGCCCGGGCTTGGACCGAGCGCGGGCCGGAGGCTGCGAGGGATCACCGCTCGCGGGTGTTGCCGGCGCGACGGCGCCTCGGTCGGCCGTCCCGGTGGAGGCGGTCGGATCGCCTTCGCGCCGGAAGAAGGCCCGCACCGCATCGAGCGAGTCCACCACCGGGTAGTCGGGCAGCGAGCGAAGGAACGTCCCGCCGTAGCGGCGCGTGCGCAGTCTCCCGTCGAGGATGGCGAGCACTCCACGATCGGTACGGGTGCGCAGCAGCCGGCCGAGGCCCTGCTTGAGATCGATCACGGCCGAGGGGACCTGGTACTCCTCGAAGGCGTTCCCGCCGCGGCGCGTCACCGACTCGCACCTCGCCGCCACGATGGGGTCGTTCGGCACGTCGAAGGGGAGCTTCTCGATCACCACGAGGCTCAGCGCCTCGCCGGGTACGTCCACCCCCTGCCAGAATGACGACGTCGCCAGCAGCACGGCGTGGGGTGTCGCGCGGAAGGTCTCGAGAAGGGCGTGGCGGGAAGCCTCTCCCTGCATCAGGAGCGGGTACGGCACGGTCCCTTGAAGCGCCTCGCGCGCCCGGCGCATGGAAGCGAACGACGTGAAGAGGAGGAATGCCCGGCCGTCGGTGACCGAGAGCAACGAGCGGATCTCGCCGGCCACCGCGGCCGCGAAGCCGGCGCCGGACGGCTCCGGGATGGCGCGGGGTACGTACAGCACGGATTGGGAGGCGAGATCGAAGGGCGACGCCAGCGTCAGCGTCCTCGCGCCCTCGAGGCCGAGTCGCGCGCGCACGAAGTCGAAGGAGCGGTCCACGGTGAGCGTGGCCGACGTGAGGACCGCCGCGTCCACGTGGTCGAAGAGCAGGTCCGAGAGCGCCTCGGAGACGTCGATGGGGGACGCGGTCAGGAAGACGCCCCGCCCGCGCCTTTCCCCCCACATCACGACGCCGTCGTCCGCGCCGGTGAGGAGGTAGTTCACTGTGGCGGCGACCTCGGCGGCGCGGCGGCGCAGCGCGTCGCTTTCCTCCGACGATCGGGTGAGCGACTCGAGGGCGCGCGAGAGGTCCCGGAGAACCGCCTCGAGGCCGCGCCCCGACCCGAGCCAGGCGGCGTCCTCGCGGACGGCGGCGAGCAGGAAGCGCCCTTCCAGCGTCTCGAACCGCGAGTGGAAGTCGTCCGCGGCCGCCTTCAGCTCGCGGCACCTCGAGACGAGGACCGAGGCCTCCTCGTCGGCACCTTCGCCGCGCTCGGCGAATGAGGCGGCGTCCGACCCGATCTCCGCGATCTGGTAAGAGGAGACGCCGCGGCCCAGGTGCTTCGTGGCCACCTCTTCCAGCATGTGGGCCTCGTCGATGACCACCACACGGTAGGGCGGGATGATCGCCCCGTAGGCGGAGGCCTTCAGGACCAGGTCGCTCAGCAACAGATGATGGTTGACGACGATCAGGTCGGCCTCCTGCGCCCGGCGCCGCATCCGGGTCAGGAAGCAAGGATCGAAGAGAGGGCAGCGCTGGCCGAGGCAGGTGTCGGCGCGGGCGTCGATCTTCTCCCACAGCCGCCAGGGCTCGGGCAGATCGCCGGCCTCGGCGCGGTCCCCCGTCTCGGTGCGTCCCGCCCACTCGCGCACCTTCTCGAGCCGCCGCTCGTCGCCGGAGTCGGCTCCGAGAGCCGGAAGTCCCCCCTGAGCGCCCGTCTCCTCCAGCCTCTTCAAACACAGATAGTTCTCGCGTCCCTTCATCAGGGCGGCCCGGATCGGCCTGCCGAGAACCTTCGACAGGAGCGGGATGTCGCGCTGGAAGAGCTGATCCTGCAGCGTCCGGGTGCCGGTGGACACGACCACCGTGCGTTCCGAGGCCACGGCGGGGACGAGGTATGCGAACGTCTTCCCGGTGCCGGGCGGCGCCTCCGCCAGGAGGCGCCCTCCGTGCCGGAATATCTCCGAGACCGCCTCGCTCATCTCCAGCTGCGAGGGGCGCGGCTCGTAGCCTGGATGGCGCCGCGAGAGGAGGCCCCCAGGTCCCAGAACCTCCTGGATCAAGAGATCAGGACCCCGGGACGGCGGCCGCCGCGAGGGGCCGGTAGGGAAGCGGGAAGGCGCGGCACAGATCCAGGACCTCGGAGCGGACGGCGCGGGCCACGCCCTCGCTTTCGCACTCGCGCAGCACGCGCGCGATCGCCTTCGCGATCCGCCTCATCTCCGCCGTGCCCATGCCCCGCGTGGTGACCGCAGGGGCGCCGATCCGGATGCCGCTGGGGTCCAGCGGCGGGCGCGTGTCGAAGGGAATCGCGTTCTTGTTGACGGTGATGCCGGCGCGCTCCAGCGCGGCTTCGGCGATCTTCCCGCTGAGGCCCTTCGAGGCCACGTCGACGAGGAAGAGATGGTTGTCCGTGCCGCCGGAGACGACCCGGTACCCCTCCTCGGCCAGCGTGGCGGCCAGGGCCTTCGCGTTCTCGACGACGCTCCTCTGGTATTCCTTGAAGGCCGGCGTCGCGGCCTCGCGCAGGCACACCGCCTTCGCAGCGATGATGTGGACGAGAGGGCCTCCCTGCACGCCCGGGAAGAGCTTCTTGTCCAGCTCCTTGGCGTGCTCCTTGCGGCAGAAGATGATTCCCGCGCGGGGCCCGCGGAGCGTCTTGTGCGTGGTGGTGGTGACGAAGTCGGCGTGCGGGAAGGGGCTGGGGTGCAGCCCGGCCGCGACCAACCCCGCGATATGGGCCATGTCCACCATGACCAGCGCCTTCACCTCGTCGGCCACCCGGCGGATCCGCGCGAAGTCGAGGATGCGCGAGTAGGCCGAGGCGCCCGCCACGATGAGGCGCGGCCGGTGCTCCAGCGCCAGAGAGGCCATCTCGTCGTAGTCGATGGTCTCGGTGTCCCTGCGGACGCCATAGGGGATGACCTGGTAGAGGAACCCGGAGAAGTTCAGGGGATGCCCGTGCGTGAGATGGCCGCCGTGAGAGAGGTTCATCCCGAGGACTTTCTCTCCGGGTTTGAGGGCGGTGAAGTAGACGGCCATGTTGGCCTGGCTTCCGGAATGCGGCTGCACGTTGGCGTGCTCCGCCCCGAACAGCGCGCAGGCCCTTTCGCGCGCGAGGCGCTCGACGCGGTCCACGTACTCGCAGCCGCCGTAGTAACGCCGGCCCGGATACCCTTCGGCGTACTTGTTGGTGAAGACCGTCCCCGCGGCGGCCAGCACCGCCGGGCTCACGAAGTTCTCCGAGGCGATGAGTTCCAGCGTCTCCTGCTGGCGCCGGATCTCGCCGTCGATGGCCTCGGCGATCTCGGGGTCCACGGCCGTGATGGGGTCGGTGGCGCTTGCCATGCGCTGATCTCCTGAGAGCGCGCGGACCGCCCCGTCGCGGCCTCAGGGGAGGGGAGGGATCCCGCCCGTGGAAGGCGCCGCGCCGGAGAGGCGGCCGTGCTCGGAAAGGGCGTAGGCGTCCGTCATCCCGGCGATGTGGTCCGCGATCAACCGGAGGAAGACGCCCGAGCCATGGTAGCGCCGGGCGATCTCCGTTTCCATCGCCGCGGCCGGGAGATCCCGGAGGTAGGCCCCGCCGGCGATCTCCTTGAAGCGCAGCAGGACGTAGTCGTCGAGGAGACGCGGGTCGATGTGGTAGGCCTCGATGAGATCCGAAAGGATCCTGCGGGCCCGCGCGGCGGCGAGCGCCGACCCGGCCGTGGAGCGCGCTCGATCTTCCACCGAGGCGCGCAGGTCCTCGAACAGGCGCTGGCTTCGGGGGCCCATCTCGATGGCGCGTCCCGGCAGCGTCTCCCTCCTGGCGAGGAAGGATTCGTGATCCTCCACACCCGCCAAGCGGCACCAGGCGCGCAGGGAGCGGCGTGCTTGGTGAATCGTTCCCGTGACGAGCAGGTGTGTCAGCCCGCGATGGAGGACGTTCGCTTTCATGGCCCGCCGGCCCCGCGATGCGGCCGGGTACCGTTGGCCCACCCGCCGGATGAGCTCCCGGACGAGCGGCCACCGCTCGGCTTCGGCCGGCTCGATGTCACCCGCGCGGAAGAGGTCGTCGAGGTCGCCGAGGGCCGAAGCGATCCGGTCGGCCACGGCCACGGATTGCGCCTCGAAGGAGGGAGAGGGGCCGGCGCCGAGCGTGCCGAGGTCCAGCCCGTCGAGAATCGAGCCTGCCTTGGTCGAGGCGGGGGCGGCCAGAGGGGGCGCCCCTCCGCACGGCCCCGACTGCAAGACGATCCCCTCTCTCACGTCGACTGTGAGGTTGAGCCCGGGGTGCTCGTAGCGCTTCTCGAGGAGGTCCAGGACGCGGAGCGAGTGCAGATGGACCTGGAACCCCCCAGGCAGGGATCGGCCGCCGATGGTGGTGATTTCGTCCAGGCCGCGGGCGCCATCCCTTCCGAAGGGAGGCGAGCCCACCGCGTGGCCCAGCGCGATCGCCTCCGCCAGGTCTTCGTTCAGGGCCAGCGAGCGGGCGATGGTCCGCGCGATCTGCGCCACCTCAAGGGTGTGGGTGAGGCGATCTCGGCGGCGTTCGCCTGCTCCCACCGCGCCGCCATCGGATTTCAGCCTCAGGCGCCTGAAGGCCCGGGCGTGGAGGATCCGGTCCCGGTCGCGCTGGTACTCGGTGCGGTAGTCGAAGAGACGCCCCTCGGGGTCGAGCCGAAGCAGTCTCGCGGCGCGGCTGCTGCGCAGGGCGAATGGGGCGAGGCCGGCCTCCTCGCGCTCCTCGATCTCCCGGCGCGTCGTGTCCGTCCGATCCATGCGGGGCATCGTACGGGAGCCGCGGCCGCGCGGGCAAGCGGCTCAGCCGTCCGCGGCCCCCGGAGCCGTCTTCGGCGGGTAGGCGGCGTCGTGGTAAGCGAGCGTGAGCGCTGTGAGCGCGACGGGAACGCTCACGCACATCCCCACGATGAGGAACACCGCACCCGAGGCGGCGACGACGAGTAGGATCGCGACGAAGATCGCCTGCGCCAGCAAGTCGCGCGCGGCCAGGATGCGCGCCTGCCGGATCGCCTCCCCCGAGGTCACGGGGCGGTCCACGGCCACGGGCAGGGAGTAGCCGAACAGCGCCGCCAGGATCACTCCAGGCACGAGGAAGAGGAGGGATCCTACAAGGACCATCCCGGCGACGGCCAGCCCCACGAGGAAGGTGGAGGTGAAGTTCTCGAACCCGCGGAAGACGTCAGCCAGATCGATCTCTTCGCCGCGGCACCGCTTGAGCGTCATGGCGACCACGCCGCCCGCGGCGGGTCCGACCAGGAGACCCGCCGTCGCCACCACGAGCCCCCCCAGAACCGCCCCGGCCACCAGGTATTCGAAGGGGTTCGTGGCCACAATCTGGAGGGCGCGGCCGACGTACCCCTTCTCCACCATCCGCTATCAATCCTCGGGGGTGCCGCCGGCGCCGTCGCCGCGGAGGATCAGATACGTGACGGAGCCGGCCGCGTTGAAGAAGACGAACGGGTAGACGGCGGTTCCGACGAGAATGCACAGGAGCGAGATCCCGAGCAGCAGGCCGGACAGGTCGTAGTGCCAGGCGACCTCGACCTGCTCGGGCACGTAGGGGAGCCACCGCTCGATAGGACGCAGGAAGACGTGGAAGAACTCGGGGATCGCCTCGAGGGACTGCTCGAACTTCTCCTTCATCACGGCCAGCGCGGTCCAGTTGGCGATGTAGAGGCCCGCCCACACGACGGAGCCGATCACTCCAGTCATCACGAGGCCGACGAGCCCCGCGAGGGCCTCGTACATCAGGAGAATGAAGCCCTTGCGCCGCACGAGATCAAACATCTCGACGAGGACGCCTACGGGGCCGGCCCCACGCAGAGCGATGATGGAGGGGTAGAGGAAGGTGCCGAGCGTGTGGACCAGGGCCGTGAGCGCGGCCATGAAGGCCAGGAAGAACACGAGCGGGAAGGCGGCCGCGAAGACGATCGGGCCGATGCCCGGCACCGCTCCGACGAGCTCGATGAGGGCCATCACGCCGAGGAAGAGCAGTCCCAGGGCTCCAAAGGCGACGGGCGTCCCCACCAGGGTGGACCAGCGCTCCACGAGGAAGCGGCGGATCTCCGCGGCGCCCGCCTTGCGCCCCTCCATGAGCTGCGTGAGGCTCATCTTGGAGATGATGCCCGCGAAGAGCACCCAGACGCAGGAGGCGATGATGGAGCCAAGCACGGCGAAGACGCGGTGGGCGGCGCGCTCGCCGGTTTTCACTCCGAGCCAGTGGGCGAAGCCGAAGCAGATGGCCGCCACGAAGAGTCCCGCGGCGGCTGTAAGGAGCTTTTCGGGGTCAAACGAAATCGCTACCGCGCGGAGGATGTCCTGGACTCTCCAGGGGCGTTCTGATTTCTTTGGAGGCTCCTGATCGGGGGGGCTGGGTGGGTTTTCCAACAAGCCTCCATCGTTAACTTCCGACTGCTCAATGAGTAAACACGAATGACGCCACCAGACTATCGAGGAACGGACTTCCTGTCAACGAATCTGCAGTACGCGCAGGTCGCCGTTCCGTCTGTTATGATTCAGGACCATCCGTGGAGGCGGCTCTGCGAGGGGAAGAAAGGCCGGGAACGTAGTAAACGCCCGATTTGTGGGAAACTTTCAGTTGACTTTGAACGTCTAGTGGCGTATATAGGAGCCCACGATCACCGTGCCTCATAGTTCTGTGTCCGGGGGAGAATGTCATTAGTTCGCTACGACTTGCGGGTCATTACGTTTAAGGAGGGGGTATGAAGAAAGTACTCCGAGCGTTCGTGGGGACAGCACTGAGCCTGTGCCTCGTGGGCGCGCTGTCCATGGCGGCTCCGACCGCGAAGAACGCCCCCATATCTACGGGCGATTTTGTGGTCAGCCTCGTTCGGGCCATGAACCCGAAGGCGCCCGCCGGGCTCACGGCCGAGGCCGCCGTCAAGGAACTCTCGCGTCTCGGGATCACTGTCAGCGGATCGTTCAAGGACACCCTCAAAGAGGGACAGCTCGTCAGCATCCTCCGTCAGCTTGGTGTGAACGTGCGGGCGGCCAATCCGGCCCGTGAGGTGTCGGTCGCGAAGGCCACCAACGTGATCAGCACGTTCAGGGTCGAGCTGGGCAAGGCGGCAGCCGGGGCCGGGATTGTTGCGGCAGGAAACGGCGGCGACGATTTCAACAACGGCAACGGCAAGGGCGGCAAGTTCAAGAGGAAGGCGAATCTGAGCCCGGGCGTTCCCCCGGGGCAGACGGACTGATTCTCATAAGCTGGGTGAGGCGGAAGCTCCCGTCCAAGGACTGTGATCCACAGGCCATCTCGGCCGACCCCCTCCGAAAGGGATCGGGCAGAAGCTTCCCGAAGACAGGTGCCTTCACAATCGAGCGGTAGCGCGGTCAGGGACAAACCATGAGCAGACGGAAACTGACGGCTCTCACGGTCGCCGTGGTCGCGCTCGCGAGCTTCGGCTTTTTGGCCCCTGTCTCAACGTTCGCCGGCGCCAGTCCAGCGAATAATTCGGTGGCCACCCAGGCGCAGGCGGCTCCGGCGCAGGAATCCCCAGGACAGGAGGTAACGCTCGGTGATTTTACCGTGCGCCTGGCGGCGGCGCTTCAGCTCCCTGGGCCTAGAGGAGGATTCATCCCGGAGAGCGCCGCGGCGGCCCTCTGGAAGGTCGGCGTCAGGGTCAGGCCGGAATTCAGGAAGCCTCTGACGGAATCCGACGTCACTTCGACCCTCTCGCAGATTGGTTTCAACCTTGTATCTGTGCAGCCGGACCGTGCGGTTGACAGCAGCCATGCCGACGCCATCATCAGCACGTTCGTCGGCTCCGGGACTCTTCCCGAAAGGGTCAAGAGGAACATGGTCGTGGCTGCAGGCAACGGCGGCGACGATTTCAACAACGGAAACGGCAAGGGTGGCAAGTTCAAGAGGAAGGGGCCGAAGAGCCCAGGGTCCTCGGGCGGCGGCTAGGTCGCCGGGCTGACACCGATCCGGGTCCGGAGTTTGAGGCCGGCGATGATCATCGCCGGCCTTCGTGTTTCAGGAGGGCTGTCCGCCGCGGCTTCCGTGGCCCGAGGGGCGCGCGTCGTGCTCGACGGGCGAACCGTCGGCTCGGTAGGCCCGCAGGAAGAAGCCGAAGTCGGAACCTGCCCGGCACACCTTCACGACGATGGGGTTCGCCCCCCCCACCAGATCCACCTGCACGCTTCGCTCCGGGACGTGCGAGCGCGCCTGAAGGAATTCATCGAGAGTGGCGGGCACCCCGCCGGGTGCGCCGGGCGGCGGCGTCCGGTACGGAGAGTAGGATATCGCCTCCCGGCCGTTGAGGGTGACACGGAACTCGTCGTCCGTCGTGAGGGCGAGCGTGACGCGCTCGGGGCCCCGGGCCACGAGCGTGGATTCGGCGACGGCGCATGCCTCCGTGGCCGTCAACGGCATCCGGAGGAATCCGGCCAAGTCCACGAATCCGGATGAGGTCGAGAGATCCAGCCCGGCCGAGCCAGGCCCCTGGGCCTCCGGGGCGGCGGGCGGGCCGGGCGGCTCCGGCCCGGGTGCGGGCGGCTCCGGCCCGAGGGCGACGTCGAAGAGCCGCCGTAGCGGGTCCGGATACCAACCCGTCACCCGCCAGTGGTCCACGAAGGTAAAGCCCTCCGCGAGGAAGAACACCGTAGCGGCGGCGTCCTCGTAGCGGGGGAAGAACCGCGGGTCGCGCCTGGCGACGAAGATGAAGTCCTCCCCTTCCGGGATCGCGAAGACCCAGCGGCAGCCGAAGGTCTTCCGGATCGGCGTGTAGATGTCCTCGACGTTCGTGTGGGCCACGTCGCTCCAGAGCCGCCATCGCGCGGGGTCCGTCAGGTACATGAAGGTCGGGTCCAGCCCCAGGAGATAATGGAACTGCGGGTTGAAGAAGAAGAGCTGCGGGAAGTCGTCCCAGTCGAGATGGAAGATGGTCTCTCCCGGCGGGATGTTGGCCCGCATCCACTCGGAGGCGCCGGCGTAAGTGGGGCCCGGATCGTCGCCGATGAAGCGCCACGCCGACGTCACGTTGTACGTGAACAGCAGGACCCCGCACGCGGCGACGGCCGCGCCGGCGGCGCGCCGGCGGCTCGTCGTGGCGCCCGGCCCGGGCGGTTCTTCGGATTCCTCCCGCGCGCGATCCTCGGTCCGGCCGCCGGCGTCATCCTTGGCGTCCCGCGCCGCCACGCCTGCCAGTAGCAGCGTGTACGGCGCCCAGAACTCGACGAACCTCCGGCTCAGCATGGTCAGCGCCAGGAAGCCGGAGGAGATCACGAGCAGGGTGATCGCCTGAGGCGACGCGCGCCTGCGGCCGCGCGCGATCAGGAACACCGCCGCGAAGAGAGCCGCGAAGACGCCGATGTTGTGCTGCAGCAGCGCGTCCGAGCGCATCGCGCCGATCTCGACTCCCATGCGAAGATCGTCCGGCCCGCCCCAGGCCATGCCGAGGACCCGGACGTTCTGCACCCACCACAGATAGAGATTGTTGGGGACGTAGGGGCTCAGCAGCGCGCCCGCGGCCGCGCCGGCGAACGTCCAGCCGGTCAATCGGAACGAGCGCCTGCCACCCGCATCCCTGCCTCGGAGGGCGTCGTGGAGGAGCGCCACGCAGGGAAGCAGGTGAAACGAGATGTGCAGATGCGGGTAGACCGCTGCGAAGGCGAAGGCCCAGCCGGCGCTGCCGATCAGGATGGCGCCGGTGCCGGCGAGCGCGAGCGCGACGGCCGGCACCAGGGGGCGGGTGAAGCCGAGCCTGTAGAGCAGCACGGCGGAGGAGGCGAGGAGGAAGAGGCTGAAGGCCCAAGGCCGGGGGACCCGAAGCCGGTGGGCCACGATGTGGAAAACGCCGAGCGCCGCGGCGCCGAACAGGACCGCCGCGAGCTTGCCTCCCCGGATCAGGTCCCCGAACGTGAAGGGGATCAGGAGTACGTGGTAGAGGAAGTCCTTGTCGGCGAAGTGGTCCCGGAGGAACGTCTCCTGCCACCACGGGAAGGTCCGCGAGATCCCTTGAGATCGCAAGACCTGCGCGTAGCGGATGTGGAAGTATCCGTCGTAGCCGTAAAGCCCCTCGGTCGCCCGCTGCAGCACCAGGAGCAGGACGGCGGCAAGCACGACGACCGTCGCTGCGGGCAGGAGGGAGCGATGCCAGGCGGGCGCCGCGTGCGATGGCTCAGGCATGCGTCGCGGGCAACCTACGGCAGCGGGCCATCGGTGTCAACGACCCACTCTCCGTGAAGGGGCGCCCCCGCGGAGCGTGCGTGGGCACTACCCGCGAACGGCTCGTGTTGACCGTCGTGGGAGCCTGCACTACGATTCGCCGCTTCCGTCCCGGACGCGGCTCCATCGAGGTTCCATGTCGAAGATCTCACCCGATGCTCGAGGAAGACCGTCCTTCGCGGGTGCGGTCCTTCTGCTTTTCTTCGTCTCCGGGGCTCTCGGCCTCATCTACGAGGTCATATGGCTCCGGATGCTCATCCTCATCTTCGGCTCCACCCACTTCGCCGTGAGCACCGTTCTGACCGCCTTCATGGGCGGGCTCGCGCTGGGGGCGTACTTCCTCGGGCGCTGGATCGATCGCCGATGGGACCCCATCACGGTCTACGGGCTCCTCGAAATGGGCATCGGGCTCTACGCTCTGCTGGTTCCGTTCCTCTTCACGCTCCTGCTGCCCGTCAGCCGCTGGCTCTGGCTCGCTTTCAGCCCTTCCTTTTACGTCTTCAGCATCCTGAGATTCATCTTCGTCGGGGCCCTCCTGGTCCTGCCGTGCGCCTTCATGGGAGGCACGCTTCCCGTACTGAGCCGGTTCGTCTCGCGCCGGGGCGAGTCCATGGGCCTAGGGGTCGGGACTCTGTACGGCGTGAACACCTTCGGCGCCGTCGTCGGCACGGCGGCCACCGGCTTCGCCCTCATTCCGTCCCTCGGCGTACAGCGCTCCATCTACCTGGCGGCGACGCTGAACCTGCTGCTGGGCGGCGCGGCTCTCCTGCTGGCGCGGAAGGCACGCTCCGAGGCCCCGGAACCTTCGGCCGCAGGGGGCGGAAGGGTCACCATCCCGGGCACTCTGAAGATGATCCTTTTCGCGTTCGGCTGCTCGGGGTTCATCGCAATGCTCTACGAGATCGCGTGGACCCGCGTGCTCGCGCTCATCATCGGCTCGTCCGTGTACGCCTTCACGGTGATGCTGACGACTTTCCTCATCGGGTTGGCCGCCGGCGCGAGCCTCATGTCCCGCTTCGCGGACCGGCTGGCGCTGCGGTGGGGGAGCACGGCCGTCGCCGCCCTGATGGCCGGCACCGGGACGGCGGCTTTCGGCACTCTGCTGCTGTTCCACCGCCTCCCCTACCTCTTCTCGCTGGCCTTCCACTGGATCCACAGCAACGCTTCTCCAGCCCGCGAGCAGCTGCTTCTTTTCTCGCTGGAGTTCTTCCTGGCCGCCGCCGTGATGCTCCCTCCGACGTTCCTCCTGGGCGGCATGTTCCCCCTGATCGTGCGGCTGTGCGGCGACGCCCTCCCTCTGGTGGGGCGCTCGGTCGGGACCGCCTACGCGTCCAACACGGCGGGCACCATCCTGGGGTCCGCTCTGGGCGGGTTCGCCGTCGTCCCCTTCGCCGGCATCCAGGGATCGATCCTGATCGCAATCGTGATGAATCTCCTGCTCGCGGCTCTGCTCGTCGCGACGCAGAGAGCCCATCCTCTGCGCCTGCGCTTTCCCGCGGCGGCGCTCTGCGTTCTGGCGGGGGTCGGGCTGTGGATGCACCAGCCGAAGTGGAACGCGCTCCTCATGAACAGCGGCGTTTACCAGTACGCCGCGGACATGGAAGAGAGCGACCTGACCGCCGCCGGCTTCTACCAGTACACGCAGGGCGACTTCGACCTGCACTTCTACAAAGAGGGGGTGACCGCCACCGTCATGGTGGCGGGCGAGAGGTCCACGAGGGACATCTGGCTGTCCGTGAACGGAAAGATCGACGCCTCGTCGTACGGCGACCTCCAGACGCAGATCCTGTCCGGCCACCTCCCCGTCCTCTTCGCCGACGACCCCCGGGATGTGGTCGTCATCGGCTACGCCAGCGGCATCACGGTGGGGGCCGTCACGCAGCACGAGATCCGCTCTCTCACCGCCGTGGAGATCGAGCCGGCCATCCTGGAAGCCTCCCGGGAATTCAAGGAGCACAACCACGACCCGCTGTCGGATCCCAGGGTCAAGGTGGTGACCGCCGACGGGCGTAATTTCCTCCTCGTGACGCCGGACCGCTACGACGTGATCATCTCCGAGCCGTCGAACCCCTGGATGACGGTGGCCTCGAACCTCTTCACGCGCGAGTTCTTCGAGGTCGGGCGGGAGCGCCTCAACCCGGGAGGCGTCTTCGCCCAGTGGCTCCAGCTCTACGGGATGCAGCCCGTGGACCTCAAGGCCCTCGCGCGGACCTTCGCTTCGGTTTTTCCCAACGTGCTCGTCTTCAACACCATCCCCGAGGCGGACCTGGTGCTGCTCGGGTCGGAGCGGCCCCTGCGCTTCGACAGCGAAACCCTGGGCCGGCGGATGTCGGCACTCGACATCGCGGTGGACCTCGGGCGCGTGCGCGTCTTCGGGGTTCCCGACCTGATGTCGTACTTCCTCATGGGCACGCGGGAACTGCGCGCCTTCGCCGGGGAGGGCCCCCTCAACACCGACGACAACGCGCTGATCGAGTTCCACGCCCCGCGCAGCCTTCACTTCGAGACGCGCGACGAGAACCGCAAGGCACTGATCGCGCACGCGGCCGATCCGCTCGACTACGTCGTCCATCCGCCTTCATCGCCGGAGGAGAAGGCGATTTACTTCGGCCACCTGGCCGAGTCGTTCCTGCGCCGCGGCATGGTGGTCTCCGCCGGGCAGGTCATCGAGAAGGCGCTGGCTCTGCACGACACGGAGGAGGGTCGCGCCCTGCAGGGGAGGATCCGGGAGGCGGCGGAGAAGCGCGCCCGCACGCGTGCCTAGTCCGGCTCCTCGTTGACAAGCGGAGGCAGGGTCTGGTACACATCCTCGGATGTCCTCCCTGAGGCATGAACATCCGCACCGGCCGGGGGAGCCGGGCCCGCTTCACGCCGATCGGCTGGGCGACCGTGACGCTCCGCCGCTGGTGTTCGTCCACGGGATCACCGGATCGCGCCGATACTTCCGCGGGCGCATCGCTACCCTGGCCGCCGGGCACCGAGTGGTCATCCCGGACCTCCCCGGCTTCGGACTGTCGCCGAAGCCGCTTGTGGAGTACACGCCGATCTTCTTCCGCGACAGCCTGAGGAGGTTCCTCGAGGAGGAAGGGCTGGCGGGGCGTCCTCACACGCTCGTGGGCCACTCCCTCGGCGCCATCGTCTCGTTGGAGTACGCCGCGGCGTGGCCCGAGGATGTGCCGCGGCTCGTCCTCTTCAACCTGCCCCGATACGACTCGCCCGGGCAGGCGCACCAGGTCTTCTGGCAGGGATCGCCCAACTACCGCAAGCTGCTGGGCGAGCACTCCATTGGAGAGAACTTCGCGCAGCTGAAGCGCACGGGCCTCGACCTCTTCATGAGGTACCTGCTGCGGTTCCCCTTCGCGGTGTACGCCGACTGCCGCAAGTTCACGGTGCGCTCTCTCACCTCCACCATCTGGCACTGCCTCCTTCATTACTCCGTGGACGGTGCGCTGTCGAGGCTGCGCCCTCTGCCCGTCCTGTTGGTGCATGGCCAGCGCGATCAGGTGGCGCCCATCGAAAACGTCCGCCCCTTGCCGGGGATGTTCCCCTTCATGCGGCTGGTGGAAGTTGCGGAGTCGGGACATCACGTCTTCCTCACGCACACGCGCCGCTGCCTCCAGCTCATCGAGGAGTTCCAGACGGCCGGCCCGCTGCCGGGCGATGGCGGCGAGGGCCGCAGGGCGCTGCTGGAGACCGCTCAGGACGAGGCCGGGAGGATCTAGGTGGCGCCCGTCAAGATCAGCATGTTCGAGACCGCCAGCTACGCCTTCGAGCGCGCGGCGGACTGGATGGGCCTCGATCCGGAGATGCGGCTCCTCCTCAAGATCCCCCACCGAGAGATCCGCGTGGACATCCCCATCCGCATGGACGACGGGCGGCTGGAGGCGTTCGTGGGCTACCGCATCCAGCACAACGGCGTGCGAGGCCCGCAAAAGGGAGGCATCCGCTACCACCCCGACGTGGACCTCAACGAGGTCCGCGCGATGGCGCAGCTCATGACGTGGAAGACGGCTCTCGTGAACATCCCCTTCGGCGGCGCGAAGGGAGGCATCACATGCGACCCTTCGAGACTCTCGAAGGGGGAGTTGGAACGGCTGACGCGGCGCTTCACCTCCAAGATCTCGCTGGTGCTGGGGCCCTACCGCGACATCCCGGCCCCCGACATGAACACCAACGCGCAGGTGATGGCCTGGATCATGGACGAGTACGGCCGTAAGCACGGCTACACCCCGGCGGTGGTGACGGGCAAGCCCGTGGAGCTGGGCGGCTCCCTGGGCCGCGAGCAGGCCACGGGACGCGGCGTCGCCCTCATCACGAGGCTCGCGTGCGGCACCGCGGACATACCGGCCAAGGGCTGCCGCGTGGTGATCCAGGGGTTCGGCAACGTCGGCTCGTTCGCGGCGAAGTTCCTCCAGGACGCGGGCTCCCGCATCGTGGGCCTCTCGGACGTCCACGGAGGCGTCTCCGGGCCCGATGGGTTCGACGTCGAGGCGGCGCTGGCCTGGGTGAAGGAGAAGGGGAAACTCGCCGGTCTTCCCGGGACGAAGCCCGTCTCCAATGAGGAGCTGCTGGAGCTGGAATGCGATGTCCTGATTCCGGCGGCGCTCGGCGGCGTCATCCACGTGGGCAATTCCCCCAAGCTGAAGTGCCGCATGATCGTCGAGGCGGCCAACGCGCCGACGACGTTCCAGGCGGACGCCGTCCTGCAGGAGCGCCGGATCCCCGTCGTCCCCGACATCCTCGCCAACGCTGGAGGCGTGACAGTCTCCTACTTCGAGTGGACTCAGAACCTGACGCAGTTCTTCTGGGACGAGGAACGGGTGAACCACGAGCTTCACCGGACGCTCAACCGGGCCCACGAGGACGTCGCCATCCTCGCGGCCCAGAAGAAGGTGTCCATGCGCCTCGCGGCGCTCGCCATCGGGCTGGACCGCGTCGCCACCGCCGCCCGGCTGCGCGGCGTGTGAGGCGCTCGGCGGGGGCCGCCGGCCGAGGGGTGCGGCCTGACGCACGCGCGGGGGCTTACTGGGGCGGCAACCTGGATCGACTCAAGGAGATCCTGGACGAGCCGGAGTTGCCGCCCTGCTTCCGCCCAGCAGGGATCGAGCCCTCGCGATCTGATCTTCCTCGCCCATCACGAGCAGCGCGTCGCCCGGCGCCAGCGGCGTGCCTCCCGGATCGTCGAGGCGGCTCCCGCCGCGCTCCACGGCCACGACCGTGGCGCCCGTGACGCTGCGCAGAGAAAGTTCCCGGAGCGTTTTTCCGGCCGCGGGGCTCCCCTCGGGAACCACCATTTCGGCCGCGCCGCCGCCGTACGGGTAGTAGCGGCGCATCAGCAGCAAGGAAGGCGCCGTCGCCTCGTCGCGCAGGGGAGGCGTCTTCTCCGCCAGCCGCTGCAGCGTGGATTGCACGCTGGCCTGGAACCGCACCATCCACCGGTAAAGGAGCGCCGTCAGCGTGGCCAGGAAGGCGGCCGCGACGGCCAGAACCGGAAGCGGAGGCAGGAAGGTCGAGCTGGCGGCCAGCAGCCAGGGCGCCAGCAAGGCGGCGGCGAGGAGCGATCCGGTGTTCGCGAGGATGTTGCGCAGCGCCAGGGCGCGCGCCTCGGGAAGCGATAGACCCATCAAGGCCCCTTCCGCAAGGATCATCGAGATGGCCCGCGCCTTGCGCCACGCGGCGATCAGGAAGGGCATTGCCAGGAGGAACGCTCCCGACCACACGACGGCGTCCAGCGTCCCGGCCAGCGCGCCCGCCTCGCCGCCCGCGCCTCCCGCGAGGGTCCGGGCGCCCAGGAGCACCCCCGACACCGCCAGCAGGTTCAAGACCGCGTGCAGAACGGGGCGCCGCGCGACGGCCCAAACCTGGGCCGCGGCGCCCGGCACGGCGAGCCCCGCCACCCACCGCCCGTACAGCTCGATGTACGTGACGAGAGGGGCGGGCGCCCGCCGCTCGAACCACTCCACGACGCGATCCGAGGAGCGGATCAGGTGGGGGGCCACGAGCGTCGTGATCGAGGAGACGCCCACAGCCACCGGGAAGAGCGCGTCGGACACGACGCCCAGCGCCAATCCGAGTTGCGCGATCACGAAGGAGAACTCCCCGATCTGCGCCAGTCCCATACCGGTGCGCAGCGCCGTGCGGGGGTCGTACCCCGCAACGAAGGCGCCGATGGAGCAGGCGGCCACCTTGCCCGTGATGACCAGCGCCGCGCCCGCCGCGATCGGCTTCCATCCACTCGCGATGAGCGCGGGATCGAGACGCAGCCCGATCGAGACGAAGAACACCGCGCCGAAGATGTCCCGCAGCGGCGCCACAATCCGCTCCACGGTGCGCACCTCCCGCGTCTCGCCGGCCACGGCGCCCGCGAGGAAGGCTCCCAGAGCGACGGAATAACCCAGCCGGAGCGCCAGGAGCGACACCGCGAAGAGGATGGCCATCAGCGCCACCACGAGTAGCTCCCCCGCCCCGGGGCCGGAGAGCCGCCTCACCAGCCTCGGGACGATCGCGCGGCCGATGGCGGCCGTCAGAACGATGAACAGCGCGACGCCGAATCCCGTGGAGGCGAGCTCCGCGATGCCGGCGGACCCGGTGGTGGCCACGGCCGAGAGCGCCGCGAGGATCAGGACCGCCAGGATGTCCTCCACCACCAGGACGGCGTAGATCAGCCTCGCGAAAGGCTCGTGCGAGCGCCCGAGATCGGAGAGGACCTTCACCACGATGGTGGTGCTCGAGATGGAGACCACGGCACCGAGGAAAAGTCTGTCCGTGCCTCCCCACCCCAGCAGGCCGCCGAGCTGGGATCCCGCCCAGAGCATCAGCGGGATCTCGAGGCAGGCCGCAACCAGAGCGCCCGCGCCCATCTTCCGAAGGCGCGAGAGGTTGAAATCCAGACCCAGCGAGAAGAGCAGGAAAATGACGCCGAGGCCGCCGAGGGTCTCGATGCTCGTGGCGTCCCGCACCAACCCGGGCTTGAACAGGTGCGGGCCGACGAGGAGCCCCGCCAGTATGTAGCCGAGGACGACGGGCTGCCGCAGGAGGTGAAACACGTAGGTGACGATGCCGGCCGCGACCAGGACGATCGCGAGATCCTGGACCAGAGCAGGCGTTGACATGGCCGGGATCCTAACGCATCCGGCCGGCTTGACAGGGCCTCCCGGGCGGTCTTACCAGAACGGCCTTCCGCGACCTCCCGAAGCGTTTCGCGGCGGGACAGGACCGAATCCGGTCGGCGCGCGCTGCGACGGCCGGTGCGACAGCGAAAGATGAGGAGGACGGCGCGTGCCCTTGCGATGGGACAAGCTGACGACGAAGGCCGGCGAGGCGCTCCAGGAGGCCGCGCAGGCGGCGGAGGGCTCCGGCCACCCGGAGATCGGCGCTGAACACATGCTGCTGGCACTCCTGGCTCAGAAGAACGGCATCGCGTCCTCGCTTCTCACGCGGATCGGCGTGCGCCCCGATGAGGTGGCGGCGGCCCTCCGGAGGCACCTCGAAGGGCTGCCTCGCGCGAAAGGGCAGGAGATCGCCGCGCCGGCCCTGTCGCGCGAAGCGTCGGCTCTCCTCGACGAGGCGCTGAAGATCGCCGAGTCCTTCCGCGATGAGTTCGTCTCCACCGAGCACCTCCTCCTCGCCTCCGCCTCCGCCAAGGGGAGCGAGGCGGCGCGCGCTCTGACGGCAGCGGGGGCCGATCCAGCGCGGCTGCTCCAGGCCCTCAAGAGCGTGCGCGGCTCGCAGCGCGTGACGGACCAGGAACCCGAGTCCAAGTACGAGGCGCTGCGCCGCTATGGCCGCGACCTCACGGACCTCGCGCGCAAGGGCAAGCTCGATCCCGTCATCGGCCGTGACGAGGAGATCCGCCGCGTGATGCAGGTGCTCTCGCGCCGGACGAAGAACAACCCGGTGCTCATCGGCGAGCCGGGCGTCGGCAAGACCGCCATCGTGGAGGGCCTGGCCCGCCGGATCGCCAACGGCGACGTGCCGGAGAGCCTCAAGAACCGGCGGCTCATCCAGCTCGACCTCGCCGCCCTGGTAGCCGGCACCAAGTACCGCGGAGAGTTCGAGGACAGGCTGAAGGCCGTCCTCGCGGAGGTGGAGGGCGCGTCGGGGGAGATCATCCTGTTCGTGGACGAGCTGCACACGCTGGTGGGGGCCGGGGCCGCCGAAGGGGCCATCGACGCCGGAAACATCATGAAGCCCATGCTGGCGCGCGGAGAGCTTCGCTGCGTGGGGGCGACGACGCTGAACGAGTACCAGAAACACATAGAAAAGGACAAGGCGCTGGAGCGGCGTTTCCAGCCCGTCACCGTCGCCCAACCCGATGTGGAGAGCACCATCGCGATCCTCCGCGGGCTGAAGGAGCGCTATGAGGTCCACCACGGCGTGCGAATCCAGGACGGCGCCATCGTGGCGGCGGCCACCCTGTCGAACCGGTACATCACCGACCGCTTCCTGCCCGACAAGGCCATCGATCTGGTGGACGAGGCGGCCTCGCGGCTGAGGATGGAAATCGACTCGATGCCCGCCGAGATCGACGACCTGAACCGGCGGCTGGCCCAGCTCGAGATCGAGCGGCACTCCCTCGCCAAGGAGAAGGATGCCGCCTCGAAGGAGAGGCTGTCCAAGATCGCCGCCGAGATCGTCTCCCTTCAGGAGGTGGCGTTCGCCCTGAAGGCCCGCTGGTCCGCCGAGAAGGAGGCCATCGCCCGCATCCGCGACCTCAAGCAGAAGATCGAGGAGGCGCACATGGCGGAGGAGACGGCGGAGCGGCGGGGCGACTTCGGCAAGGTGGCCGAGATCCGGTACGGCACCATCGGCGCCCTCGCGAAGGACCTCGAGGAGGCGAACGCACGCCTGATCCGGATCCAGAAGGACGGGCGGATGCTCAAGGAGGAGGTCGAAGCCGAGGACGTGGCGGAGGTGGTGGCACGCTGGACCGGCATCCCGGTTTCAAAGGTCCTGGAGGGCGAGGTGACGAAGCTCTTGAAGATGGAGGAGCACATCCGTCGCCGCGTCATCTCTCAGGACGAAGCCGTCTCCGTCGTGGCCGCAACGCTGCGGCGGTCGCGCTCCGGCATCGCCGATCCGAACCGCCCCGTGGGGTCGTTCCTCTTCATGGGGCCAACGGGAGTGGGGAAGACCGAGCTCGTGCGCGCCCTGACCGAGTTCCTCTTCGACGACGAGCGCGCGATGGTCCGGCTCGACATGTCGGAGTACATGGAGAAGCACGCGGTGGCTCGCCTCATCGGCGCCCCGCCGGGGTACGTCGGCTACGAGGAGGGTGGCCAGCTCACGGAGGCAGTGCGCCGGCGCCCCTACGCCGTGGTCCTGCTCGACGAGTTCGAGAAGGCGCACCCGGACGTGCACAACATCCTGCTCCAGATCCTCGACGAGGGGAGGCTCACGGACGGGAAGGGGCGCACGGTCAACTTCCGCAACGCCGTCATCGTGATGACGTCGAACCTGGCCTCCACCTCCATCCGCGACGCCGCCGTGAGCGGCGGCGACGTGCGGCGGGTGGCGGAACAGGCGCTCCGGTCCCACTTTCGGCCCGAGTTCATCAACCGGATCGACGAGGTGGTGGTACTCCGTCCGCTGGACCCGGGCGCCATCCGCCGGATCGTGGATCTCCAGATCGAGCGGCTCCGCCGCACGCTCCTGGAGCGGGGGCTCGATCTCGCGCTCACGGAGGGCGCGGCCGCCACGCTGGCGCGCGAAGGATATGACGCCGAGTTCGGCGCCAGACCCCTCAAGCGGGTCATCCAGAGGCGCGTGCAGGATCCTCTGGCGCTGGGGCTCCTCGAAGGCGCCTTCGCGCCGGGGAGCCGCGTGGTGGTGGACGTGTCCGACGGAGGCGCGATCACGATCCGCCGGGAGGGAAGCGGCCCGAGGGCCGAGGAAGGCCGCACCCAGGAAGGCGAACCCGTCCGGGAGGGGCGATCTTGAAGCCCTGGGGAGCCGGGACTATAATCCATCCGCTCCCGTGAGAATCCGCAAACGGTTGTCCTGACGAGATTTGCAGGCAGGAGAGGAGAACGCGCGATGACCGTCAGCCGGTGGGAGCCATTCCGGGACATGACGAACTTGCAGGAGCGGATGAACAAGCTGTTCGAGGACTCGCTGACGCGCAGCCGCGCGGCGAGCCAGGAGTTCCCGATGGGCGCTTGGACGCCTCCCGTGGACATCTTCGAGACCGACGACAAGGTCATCCTCAAGGCCGATCTGCCCGGCATCGATCAGCGCGACATCGACGTGCGGATCGAGGACAACACGCTGATCCTGCGCGGCGAGAGGAAGTTCGAGAAGGAGCAGAATCAGGAGGACTTCCACCGGATCGAGCGCGCCTACGGCGCGTTCCAGAGGACGTTCCGCCTGCCCGGCAGCGTGGACCAGAACCGTGTCATCGCCACCCACAAGGACGGGGTGCTCGAGGTGGTCCTCATGAAGAAAGAGGACACCCGGCCCGTCCAGATCAGAGTCGAGGTGAAGTGAGATGAACTCCGTGAAGACCGTCCTTCTCCTGGGCCTGCTGACGGGCCTGATCATCTTCTTCGGGGGCGCCTTCGGCGGCCAGGGAGGCATGGTCGTCGCTCTGGGTTTCGCCGCGCTGATGAACCTCGGATCGTACTGGTTCTCGGACAAGATCGTGCTCATGATGCACGGCGCGAAGGAGCTGGAACCTCACGACGCCCCCGAGGTCCACTCTATCGTGGCCAATATCACGCAGAAGGCGGGGCTCCCGATGCCGCGCCTGTACCTGGTGGATCAGCCCTCGCCCAACGCCTTCGCCACGGGACGGGGTCCGTCCCACGCGGCGGTGGCCGTCACCACGGGGCTGCTCAAGCTCATGAACCGCGACGAGCTGGAGGGAGTGCTGGCGCACGAGCTGTCGCACGTGAAGAACCGGGACATCCTCATCTCCTCCATCGCGGCGACGCTGGCCGGCGCCATCATGGTCCTCGCGCACATGGCCCGCTGGGGGGCGATGTTCGGCGGGTACTCCTCCCGCGACAACGATCGCGGCGGCAACCCCCTCGCGCTTTTGGCGATGGCGCTGCTGGCGCCCATCGCGGCGCTCATGATCCAGATGGCTGTCAGCCGGAGCCGTGAGTACGAAGCCGACGCTTCGGCCGTGGAGATCGTGGGGCACCCCCACGGGCTGGCCGCGGCGTTGCAGAAGCTGGGGCAGGTCTCCTCACGGATCCCGATGCAGACCAGCCCGGCGGTCGGGCACCTCTACATCGTCAACGCCTTCTCCGGCCGCTCGATGCTCAACCTGTTCAGCACGCACCCTCCCCTGGAAGAACGGATCGCGCGGTTGATGAACCAGCGCTGAGCCGCCGACCATGATTCGGAGCGGGAGTGCCGCGCGGTTATCGCCCTCCGCTCCCCCGTTCCGGCGCCACCCACGCTAGGCTTGCGATCCCTTCCGCCTCGAAAGGCCTCGGCGGAATCTCGCAGACAGGCGCTCAACGGTTCGCGCCGCTCGTTCTCCCGCGCCCGTCGATAGGCTTGGGAAGCTTGCCAGAGGCCGATGCGCGGGCGACTCCCGCCGGCCCGCTCGCCAAGGCGGGTGCCCGGCGCCTCCACTCCCGTCCGCTTCGGGCGATCACCGCGAGTCCCCATGCGCGCCCCGCGCAGCCTTAGAGCAGTTGGACGAATCCCTCTAGGCTGAGGCCTGCTTGAGGATGGGCGAGCGTGGATCGATTAATAGGTCTGTGCGCGGGGACGGAGATCTTCACCGTGTCGGTCGCTGTGGGCTCTCCTTCTGCGCCTCAGTTTCCCAAAGCCGGATCTCTTCCGGGGGTATCCACACCGTCTTTCCGTGTCGCCACTCTGCCACGGGGTGACCCGCCTGCTTGTGGCGCCGCAAGGCTTGGCGCACCGCTCGTTCGAGCGCGGCGTCGATCAGTGTGCCCTCGGCGAAGATCTTTCCGATGTCTTTGATCATCTCACCCCTCGTGGGCCGGTCACACCAGGTACGCGACGGCGAAGCCGATCTGGGCGGCCATCATCATTAAGTACATGTGGGTCCAGGAGGGGTGGTTCTCGGTCCGGGCCAGATCCTCCGGGTCTCGCAGGATCAGATAGCACGTGTAGCACCCCCAGGCGGAGAGGCCCAGCCCGAGGACCGAGAGGACCGTGCCGTTGCCCGTGAGGATGGTGTGGGAGGGGGCCCACGGGTTTCTCAGCCACGCACCGAGGGGCATGAGCAGCCAGGGGACGACGAAGAACGGCGCGATCATGAAGGCCGCCTTCCTGACACCGTAGCGGATCGGCAGCGTCAGGCATTCGCCGCGACGGTCTCCCTCCATGTCCGAGAAGTCCTTCGTGGTGGAAGCCCCCAGCAGGAAGATCATGAAGATGGATCCGATGTACCACGGCTCGACGTGGTAGATCGACGCCACCATGGACCAGCCGGCCACCTTCAGGAGGCATCCGCGCGGGACGGCGATGGTGACGTTGGCCAGGAAGCCGTTGCGCTTCGTCCGGCCGAAGACGGGCGCCGAGTAGATGAACGTGAAGAGCATCCCGAGCAGGTAGATGACGAGGCACTCGTGCGCGAGCAGCGGGGCGGCCGACTTGGCCGCGAAGCCCGTGTAAGGGTAGATGACGACCCACCACGTGGGGAGGATCGCCGCGGTGTACAAAACGATCGAGAACCACCAGCCGGCGCGCAGCGAGATGGCCCCCGAGACCAGGGGGCGGGACGGCTTGTTGTAGCGGTCGATCTCCAGGTCGTAGTACTGGTTGATGACGTTGGAGGCGGCGTTCAGCAGGGCGGCGCACAGCGAGCCGAGGAGCACCGTCAGAACCATATCGAGCGTCGCGCGGCGCATCGGATCCGGGTTGCTGCTGCTGCCGAAGGCGGTGATGGCCCCGGAGATCACGCCCAGCGTGGGGGGCAGGAGCGTGAAGGGACGCGTGAAGTCCACGTAGAGCCGGATCCGGTCACGCATGCCGGCTCCGGCCGCGCCCGCCGAACGCGCGCTCACGCGACCAGGCTCCACAACGCCAGGGCCGAGAGCGCCCCGACCAGCGTGTTCGCGAAGTTCACCGCCTCATTGTCCACCAGCTTCATCGCCTCCACGGTGGCGCCGATGTAGGACTCGGCCGTCGTCCCGATGAACGAGGCCACCACGGCCACGGCGGCGCCCGCGGCGGGGATCATCCCCGTCAGCCACGCCAGCGCGGACAGAAAGGCCCCCGCCGCCAGTCCTGCTGCCGTCCCCTCCAGACTCACGGCCCCGTCGGTGCCGGGCGGCACCGGCCGCAGCGTCGTGATCAGGACGGGATGCCTCCCGTACACCTGCCCGATCTCCGTCGAGACCGTATCGAAGACGGCCGTGGCGAGCGCGGCGGTGAAGGCGATGGACAGGGCGGGGCCGAGAGGAGTGCCCGCGGCGAGGAAGGCGAGGAAGGCGGCAAGGCCGCAGTTCGCGACGGCATGCCGGGCGCCCCGCCGGCCTCCCGACTCCTGGGCGATGCGGTGTCGGGCCTTCTTCTCGTAGCCGACCTTGGTGGATCCGCTGGCGAGCATGAAGAAGACCACCAGCACGAGATAGCCGCGCCACCCGAGGAAGGTGAAGATCGCCGTCCCGATCAGGTGCCCGGCCACCGCCCCCGAAGGCTTGACGGTGCGCGCCAGGTACGCCGCCCCTGCGACGGCGAGGTTCAAGACGAAGCCGGCCAGGAACTGTCGGAGAAGGAGCGGCCCCGCCTGTTGGAGCATCTCGGGCCGGACGAGGGAGAGGGCGTAGAGGCACCCTCCGCCGAGGAGAGGCACGCTCAGGTTGTCGTCCACGCCGAGGGGCAAAGATTCCAGAAAGGCACCCAGGAGGGCGGCCGCCGCCGCGAGGATCCAAACGGGGATCCCGGGCTCGGCCGTCTCGAGGTGCCCGGCCCCCACCCAGGCGTAAAGCACCGCGGCCGCCGCCGTCCCCGCCGTGACGAAGCCGGCGAATCCCGCCCACGACTTCGAGGGGTTCCAGGGCAGTCGCGGACCGCCGAGGAAGGTGCCCGCGAGCGTGGCCGCGCCGTCGCCGAACGCCATCAGCCCCCACGCCGCCGCCGCCACATCGAGCCTCCGGTGGAAGATCACGACGAGCAGCGCGACCGAGAGAGGATAGAAGAGGATCCCCGGAGCGTACCCCCGGGCGCGGTCCTGGTCGCGCTCGAGCGCGCCGCCGGTGGCCCTGGGCAGGACGCGCCAGTTGAAGAAGAGCGCTGCCAGCGCCATGGCGAGCGCCTGCCACCAGTCAAGGTACCGGAGAAGAAGGGCTAAGAGCCCCGAGAGGACGTGCACCGACTTGCGCGCGGCCTCCGTACGCCGCGCGGAGGAGGCCGCGGGGTCGTCGCTCACGCGAGCGCCTCCCGGTGCGTCTCCCGCAGCCAACCGACCGTCCGAGCGAGCCCGTCCTCGAGGGGCGTGATCGAGTAGCCCAGCTCGGCCTTGGCGCGGGAGGAGTCGTAGGCCCACTCGCGCCTGTAGATCCGAACGACCTCGTCGGTGATCTCCGGCTCGCGGCCCGTCAGGTCGGCGCGCAGCCTCTGTGCCCATCCCACCATCTGCGCCGCCGCGTAGGGGATCCGCCGCACCGGCTGCGCGATCCCGGTCAGACGCGAGAGGATCGCCAGGACCTCCAGCATCGTCTTGTTCTCACCTCCCAGGATGTACTCGCTGCCGGGGGCGGCCTTCTCGAGGGCCAGCACGTGCCCGCGCACGACGTCGTCGATGTAGGCGTAGCAGACGCGACGGTCGCCGGGGCCGAGGACGCCTGGAAGCCGCCCTTCCAGGAAGTCGCGCACGGTGCGGGTCATGAGGCTCCCGTCGGTGAGGGTGCCGGGGCCGTACACGACGGTCGGGAACAGCGTGATCAGGGGGCTGCCTCCGGCCGCCGCCTCGCGCGCCTCGCGCAGCGCCGCGGATTTGGTCCTCTCGTAGTCGTTGTGCATCACGCGCCGGGCATGGGTCAAGCCCTCCGTGGCCACGGCGCCGTCGGTGGGCCCCAGCGCGATGAACGAGGACGTGTAGACGACGCGCGGAGCCCCCGCCGCCAGCACGTTCCTGAGGCCGCCGACGTTCACGGCGTCGAAGGCGCCGCGATGGCGCGCCCACATCTTCACCAGCGCCGCGGTGTGGACGACGGCGTCGCACCCGCGCGCGGCGCGGCGGACGGCCCCTGCGTCCGCCACGTCGCCGTCCATCCTCTCGGCGCCGGAGGGCGGGACGCGCGGCGAGCCGGGCCGCACGAGGACGACGACGTGGTGCCCCGCCGCGAGGAGGGCCTCGCCGATCCGCCCGCCGAGAAAGCCGGTGCCGCCGGTGAGCAGGATCCTCACGAAACCGGTCCGGCCGGGGCGCGCGCCCGGAGGTAAGCGTCCTGCGCCTCCTCCCACGGTCGCGGGGACCAACCCGTCAGGCGCATGAAAGCCGATGGGTCGAGTGCGGAGTTCACGGGCCGGGGGGCGCGGTCGCCCCGCCACTCCAGGTGCGACAGAGGGCGCAGGGCGCTCACGTCCATCCCGATCCGCTCGGCGGCCCTCTTCACGAAGTGGTAGCGCGTCGTCTTCTCCCCGAGGTTGGTGAAGTGCAGGACGCCGGCGTGCGGCCAGTTGATGAGGCGCGCGATCGCCTCGGCGAGGTCGGGGATGTAGGTGGGGGAGCCGAACCTGTCGGCGACGAGGCCGAGGGGCCGGCGCTCTTCGAGCATCGAGAGAAAGTTCTCGGGGAACTTCCCGGCTCCCTCACCGAAGAACCACGACGCGCGCAGTATCGTGGCCTCGGGCGCCTCCTCGGCCACGGCTCGTTCTCCGTCGTTCTTGGTCCGGCCGTAGACCGAGATCGGGGCCGGTGCGTCGTCCTCCCGGTAGGGACGCTCGAGCGCGCCGTCGAAGACCAGATCGGTGGAGATGTGGATCAGGCGCGCACCGATCTGCCGGGCCGCGCGCGCCACATGGCGAGCCCCGATATGGTTGACGAGATCCGCCCGCTCGGGATCGTCCTCGCACCCGTCCACGTGGGTGCAGGAGGCCGCGTTCACCACGAGGGTGGGCCGGATGCGTTCGAACTCGGAGATCAGCCGCCAGTAGTCGGTGACGTCGAGCTCGTCGCGGGTGGCGAAGACGGCGGAGGAATAGTCGGCCTCCAGCATGCTCTGGAGCTCGGCGCCGAGGCGGCCCCCGGCCCCCGTGACGAGCGGGACGGTGGCGGCGGGCTTCATGGGCGCGATTATCGGCGACCGCCGGCAGGTCTGTCCATCCGCCGGCCCTACTGCGGCCGGCCGTTGAGGTCGAGGAACGTCCCCACGCCGCGGAGGTTCAGCACGAAGCGGTACTCGGTCTCCGAGGTGGCGCCGATGGCGGAGGTCTGGAAGGAACGCTTGGCCACCTCCACGAGGACGCCGCAGCACTGGGTGTTGTAGCCGGCGCGGTACCGCTGGTCGCGCAGAAACGACTCTTCGATGTCGTAGGAGCCCTCCACGTCCGCGGTGATCTTCCTCGCGAACAGGGCCACGCCGCCGAGCAGGCGGATCTGGCTGCTGTCGTTGAAGCAGCGGCCCTCTTCCGGGCCGAGCCGCCCCACCGGCCGCGCCGGATCGGAGGCGCACTGCGGGTTCGCGGCGGCCGCCGTGCCTTCGAGATCGCGGTTGAGAAACCACGAAAGCCTCATATAGCCGAGGTCGCGCGTTCGGAGGTTCCCCGAGATGCTCACGCTCCGGATATCGTCGAAGAGGATGTCGTACGTCGTGCGCAGGTCGACAGATGCGGCGTAGGTGGGGTTGAAGCGCACCGTGGCCTCGACGGAGGAAAAGGCGCTGTCCTCTGCGAGAGCGTTGGAGCGGCTCAGCGGCCGCACGCGATCGAGCGAGTAGCGCTGCGTGAGATCGAAGGTCGCGATCTCGACCGAGCCGACCGCCGTCTCGTGCGCGCGGTCACGGGCGCCCTCCGGCCCCACACGGCCTCTCCCGAGCGGCGAGCGCCGGCCCGCGCCGGTGGAAACGTCCGGCGGGATGTACGTCTCTCCGCCGGTGACGGAAGGGGAGGCCTCGCCCGCACCGGCCGGGACCGTCGGCCCACCTTCGCGGGGTCCGGCCTCCGCGCCAGGGGCTGCCTCCGCCCCGCCGGGCACGGACGGGGGCGCGCCGGCGGGAGGGGGAACCGCGGCCGGCGTCAGCTCCTGGTGGCGCGTGGGCGACTCCTCCCCCAGGACCAGGGAAGCGAACGCGGTGGTGAGGGCCGGCGCGACCCGCGGCGCCTCCGCGGGCTTCGGCGGCCTCTTCGCGAACAGACGGCTGGTGAGGGAGTACGTGAGGAGGTTGTTGCTGGGCGAGACGGCGTCGATCTCGTCGAACGGGATGATCTTCTCGCCGCCCGTCACCTCCGGGACGTAGTCGTAGGAGACGCGCGGCTCGAACGTGTGCTTGAAGCGCGTGGCGGAGACGGCGTCGCCGCCGTAGAGCCTGAAGAGCCTCGGACCCACGACGCTCACGCCGAGCCGGTACTGCTCGCGGTGCACGGAAGGGCCCGTGGGATCGAGCTCCGCTCCCGGTTCGGAGTCGCTCGCGGCGTAGTACGTCTCCCGGAAGGCGACGGAGGGGGAGATGTCGAGCCAGGGGGCGGGCGTGAAGTTTCCCGACACGGTCGGGAAGAAGTCGATGCGGCTGTACGTGGTCTGGACGGTCTCGAGATCGCCTCCCTCGATCGTCCGGGTCCGCCGGGCGAAGCCGTCCAGGGCGCTCTCGAAGGTGAGATAGAACGGGCTTCGGCCGATCCGCAGTCCGCGTCCGCGGAACTCCACTTCCGGCAGCCGGTAGAGGGTCAGATCCTGGGTGCGGAGCGTTCCGCCGCGGTCCGTCCCGACACCGAGGAACTGGAGCTGGCGGTTGAACCGGACGTTCAGGGCGTACGGTCCCGACTGTCGCGAGAGATCGAACTGCGAGAAGACGGTCGGGTTCGTGGAGAAGCGGATCTCGCGCTCGAAGTCGAGGAAGTAGTCCAGATCGCTGACGGTGTTGAGATCCACCAGGAGCTTGAAGCCCGCCGGGAAGCGCTGGGTGTGGGCGAGGTTCATGTGGTAGCGGTCGCGTTCCAGGACCTCGGCGCCGGGCGCGGGCCGCACGCGCTCGCGGATGTAATAGGCGGTGAGGGTGCCGCTGCCCGCCTCCCCCGGCACGTATCGCAGCTCGAGACCCTGCCCCGCCTGCGGGAGCTGTTCGGTCAGCCCCGACACGGCGCCGTTGAAGAAGTCGAACTGCAGCGTGGCGTCCGCGCTGCGTCCCATGGGGACGTAGAGGGCGTTGCTGAGGAACGCGCCGCGCTTGCGGGTGAACCCGAAGTGCGGCAGCAGCAGTCCGGCGGCGCGATCTTCCTTGATGGGCCACACCAGGTAGGGGCTCCAGAACGCCGGCACGCGCCCGAGGCGGAAGGAGGCGTTGCGCATGTGGGCATAGCGACCGACGTGAACGATGGCGGAGCCCACGTGGAATGACCAGTAGGGCGTCGGCTGCGTGCAGGTGGTGATGGTGCCGTCCGTCACCCGGAACGTCTCCTCGCCGATGCGCTCGAGCCGCTCGGCGTCCACGATCACGTCCGGCTCGATGTACGCTCGCGCCTTCTCGACGAGCGCGTACTCGGAGTCGAGGTCCACGACGACGCGATCCCCGCTCACCTGGCTCGCGCCGTATGTCAGAACGACGTTTCCCTCCGCCGTGACCCGGCGGGCGGACTCGGAGTAGCGCACCGAATCCGCCAGGACGTGGGCCGGGCCGTAGCGGAAGTCGACCTCGCCCGTCAGGGAGATCTCCCCCGGCCCGGTCTGCTCGAACCGGTCGGCCGACATGGTGGGCGCTTCATCCCCCAGGGCGGGCGCGCCCCTTGGCAGCGGTGCGACCTTCCTCGGCGGACGTTTCGGCTCGGGTTCGGCGCGCGCCGGGAGGAGCGCGGCGAGGAGGGCGGCGAGGGCGGCCGCCGCCGCACGGCCGCGGGAAGTCACGGGACCAGGAGGCCCGCGTACCCGACCACCTCCTGGAAGTTGCCGGAGGTGTCGCCCGAGTTGGCGTACGCGATCAGGTCGGCCCGCGTCGCGCCGAGCCTGCCGAGGGCGTGGAGTCCGGCCGTCGCCGGGGCATAGCCGCACATGCTGATCTCCTCCTCCCGCACGACCCTGTGCAGCCCCTCCGCGTCGAGTCTCTCCATCTCCCGGATGGCCTTGTAATCCTTCTCGCGCGCCACTTCGGCCGGCTCGTAGTGGGTCATGTCGGTGCTGATGACGATGCCCGCCGGCTCGCCGAGGTTCTGGATGGCCGCGGCCACGGCCATCCCGAGGGTGGCGAGGTCGGCGGGGCGGCCCGTGCCCACGCAGATCGGCACGAAGAGGAACTCCCCGAGCGTCGCCTGCAGGAAGGGGATCTGCACCTCCAGCGAGTGCTCGGCGAGGTGGGCGGCCTGGTCCTCCTCCACGATGTTGGACGCGTCCAGGATGAGGTCCGCCAGAGCCTCGTCGATGGACACGGTGCCGAGTGGCGTCTCCCACGCGCCGCGGTTCATGAGGGCGATGGGGCGGCCGAGCCCGGTATGGTTGGGCCCGAGGATGACGAGGCGCCTGGGGAGCGACGCGGCGGCGTAGACGGCCCCCGCCACGCCGCCGGAGTAAATGTATCCCGCATGCGGCGCGATGACGCCCCGCGCCGGGCGGACGGGGGCCTCCTTCGTGAGGTGCGATTGGACCTCGCGGCGCAGGGCGACCGGGTCGCCGGGGTAGAACTGTCCCGAGACGTAAGGCTTCCGGACGGGAGCCGATCGGTGCGGCAGGGCGTTCATCGCCGCGGCGCATCGTAGCATGAACGACGCGGCTCGCGCCGCTCGCGACGGCGTGGTAGCATCGGCGACCCATGCGAATCGCCGTCGCCCAGATGGCGCCGAAGCTCGGCGACCTCGACGCCAATCTCGCCCTGCACCTTGAAGCGCTGAGCCGCGCGCGCCGCAAGGGCGCCGATCTGGTGGTCTTTCCCGAGCTCAGCCTGACCGGCTACATGCTCCAGGATCTCATCCCCGACGTCGCCGAGGAGGCCCCCCGGGGGCGCCATCTCCGAACACTCGCCACCGCCTCCAGAAAGGCCGGAGGCAGCGGCATCATCGCGGGGTTCGTCGAGAGGGCGCACGGGGTGATGCACTACAACGCCGCGGCCTGCTTCGCCCGGGGATCGTTGATCCACATCCATCGCAAGGTCTATCTGCCGACGTACGGGATGTTCGACGAAGGCCGCTACTTCGCGGCGGGGGAGTCGTTCCGCACCTTCGACGCGCCCTGGGGCCGCACGGGGATCCTGATCTGCGAGGACTTCTGGCACCTCTCCTCCTCGTACCTGCTGTCGCTCCAGGGGATGGAGGTCCTCATCGTCATCTCGGCGAGCCCGGCGAAGGGGGTGGACGCGTCGCCCGACCTGCGCAGCCGCGCCACGTGGGTCGATCTCGGCCGGGTGGCCGCCCGCCACCTGGCGTGCTGGGTCGTCTACGCCAACCGCGCCGGGTACGAGGAAGGGTGGTCGTTCCAGGGGGGCTCCTTCGTCTGCGGCCCCGGCGGCGAGATCGTCGCGGAGGGCAGGCTCCTGAAGGAAGATCTCGTGGTGGCCTCCATGCCCGGCTGGCGGATGCGCAAGGCGCGGCTGGCATGCCCCCTCCCGCGGGACGAGAAGATCGACCTCGTCCGGCGCGAGATGGAAAGGATCTCCTCGGAGCGGGCGGCCCCGCCTCTCGGCCGCCGCCGGGCGGGAGGGGAGCCGGGGTGAAGGCCGGCCGGAGGCACCCCCTCCGGAGCCGCGAGCGGATCGCCGACCTGACGCTCAACGCGCGCGTGGCCGAGGCGATCCTCACCGGGTTCATCGCCGAGGAGACGACGCGCACGGGGAGGCGCCGCGTGGTGGTGGGGCTCTCCGGCGGCGTGGACTCGGCGGTGGCTGCCGCCCTCGCCGCGCGGGCCCTCGGCCGGAAGGAAGTCGTGGCGGTCCTTCTGCCGTACCGCCTCAGCCATCCCGCGAGCCTCAAAGATGCCCTGGCGCTCGCCGGAAGACTCGGCGTGAAGCACGAGATCGTGGACATCTCTCCGATGGTGGACCCGTACTTCGAGCGCTTCCCCGGCGCGGATCGCGTGCGCCGGGGCAACCGAATGGCGCGCGAGCGGATGAACGTCCTGTTCGACCGGTCGGCCGCGCACGCCGCTCTCGTGCTGGGCACCAGCAACAAGACGGAGCTGCTTCTGGGCTACGGGACGCTCTTCGGCGACATGGCGTCGGCCCTGAACCCGCTCGGCGATCTCTACAAGACGCAGGTGCAGCAGATGGCGAAGCACCTCCGCATCCTGGAGGCGATCCGCCGCAAGGCGCCTACGGCCGACCTGTGGGCGGGACAGACGGACGAGGCCGAGATGGGGGCCCCGTACGCCGTGGTGGATCAGATCCTCTACCTCCTTTATGACGAGAGGTGGGAACCGGCCGACGTGGTCGCGGCCGGGTTCGAGAGGAGGCTCGTGGAGAGGCTCAGGAGGCTCGTCACGGCCTCTCAGTTCAAGCGCCGCCCGCCGCTGATCGCGAAACTCTCCCTGCGCACGGTCGGCGTGGACTTCCGGTACCCGAGGGACTGGGGGACGTGACTCGCGGGCGCGGAGCGCGGGGCGCAGGGCCCCCGGTGCGCGGCCCGGGAGGACGCCTGCTCGTTGTGGCGACGCCCCTGGGCAACCTCGGCGACATGACGCCGCGGGCGGTGGAGGCCCTGAGGGGATCCGATCTCGTCGCGTGCGAAGACACGCGGCGGACGCGGATCCTCCTGTCGCATTTCGGGTTGAGCGTCCCCGTCGTGTCGTGCCACAAGTTCAACGAGGCCTCGCGGGTGGAGGAAATTCTTGCGGCGATCCGCTCGGGAAGCAGGGTGAGCCTCGTCACGGACGCGGGCACCCCTGGCGTGTCGGACCCCGGCGCCCGGCTGGTGGCCGCCGCCCATCGTGCGGGCTTGAACGTGGAGGCGATCCCGGGCCCCTCCGCTCCCGCCGCTGCCGTATCCGTTTCGGGCTTCGAAGCGGGCGGATTCGTCTTCGCCGGCTACCCTCCCGCCCGGAGCGCGGCGCGGAGACGCTTCTTTCGCGCCCTGCGCATGGCCGAGGAGGCGCGCTCCCAGACGGATCCGCGGTGCGCAGCGTGGCCAATCGTCTTCTTCGAAGCGCCCCACCGGGTGGAGGCGTGCCTGGGGGATCTGATGGAGGAGTTGGGTGACAGGATGGCCGTGCTGATCCGCGAGATGACCAAGGTGCACGAGGAGACCCTCCAGGGGAGCCTTCGGGAGGTGGCGAAGGCGTTGGCCGCGCGGCCGCGCCGGGGGGAGTTCACGCTGGTGGTGGAGGGCTCCGCCCGCTCTCGAGCGATCTCCCGGGCCGGCGGGGGTGACCTCGAGGCGGCCTACAGGGATCTGCTCGCCGCGGGAGTGGACCGCCGTGAGGCGCTTCGCCGCCTCGCGCGGGAGACCGGCGCAAGACGCCGCGATCTCTACGGAGCGCTGCTCGGCTCGGGAGAGCGCCCCGGCGACGAGGCGGAATAGCCTCCTTCCGGCGCCCCACCCGGCGGCGCCGGCGGATGCTCCTCGCCTCCGCCCGATTTCGGCGGCCGGTCGTCGGTGTCCTCGTAACGCAGGCAGCACATCAGCCGACCGCAGTTGCCCGAGATCTTCGACGGGTTCAGGCTGAGGCCCTGCCGCTTGGCCATCCTGATGGAGATCGGAGCGAACTCCTTCAGGAAGGTCGAGCAGCACAGCGGGCGGCCGCAGATGCCGTACCCTCCGAGGATCTTCGCCTCGTCGCGGGCGCCGATCTGCCTCATCTCGATGCGGCGCTTGAACTGACCGGCGATCTCGCGGACCAGCTCGCGGAAGTCCACCCTCTCCTCGGCCGTGAAGAGGAAGGTGATCCTGCGCCCGTCGAAGGAGGGCTCGGAATCCACGAGCTTCATGGCGAGATCCTGCTGCCGGATGCGGGACCGGCAGTACTCGTGGGCCTCACGCCGGAGCGCGACGTTGAGGGCGTTGGTTTCCTCGTCCTCGGCCGTCGGGCGCCTGAGGACCTTCTTCATGCCCTTGACGCCCGAGAACTTCCTGGAGGCGCCGGTGCTCTGGACGATCCGGCCGAACTCCTCGCCGTGCTCGCCCTCCACGACGCAGGCCTCGCCGCCCTGGAGCAGGAAACCGGTGGAGTCGAAGTAGTAGGTCCTGGCGTGAGTCCCGATCTTGATGCCGGCGACGTCGCGGTAGGTGCCGTCCCACGATCCGGCTCCGCAGTCGCCGTTGGCGCAGCCGCCGGAGCCGCACCCTCCGGAGACGCCCTCCCCGGAGGCGGACTTCCCGTTCGTACCGCAGCCGCCGGAAGAACAGCCGCCGGAGCCGCAGCCCATGGTGCAACCTTTCTTTATGTGGACGGCCCGGCGGGTCTCCGGAGCGGAGCGCGATGCCGGACCGGGATGAACGCCTGCCACATTGTGGGTCTTTCCGCGCAGGGGATCAAGGCCGCCGCCCGTCCTTCTTTTTCGGCCCGCATCGGGCGCGTCCGTGCGCCGTGTGGGACAATATCGGGCCCGGCCCGGCAAGCATCGTGAGTGGGGCCTCCGCCCGGGCGGCAAGCGGGAACTCCGGCGTGACCTACCAGCGGGATCTGGCCACCAACAGGGCCGCCTTCCACAACTACTTCATCACCGATCGGATCGAGGCCGGGATCGTCCTCGTGGGCACCGAGGTGAAGTCGCTGCGGGAGGGGGCCTGCGTTCTCAAGGACGCCTACGCGCGGGTGAAGGGGTCGGAGGTCATCCTCTACAACTGGCACATCTCCCCATACAGCCACGGCAACCGCTTCAACCACGAGCCGCTGCGGCCCCGCAAGCTCCTGCTCCACCGCACGCAGATCCACCGGCTCGAACGCGAACAGTCCGCGTCCGGCCGGACGCTCATCCCGCTCCGCGTTTACCTCAAGGACGGCGTCGTCAAGATCGAGCTGGGGCTGGCGAAGGGAAAGAAGCAGCACGACAAGCGGGACGCGAAGCGGCTGGAGACTCTCAAGCGCGAGGCCGCCCAGGCCGTCCGGGAGCGGGTGAAGGGCCGGAGGTAAAGGGCGGATCCGAAGAGTTTTCCCCGCGCCCTACCGCACCACGCCTTCGAGGGGGCTGCTCGCGGTGGCGTAAAGCTTCCTCGGGATGCGCCCCGCCTCGCAGGCGAACCGGCCCGCCTCCACCGCCAGGCGCATGGCCGTGGCCATCTTCACAGGATCGGGCGACCCGGCGATGGCGGTGTTCATCAGCACGCCGTCGCAGCCCATCTCCATGGCGACGCAGGCGTCGGAGGGCACGCCCACGCCGGCGTCCACGATGACGGGGATGTCGCGGATCTCATCGAGGACGAGCCGCAGCGTGGTGAAGTTCTGGATGCCCAGGCCCGATCCGATGGGAGCCCCCAGCGGCATCACGCAGGCCGCGCCCGCGTCGCGCAGCCTTTTCGCGACGACCACGTCGTCGTTGGTGTAGGGCATCACCACGAACCCATCCTTCACCAGGGACTTCGTCGCGCTCACGAGCCCCTCCACGTCGGGAAAGAGCGTCTTCTCGTCGCCGATGACCTCGAGCTTGACGAGGTTCGATCCCGTCGCCTCGCGGCCCAGGTGGGCGGTTCGGATCGCCTCCTCGGCGCTGTAGCACCCGGCCGTGTTGGGCAGCAGCGTGAACCTGCCGAGGTCGATGGAATCGAGCAGCGACTCCTTTGTGCGGTCGCTGAGGTTCACGCGCCGCACCGCCACCGTCACCAGGTCGGCGCCGGAGGCCTCGTGGGCCCGCTTCATGATCTCGAAGGTCGCGTACTTGCCGGTCCCCACGATCAGACGCGAGCGGAACGTCCGCCCGCCGATGGTCAGCTTCGCAGCGTTCATCGGTGCACCCTGTCTCCCGTCATCCGCCCCCGACTAGCGTCACGACTTCCAGCCTGTCTCCGGGGGCCAGGAGGGTCGAGACGTAGCGCTCCTTCGGGACGAGCCGGCCGTTGTGCTCGACGGCCACCCGTCCCGGCGGCAACCCCAGGTTGTCCACGAGATCGGCCAGCGTGCTGCCGGCCGCGACCCGTCGGGCCTCGCCGTTGGCGGTGATCTCGAACTCGCTCATGGCGCGACGATGGGCACGTCCAGCGTCTCCACCTGTCCTCCGTGGTGGGCCTCGATCCTGAGGAAGCCGCCCGCCGCGTCCACCGGACACTTGATCTTCCCGGCCACCGAGCCGTCGGCGCCGGCCGCCGAGGCCAGGATCCGGACCGGAGCGCCCGTCGGCGGGTGAAGCGCGATCGACACCTGGGCGCCCCCCGCCGGGGTGTTGCTCACCTCACTGCGGACCAGGATCTTGACGGCGGACGCGGCCCCGGCCACGGCCCGGATCTCCTCCACCATGACGATCTCGATGGGCTCGGCGCCTTCCTGGGAGCGGATGAAGTCGGTCACCACCTCGTCGAAGGAGCGCGGCGAGATGATCGTCGATCCGAACGGCGGCGGCCCGTTCGGGTCGAACTTCCCTCCCGTGACCCAGCGCAGCATCCGCCGGTGCTGCGAGTCGAGCAGCTCCGACAGGGCCCGGTCGTCGCACTTCCCGTCCACAACCAGAGTCGCGTAGGAATGCTGCTTCGAGGCGACGATCTGCCCCCCGCCGACGTAGACGAGCGTCTCGAGGATCGGGTTGGCGACCCCCTTGTCCTCCGTCTGGACATGGAAGACCTTGCCGTCATGTTTGACGTCGGTGTTGTATCCAGTGATCATGGGAAGCCGCGCGTCTCCGGGATTTCGGCTGAATGATGGCCCTCTGCCGTGCGGGGGTCAAGCCGCGCCGCGACGAAGGGGGCCATGGACGCCATCTCGATACACGACATCACCAAGACGTACGGCACGAAGCGCGCCGTCTCGGGGCTCAGCCTGGCCGTGCCTCAGGGGAGCCTCTTCGGCCTGCTCGGCCCCAACGGCGCCGGCAAGACCACGACGATCCGGATGGTCCTCAACATCTACGCGCCCGACTCCGGCACGATCCGTGTGCTCGGGCAACCGATGTCGGAGGGTCTCAAGGGCCGGATCGGCTACCTGCCCGAGGAACGGGGGCTCTACACGCGGATGCAGGTGGGGGAGCTCCTGGTCTTCATGGCCGGGATGAAGGGGGTCGGATCCGCCGAGGCGGCGAAGCGCGCCCGGGCGTGGCTCGCCCGGCTGGAGCTGGCTGGATGCTGGGAGAAGAAGCTGCAGGACCTCTCCAAGGGGATGCAGCAGAAGGTCCAGTTCGTCGCGACCGTCCTGCACGAGCCCGATCTGATCATCCTCGACGAGCCTTTCGCGGGGCTCGATCCCATCAACACCAACGTCCTGCGGGACATCATGGTTGAGCTGCACGCGAAGGGCCGGACCGTCGTCTTCTCGACGCACATCATGGAGCAGGCCGAGCGGCTCTGCGACGGCATCTGCATCATCAACGAGGGGCGCAAGGCGCTCGAAGGGTCGCTCAAGGAGATCAAGGGGCGCTACGGGCGCAACACCGTCGCTCTGGGCTTCGAGGGGGACGGGGATTTTCTGACCTCTCACCCCCTCGTGCGGCGCACCAGCTCCTACAACGCCTACGTCGAGGTGACGCTCGTCGACGGCGCCGATCCCCAGGCGCTCCTGAGGGACGCGCTCACGCGGGTCCGCGTCTTCCGGTTCGAGGTGGTGGAGCCCTCGCTGCACGACATCTTCATCGAAAGGGTGCAGGCCACCGCGGAGCCGGCGGCCGCGGTGGATTCGGCCGGACTCGAGGATGTGCGTGTGGGCGCGGGTGCGCAGCACTGAGGAGCCTGAGGAGACACCCATGACCGCGGAGACGAAGGACCTGAGCGGCGCCTTGAAGATCGCTCTCATCATCAAGCGTGAGTTCCTCGAGCGCATCCGGACCAAGGCGTTCGTCATCGGGACGCTTCTGGGCCCCGTGATCCTGGGAGGGATCTTCTTCGTCCCGGTGGTCCTGGCTACCCTCGCGCCGGAGAAGCCCCTCAGGATGGCCGTCGTGGACGAGACGGGCTTGCTCTATGCCGCTCTGGACGAGGCGCTGGCGTCGGACCCGAACACCGACTTCATGAGGCCGGCTCGCAACCGGAGGCGCGGCGAGGGCGCCGCGGGCGCGGGCGAGAAGATCCGCCGCTATCAGCTCGAGAAGGCCGAGCCCGGGCCCGAGGGGAGGGAGGCGCTGCTTTCGTCTCTGACGGCCCGCGTGGAGGCCGAGTCGCTCGATGCCTACCTCGTCCTGCCGCCCGATGCCCTGACCGGAATGGCCGAGCCCACTTACTACGGCCGCACGGTCTCCGAGATCGTCAGCCTCAGGCGCATCGAGGGGGCCCTCACCGAGGTCGTCATCGCGCGCCGCCTGGCCTCGGAGGGGGTGGACTCCGCCCGCGCGAAGGATCTGACGCGCCGGGCGGATCTGCAGACGGTCAAGCTCGGCGCGAAGGGGCAGCAGAGCCGGAGGGGCTTCCGCGAGGAGTACCTCGCCACGATGGTCTACGTGATGTTCCTGTACACGACCCTGATCATGTACGGGAGCGCTCTCGCGCGGAGCCTGATCGAGGAGAAGATGAACCGTGTGATGGAGATCCTCCTCTCGTCCGTCACGCCGTTCCAGCTCATGGCGGGGAAGATCGTCGGCATCGGGTCGGTGGGCCTTGTGCAGTTCCTGATCTGGTCCGGGGCGGCCCTGGGGCTCTCCCTGTCCCGCGGCCTGTCGCCCCAGACCGAGGAGATCTTTTCCGCCATCGAGCCGGCGACGCTGGCCTTCTTCGTCCTCTTCTTCATTCTCGGTTATTTCATCTACGCTTCGCTCTTCTGCATCGTCGGAGCCATGTGCACTTCCGAGCAGGAGGCGCAGAGCGCCCAGATGCCCGTCGTCATGCTCCTTGTCATTCCGATGATCTCCGCCATCGCGCTCGTCCGGCAGCCCGCCGGCACCCTCGGGGTGGTGATGTCCCACGTGCCCTTCTTCTCGCCCATCGTGATGTTCATGCGCATCCAGATGCTGACGCCACCCGCCTGGGAAATAGCCCTCAACGTCGTGCTCATGATCGCGACCATCGCGGGGACCGTCTGGGTCGCCGCCCGCATCTTCCGGGTCGGGATCCTGATGACCGGAAAGAGGGCGACGATCCCGGAGGTCGTCCGCTGGCTGCGGACCTCATGAAACGGGGCCCTCTTTACCGGGCGCCCTGAAGGGGACCTATGGGGGCCGTGACCTCCCAAGGAACGCCCCTTCTCACCATCGTCCTGCCCGCCTACGACGAAAAGGACACCATCGAATCAGCCGTGGCGGCGGTGGCCTCCCGGGTGGCGGCCGAGGGTCTTGCCTGCGAGATCCTCGTGGTGGACGACGGGAGCCGCGACGGCACCGCGGCGGCGGCGCTCGAGGCGGCCCGCCGCCTCGATGCCGAAGGCAGGGCCGCGGGCCGGACGGCTTCGACCTCCGTCCGCGTGATCTCCTACAAGCCCAACCGGGGCAAGGGACACGCGGTGCGCACGGGTATCCTGGAAGCGCGCGGCCGCTTCGTGATGTTCATGGACGTGGACCTGTCCACGCCTCCCAGCTACATCCCGGCCTTCCTGGCGGAGGCGGCCGCGGGGCGCGACGTGGTGGTGGCCTCCCGCAGGCTCCCGGGGTCGAAGACCTCACCGCCGCAGGGGGCGCTGCGGCGGCTGGCGGGGCGGGTCTTCACGCGCCTCTCGTGCGTGAGCCTGGGGCTCCCTCCCGGCACCACCGACGTGACGTGCGGGTTCAAGATGTTCCGCGGCAGCGTCGCCCGAACGCTCTTCGCCCGGCAGCGCCTCGAAGGGTGGGGGTTCGACGCGGAGACTCTCTACCTCGCCTCCCGCCGGGGGCTCTCGATCCGCGAGCTGCCCGTGACGTGGAGCCACCGCTCCGCCTCGCGCGTGCGCGTGTTCCGTGACGCGGTCCGCACCCTCTTCGAGCTGCTGGAGATCCGGCGGCACGCCGCGGCGGGCGGCTACCGAGAGCCGGATGAGCCGGCCGGGACCGCCTCCCCGCCGCGCCCGCCCGACGAAGGTTCACCCTCCGAGGGCGGAGCGGGAGGTCTCCATCACGCCTCGCAGGCAGGCTCCGGTGTGGGAGGCGGCGGTTCGCACTATCTCCTCGGGCGGACCTGACGCCACCACCCTCCCGCCGGCCCCCCCGCCCTCCGGGCCCAGATCGATGACGTGGTCGGCCGTCTTGATCACGTCGAGGTTGTGCTCGATGACGATGACGGTGTTGCCGGCGTCCACGAGGCGGTTCAGGACCGAGAGGAGCTTGCGGATGTCGTCGAAATGCAGGCCCGTCGTCGGCTCGTCGAGCACGTACAGGGTCCTGCCGGTGTCCGTCCGGCCCAGCTCCCGGGAGAGCTTGATCCTCTGCGCCTCGCCGCCCGAGAGCGTCGTGGCGCTGTGTCTGTGGCGGATGGAGCCGAGGCCCACCGAGACCAGGGTCTCGAGCTTCCGGCGCACCTGAGGGATGTTCTCGAAGAACTCCGCCGCCGCTTCCACCGACAGGTCCAGGACCTCGGCGATGTTCTTCATCTTGTAGCGAATCTCCAGCGTCTCCCTGTTGTACCGGCTCCCCCCGCACTCATCGCACGTGACGTGCACGTCCGGCAGGAAGTGCATCTCGATCCGCCTCGATCCGTCCCCCTGGCACGCCTCGCACCGCCCGCCCTTGACGTTGAACGAGAAGCGGCCGGCGGCGTACCCGCGCCCCCTCGCCTCGGGGACCATGGCGAAGAGGTCGCGCACGGGCGCGAAGGCCCCCGTGTAGGTGGCGGGGTTCGACCGCGGGGTGCGTCCGATGGGGGACTGATCGATGGCGATGATCTTGTCGATCTTCTCCTGCCCCTCGATGCCGGCGTGCGCGAGCGGCGGATCGGCCGCCCCGTGCAGGCGGCGAGCGAGGGCTTTGTAGAGGATCTCGATGACCAGGGTGCTCTTCCCGGACCCCGAGACCCCCGTGACGGCGGTGACGACCCCGAGAGGGAAGGCCACGTCGATGCCCTTGAGGTTGTTGGCCGACGCGCTCCGCACGATCAGCGCCTCGCCCGGCGCGGGGTGCCTTCTCGCCGAGGGCCGCTCGATCCGGCGCCTTCCTGACAGATACGCCCCCGTGATGGAGCGCGGCTCCGCGACGATGTCGGCCACGGCCCCCTCGGCCACGACTTCACCGCCGTGCTCGCCGGCGCCGGGGCCCAGGTCCACGATGTGGTCGGCGGCGCGGATCGTCTCCTCGTCGTGCTCCACCACGATGACGGTGTTGCCCAGGTCGCGCATCGCCTTGAGCATGGTGAGGAGCCTGAGATTGTCCCGGGGGTGCAGCCCGATGGAGGGCTCGTCGAGCACGTAGAGCACACCGCTGAGGCGGGACCCGATCTGCGTCGCGAGGCGGATGCGCTGGCCTTCCCCCCCGGACAGCGTCGAGGCGGCCCGGTCGAGAGTGAGGTATCCCAGCCCCACAGAGTCGAGGAAGAGGAGCCTCTCGAGGATCTCCTTGCGGATCGGGCGCGCGACCGCCTCCGCCGCCGGCGGCAGGGAGAGGGCGTCGAACGCGGAGCGCGCGGCGGTCACGTCCAGCGCCGTGTACTCGTGGATGCCGCGCCCGGCGAGCCGGACGGCCCGGGAAGAGGCTCGCAGCCGCGCCCCTCCGCACTCGGCGCAGGGGTTCACGGTCATGAACCGGGCGATCTCCTCGCGAAGGCGCGGCGAGTGCGTCTCTTTGTAGCGGCGCCGCAGGTTCGGGATGACACCCTCGAACGATCGCCGGAAAGTGAAGCGGCTGCGCCCCCCCTTCATCTTCCAGTCGAAGGTGTACTCCTCCTCGCCGGATCCGCGAAGGAGGATCTCGCGCACGCGAGGCGGCAGCCTCCGGAAGGGCGTCTTCGGATCGAAGCGGTGCGCCCTCCGCAGCGCCTTCACCGCGACCGCGAGCCATGCGGGCGACGTCCACCCCGGCGCCGCGATCGCCCCCTGGTCCAGAGACAGGTCCGGGTCGGGGATGATCATCGAAGGGTCGAACTCGGGGCGGCTGCCGAGCCCGTCGCATCCCGGGCAGGCGCCGTAGGGGCTGTTGAAGGAGAAAGTCCGCGGGGACATCTCGGGCACGCTGGTGCCGCACTGCACGCAGGCCAGCGTCTCCGAGAACGCGATCTCTTCTCCGTCCGTGAAGGCCGCCACCGCCAGCCCCGCGGCCTCCCGCAGCGCGGTCTCGAGGGAGTCCGCCAGGCGGGATCGTGAGGCGGCAGCCACCGACAGGCGGTCCACCACGATCTCGATGGTGTGCGGCCGCCTCCTGTCGATGCCTTTGACCTCGGCGATCTCGACCACTTTCCCGTCGACGCGGGCGCGCACGAACCCCTTGCGGGCCATCTGCTCGAACAGGCGCCGGTACTCGCCCTTGCGGCCCCGCACCACGGGCGCCAGGATGTGGAAGCGCGTCCCCGAAGGCTCCGAAAGGATCCGGTCGGCCATCTGCTGCACGGTCTGCGCGGCGATGGGGCGGCCGCACCGGTGGCAGTGCGGGACTCCGGCGCGCGCGAAGAGCACGCGCAGGTAGTCGTAGATCTCCGTGACCGTGCCGACGGTGGAACGCGGGTTGTGGGAGGCCGACCGTTGCTCGATGGAGATGGCGGGAGAGAGGCCCTCGATGTGCTCGACCTCCGGCTTCTCCATCTGTTCGAGGAACTGCCGGGCGTACGCCGAGAGGCTCTCCACGTAGCGGCGCTGGCCTTCGGCGTAGATGGTGTCGAAGGCCAGGGATGACTTCCCCGACCCGCTGACGCCCGTCACCACGATGAGGCTGTGGCGTGGCAGGGACAGATCGATGTGTTTGAGGTTGTGCTGGGAGGCGCCCCTGATCACGATGCGGTCCTGCATGATTGAAGCCTACCACCAGCACCCCACGTTGCGGACGCTCCGGGCGGGCATTACTATTGCGGCCGTTCGAATCCCCCACAAGACAGCCGGGCCGGAGCAGGAGGCGAGGATGACACTGCCGGTTATCAGATCCTGGAAGATCACAACAACCGTTTCACTCATGGCCCTCGCAGCCCTGGCCTCCTCGACGGTGAGCGCCCGCATCGTGACGCTCAACCAGCCCGGGACCAAGCGGTTCCTCACGCGCGCGTCCACGTTTCCCGAGCAGTCCCTGAAGGAGATCAAGGGCGTTACGGCCGCGGCCGTCGATAAGATCATGGCCTTCCGCGCGCAGGGGAAGGGCTTTTCCTCCATCGTCGAGTTCCGGCGGATCTCGGGCGTGTCCGACGCCGAGTTCGAAGCCCTGGCGGCGGTCCTGACGAAGCCGGTGGAGAGGGAGCCGCTGGCCGAGCAGGCAGCCGCTCCTCCTGACAATGTCGCGTCGGCCGCGGGGAAGGGACCGATCGCCCGCAAGGGGCCGGCCGGATCGGCCCGGACGCGAGCCGCGGAGCCGGCCCCGAAGCTCGATATCGAAGTCCGCGGGAACTACTACTCGATCCTGCCCGGGTACGATCTCGGCAGCCTCGGCGAGGTGGAGCGCAAGGCGTTCCTGGACAGGATCAACGGCGAAATGTGCCCCTGCGGCTGCAAGGGCGAGACGCTGGGATTCTGCATCGTGAACGACCCCGGCTGCCCGGTCGTGAAGGCCCGCGTCAAGAAGATCTACACCGATGTCGTCGGCGCGGCTCCCGCCTCGGCTGGATCGCAGACGCCGTAAGATCCATCTCACCGCGTCGTCCGGTCTTTCCACTCGCGGTGGACGCTCGGGGAGGGGCGCGGGTACAATCGCCCGGCATGACGGCCCATCGTTTCGCCGCCGCCTCCTTCCTGGGCGCCACCCTGATCATCCCCGCCGCCGATCAGGCGGAGGCCGCGAGGGAGCGGCCGTACATCATCGCCGGCGCGGCGCGCGACGGGCGAGGGAAGACCGTGCCGGCCGAGACCCTCTCCTTCGAGTCCTCATCCCTCCGCCTGAGTCTGCGTTATCTGGATGCTTCCGGCCGGCGCTCGGCCCTCGCGTCGGTGCTCGGGCGCGAGCTCAACCTCTTCCCGGAGAGAAGCGAAAGCGGCCGGGGGAACCTGGTCTTCGTCATGGAGGTTGAGAACCGCGCCGGCGGCGACCTCATCTTCGAGCCGGGCCAGAGCCGCCTCATCACGGACAAGCTCGACGCGGAGTTCCCTCTGGACTATTCCTCCCTCTTCGAGACGCTCTCCGGCATGCCGAAAGGCGCTCCCACCCTGGAGGAAGTCGAGCGCGCCGTCTTCAGCCGGGCGGTCACCATCCGTCCCGGCGGAGCCGTCCGGAAGCTGATCGTCTTCCCGGGGCCCCGCAGCGATCGATTCAGGTCGTTCGACGTGAGGATTGGCGCGCTGCACCTGCCGGAGGGCGACATCGACGCCTCGTTCGCCTTTCGCAAGTTCAAGGTCGCACGATGACGGCCACGGGAGCGGACACCGCCCGCCTCCTCGACGGGAAGCGCCTCGCGGAGGATCTGCGCGCGGAGACGGCCGCCGCCGTCCGATCCTTCATGGCGGGCGGTCACGCACCTCCGCGGCTCGCGGCCGTGCTGGTGGGAGACAATCCCGCCTCCGCCGTCTACGTGCGCAACAAGGTCCGCGCCTGCGCGCAGACGGGGATCGACGCGGAAGAACACCGGCTTCCTCGGGACGCGCCCGAACCGGAGCTGCTCCGCCTCGTGGCGGAACTCAACGCTCGCCCCGACGTGGACGGGATCCTGGTCCAGATGCCCCTTCCCCCCCAGATCGACGCGCGAAAGATCCTCTCCGTGGTCGATCCCGCCAAGGACGTGGACGGATTCCACCCGGTGAACGTCGGCCGGCTCTGGTCGGGGGTGCCCGGATTCGTACCGTGCACGCCGGCGGGCATCCTTGAGCTGTTGGAGCGATCCGGGGTGCCCATCGAGGGCGCTCACGCCGTCGTCATCGGGCGCAGCGACATCGTGGGCAAGCCCATGGCCGCGCTCCTCCTGCACCGGCACGCCACCGTGACGCTGTGCCACTCCCGGACGAGAGACCTCCCGGCGGTCGCCTCGAGCGCCGACATCCTCGTGGCGGCCCTGGGCCGGCCGGCCTTCGTCACCGGGGATTTCATCCGCCCCGGCGCCACCGTCATCGATGTCGGCATCAATCAGGTCCGGGACGAGGAGCGGGCCCGCGACCTCTTCGACGGGGACGAAGAGCGCCTCCAGGAGATCCGCAAGAAAGGGTACACGCTCGTCGGCGACGTCCATCCCGCGCAAGCGCGGCGCCGGGCGGGGGCGCTCAGCCCCGTGCCCGGAGGCGTGGGGCCGCTCACGGTGGCGCTCCTGATGCGCGGCACCCTGCGCGCGGCGGAGCAGCGGCGCGCGCAGAGGTAGATGCCGCCTTGGCGGGCGTGCTGAGGGTCGGCCTCACCGGCGGGATCGCCTGCGGCCGCAGCACCGTCGGGGCGTTCCTCAAGGAGCGGGGGATCCTCGTCCTCGACGCCGACGACGTGGCGCACGCCCTCCTCTGCGAGGGCGGAGGCGCGGTGGGTGAGGTCGCCGCCGCCTTCGGACCGGGCGTCCTTCGTCCCGGCGGCGGCGTGGACCGCACCTCCCTGGCGCGCGTCGTGTTCGCCGACGCGGGAGCGCGCCGCACTCTGGAGGCGATCCTCCACCCGCGCATCCTCGAGGTCCTCGACGCGGACGTCCGCGCATTCGAGAGTCGGCGCGGGGAGGGCATCGTGGTGGTGGACGCAGCCCTGATGGTGGAGACGGGGACGTACACTCGTTACCACCGCCTCGCCGTGGCGCACTGCAAGCCGGAGGTCCAGCTGCGGAGGCTGAGGCTTCGCTCCGGGCTCGGATCCGAGGAGGCCGCCGCACGCGTCGCGGCGCAGGCGCCCCTCGCGAGCAAGGTGGCCGTGGCCGACTACCTCATCGACACCGGCGGAAGCCTCGACGAGACCAAGGAGAACACCCTGCGGGTGGTCCCCTTGCTGGAGGAGGATCTCCGGTCTCTGCCGCTCCTGAAGCTTCGTCCGCGCGGAGAGGCGGCGTGCTGAGTCCCGACCTGGCGCGCGAGGTGCTTCACGCCGCGCTGGCGGGGGGCGGCGATCGCGCTGAGATATTCGCCGAGAGGACGGCCGCCACCACGCTGCGGCTCGACGGCGGGCGGCTGGAGGAGGCCTTCGGCGGCGTGGACGCGGGCGTGGGGATCAGCCTCCTCGACGGCGATCAGGTTCTCTTCGCGAACGGCAACCGGCTCGGCCGGGAGGACCTGATCGCTCTGGCCGGACGTCTGGCGAAGGCGATGGGGAAGGAGCGCCGGGTCGATGGGATCGAGCTCAGGCCTTCGCCCGGGAGAATCATCTGCCCCGTCTCCGTTTACCCCGCGGCCGTGAGCACGGAGCGCAAGGTCGCCGTGCTCCGCCGCGCCGAGGACGCGGCGCGCCGCCACGATCCGCGCGTCACGCAGGTGTCCTGCTCCTACCGGGACGCCGAGCAGAACGTGCTGGTCGCCGCCTCCGACGGCCTTTTCGCCGTGGACCTGCGTGTGTACGTCACGATCCACGCGGTGGCGGTGGCGCGCGACCGCGATCAGATCCGCACCGGCGTCGAGTCGCGCTCGGAGACGCGGGGCTTCGAGTTCTTCGACATGGAGCCACCGGAGGAGGTCGGGCGCGAGGCGGCCAGGCTGGCCATCCAGCAGCTGGAGGCGAAGCCCGCGCCGGCGGGGACCTACACCGTGGTGCTCTCCTCGAAGGCGGGCGGCACCATGATCCACGAGGCGTGCGGGCACGCTCTGGAGGCGGACTTCATCGAGAAGGGGCTCAGCGTTTACGCGGGGAAGATCGGCCAGAAGGTGGCGTCGAGCCTCGTCACCGTGGTGGACGACGGTACGCTGGCGAGCCGGCGCGGTTCCTCGGCGATCGACGACGAGGGCGTGCCCTCATCGAGGGTCGTCCTCATCGACAAGGGCGTGCTGCGCGGCTACCTGCACAGCCGCAGGACGGCCAGGGTCTTCAAGACGGCCCCGACCGGCAACGGCCGCCGGGAGTCATACCGCCATCTCCCGTTGCCCCGCATGCGCAACACGATGATCCTGCCCGGCGGGACGGATCCGTCGGCCGTTCTCGCGGGGGTTGCCGACGGCATCTATGTGTGCCGCATGGGGGGAGGGGAGGTGGACGTCGCCTCGGGTCACTTCGTCTTCCACTGCGCCGAGGCGTACCGTGTTCGGGACGGCCGCGCCCAGGAGCCCCTGAGGGACGTCACGCTCATCGGCAACGGCCCCGACGTTCTGTCCGCCATCGACGCGGTGGGCTCCGATCTGGGGTTCGGCGTGGGCACCTGCGGCAAGGAAGGACAGGGCGTCCCCGTGAGCGACGCCCAGCCGACGCTGCGCATCCCGCGCATCGTGGTCGGCGGGATCGCGGGCGAGAGGGCGGAGCCCGGACGGGGAGCGGGCCGGTGAGCGAGGCGGTCGGCGACGCCGTGAACGACGCCAGTGCCGCGGCCGATCGGGCCGCCGCCATCCTAGCCGAGATGAAGCTCGTGGGAGAGGTGTACCTGGAGGACAACCTCATCTCGAGCGTCTGCGTCTCCGCCGGGAAGGTGGAGAGCCTGGAAATGAAGGAAGAGCTGGGGATGGGCATTCGCGTCTTCGATGCCGGGAGGGTCGGCTTCGCCCACACGTCCGATCTCGCCCCCGAAGCGCTGAGGGGGGCCGTCGCGGTGGCGCGCGCGTTCGCTGCCCACACCGATCCCGACGCCGCCAACCGGCTCCCGCGCCCCGAAGCCAAGGATGTCCCGGAGCCGGATACGGGCGACCCCGCGGTGGAACGGGTCGAGACCTACCGGAAGACCGCCATCGCCCGGGCGATGGAGGAGGCCGCTCGCGCGGTGGACCCTCGAATCACCAAGGTCCCCCAGGCCCGCTACACGGACGTGGTCGGCAGGGTGGAGGTGCGCAACACGGAGGGGGTGTCGAAAAGCGCCGCCTTCGCCCGCGTCTACGGCTCCATCGAGGTGCTGGCGGAGTCGGGAGGCGAGGCGCAAAGCGGCCACGCGAGCGACTTCGCGCTGAGGTTTCAGGGGCTCGATCCCTTCAAGATCGGCAGGGAGGCGGCCCGCCGGGCGATCGCCAAGCTGGGCGGTGAGCGTGCTTCGACCCGTCGCGCCGACGTGGTGCTGGATCCGGAGGTGGCCGGGAGCCTGCTGGAGGCGTTCAGCCCGGCCCTCTCGGCCGACAATGTCCTGAAGGGGAAGTCGGCCTTCTCCGGCTGGCTGGGCCGCAGGGTCGCCTCCCCTTGTGTTCAGCTCGTGGACGACGGGCGCTTCCCGGGAGGGAACCGGACCTTCCCCTTCGATGCGGAGGGAGTCCCCACCCGCCGCACCGTCTTGATCGAGGCGGGAGTCCTGAAAGGGTATCTGAACAACTGGTACACCGCTGCCAAGATGGGATCTGCTTCCACGGGGAACGCCTTCCGATCATCTTATATGGCGCCCCCGCGCATCGCGCCGAGCACCCTCTATCTGGTCCCTTCGGCGGCCTCCAGGGAGGAGGTCCTGGGGCGTGCCCGGGAGGGGGCGGTGTACGTCTCGGAGGTCATGGGCCTCCACACGATGGATCCCATCACGGGGGAGTTCTCGCTCGGCGCCACGGGCCACGCCGTCACGAGAGGTGGCCTGTCGGATCCGATAGCGGGGATGGGACTGGCCGGGAGCATCTTCTCGGTTCTCTCCGGCGTGGTCATCGTGGGCTCCGACCTGCGCCTTCTGCCCTCGGGATCGGCGGGGTCGTCAACCCTCGTCCGGGACCTCTCCATCAGCGGGAGCTGAAAGCCGGAATTTCGAGAATCCTCGCAACAGGCTTCCCGAGATCTTGGGATCATCCGCTGAGCGAACAACGCACCCTTAGTGTTCATATTGATTCGAGCTATCCCGTATCAGCATCTGCGATGGTGAAGTCTTCCGAAGGTGTTTGCGAAGATCCGTAGTCGACGAGAAGGTTAGGGAAGATCTCATAGGCGGTCTCATCGCTTACGGATATGGGCCCGGGTCCCTGGAAAGAGATCACCCTCGGTGATGGGAAGCACGGGCGGACCACGTAAGAGCCCTGTTTGCAGGCTGTAACCCAGGTGCCCGTCGTCTGGCGGGGTCCGCCTCGCGGCAAGAAAAGGGCGAAAAACTTGTTGACGCTCCGGGGGACTCCCCGTATATTACGGCCACTTCAAATGGTGGAAGGTGGTTTCTGCGTGTGCAGGTGCAAGATCTGATGCTTTCTCATCATAAATCCTTGGGGAGAGAACCTCGAGCGAGGACGGTGGTGTCCTCGCACGCATGACGTAATCAGGAGGAGGTCATGTTGAACAGCAGGTATCCCGTCACACTCATGAAGGGAGCCATCGGGCTCTGTCTGGCGATTCTCATGCTCGCCCCCGTGGCGGTGCTCTGGTCCGCGGGGCCGACGCTCGATGGGAAGAAGGACCGGCAGCCGATCTTTCAGCTGGGCCCGGTCGGCCAAGTGGAGTCCGCCAGACTCCTTGAGCTGGAGCGTTCATGGGCGAAGAGATGGGAGCGGGCGCGTTATGCCCGCCCCGCCGACAACTGGCCTCAGGAGATGGGCTCCAGGAGGATCGGTCGCGCCGACGTCACCGAGCTGCGATCCTCCAACCTGGTGATCCTGCCCAACAGCAAGGGCTACCTGCACACCGACAAGAAGCCCCTGCCCGAGGAAGCCCAGATCGCCGACCCTCTCAGGAAGGGTCCGGGAGCGCCCGCGCGGAGGAACGGCGAGTACTTCATCGCGCAGTTCCGGCCCTCCGCCCTCGACGGCAAGGACAACAACGCCGTCCGCCAGGCCATCACCGACCTGGGCGGCGTCATCATCAAGTACGTCCCCAACAACGCCTATCTGGTCCGCGTGCCAAGGCAGAATCAGGAAGCCTTCACGAGGTCATCTCTCTTCCAGTACGCGGGCGCCTACGAGCCGGCGTACAAGATTCACCCGGCGACGGGCGGCGGGAAGCGTTTCGATCCGGAGGAGGCGGCGAGCCCCAATCTCAACATCGTCGTGCGCCTGCATCCGGGCGAGAGCGCCGCGGATGTCGAGAGGGACATCGCTCGCGGCAACGGCCAGGTGAAGCAGACGCAGGTGATCAACGACACCGACGTCATCATCGCGGCCCAGGTTGATCGCCACGACATCTTCCGCCTCGCCCGCAACGAAGCTGTCGCCTCCATCGAAGAGTTCCCCGAGTACCAGGTCTCCGCTCTGGCCACCTCGATCACGACCGAGATGGGGCGATTCATAGACCCGCGCGTTCTGGGCGGCAGGTTCCTCCGGCCGTTCACCGAAGAGGGGCTCGACGGCGGCGGCATCCCGATCGTGGACCCGAACGCCGGCTGCCCGGCCTACAACACGAGCACGGGCGGCATGAACCTGGCCTGCTTCAGCGTCAAGCCCCAGTACATCGGAGTGGTGGACGACGGTATCTCGCTCGACGCCCACTCGCTGGCCAACAGCACCTCCGCCCCGTGCACGTCGCCCGCCGACTGCTCGGGACTGCCCGCGGGCTCCGGCGTGGGCCCAACGCACCGCAAGGTCGACGGCTTCACCACTTCGAGGGACAAGATCCCCGGCGGGCCTCTCGAGGACGCCGCCGCCGGCGGCGACTTCGCCTCCTGCGACGACGTCAACTGGGGCGGCACCACCCACGGGCAGATCGTCGTCGGCACGATGATGGGCAACCCGTCACTGGGGCCGTTCGGGCTGGGGCGGCTCTACGCCGACGTGGACGTCGCCAACCAGTTCTTCGGCTACTTCAACGACACGAACGAGAAGAACTTCCCGTATGACGGCCAGGCGAGAAGCGCCCGGCTGGTCTTCGAGGACGCTCACACCACGCCGACCGACCCCAACGGCCTCGCGCCGGGCGGTATCCAGTGCGCCACGGGCCTGCGCAGCGATGTGAATCCGGGCGCCTCGGTCGTGGATGACGTCACTCACCTCTTCACCCGCGGGGACGACCCCAACGCGGTCGCCGAAGGGCGCGTCCCGAGAGTCATCGTCCTTCCGTTCGGCCATCCCGTCGACCACAATGACAGCCCGAGCGCCGACGCCCAGCACAACGCGTACACCACGGCCTCCGGCAGCGACGCGGAGGCGCTCGACGCCTTCCTGTTCCGGAACCGCAGCGTGGCCATGGTGATCCCGGTCGGCAACGACGGCTCGCACCGCGACACGGGCGACAACGTCGACCCCAAGGTGAATCCGGCCGATCCCAACGACCCTTACACTGCGGCCGACATCCAGGTGAACAGCCTGGCGAGCGGCAAGAACGTTATCACCGTGGGTGCGATGCCCACCGACGGCACCGGCGATACCAACCTGGGGCCCATCGATCCCACGGAGGACGTGAGCAACTACTCCTCCAAGGGTCCGGCCACCTTCGACTCCGACCGCATGGCCCCGCTCGTGATCGCGGCGGGCAGCGACGTCACGGGCGGTGCCCGTGAAGGCCACAAGGACGACGACTGGGGCGAATCGCACGCGATCATCGCCTCCTTCGACAACGACCAGGCGGGGCCCGTCATCAGCGTTCGCGTCCAGGGCCGGGCCGGGACGTCGTTCTCGGCCGGCAAGGTCGGCGGGGCGGCGGCCCAGATCCGGGACTACTTCGCCCAGGGGTACTACCCCGAGGGCGTCAGGACGATGGCCAACCGCCACGGCGATGTGAGCGGCATGCTCGTGAAGGCCCTCATCGCCCTGTCGGCCGACTTCGCGACGGAAAACAACATCCTGAGCTGCCAGAACAAGTTCTGCATCGGACAGGGATACGGGAAGGTCGAGCTGGCCAACGCCCTGCCGCTCAAGACTTACTCGGTGGAGCGCCGCCCTGTCAGCACCACCAACGGCGCCCGCCAGGCCGATGTGCCCAACAACATCGCCGTCGTGGACGAGCTGTGGAACGGCGGCCTCGCCGACACCAGCGGCAACCCCTACGGCGTCATCGCCCTGGCCACGGGAGACCCCACCGGCGCCTCCACCGCGAGGAAGTTCCGGTTCCGTGTGACGTCGGGCCACGGATCGCTGAGAGCGGTTCTGTCCTGGTACGACAAGGCGAATGAGTTCCTCGTCAACGACCTCGATCTCAGGGTCAAGGACGGCGACTTCGACTTCACGTCGTTTGGCAACCCCGCCTCGTTGATTGGGAGCGGGCTGTGCGATCCCGTTAACGGGTTTGACCCCTCGTACTGCGGCAACTGCATCGCCGACGACCAGGCCTACTTCGACCCGAACGGCGTGAACGACTGGTACCGCGTGTACATGGGGAACAACTTCAACAACCGCGTGCAGTTCTCCCAATTCGCGCAGTGCGACCCCAACACCGGGCTGATCGATCCGAACAACACCGACAGCCAGCCCGACAGGACCAACGCGACCGAGATGGTGTACCTGTACCACTCGAACCCGCACGACACCGGCGTCTTCGGCGGCATTTTCGGCGACAGGCGGGACAGCGGCAGCGAGGGCTTCTTCGAGGCCGAGGTGCGCTACCCCGACCTGGCCGGCGTCCAGATGGGCGCACCGGACACGCCGTGCGTGGTCGACGGGGCCGGGGACGGCATTGACGGCGCCGCGCTCCTCAACGACCACGTCGTGACCACGGGCGACGGATTGGCGTTCATCGCCTCGGGCGTGGACGACCCGAACACGGGCGCCGACGAGGCGAAGTGCGACTCAACGGCAGTCGGCGACGACCTGCAGCTGGTTCCCAGCGGCAGCATCGGCCAGCCCTTCGCGCTCGCCATCACGGGCCCCATCGCCTACGCGGGCGCCGAGGGCAAGTCGCAGGTCGAGCTCGACAAGTCCACGTACGACTGCTCCGACACGGCGCTGAGGGTGCAGATCGTCGAGAACTCGAAGACGGTCCCCAGCACCACCACGATCAGGAGCCGGGTGAGCATCCTTGTCATCGATCCCAACGGGGTGGAGAAGGATCGCGAGCAGAACCAGTACAACTTCACCGCCGTCGGTACCGGCGTTTTCCGTCGGGGGGAGAACCTTACCTTCAACAACCGCGCTGATCTCGCGCGGCTGCAGTACACCGGCGGCACCGGGCAGCCCCGTATCAACAACAACGGCATCGTCGAGGTCACGAGCGGCGACAAGGTGCGCGTCGTCTACGACGACGGCGCTCCCGACCCCGACGTGACTGCCGAGTCCCAGGTACTCTGCCAGCCTCTCATCAGCGAGGCGTTCGTCTTGTTCCCGTACGAGAACGTGAAGATGCAGACGATCTCGGGCGGTTGCGACCCGGCCGAGGAGGCGCAGCTCGCCTTCGGTCCGTTCATCCTCCGCCGCGGCGACAACAACCTCGACGCCAAGGAGCATCTGCAGTACCAGGTCGTCTTCACGAACCACGGCAACATGACGTTCCAGGATCTGAGGGCCACGCTCACCTGCGAGGACATAGGGGCGGGGGGCGTCAATGACGGGTGCCAGTACGTCACGATCGTGGATCCGGAGCAGCGACTCGGGCGCCTGCCCTTCGGACGGCAGGGCGGAGCGAGCTGGGATCTGCAGATCGACGAGAACGTGGTCAATATCACGACCTCGTCCGAGAAGGTCGTGAACATGAAGGTGTCGTTCCAGGTCCTCAACAGCGACGTGGGCGGCACGGCGCTGGGAGATCCGGCGGTCTTCACCTTCCGGACGGCCCTCCAGGCCGACAACCAGCGGCTTTTCTACAGCACGGACTTCCCGGGCGGCGGGCAGCAGGTCGCCGACTACAACATGGACGGGGTGATCCAGTTCGAGAACATCCCGAACCAGGGCCGCCGCGAGGAGACGGAGGTCCGGACATACCAGACGTGGGCGGGGACGCCGAACGCGTCGCTCCTCACGGCCTGCGCGTCGCAGGATCCCAACGGCCCGCCGGGCTTCCCGGGGAGCTGCATCCCGTTCGAGTTCGACTACAACAACGGCAACTTCTCGGGCCCGGGGACGCTGAACCGGATGACCGGTGACAGCAAGGTGCAGTCGGGCTACGGGGCGAGCACGCAGGGCTGGTTCTACGGCACCGGCGGGGCGTGCGGATGGCAGACGGCTTCCACCAGCGGCGCCGTTCGACGTGGCGTCTGGCACGCCGGCCAGGACACCCCCGGCAACGCCGTGGGCGCCACCTGCGGCACTTACGTGTCCCCGGTCGATCCCACCACCGAACCGGAGAACGAATTCGCCTCGTGGCCTTTGCACACCCCGGTCTTCAACAAGATGAACCAGGGGACCGACGCGAGGGGCTTCAACTTCGACCTCCGGCTGGAGATATGGGCCTGGAACCTCAACGAACAGCTTCAGGACGCCGACGCGAGCATCATCGGCAACTACGACTCGAACATCGACGACGACGGGCCCATGGTCCTGAGCCAGTCGTACCACTACCGGTCCCCCGTCGGGAGGTCCGGACCACGCCGGACTCTGGCTCGCGCCCAGAGGAAGTTCGGCCCGAGGTTCGACACCGACGCCACGCTCGGGAACGGCAACGGCATCAATGAGGTCGGCATCCCGGATCCCCTCACACCCTGGGACGCCAACGACATCTTCCAGAAGTTCGCCCTCCTCAATTCGATCAGCCAGGTGAACCTCATGGCTTACCCGGCGGAGGACCATGACGGCGCGGGCACATTCACATCCGACGTGCGAGGGATCTCCACGGGCTCGGGGGGGCCCTGCCCAACAGTCGGCGTCGGTCACGAATGCAACCCGCATGGCAACACGCGGCAGCGGGGGCCCGTCCGGAACTTCAGCAACGACTTCGGAGGCTCCATCGAGGACTTCGAAGGGGCTGCGGGGAACCGCTTCCAGTTCGAGCTCAACTGGCAGCTCATCGAAGGCGGCGTGGGGGCCATGGGGTGGACCATTGACGACGTGGTCGTCGAGTGGTCGGAACAGCACCCGGCGGACCAGGCGGCCTTCACGGGGGGTGATTGCACTGTCGATTCGCCCCCGCCAGCGGGAACGATCGGACGGTGCGGACCGGACGCCATCGATGTCACCACGCCGGTCGACACCTGCTCTGCGGACAGCCCGCCGGGCGTGGCTGGCACGTTCTGCAGGGGCGGACAGGACATCCCCCCCCTGCTCCCGACCAGCCTCAACAAAGACTGCCGCCTCGTGAGGTCGCAGGGCACCTGCGTTGACACCGACCCGGACCCCAACGTCTTCGTCGGCGAGTGCACCACCGGGCTCATCGGCCGCTCCTGCACGGACAAGAACGACTGCGACCTCGGCACATGCGTGGGCGGCAATACCGAGCTGGGTTGTCTGGCCGACGCCGACTGCAACCACGCGACCAACGACTGCGACGCGATCCCGTTCCGCCCGCATCGGGGGAGCCATGGCTCGGCCTTCACCGCCGACCAGTGCGCCACGATCCAGCTCGAGAGGCTCTACACGTACGACTGCACGACCAGCCTGAAGGTCACGGTGCAGGACACGACGCCCAAACTGGCGACGTGTCCGGTCGGGACGGATCCCAACCGGCTGTGCGTGCAGGCGAACGCCCGGACGGCTTTCGAGCCCCTCGGCGAGACCATCACCCTGGTGGACGATGCAGTTCACCCCGGGGAGGTCTTCGCCGGAGAGGTGACGCTCACCGCGCTGAACGACCAGCCCGGTCTCCTGTTCGAGAGCGCCTCCCCGGCGTTCGAGCGCTTCACCATGACCGCCTCCTACGACGATCCGGAGTGCGACCTCGACCGTGACGGCCAGCTGGGCGAGACGGACTTCCTGGACACCGACGGCGACGGCGTGAAGAACGCGGGCGCGGACAACGTCGTGGGCGACCAGGACCCGGTCAAGAACTACCTGACGGGCGGCCCGGTCAGCAACGACGACAATTGCTTCGACGCGCTCACGCTCCGGGACAGCTTCAACCCCGCCGACGTGGCGCAGCTCGATCTCGACAACAACGCCAACCCGGCGGACAACCCGACTACCGATGGCGTGAGGCGCCCGCGGCCGGACGGCAAGATCGACTCGAACGACTGCATCGGCGGCGCGGCGCACCCGGACCCGAACCACAACTCGACCGGGCAGTGCGACTTCGACAGCGACGGCGCGGGCGACCTCTGCGACAACTGCCCCGTGGTGGCCAACGCCGATCAGCAGGACACCGACGGCGACGGCATTGGCAACGTCTGCGAGGAGAACGACATAGACCACGACGGCAAAGCCAACAACAACGACAACTGCCCGACGGTCTACAACCCCAGCCAGTCCAGCATCGGCGGCGGCGGCGGCGGCAACCAGCGTCCGCGCGGACTTCTGTGCGACAGCTCGAACCAGGACTTCGACAATGACGGCTTTTTCGAGGCCGAGGACAACTGCCCGAACGAGACGATCCAGGAGAACGGCAGCGGCGGGTCCGCTCCAGGCCCCTGCCCGGGCGCGTGCTCCGCGCCTCCAGTCAGCGTGGGAAACCGGTGCCACCTCAGTACCGAGTGCGATGATCTGGACCCGAACACGCCGGCAGGCGCTTGCACGCCGGGCGGTACTCTCTGCACCTACAATCCCACCCAGCTCGATCAGGACGGAGACGGCCTCGGCGACCTCTGCGACGTCGAGGACTTCGACTCCGACAGTATCCCCAACATCGTCGATAGCTGCCCGACCGCGTACAACCCGATCGATCCCGACTTCCCGACCCAGACCGACTCGGACGGCGACAGCAAGGGCGACGACCGCAACGGCACCGACATCGTCGGCGTTTGCCAGCCGGGAAGCGCCGCGGGTGAGGTCCTGTGCATCCCCGTGGGGACGGGCGCGAACTGCGGGGCAGCGGGTTTCTGCCTCCAGCGCGCCGATGCTTACTGCGACCCGGATTCGCAGGACGACAATGACAGCACCATCCCGGACGACCTGACGTCGTTCAGCACGGAGATCGTCTGCAACTACGCGGCGGGCGGATTCGGGGGCTCGCCGAACGAGATAGCCAGCGTTGCCGTGACCGCCGTCATCCTCGCCGACGACGGCACGGCCGATCCGGTCTGCACGGGTCTCTGCGACGCGAACAGCGCCGTCCCGGGGTCGCTCTGCGTGCCCGCGGGCGGGTCGGCTAACTGCGGCGGCCCGAACGGCTTCTGCGTGGGCGGCGACCCGAACCCGAACAACAACACCGCCACGGTGGAGCTCTGCCACGACCCGAACGCCCCCAACAACGCGGTCAATGCCCGCTGCGACACCCCGGGATTCCCCGGCACGGGCACATGCACCCGCGTGCCGGACGGGATCTCGGACGCCGGCGAGGAGACGACGGTCAGGCTCAGCTTGGCGAACCAGTCCACCAACAGGCTCAACCAGTTGATAGCGCTGAGCAACGTCACGGTGGGCATCCGCTCGCTCTCGCCGACGGTGGGGTGCGTCCCGAAGGGCCAGGTGTTCATCGGCGGGCTTCCGACCACCGGGACCACGCTCACTCCCGCCGGCGCGCTGTCGTTCATCCTCAGCACGACCACGGGCCAGAGCACGCCGACGAGGTTCACGGAAGCCAGATTCCTCATGACGCTGGTCGGCGACGGCCCGTCTGGGATTAACATTGAGGGGACCTCGCCTGATCAGTCCTTCAACATCACCGGCGACAGCGACCAGCAATTCTTCCCACCCGTCCCCGCGTCCGCCAACGGCGCGCTCGGCTCCGCTCACAGCGTGGATGGCGCCGTCTGCGAAGACTTCGACACGAACCGCAACGGCACTCCGGGAATCCAGTGGCAGCGCCTCTACCTCACGGATGACCCCAACCAAGGCAACCTGTACGCCATCCCGGTCCAGACCGACGACATCCTGGGCTCCTCGCAGGACGGCGGTCTAGTCCCGTTCGGCACCGATGGGCAGCAGTGCACCACCGACACCGGATTCGCGGCCGCGCGGGTCAACTGCTACGTCATCGACGGCGAGGACGACTGGCACCTGCACTCCACCCACGAAGGGTGCGACGACATCTACGACAGCCGTGCGGCCTTCGACACGCGGTGCGCGGCCGACGAGAGGGCCCACAGCGGCCTGCGGTCCATGCACCTCGGGCGTCATCTGAGCGCGACGAGCACCCTCCAGGACACTCTCCGCATGCGACAGGTGTCGGCGTTCGTGCTCGACACGAGACCCGGTGTCTTCGACCCCAACTTCCCCAACGATCTCGTTGGCCTGTCCCTCGGCACCAATGCCAGGCTTGACTTCTGGCACATCATCTCCAACTGCGACCAGAGGTGCCTGGGCACGCCCGATCTCACCACCGGCGGCGGCATCCTCCAGTCCAGCAAGTTCAACCCCGGCACCAACCGGTGGGGGGCGTGGGAGAAGCTCACCGCCACGCAGAACGGCTACGACGCGGCCGACCAGGAGCTCTTCACGATCTGCGAGTTCGATCCCGGCGATGATGGCCCCCTCGCGACCCAGGAGTCGAGCTGCGGCGGGCTGAATCAATGGGCCGGCCTCGGAGACGTGTACGGCACCGACACTTCCTGCACCACCAACACCGCCGGCGCCGATCCGACGAACCTCGATTGCGGCCAGACCACGAACCGGACCGTCGTCGGGGCGCCGGGCTGCTCCTGGGTGGCCGATCCCACCTGCGGCAACTTCCTCGAGAACGGAAGCGCGGGCACGGGCGTGTGGGCCCGCTCGCAGTTCAGCCTGCAGGCCCTCGCGGCCCAGACGGTTCGCCTGCGCTGGATGGCCGAGAACGGCGGAGGCTGGGACTTCGGCGAGCAGAGGTCATTCCTCGAGCCCGAGCCGGGCAACCCGCCCCTCTACACCACGGCGTACGACCTCGACGACGGGTGGTATGTCGATGACATCTGCGTCACCGACGTGCGCACGGCCGCGGCCATAGTCAACGTGGACCCGACCGACGGCACCGCGCTCTGCGCGGCCCAGGGTGACCCGAACAACTGCGGTACGATCACCCTGGTCATCGCGGGCAGCGCTGTGGACACACGCACGGGCGGGCGGGTGCTTTACGCCCAGGGCCAGGCCCAGGGGACCGAGGTGACACTCGACGCCAGGCAGACCACAGGAACCTGCAAATCCGGCTCGTTGCTCTACGAGTGGAGCCGGCTCGATCCCAACGGCAGCGTGGCCGAGGTGTTCACTCCGTTCTCTCCGAACGGGAAGTCTATCGTGGCCCTGACCGCCGACACGACGTACAGGCTCCAGGCGAAGTGCTCCTCGGATCAGGCCTGCACGGCGAGCCGGGACGTCCAGGTCCAGGTGTACCCGGGCGACGGCAGCGACATCATGAACGATGTCCTGGATCCCAACGGGCTGCCGCTCGATGGCCTGAGGCTCACCGAGGTCGCGTTAGGAGCCGGGACCTGTGCGGACGTGAACCCCGATCCCAACATCGTCACGCTCAATTGCACGGCTCCCGTCACGGCCGTGGGCTCCGTCTGCGCGAACAACGCCGCCTGCGACAGGTCGGACTTCATCGAGCTCACGTGGAGGGCCCGCCCGCAGCCGACGGGACTCAACGGGTTCGACCTCTTCAAGGCGGTCGTCTCGAGCGGCTCGGGATTCGTGGCCCACGTCTTCCCCGGGACGTCGTACGATCCCGACGGAGCGGGGCCTCTGACCTCGAGCTGCAACCGGCCGAACGCCGCGGCGGGCGTGGAGCTCAAGCTGGGCGATCCCACGATGCCCCCGTCTGGAATGGCGAACGTGTACGCCATCGGCCACAGCAGCCGCAACACGCTGGCGTTCTCTCCTCTCGGGTACGATCCCACGGACAGCGTGCTCAGAACCGCTGGGAGCACCTGCCCGTAGCAGGAAATTCGATCCGCTCATCAGGGGCGGGGCCGAAAGGCCCCGCCCTTTTTTTGTCTGCGCATGGAGAGGGCGCGCGGTGATCACCGCGCGCCTGTGCTCCTCGGATTCGCCAGCGGGACGGCGGTGCGGGCGTCAGCGGCGGGAGGCGGCTTTGGTGAGGGGAGAGAGGATCCGGTTGCGCTCGTCCACGAGGATCACGACGGGAGCGTGGCCGGCCAGCTCCGAGTCCTCGTACGAGCCGTAGGCGGCGACGATGATCCGGTCGCCGGACGAGGCGAGCCGCGCGGCGGCCCCGTTCACGCACACCGTTCCGGTGCCGGCGCCGCCGCGGATGACGTAGGTGCTGAACCGCGCCCCGTTGGTCACGTTGTAGACGTCGATCCTCTCGAACGGGACGAGCCCGGCCGCGTCCACCAGCGCGCCGTCCAGCGTGAGGCTTCCTTCGTACTCGACGTCCGTCTCGGTGACCGTGGCGCGGTGTATCTTCGCCCTGAGCAGCTCTCGACGCATCAGCTGCCGTCCTTTGCCGTCCTTCGGCGTCCTTCGGCGTGCTTTCCGTTCGGCTCCATGGGAATCCGGATGAGGATGTTGTCGATGAGACGCGTGGATCCGAGGCAGGCCGCCGCGGCGACCAGTATCTCCCCCTCCAGGCGATCGAGGGGCCTCAGAGTCTCGGCGTCCACGGCCTCGACGTACTGCAGCCGGAACGATGTTCCCTCGAGCCGGGATTCGACGAGAGAGCGCACCCGGCCCGCCGATCTCTCCCCCTGCGCCACCGCAGCCGCAGCGTCCTTCAGGGCCGCGTACAGCGCGGGCGCGCAGGCCCGCTCCTCGGCCGTCAGGAAGGCGTTGCGGCTCGATAGGGCCAGCCCGTCCGCCTCCCGGACGGTGGGGCAGACGACCACCTCGACGCCGAAGTCGAGATCGGCCGCCATCCTCCGGATAACCGCGGCCTGCTGGGCGTCCTTCAGTCCGAAGTACGCCGCGTCGGGCATGACGATGTTGAAGAGCTTGGCCACGACCGTGGCGACGCCGCGGAAGTGCCCCGGGCGGAAGGCTCCGCAGAGCCCCTCCGAGAGGTCCGCAACCTGAACGTGGGTCTTGTGGCCGGCCGGGTACATCGACTCCGTGGCCGGCGCGAACAGGACGTCGATCCCCTCCCGATCGAGCACGCTCTCGTCGCGCGCGAGGTCCCTGGGGTACGTCTTGAAGTCCTCCCCCGGCGCGAACTGGGTGGGGTTGACGAAGATGCTGGCCACGGTGAAGGCGCACTCCCGGCGGCTGCGGCGCACGAGGCTCAGGTGCCCCTCGTGGAGCGCCCCCAACGTCGGGACGAACCCGAGGCGCCGTCGCGCGCAGCGCGCGGCGATGCTCTCCGAGCGCATCGCCCCCGGGTCGGTGATGATTTTCAGCCCTCCTCCTCCACGGCCGCGGCGGAGGCAGCCGGAGCCGCCGCATACGTCTCGGCGGAGCCGGGGAACCGCCGCGAGGCGACGTCGGCGATGAACATCCGGACCGCTTCGATCGTGGCCGTGCGGAGGTCGGCGTACCGTCTCACGAATCGGGGCGCGCTCCCGCCGCTCCATCCCAGGAGATCGTGCACGACAAGGATCTGTCCGTCGCAGAAGGGGCCGGCGCCGATGCCGATGGTGGGGACGTTCGCCGAGCGAGTCGCCAGCCGGGCCGCCTCCGCCGGGATACCTTCGAGCACCACGGCGAACGCCCCGGCATCCTCGAGAGACCGCACGTCGTCCAGGAGGCCCTGAACGGCCTCGGGCGTCCGACCCTGGACCCGGAACCCGCCCAGGGCATGGACGGCCTGCGGCGTGAGGCCGATGTGCCCCATGACGGGGATGTCGGCCTCCACGATGGCCCGCGCGGTGGCGGCGCGGGATCGGCCCCCTTCGATCTTCACCGCCTCGGCGCCTCCCTCCTGGACGAGCCGGCCGGCGTTGCGCACCGCCTCCTCCCTGCTGATGCTGTACGAGAGGAACGGCATGTCGGCCACGACCAGCGCGGCGGGACGGGCGCGGGCCACCGCGGCGGCGTGGTGGACCATCATGTCCATGGTGACCGGCAGCGTCGTCGGGTGGCCGAGAACCACCATCCCGAGCGAGTCGCCGACGAGGAGGACATCCACGCCGGCGGCGTCGAGGGCCGATGCCGTGGGGTAGTCGTAGGCGGTGAGGGCGACGATGGGGGGCCCCGCGCCCTTGCGGGAACGCAGGGAAGGGACGGTGATCTTGCGGCCGGAGTTACCGCTCATGTGAGGGCGTCCTTTCTCCCCGCGGGCGTCGGGGGAATCGGCGGCGCGCTGCTTCCTTCCGTTCAGGAGGGGTTCTCTCTCCCGCATCCCTGCCGTCCCGGGGCAGCGCCTGCCCGGGTCGGGGCCGTGAGGAGGTGCGGCTCGACGCTCATCTCGTGCCCTTCGCGGTTCCGAGTGGCGTGTAGTACTGCACTCCCCGGTTCATGTCGTGGATCTGGTTCACCAGATCGTCCAGGTCCCCCTCACGGTGCACGAAGTCGATCTCGGAGGTGTTGATGACCAGAAGAGGGGTGGCTGTGTAGTGGTAGAAGAAGTAGTTGTACGCCTGATTCAGGTCGTTCACGTACGCTTCGGAGATTGCCGCCTCGTAGTCCCGCTTCCGGCGGCGGATGCGTTCCAGGAGCACTTCGGTGCCGGCCTGCAGGTAGATGACCAGGTCCGGCTGCGGGATCTTTTCCGACAGGAGGCCGTAGAGCCTCTCGTAGAGCATCAGCTCCGAGTCGTCGAGGTTGAGGTAGGCGAAGATCTTGTCCTTCGCGAAGAGGTAGTCGCAGATGGTGACCTGGTGGAACAGGTCCGTCTGCGCCAGCTCCTGCTGCTGCACGTACCGGTTCAAGAGGAAGAAGAGCTGCGCCTGGAAGGCCGCCCCGCGCCTGTCCTTGTAGAAATCCCGCAGGAACGGGTTCTCGATCCGCTCCAGGACCTTGACGGCGGTGAAGCGGGCCGTCAGCAGTTCGACGAGGCTGCTCTTGCCTACGCCGATCGGCCCTTCGACGGCGACGAACCGGAACTTCATCGCGCCACACTCGCCTCGTTCCTCTGAATCCGTCCGCGAACCATCATCATAGCCCCTGGCCTTCATCAGCGGCAACCCCGGGCGCAGGCCACCACGCGCGTCCCTGCTCGCGGCCCCGTCTGGTTCGCGGGGATGGCCCCGCTACCTCCGGATGCGGCTCGCCGCCCAGTCGCCGGCCACCCTTCGAGCCCACGAGGGGTCCGCGCAGCCCTCGAGGAGGGCGCGCATGGTCACGCCGAGGACGGGATGCCGCAGATCGGGGGCGATCTCGCAAAGCGGCGCCAGGTTGAACCGCCTGGAGTGGAAGCGGGGGTGAGGCAGTGTGAGGTCCGCCTCCTCGAGGACGAGGTTGCCGTAGAGAAGGATGTCGAGGTCGAGGCTGCGCCACTCGGGCGGCGTCCTCCTGCGTCCCGAAGCCTCCTCGGCCCGCAGGCACACGCAGAGCGTCTCCCGCGGGGAGAGGGAGGTCAGGGCCAGGGCGGCCGCGTTCAGGACCGGAGGGCCCGCAGGGATCGCCAAGGGCTCCGTCTCCCAGAGCCCCGAGAGCAGAACCGCGCGCACGCCCGCGCCTTCCAGGTGGGCCACGCCATCGAGAAGCTGGGGGAGAGGGGACCCGTCGCGGGCCCCCAGGGCCAAATAGACGCTGGTCTCCATGCCCACGGATCTTACCATCGCGCGGTCCCGGAGCCTGACACGGGCCCTGGGCACCGATCCCCCTGCCCCGTTAGCGCCTCCGCGCTCCGTGCGCTAGTTTGGTGGATGGTGCTGTCGTCCACCCGATCGGCCCACGGCCTGATTGCCGCAGCGTTGTCGGCGGCAGCCGCCCTGATCCTCGCCGGCGCGGGTTCGGCCGGCCCTCGGATCCCTTCGACCGACACCGGCGTCCGGCTGCTTCTCATCGGTCTGGACGGTGCGGACTGGCAGATCGCGGGCCCGCTCATGGAGGCGGGCCGTCTCCCGAACCTCGCGAGGCTCAGGAGCCAGGGCGCCTGGGGCCATCTGCGTTCCACGACACCGATGCTCTCCCCCCTGTTGTGGACGAGCATCGCCACGGGCAAGACCCCCGGCGAGCACGGCATCATCGACTTCCTGGTGCGCGACCCTCGCACCGGGGCGATGGTCCCCATCACCAGCCGGTTCCGCAAGGTCAGGGCGCTGTGGAACATCTACTCCGACGCGGGCCGGACCGCCGACTTCATCGCCTGGTGGGCCACCTGGCCCGCCGAGACCATCAACGGCCACATCGTCTCCGACCGCATGGCCTACTCGACCTTCGCGTACAGCGCCTCCGCCTCCGACACCGTGGGGCTGGTCTCCCCGCCGGAGTTCATGAACGTGGCCGCGGCGTTGCGTGTGAGTGAGGCGGAGATCACCCTCCAAGATCTGAATCAATTCGCGCCCGTCACCGCCGCCGAGCTGGCGGCGGCGCGCGAGAAGGCCAAGGGGGATCCCACGCAGGCGTACGCGGACCCGCTCAACCACCTGACGCGAATCCTGGCCTCCACGCGCACGTATCACGCCGCCGCGCTGAAGCTCCTCCAGGGCCGCAGGCCCGACATCCTCTCCATTTACTACCAGGGCATCGATGAGGTGAGCCACCGGTTCGCCCACTACGTCCCGCCCAGACTCCCCTGGGTCGATGCGGCCCTCTTCGAGAAGTACAAGGACGTCGTGCAGCGCTTCTACGAGTACCAGGACGCCCTCATCGGAGAGCTGCTGACGGCGGCCGGAGAGGGCGTCACGACGGTGGTGGTGTCGGACCACGGATTCCTGAACGGCTCGCACCGCCCGGACTTCCCCCCCGACGTGGAGCTGAAGCCGGGCGCCTGGCACCGCCTTCACGGCATCCTCCTCATGGCCGGCCCGCCTATCCGGGCGGGCGCTCTGCAGCCGGCGACCCTCTACGACGTCACGCCGACCCTGCTGTACCTCTCGGGTCTGCCCGTGCCGGAGGACATGGCCGGGCGGCCCATCTTCGAAGCGGTGGCGCCGGGCTTCCGATCGAAGTTCCGGATGGCTACCGTGAAGACCTACGAGGATCCGAATCGGGCCCATGCGGGGACGGAAGGCGAGAGGTCCGCACCGGCCGCGGACATCGACGAGGAGATCCTGGCGAAGCTGAGGGCCCTCGGCTACGTCTCCTCCGGAGAGATCTCGCCCCGGCCGCGCGCCGGGGAAGGGGACGCCCCGGCCACCCTGACGAACATGTACAACACGGCTGTGCTGCAGCGGAACGACGGCGACCTCGTGCGCAGCGAGGCGACCTTGCGCACGATTCTGAGGCGCTTGCCGGACCACGCCGACTCCCACTCCCTCCTCTCGGAGATACTCGAGGAGGGGGGCCGCCCCGAGGAGGCGCTCGCCGAGGCGCGTACGGCGCTGGAGCTCCAGTCCGAACCCTATGAGAGTGTGGTCGAGCGCTACGTCCGGCTCTCCCGCAGGCTCGGCTCCCTGGAGGAGGCGGGATCGTTCCTCGCCGGCTACGCGAAGATCCGGCCCGCCCGGGACGAGCCCTGGCTCGGGCTGGGCCTGGTGCAGGGCATGACCGGCGACGCCGAGGCGGCGGACGCGTCGTTCCTTCGGGCTCTGGAGCTCGACCCGAGGTCCACCTCTGCGGTGAAGGAGCTCTACAAGAGCTACACGCATGGGGGACGGCCGAGAGGGTTGCTGGGGCGCATTGAAAGATCCGCCGCGGCCCACCCTTCCTCGGCGGCCCACTTGACGCTGCTCGGGATGATCCGAGCGACGGACCGCGACTACGTCCGGGCGGAGGCCGACTTCCGTAGTGCGATCCAGAGCGAGCCGGAACGTGATACGGCGCTCGCTGGCCTGGGCGATGTCCTCATGAAGACGGGGCGGCTCGACGAAGCGCGGCGGATCCTGGAGGAGGCGGTCGCACTGCGGGGGGACAACGTCTCAGTGAGAACGGCCCTGGGGCGCCTCTACGCCCAGACCGGAAGCCTGGAGGAGGCCACCAGGCAGATGGAGGCCGCGCTGCGGCTCGATCCCGCCTCCGGCTCGGCTCACGCGCAGATCGGCATGATCCTGGCGGCGAGAGAGCAGTTCGAGCCGGCGCTGAAGCACCTGGAGCGAGCGCTGGAGCTCGATCCGGGGCTCCACGAGGTGAGGCTCCAGCTCGCGCTCCTCTACCACGACGTCAAGAAGTTCGCCGAGTGTGAATCCGAGCTCAAGAAGGCCATCGAGGGGCGGCCCGATGACCCGGAGGCCTACCGCCTGCTGGTGGGCCTCTACGAGGAGATGGGCCGCCGCGAGGAGGCCGAGAGAGTGCAAGGAAGGCTGCGTCAGATCACCGGAGGCCCCTGACAGAGAGCGGGATCGGGGACGGGGTGGATCGCGGCCTTGACGCTCGTGAAGCTGGTTCCATATAATTCCGAGTTCGGGTTTCACACATCCCATCGCGCCGGCGGGGAACCTCGGATGAGGCCGTCCGGTCCTGCGTGTTTCCAGAAGAAAGCCGGAGAGGGGCCGGGGTGGGACTCCGGTGCCCGGGGGGGAGGGCTCTTGAAGGGATCGAAGGTGGCGCGAAAGCCCGGGGCTCGCGGGAAGAAGTCCGAGCCGCGGAAGAGGGCGCCGGCCGCCCGCCCGCCTGCCCAGGAGAAGGCCATCGAGGAGTTCGCGGCCGCTCTGAAGCTATTCCACAGAAGGGACCTCGCCCGGGCCCGGGATCACTTCCGGCAGGTGCTGGCGACGTATCCCCAGGAGAAAGAGATCGGCGACAGAGCCACCACCTATCTGCGGGTCTGCGAGCGTGGGCTGCAGCCGCAATCGCCGAGGCTGAAGGATGCGGACGATTTCTACTACCAGGGCGTCGTGCTCCTGAACCAGCGGAACATCGAGGAGGCCATCCGCATGTTCGAGCGCGCGCTCGCCTCCGACCCGGCAAGCGAGAAGGCGCTGTACGCCTCCGCCGCGGCGCTGGCTCTCTCCGGCAGGCGGGCGGAGTGCCTCTCCATGCTGAGCCGGGCGATCGAGGCCGGCTCCTCCAACCGGGTCCGCGCGGCGAACGAATCCGATTTCGATTCCATGCGGGACGACCCCGAGTTCCGGCGGCTGGTGCACGGCGATGGCGGGTCCCCGGAGTGAACGCCGCCGCGCCGGGATTGAAGGTCGTCTGCCTCGGCGGAGGCACGGGCCTTTCGACGGTGCTCACGGGGATGAAGGCTCACGTGCGAGGGCCCGGAGCGCAGGGGGAAGCGCCTCCCCTGGCGCCTCACGTGGAACGGCTCACGGCCATCGTCACCGTGAGCGACGACGGTGGGTCCTCGGGAAGGCTCCGGGAGGAGTTCCAGGTCCTGCCGCCGGGCGACATCCGCAACTGCATCGCGGCCCTCTCCGGGGACGAGAGTCTCCTGCTGCGTCTCTTCGAGTACCGGTTCGCGGGCAACGGCACGCTCGGAGGGCACTCCTTCGGGAACCTGCTGCTGACGGCCCTGGCCGGCGTGACCGGCGACTTCCTGAAGGCCGTCCGGATGGTGGGCGAGGTGCTGGCCATCAAGGGGACGATCTACCCCTCCACACTCGACAACGTCCATCTGGTGGCGGAGCTCGAGGACGGCACCCAGGTGCGTGGCGAGTCGCGGATCTCGCAGAGCACGGTGGCCATCAAGCGCGTACGGCTCGAGCCCCGCGCGTGCGAGCCTCTGCCCGACGCGCTCGATGCGGTTCGCTCCGCGGACCTCATCGTGCTGGGCCCGGGGAGCCTCTTCACCAGCGTCGCGCCGAACCTCCTCGTCCGAGGCGTGGCCGACGCCGTGCGGCGCAGCCCGGCCCGGAAGGTGTACGTGTGCAACCTCATGACCCAGGCGGGCGAGACGCGCGGCTTCAGCGCCTCCCGCCACGCCCAGGTTCTCGCGGAAGTGGCGGGCGAGGGACTGTTCGACACCGTGCTCGTGAACTCCCGGATCCCTCCGGACTCGCTCGTGGAGAAGTACCGCCGGGAGGGGGCCGAGGTGGTTCCTTTCGACCCCGATGGGTTCGAAGGGATGGGCGCCGCGACCGTCTGCCGCGATCTCATGTCCGCGACGGATCTCGTCCGCCACGATCCCGCCTCGCTGGCCCGGGAAGTCCTCGCCCTGGCCCGCGCGTGAGAGCCACCGCGCGGCGCCGTCCCTGCGCGCTCATCCTCGCCGCCGGACAGGGCAAGAGGATGCGCTCGTCCGTCGTGAAGCTGCTCCACACCATCGGAGGCCGTCCCGCCGTCGCGTACGTGGCGGAGGCGGCCCGCGCCGCTTCCTGCCGGCGGATCGTGGTGGTGGTGGGTATGCAGGCGGACGAAGTGCGCGGAGCCCTGGAGGCCCGATCCCGAACGGGGGACCGGCGGGATCGAGCCTCGCCGGAGATCGAGTACTGCCTCCAGAGGGAACAGCTCGGCACGGCGCACGCGGTCCTCGCGGCGCAGCGCCTGCTGCGCGGCGAGAGAGGTTCCCTCCTGATCCTCAACGGTGACGTCCCGCTGGTGAAGGCGGCCACGTTGCGGGCCCTCGCGGCGCACCACCGGCGGCGCCACGCCGCGCTCACCGTGCTGACGGCGACGCTCGACGATCCTTCCGGATACGGGCGGATCGTGAGGGACGCCGAGGGCCGCCTCGAGGCCATCCGAGAACAGTCCGACATCCGCGGCGCGAGGGAACTGACGTCGATCCGCGAGGTGAACGCCGGTCTCTATTGCGCCGATCTGGAGGGTCTCTTCGACGCGCTGCGGGCCACCTCGCGCCGCAACGTCCAGCGCGAGTACTACCTCCCGGACCTCGTCGCGGCGCTGCGGGAGGCCGGGCGGCGTGTGGAGGCGCTCCGGCACCCAGACGCCGAGGAGGTGCTGGGCATCAACACGCGGGCCGATCTCGCGCGCGCCGCCAAGGGCCTCTATCGCCGGAGGGCGGAATCACTCATGGAGTCGGGCGTCACGCTGCTGGATCCCGAATCGACCTACGTGGATCCCGAGGCGGCGGTGGGCCCCGACAGTGTCCTGCACCCGATGGTGCGCCTCGAGGGGCGCACGCGCGTCGGCGGCGGCTGCGTGATCCACACGGGCACGCGCATCGTCGACTCGTCGCTCGCGCGGGGCGTGCTCGTCCTTGACCACTGCCTCATCCAGGGATCGTCGGTCGGCCCCGGCGCGCGGATCGGGCCGTTCGCGCACCTGAGGCCCGGCACCGTGCTGGGCGCGGGCGTGCACATCGGAAACTTCGTCGAGACGAAAAAGGCCTCGTTCGGATCGCGGGCGAAGGCGAACCACCTGGCCTACCTGGGCGATGCGCAGATCGGCCGCGACGTCAATGTCGGGGCCGGGACCATCACGTGCAACTACGACGGCTGGGACAAGCACCGCACGGTCCTGGAGCCGGGGGTCTTCATCGGAAGCGACACGCAGCTCGTGGCGCCGGTCAAGGTGGGGAAGGGGGCCTTCGTGGGGGCCGGTTCGACCATCACCCGGGACGTGCCCGCGGGGGCGCTGGCGCTCTCGCGCACGAAGCAGCAGAACATCGCCGGCTGGGCGGTCAGGAAGCGACGGCAGATGGCGTCCAGGCGTCGGATGTCATCCGGCAGGCGCTGAGGGAATTCCTCCATGTGCGGGATCATCGGCTACATCGGCAGCAAGAAGGTCGTCCCGATCATCCTGGACGGGCTCAGGAGACTGGAGTACCGCGGCTACGATTCCGCCGGCATCGCCGTGGTGGACCGCGGAGAGCTCAAGATCCGCCGCAGCGCCGGCAAGCTCCGCGATCTCGAGGAGTCGCTGGCCGCCTCGCCCATCGAGGGGTCGTTCGGGCTCGGGCACACGCGATGGGCCACGCACGGCCGCCCCACCGAGGAGAACGCCCACCCGCACCGGGACTGCAAGGGCCGCATCGTCGTCGTGCACAACGGCATCATCGAGAACTACCTCCAGCTCAAGGAGTCGCTGGCGGCCAAGGGGCACCGTTTCGTCACCGAGACCGACACGGAGGTGATCGCACACCTCATCGAGGAGAACGACGCGGGCACCCTCGAAGAGTCCGTGCGGCGGACCCTCCCCATGCTGAAGGGCGTGTACGCTCTCGCCACGCTCACGGCGCGTGAGCCGGACAAGATCGTCGCGGCGCGGCGGGGTCCGCCCCTCATCGTGGGGCTCGGCGACCGTGAGTACTTCGTGGCCTCCGACATCCCGGCGGTGCTGCACCACACGCGCGATGTCTTCCTCCTGGACGACAACGAGTACGCGGTGGTCACCGGGGCCGGCGTCCGCATCCTCGACGAGGACGGGCGGGAGGTGAACAAGAAGGTCCACCGGATCACGTGGGATCCCATCATGGCCGAGAAGAGCGGCTTCAAGCACTTCATGCTCAAGGAGATCTGCGAGCAGCCGCGGGCCATCCGGGACACCCTCCTGGGGCGCTTCTCCCTGGACACGGGGCGGATCTACCTCGACGAGATGGCGATCTCGGAAGATCACCTTCGCGGAATTCACAAGGTGAACCTGATCGCCTGCGGCACCTCCTACCACGCCGCGCTGGTGGGCAAGTTCCTCATCGAGAAGCTCTCACGGCTTCCCGTGGAAGTGGACACCGCCTCGGAGTTCCGGTACCGCGACCCGCTCGTGGACCAAAGGGTGCTCACGGTCGTCATCTCACAGTCCGGGGAGACCGCGGACACGCTGGCGGCCCAGCGGGAGGCGCGCGGGAAGGGGTCCAGGACTCTGGCCATCTGCAACGTGGTGGGCAGCATGATGACGCGGGAGGCGGACGGGGTCATCCTCACGCACGCCGGCCCCGAGATAGGCGTCGCCTCGACGAAAGCGTTCACGGCCCAGCTCACCGCGCTGAACCTCCTGGCGCTTTATCTCGGACAGACCCGCGGCACGATGAGCGGCGAGGAGGCCCGCCGCCACCTGGAGGGACTGACCCGGGTGCCCGCGCAGATCGAGGCGGTGCTGGGGCGAGAGCCGCAGATCGAGGAGATCGCGCGGCGGTTCTTCAAGGCCTCCGACTTCCTCTTCCTGGGACGCGGCATCAACTACCCCATTGCGCTGGAAGGGGCGCTCAAGCTGAAGGAGATCTCCTACATCCACGCCGAGGGGTACCCGGCCGGGGAGATGAAGCACGGGCCGATCGCGCTCATCGACGGGAACCTGCCCGTCGTCACGCTGGTCGCCGAAGGGCATGTCTACGAGAAGATGCTGGGGAACATCGAGGAGGTGAAGGCGCGCGAAGGGATCATCATCGCGGTGGCTGGAGAAGGCTGCCGCGAGGTGGCGCGGAAGGCCGATCACGTCTTCACCGTTCCGACGACGCACGATCTCCTCTGCCCCATCCTGATGGTGGTGCCCCTCCAGCTCCTCGCCTACCATATCGCCCTCAGGCGCGGGTGCGACGTCGATCAGCCGCGCAACCTCGCCAAGAGCGTCACGGTCGAGTAACCGGACACCCTCCCGGGGGGCGCGTTGGACCTCCTGACGGATCTGAACGACGAGCAGCGGCGCGCCGTCGAGCTCACCGACGGGGCCCTCCTGGTCCTTGCGGGCGCGGGCTCCGGCAAGACGCGCGTCCTGGTGCACCGGATCGCATACTCTCTCGCCACGGGAAAGGCCTCCCCGGACGAGATCGTGGCCGTCACCTTCACGAACAAGGCGGCCGGCGAAATGAAGGGGCGCGTGGCGCAGCTCCTCGGCCGAGGCTCGGCACCGGACAGGGTGGGCACCTTCCACTCGCTGTGCCTGCGGATGCTGCGGCGGGAGGCGAGGCTGCTGGGCTACCGGGACGGGTTCCAGGTGTTCGACTCGGACGACTCGCTGCGCCTCTCGCGCGAGTGCCTTCGCGAGGCCGTGATGGAGGATGCACCGTCCGCCGCCCGCGATCTCCTGCACCGGATCAGCGCGGCCAAGAACCTCGGACTCACGCCCTCGGCGGCCGAGGAGGCCTGGCATGGACACCTCGCGCCGGGATACGCGCGGGCCTACCGTGCCTACGAGGAAGCCCTGCGGCGGATGAACGCCATGGACTTCGACGATCTCATCCTGAACGTCCTGATCCTGTTCGAGGAGCACCCCGATCGGCGAAGCCTCTGGTCGGGCTCGTGCCGCTATCTCCTGGTGGACGAGTACCAGGACACCAACCCTCCGCAATACCGGCTGGTCCGATCGCTTTCTTCCGTGCACGGCAACCTCTGCGTCGTGGGAGACGAGGACCAGTCGATCTACCGCTTCAGGGGCGCCGACATCGGCAACATCCTCTCCTTCCAGAAGGACTTCCCCGGGGCGGCCGTCGTCAAGCTGACCCGGAACTACCGCTCGACGGGCGCCATCCTGGAGGCGGCGAACGCTCTGGTGCGCCACAACAAGAGCCGCATCGGAAAGGACCTGTGGACCGATGCGGGCGGCGGGGAGCCCGTCGGCCTCGCGGTGACGGCCTCCGACCGGGAGGAAGCCTCCTTCGTCCTCGGCAGGATCTTGGAGTGGAGGAGGACGGGGCCGCTGGAGGAGGCCGCGGTGCTGTACCGCACCAACGCGCAGTCGCGCCTCTTCGAAGAGGCCTTCATCCGGGCCGGCGTGCCCTACCGGATCTTCGGAGGCCTGAGGTTCTACGACCGCAAGGAGATCCGCGACTTGATGGCCTACCTCAGGGTGGCGCTGAACCCGGACGACGACGTGAGCTTCCGGCGCGTCATCAACGTGCCGCCGCGCGGCATGGGCCCGGCGGCCCTCGAGGCGGTGGCGTCGCATGCGGCGGGGGCGCGGAGCCTCCACAAGGGACTCCTGAAGGCCCTGGAGTCCGGCCTCCTGCCGGCCCGAGCGGCCGTCTCCGCGCGCGCCTTTCTCGCCCTGCTGGCCTCGGTGCGCGCGCGCTCGGCGGCCGGTCCGCCGGTGGAGCTCGTGCGCTCCCTCGTGAAGGATCTCGACTACGAAGAGTACCTGAGGCGGACGGAGGGGCCGGAAGCCGAGTCGCGCCTCGAGAACGTCCGGCAGCTCATCGTCGCGGCGTCCGAAGCGGACGGCCCTGAGGGCCTGCAGGGATTTCTCGACCGAGCCTCCCTGGTCAGCGACACCGAGCGCACGGTGGGGGACCGGGGCGTGAATCTCATGACGCTGCACAGCGCGAAGGGGCTGGAGTTCGACCTCGTCTTCCTGGCGGGGATGGAGGAGGGCCTCTCGCCCCACTCGCGCACGCTCGAGTCGGACGGGGAGATCGAGGAGGAGAGGCGGCTGTGCTACGTGGGGATGACCCGGGCCCGGAGGCGGCTGTACCTGACCGCCGCAGGGACGCGCCGGGGATTCGGAGAAGTGAGCGAGACGAGGCTTTCGCGGTTCCTTGCGGAGATTGGCCCTGAGCGCCTCGAGGGAACGACCGGCCTCTCCGTGGGGGCGATCCCCTTGCGCGGGAGAACGTGGGGGGGCACCCCCCGCGCCGCAGCGCGGCGCCGGGAGGAGGTGAGCCTCGGCGAGGAGGACGTCAGCCGCCACGGTGACGACGAGGGTGAAGACTCCCCCCCGGTGGGCGCCACGGTGCGCCACGAACAGTTCGGCGTGGGGAAGGTTCTCTGTGTGGAGGCGGCCGCCGAGGGCCCCAAGGTGACCGTCCGGTTCTCGGGAGGCACCCGCAAGATCCTCACCCGATACGCGCGGCTGAGCCGGGTCCGGCGCTGAGATGACGGGCGCGGACGCGAATCGCGCCGGCGCTGCCGGGATCGACGTCTCGGTCGTCATCCCATGTCTCGACGAGGAAACCACTGTGGCCGTGTGTGTCCGCAAGGCCCTCGCGGCCCTGGAGAGGATGAGCCTCGCCGGAGAGGTGATCGTCGTGGACAACGGCTCCACGGACGCCTCGGCTGCGAGGGCCACGGAGGCGGGCGCGCGGGTGGTGCGCGAGGAGAGGAGAGGGTACGGCTCGGCGCTGCTGGCCGGGTTCGTCGCGGCGCGCGGAAGGTATCTGGTCATGGGCGACGCCGACGACACGTACGACTTCTCCGACATCGAGGGCTTCATCCGGCCGCTGAAGGAGGGGTTCGACCTGGTGATGGGCGACAGGCTGGGCGGCAGGATCGAGCCCGGGGCGATGCCGTGGCACCACCGCTGGGTCGGCGTGCCGATGCTCTCCTTCATTCTGAACCGTCTCTTCGGCGCCCGCATCGCCGACGCCCACTGCGGCATGCGCTCTCTCACCCGGGAGGCCTTCGCGCGCCTCCGCCTGCGGACCACGGGGATGGAGATCGCCTCCGAGATGCTCATCCGGGCGGCGCGCGCGCGCCTGCGCATCGCGCAGGTCTCCATCACGCTCCACAGGGGAGGGCGCCCCGGTCGCCCGCACCTGCGCTCCTTCCGGGACGGCTGGCGCCACCTCAAGATGATGTTCATGCTCAGCCCCACGCACCTCTTCCTCATCCCCGGGGCCGCGCTCTTCATCATCGGCGCCGCCCTATTGGCGGCGATTGCCCCGGGACCGTTGCACGTGGGATCTGTCCTCGTCGATTACCATTTCATGATCCTCGGCTCGCTGATGGCGGTGTTGGGCTTCAACGTGGTGACCATCGGCATGTTCGCGCGCGTCTACGCGCTCGTGGAGGGGCTGGAGGAGGAAGACCCCTTCCTGCCGAGGCTCTTCAGGATCTTCAGCCTCGAGCGGGGGCTTCTGGCCGGATCCGTGTCCTTCCTGGCCGGGCTCGCCATCAACGTCGCCATCCTGGTCGAGTGGGTGCGCAAGGATTTCTCGTTCGGCGGCGAGGTCCGCGTGCGCCCGGCGATCCTGGGGCTGACGCTCATGGTAATCGGAGGGCAGGCGTTCTTCTCGTCGTTCTTTTTCTCGATCCTGGGCACCGAGCGCCGGAGGAAGCCGTGAGGGCGCGCCGCTTCTACGTTCTCCTCGCGTTCATCGCGGTCTTCGCGGCCGCGCTCAGGATCGGCCACCTGACCTCCATCCGGCCGGCGCCGTTCTACCATTTCGACGAGGCGTGGCCGTCTTCGGACATGCACGCCAACCGGATGTGGGCGGAACACCTCGAGGCGGGAGACTGGCTTGACCGCGTCGCCTACCGTCCGCACTACGACTGGCAGGAAAACGTCGCGGACGGCGCGACCTGGGAGCGCTGGCTCGGCGCCGCCACCTACTACCAACCCCCGCTGTATGCGTACCTGCTCGCCCTGGGTCTTCACGCCACCGGGAACCTGGATCTCTTCAGGCTCCTTCAAACGCTGATCGGCGCGGGCAACGTGTTCCTCATCGGCCTGCTCGGGCGCCGCGTGGGGGGTAGTGCGGCGGGGCTTCTCGCCGCCCTGTTCGCGGCCGGATACGCGCCGTTCATCTTCTACGACGCCGAGGTCCTCAGGACGACGGTCGCGCTGACGGCGAACCTTCTCGTCCTCATCGCCCTTCACGCCGCGGGCGCGGCGGGCGCGCCCGGTGCATGGGACGGTCCGGGGGCGCCGCTCGTCCGGGCTCGGATTCCCCCACCCGGATCCCTCCGGTGGCTCCTTGCGGGTGCGGCGCTGGGCGTCGCGTACCTGACGGACAGCGCCATCGTCACCTTCGTGCCGCTGGCGTTCCTGTGGGCCCTCTTCCTGCGGCATGCGCCGCCGTCGCACGAGGAGCGGGCGGACTCCGGGGCCGTGCAGGGAGGCCGGGGGAAGCGCCCGGATCAGGTGGCGATGGGCCGGGAGAGTCTTGGGCCGAAGGCCGGAGACGGATGGTCCGGTGCCTTGCGGCGGGCCGGGTGGCTCGCCGCCGGAGTGATCGCGGCGCTGATCCCCCTCGCGGCGCGCAACGCGATGGTGGGGGCTCCGCTGCTTTCGAGCACCACGCGGGCGCCCCTCACATTCGTGATGGGCAACGCTCCCGACGCCTCGCCCGTGGGCGCCGCCATCCCGCAGAGCACCGTGGAAATCCTTCGCGCGAGCGACTACCGCACGGGACGGACGATCCTCGAGACCCTGCGCGCCTACCACGGCGACGTCGGCCGCCTCATCTCGCTCCAGTGGCGGAAGATCCAGGGTCTCTTCAACTCCTTCGAGGTTCCGGACAACCCTTCGTTCTACTACGCCGCGCTCCTATCGCCCGTGCTGGCGTGGGGGTTGCGCTTCGCGTGCGTGTCGGGGCTCGGCTTCGTCGGACTGCTCCTGGCGTCCCGCCGCCCCCGCGAGAACATCCTGATGTATCTCTACGTCGTGGGCGTGCTGGCGCTGTTCCTCGTGACCCACGTCGTGTCACGCTACAGGCAGGCGCTGGTGATCCCGTTCCTGATTTACGCCGGGCTCGCGCTCGTGGAGGCGTCGCGTGCGGCCAGGGGGCGCCGCTTCGCGGCCGCCGGGCTCGTGCTGGGGAGCGCGGTCGCGCTGAGCTGGGCGCTGCCGCGCGACCCGCCTCGCGGCTATCGCCATTACCGTCCCGCCGAGTTCCAGGTGGCCGCGCGCAGGCTGGAAGCCGACGGGGACGTGACGCGTGCCGGGGCGGAGTTGCGGAAGGCGCTGGCCCTCGCCCTGAGAGAGAACGCCCGGGTGGAGGACCGCATCGAGCTGGGGCTGGAGCTGGGTGAGATGTACCTGAGGCACGAGCGCTACCCGGAAGCGCTCTCGGCGTTCCGCGATGTGCTCGACGAGGACCCCCGCAACGCGGCGGCCCTCGTGGCCACCGGCGGGATCTATCACGACACCCGGCAGCCGATCGAGGCCCTCACGACGCTGCGCCGGGCCGTGGAGGTCGATCCGAACAACGCCGAGGTCCAGGCCCGCCTCGGGCACCTCTACTGGATTGTCTTCCGCGACGGAGGCAGGGCTCTTCCCCACCTCAGGCGAGCGCTGGAACTGGCGCCCAGGAGCAAAGCGGCCGCGGATCTGAGCGCCCTGGCCGCCGAGATCGCGGCCGCCACGCGTCTGACTCCGCTGCAAGGGGAACCGGTGGAGCCTCGATGAAGACGCGCTTCGAAACGCCCCTCGACCTCGACGCACGGCAGCGGCGCGAGAGGGAGTTCCACGATCGATGGGCTGCGGAGGTCGATCCCGACTCCCTCGATCCCCATGCGGTCGCCCTCTGCCCCACCACCCCCGAGACGCCCTACGCCCTCTCCCTCCTGGGGGACATCTCCGGGAAGAAGGTGCTCGAGATCGGCTGCGGGCACGGTGCGATCACCGCATGGCTGGCGCTGAAGGGCGCGAGCGTCACGGCCCGCGACGTCTCGCCGGGGATGATCGAGGTGGCCGGGCGGGTCGCCCGCCGCCTTCGCGTCGAAGACCGGATTGCGTTTGACGCCGGGCCCGGCGAATCGTTGCCTTACGACGGCGATTCGTTCGACGCCGTGTTCGGCCACGACGTCCTCCACCACTTGGACCTGAAGCCCGCGGCCCGCGAGATCCGCCGCGTGCTCAGGCCGGGTGGGAGGGCGGTATTCGCTGAGCCCCTGGGGCACAACCCCATCCTGAACCGGTTCCGGGAGAGGAGCCCGGAGACGCGCACGCCTGATGAGCGGCCGCTGCTGTTCCCGGACTTCTCCGTGATCGCGGAAGGGTACGCGTGGATGCGCCATCGCGAGTTCCATCTCTGCACGATGGCGCTCTACTTGTGGTTCCGGTGGGGGGAGGGGCTCGACCCCAACAAGGTCCGCTACTGGAAGCGGCTCATCGAGGAGTCCGATCGGTACCGGCGTCCCTTCGCCGCGCTGCACGCGCTGGACCGCGCTCTCCTGGCCGTCTTCCCTCCGGCCCGCCGCTGGTGCCGCATGACCGTCATCGAGCTGCGGAAGTGACCCGGTAGAGGGTAACGGCGGGCCGGGCTCTGGGGTGGGGGGCTGCTGGCCACAGCGTCGGCAGAGCCGGCCCGCCGTCTTGGCAGCTTGGGATCAGCCGCGGACGGAGAGGATGACCTCCTTGCCGCGGAACAGGCTCGGGTCGAGAATCACCAGCTTCGCGCTGCCGCCGTCGGCGGAAGTCTCCACGGTGAAGTCCCTTCCCGGCATGTACATCGAGGGAAGCAGCCGAACCTCCTTGATGCGCTCCAGGCCCAGGTCCCGCGGCGCGAGCATGATGGTCGTGGATAGCCTCAGGTCGATGGCGTCCTCGAACTCGATCCCCTTCACGTCGCGCACCCTCTTGAAGACCGCGGTCAGGACCCCCTTCTCGCGCAGGTCGCGCTCGTTGGCCGCGTGGTAGAAGAGGCTGTTCTGCCGGAAGGCCAGATCGCGCGAGAGCCGGGCCACCTCGCCCCCCAGCGCGGTGTTGTCCTGCCTCAGGACGGCGACGTCGGCCTCCAGGGCCGACCGGCGGTCCGTGAGCGATGCGATGTCGGAGTTCAGCCGGATGATGTCGGACTCGAGCGCGGCCCTCTGGGATTCCAGGTTGGCCCGCGTCTGCTCGAGAGACTCCGCCCGCGCCATGGCCTCGTCGCGCTCGGTGATGAGCTGGCGCTTCAGCGCGCGCCTCACGGCCAGAGGCGTGCGCCCCGCCTCACCCTGCGTGACGTAGGTGCGGAAGATGTCGCGCTCCGCGTCGTAGAAGAACCAGACTTTGTTGCCGGGCAGGAGCTCGTCGGTCTGGTCGATGCCCGCCAGGAGGGTTTTCGCCCTCGCCTCGTCGACCTTCGCCTCGTCGCGGAGGTACCGCGTGGCCAGCTCGTGGTGCGTGTCGCCCTTGCGGACCAGCACGAAGCGGTCGGGCAGAGTCTGCTCCAGGTGCAACACCCGCTCCTGGAGGTTCCGCAGCGTCTCCCGATCCTTGATGATGTTCTGGATCAGCGCCTTGTAGGAGACGTCCTTCTCTTCGGCGAGCAGGGCGTTGAGGACGTCGCGCTGTTCTCCGGTGAGATCCTCGTAGAAGATCTCGCTGAACTGGATCTGCCGCTCGCCGGACCTCCGCGAGGCGTTGAAGGCGTCAATCCTCTTCATCATCTGATCCGTCGTCTGGTCGATGCGCGTCTTGTCGTCCCGCAGCTCCGCGAGGAGATCCTCGGGGGTGCCGGGCACGGGCCCCGCGAGGCCCTTCTGCAGAGTGTCGCGGCTGCACGCGGCCGTGCCGACGACGATCACGCCGGCGAGCAACGCCGAAGCGGCCAGGATCCCTCCGATGAAGATCCCGGAATGCCGGCCCCGGTGAGTTGTGAGAGAACCGTTCGTCTGCATCTGACCTCCAAGTGGCGTGCGAGCCGCCCCGACGGTGGGTGCGCAGCCTGTGAGAGCAGGATCCGTGCCGTCACCTCTTCTCGAGCCGCGGCGGAGGGTGTCCTGGTGGAAGTCTTCACCGGTCGAGCCGGCGCCTGCTCAAGCATGTATCCGGTTGATCTTCAACGAGTTGCAGCCTCAAACTCGGTGGCGCTGCCGAGACACTCAGGACCTTCGCTCGGGAGCGGAACGGGGACGCATCGACGGCTGTGGAAGGAGCTCGCTGGCAGTCCACGGAGGCCGGAACGAAGTCCGGATATTCCGGACGGTCAGGACTCGGGGGCCTGCCGGCCCTCGCCGGGACCGTACGTTTCGTCGAGGTAGGAGCAGATGTCGTCCGCCTCGGTGACCACCATGTTGTGTTCGGTGTCGGCCAGGACGGGGACCAGGATCTGCCCGGAGATCGCCCGCACGCGCTCGCGGCGGCCGCGGTCAGCGGGGACGGTGCGCGAGATCCAGTCCAGCTCGAGATCGCTGAGCTTGCGGCGGACCTTCGCGCAGTGCGGGCACGATTCGAACTGGTAGAGTTCGATCATCGTCAGGGGCTCCTCAGGGCGGCGAACGCCTCCCGCGCCGCGGCGATGGTGGCGTCGATTTCGGATTCCGAGTGCGCGAGCGAGACGAAGAACGCCTCGAACTGAGAGGGCGGCAGGTAGACGCCGCGCTGCAGCATCGCGTGGAAGAAGGCGGCGTACCGGCGCGTGTCGCACGCCCTGGCCGTGGCGTGATCGACCACGGGTCGGTCCGTGAAGAAGATCGTCATCATCGATCCGACACGGTTGAGCGCGACGGCGATCCCCTCCGCGCGGGCCGCCTCCACCAGCCCGTCGGCCAACGCTCCGGAGGCGGCCTCCAGCCGATCGTAGGCGCCCGGCTCCCGAAGCATCCGAAGCGTCTCGATGCCGGCGCGCATGGCCAGGGGGTTCCCCGAGAGCGTCCCCGCCTGGTACACGTCCCCTTCGGGTGCGACCCGCGCCATGAGGTCCTCCCGCCCCCCGTAGGCTCCCACCGGGAGCCCGCCGCCGATCACTTTGCCGAGGGTCGTCAGGTCGGCCCCCACGCCGTAGCGCTGCTGCGCGCCTCCGAAGGCGATGCGGAAGCCCGTCATCACCTCGTCGAAGATGAGAACCACACCGTGCTTCGAGGCGAGCTCGCGGACGCCTTCGAGGTACCCGGACTTCGGCGGGACCACGCCCATGTTGCCCGCCACGGGCTCCAGGATGACGGCGGCGATCTCCCGTCCGTGTGCGGCGAGCGCGGAGCGCAGCGCGCCGAGGTCGTTGTAGGGGACGGTGATCGTTTCGCGGGCCACGGAGGCGCTCACGCCCGGACTGCCGGGGATCCCCAGCGTGAGCACTCCGGACCCCGCCTTCACCAGCAGGGAGTCCACGTGTCCGTGGTAGCACCCTTCCATCTTGAGGATAAGGTCGCGACCGGAGGCCGCGCGGGCCAGTCTGAGCGCGCTCATGGTGGCCTCGGTCCCCGAGTTCACCATGCGCACGCGAGCCACGGAGGGGTAGGCCTCGCACACGAGCGAAGCGAGATCGACCTCGGCGGGCGTGGGCGCGCCGAAGGAAACTCCCGCCGCCGCGCCCTCCCCGAGCGCCCTCACCACCCGGGCGTGGGCGTGACCGAGGATGAGGGGCCCCCACGACGCGACGTAGTCAACGTAGTCGTTGCCGTCGGCGTCGAAGATGTGCGACCCGCGGCCGCGGACGATGAAGAGGGGATCTCCGCCCACGCCCTTGAAGGCGCGCACCGGGGAGTTGACGCCGCCGGGGATGACCTTGAGGGCGCGCGCGTACAGCTTACGGGAGGTCTCGACGGTGCGCGGCGGGGCCGTCATGGACGCGCCTACAGCTTCGCGGGGTGACTGAGGAGGCGGGCGGCTTCCCGGGCGAAGTAGGTGAGGATCAGGTCGGCGCCGGCCCGCTTGATGCAGGTGAGCGTCTCCAGGATCGCGCGCGGACGGTCGATCCAGCCGCGCTCCGCCGCGGCCACCAGCATGGAGTACTCGCCGCTGACGTTGTAGGCGGCCACCGGGACGTCGAAGCGGTCGCGGACCCGGCGCACGATGTCGAGGTACGGCAGCGCCGGCTTCACCATGATGATGTCCGCCCCCTCCTCGACGTCGAGCGCCACCTCGCGCATCGCCTCGCGGGCGTTGGCCGGATCCATCTGGTAGCCGCGCCGGTCGCCGAACTTCGGCGCGGACGCGGCCGCCTCGCGGAAGGGGCCGTAGAAGGCCGAGGCATACTTGGCGGCGTAGGAGAGGATCGCCGTCTGCGGGAAGCCCGCCTCGTCGAGGGCGCGGCGGATGGCAGCCACGCGCCCGTCCATCATGTCCGACGGCGCCACGATGTCCGCGCCCGACCGCGCCAGCGAAACGGCGGTGCGCGCGAGCAGATCGAGCGTCGGATCGTTGGCGACCTCGCCACCTTCGACGACGCCGCAGTGCCCGTGATCGGTGTACTCGCACAAACAGACGTCGGCGATGAGCAATACGCCGGGCACCTTCTCCTTGAGGGCGGTGAAGGCCCGCTGCACGATTCCCTGAGCATCGCAGGCGCCCGACCCGACCGCGTCCTTGGTGGCGGGGATCCCGAACAGGATGACGCTCCGGACGCCTTCGTCGCGGGCCGATCGCACCTCCTCCACGAGCGTGTCCACCGAGTGCTGGTGCACGCCGGGCATGGCGGCGATCTCGCGGCGGACGCCCTTTCCCTCGCAGACGAAGAGCGGATTGATGAGATCCGACGCGGAGAGGTCCGTCTCGCGCACCATCTCCCGGAGGATCTCCCCGCGGCGCAGGCGCCGCAGGCGGTGCGTGGGAAAGCTCACGGAAGGACTCCCGTCCCCGCGGGGATCATTCCTCTCCTTCTTCCTCGAAAAAGAAGAAGTCGGCGCAGTGGGAGGAGCAGAACCACCGGCCGCTGATGTTGTAGCGGCAGTCGTCGCAGACCATCTTGTGGCAGATCGGGCACTTGGTCAGGGGCCCTTTGTCGTCGCTCTTGCCGCACTTGGAGCAGTTCACGAGGCGGATTATATCACCCCCGGCCCGGCCTCCCGCCGCCGAGAGGCGTCCTTGACTCCCCCCGTGAGAAGCCTCTATCCTACCGCCTCCGAAAGAGTTACGGCGGTGTAGCTCAGGTGGCCAGAGCACGCGGCTCATATCCGCGGAGTCGAAGGTTCGAGTCCTTCCACCGCTACCACCTCCGAAGTGCCCGGTCCGCGAGCGAGGCGGGCCGGGCGCGCCGCCCCTCGTGACCATGGCTCCCTGATGCATCAGACCTCCCGGCGCGCCCGCACGACATCCGGCGTCGAGTCCGTGTTCCTCTCGACGCTGGAGCGGCACGCCATGATCCGGCCCGGCGACCGCGTCCTGGCCGGCGTCTCCGGCGGGGGAGATTCGGTCCTCCTGCTTCACCTCCTGGTGAGACACCGCGCGCGATGCCCCTTCACCCTCCACGTCGCCCACCTCAACCACGCCCTGCGGGGCGCGGAAAGTGAGGCCGACGAGGCGTTCGTCCGCGCCGTCGCGTCGCGCTTCTCGCTGCCGGTGGCCTGCAGCCGGGCGGATCTGTCCCGTGCCCCGGGCGATCCCTCTTCCCTGGAGGAGCGCGCGCGCATCGCGCGCCGGGCGTTCCTGCTGGGGGCGGCGGCGGAGGCCGCGTGCAACCGGATCGCGCTCGGGCACACGCTGGACGATCAGGTGGAAACGATCCTGATGTGGCTGCTGAGGGGGACGGGGCGGGGCGGATTGTCGGGGATGGAGCCGGTGACGGCCGAGGGGATCATCCGCCCGCTCATCGGCGTGCGCCGCAGCGAGGTCCGGGAGCACCTCGCCGCCTGCGGGGAGGCGTACCGCGACGACGCCAGCAACGAGGATCCGGCCCCGCTGCGCAACCGGATCCGGAGTCGCCTCGTGCCGATCATCGAGTTCGAGTTCCCCGGCAGCGTGCCCATCCTCGCCGCGGAGGCGGCGATCCTGGCGGCCGAGGAGACCTATCTGGACGAGGCCGCGGGCGCGCTGCTTTCCGGGGATCCGGAGAGCGTGCCCGCAGGCCTCGCGAGTTCGACCTCGCCCGCGCTCGCGCGCCGGGCCGTCCGGCTGGCGGCGTGCCGCAGTGGGATGCGGGCGCGCCTCCTGGAGCGGGACCACGTGGAGGCGATCCTGGGATTGATGGCGCCCTCCATGGAAGGGAGGGGAGTGGACCTGCCGGGCGGGATCAGGGCGGTCCGGCGCGGAGAATGGGTGGTCTTCGAAGGACGGGAACGCGGCCGTGGCCCGGAGCGTTGAAGATGAGCGTCCCCCCTCCGGCGGGCCGGGAGGCGTGGTGGATATCGTTTGGCCGCGGCCTATAATAATGTACCGCGCGAAGAGCCGTCCTCCCCACCCGGCTCCACCCCCGCGACCGGGTTGCGGGCGCCGATAGCGCGGACGGCGGCGCGGCGCCCCGGCGCGGCGCGATAAGGAAGGACAAGCGTGAACGCGAGCCTCAGGGCGGTCACCTTCTGGGTCCTGGCGATACTGGCGGTCTTCTTCCTCTACCAGTTCTTCAAGACCCAGAGCCACCAGCAGGCCGAGCTGACCTACTCGGACTTCATGCAGAAGGTGGCGGAGGGACAGGTCTCCAAGGTGACCATCTCGGGCGGGGACAGCGGCTACGAGATCGAGGGGGAGTACAAGTCCCCCGTGGACAACCAGCAGTACCTCCGTTCCTTCGCGCTGCCGGACGACAAGCTCATCCCCGCGCTGCAGGCATCCGGCGTGCAGATCACGGTGCGCAAGCCCAAGGACAGCCCCTACCTGCTGACGCTCATCTCCTGGGCTCCCATGCTCCTCATCATCGGCATCTGGATCTTCTTCATGCGCCAGATGCAGACCGGCGGCAACAAGGCCCTCTCCTTCGGCAAATCCAAGGCGAAGCTTCAGTCCAGCCAGGGGAAGAAGGTCACCTTCAAGGACGTGGCGGGCGTGGAGGAGGCCAAGCAGGAGCTGCAGGAGGTCATCGAATTCCTGAAGGAGCCCCAGAGGTTTCAAAAGCTCGGAGGGCGCATCCCCAAGGGGGTGCTGCTGCTGGGCCCGCCGGGCACGGGCAAGACGCTGCTGGCCAAGGCGATCGCCGGCGAGGCCAATGTGCCGTTCTTCAGCATCTCGGGATC
>CAYNUH010000004.1:11101-108720 GCA_964400605.1 uncultured Acidobacteriota bacterium | reverse complement strand
CCAGACCTTCAGGAAGACCTTGCACGCGAGCAGCCTCTCGATGTCCAGCCTGGCCTCCGTCGCCATTCTCTTGAGGAGGCTCCCCTCCCGGCCGATGAGAATCCCCTTCTGGTTCTCCTTCTCGACGAGGATCGAGGCTTCGATGGACACCAGACCGTCCTCGCGCTCGGCCCAGGACTCGATGAGGACGGCCGTCTCGTGAGGAACCTCCTGGCGGGTGTGGAGGCAGATCTTCTCCCGGATGATCTCCGCCGCCAGGAAGCGCTCGGACTGATCGGTGGGCTGGTCCTCGGGGAAGAGCGCCGGGCCTTCCGGGAGCCTCGGGATCGTCGCCTCGGCCAGACGGTCCACGTTCTCCCCCGTCAGGGCCGAGACGGGGATCAGCTCCGCGTAGGGGAACTCGCGGGCCGCCGCGTCCAGGAGCGGCAGCAGCGAGGGCTTCGCCACGAGGTCGATCTTGTTGACCACCAGAAAGACGGGCGGGCCGTTCTTCCTGAGCATGGAGATCACGTGGCGGTCGCCCGGTCCCAGACCCGAGGCCTCCACCACGACGTGGATCAGATCCACCTGCCTGAGGGACCCGACGGCCGTCTCCACCATCTTCTGGTTCATCCGGTGCCTGGGCCGATGGATCCCCGGCGTGTCGAGCAGGACGATCTGCGCGCCCGGGCGGTTTGCGATCCCCGAGATCCGGTTCCGCGTCGTCTGCGGCACGGGCGAGACGATGGCGACTTTCTCGCCCACGAGAAGGTTGACGAGCGTGGACTTGCCGACGTTGGGGCGGCCCGCCACGGCCACGACACCGCAGCGGAACGCGCCGGCCCCCGCCCGGGCCTCGCCAGTGCTCACCCGGAGGACCGGTCGGCGCTCCGGGCGCCGGGCGCCGCCGCGGCCGCCGCCTTCACGGCCCGGACGGAGAGGATCCGCCGGCTGTCGGCCTTCAGGATCTCGAGCCGCACGCCGGCGTGTTCCACGACCTCGCCCGAGCGCGGAATCCGCCCCAGAACCGTGTAGATGAGACCCGAGACCGTGTCGTACCCCTCGGAGGGGAGATCGGAGCCCAGGGCCGCGTTGAGATCGTCGATGGTGGCCGTGCCGCGCAGCAGGAACCTTCCTTCGCCCTCCGGCGAGATATCGCGCTCCTCGCCCTCGTGCTCCTCCTGGATCTCTCCGACGATCTCCTCCAGGAGGTCTTCCACCGTCGCGAGGCCCGCCGTGCCGCCGTACTCGTCCACGACGACGGCGATCTGCGTTCGCCGCGATTGAAGGTCCTTGAGGAGATCGGCCACCTGCTTCGTCTCCGGGACGAAGAAGGCGGGCCGCACCAGCGGGGTGATGGGGCCCTTCTCGTCCACGGTCCCCCAGCAGGCGAGGAGGTCGCGGAGGTGCACCATCCCCTCGATGTTGTCGATCTGGCCCCGGTACACGGGAAGGCGCGAGTGCTTGGCGGCCACCATGAGGTCTCGCAGCTCGCGAACCGAGGCCTCGGCGGGCGCAGCGACGATCTCCGTCCGCGGCGTCATCACCTCGCGCACCACCTGGTCGTGGAACTCCACCACCTGCCGGATCAGCCTCCCCTCCTCCACCTCGAGGATTCCCTCGCTGCGGCCCACGTCGATGAGGGCCTCGATCTCCTCCGCCGCAGCCTCGGGCTCTTCCTCGGCCCACTCCCGCCGCGCCGAGAGCCGCAGCGTCTCCAGCGCCGCGACGATGGGCCGGGCGACCGGATGAAAGAGCCGGTACAGGAGCGCCGCGACGCTCCAGGTGGCCCCGAACGAGCGCTCGGGGTTCGCCAGCGCGAGGACTCGCCCCCCGAGCTGCGCCACGCCGGCGGCCGCCACGAGCACCGCGACGCTGAGCAGGTACGGGTGCCGCGCTCCGGAAGCGATCTCCGAGGCGACCAGGAGGACGGACCCGGCGATGAGGGTGAGGTGGTGCACGAAATCGAAGGCGACCCGGATGCCCAGGAGGTCTCCGGGGCCGGCCGCGCGGCCGGGCCCGTGCTCGGCGAGGATGCGGCGCAGCGCGACGGGGCTCAGCGTGGCGTAGGCGAAGCGGAAGACTGCGGTGGCCACGTAGATGGCGAAGATCGCGGACAGCGCGATCACCTGCCACCCTGTCACGCCCGCCTTCCTTCCGCGCGCCCCTTCCCGCGACCGCCGGGCGACAGATCGCGCCGCAGTGCGATCTCAAGCGCCTCCATCTCTCCTCCGTCCACCTCGTGGTCGTATCCGAGCAGGTGGAGGAAGCCGTGGAGCAGGAGGCCGAGGGTCTCCCGGCGAACGTCGTGGCCCGCGCGGCGCGCGTTTCGCCTCGCCGCCGGCATCGAGATCGCGATGTCGCCGATTCGCGGCTCCCCCTCCGGCCCCACGGTGCCGTCCGAAAAGGAGAGCACATCGGTGGGCCGGTCCCGGCCGCGAAAGCGGCGGTTCAGCGCCCGGATCTCCGCATCCCGGGTCAGCAGCACCGCGACCTCTCCGGGGGGCGCCCCGAGCCGGGACGCCGCGCGGCGCAGCAGGCTTTCCACCTCGCGCCCGGCTACCCGGCTCCCCGGCGCGCGGTTCAACACGGTCACCACGATGGGGCCGCGCACGGGTTTCACGCTCGACGTTCGGGCTCCCGGCCCTCTCCGGCGTCCTTCGTGGGGGCCGCTGCGTGCTTGCTCTCGCGGCCGTTCTGGTAGGCCTCGTAGGCCACGATGATGCGCTGCACCAGCGGGTGCCGGACCACGTCCTTCTCGTTGAAGTACACGAAGGCGATCCCGGAGACGGACCCCACCACCGCCTGGGACTCGACGAGGCCCGACACGCGTCCGGCGGGCAGATCGATCTGGGTGATGTCGCCGGTGATCACCGCCTTGGATCGGAAGCCGATGCGGGTGAGGAACATCTTCATCTGTTCGGACGTCGTGTTCTGGGCCTCATCCAGGATGACAAAGGAGTCGTTCAGGCTGCGCCCGCGCATGAAGGCGAGCGGCGCCACCTCGATGATGCCGCGCTCCAGGAGCCGATCCGCCTCGTCCTTGAGCTGCAGATCGAAGATGGCGTCGTAGAGAGGTCGCAGGTAAGGCTCCACCTTCTGCGCCATGTCGCCAGGGAGAAACCCAAGCCTCTCGCCCGCCTCCACCGCCGGCCGGGCCAGGACGATCCTCTCGACCTGCTTCTCCGTCAGGGCCGAGAGCGCCATGGCCACGGCCAGGTAAGTCTTCCCCGTGCCGGCGGGGCCGATGCCGAAGACCATGTCGTGGGTGCGGATCGCCTCCAGGTAGCGTGCCTGGTTGGGGCTGCGGGGGGAGACGGCCTTCTTCCCGGACGGGTGCACCGCTGAGGGCAGGAGCCGCCCGATGTCGCCGCCGCCGTCCTCCTCCATGATGCGCGCCGCATAGACCAGGTCGTTCTCGGAGAGAGAATTCCCCTGCCCCACGAACCCGGCCAGTTGGGAGAGGAAGTCGGCCACGAGGTCCGTCTTCCCGGGTTCCCCGCGGATCGTGATCTCCCTCCCGCGCGCTGAGATCTCGACGCCGAAGTGGGATTCGAGGAACTTGAGATGGCTGTCCCGCGTCCCGAAGAGCCCCCGCAGGCTCTTCTCCGCGACCTCTATCTTCCTCATCGGCAAGATGGTCAACCTACCATCCGGCGGGCCCTCCGTCAAGATGCGGCCGGGGTAAGATCTTTGTTTTCTGTGGGTTCTCTTGAAGCACTCTCACGCATGGGGGGGCGGAACGGTCCTGATGTGGAGCTCCAGGAGCTGCTCTTCCTCGATGGGCGCCGGAGAGCGCGTCATCAGGCAGGAGGCTGATGTGGTCTTGGGGAAGGCGATGACGTCGCGGAGGGAGAGCGACTCCGTCATCAATGCCACGATCCGGTCCAGCCCGAGCGCGATCCCGCCGTGCGGCGGCGCGCCGAAGCGCAGCGCGCCAAGGAAGAAGCCGAACTTCTCCTCGGACTGCTCCGGGGTGAGCTGCAGCACCCTGAAGATCCGCCGCTGCAGCGCCTCGTCGTGGATGCGGATGCTGCCGCCTCCCAGCTCCCATCCGTTGAGGACGATGTCGTAGGCCCGCGCGCGGACCTTGAGCGGGTCGGTCTCGAGGAGATCGACGTCCTCCGGGACAGGCGAGGTGAACGGATGGTGGCAGGAGACGATGCGCCGGTCCTCGGGGCGGATCTCGAAGAGCGGAAAGTCGTAGACCCACGCCAGCGACCACGGGGTCCCCGCGGTCAGCTTCTCCCGCCTGGCGATCTCCTTGCGCACCTCCCCGAGGACGCGGGCCGACGCGTCCCGCTCGCCCGCCGCCATCAGGGCCGCTCCGCCTTCCTGAAGCCCCAGAGCACCGGCCACCGCCGGCGCGAGGCCCGCAAGCCCCTTGGCCCCCGGGCCCGCGAGTTCGCCCTCGACGAGTTTCATCCATACGAGCCCGGCCGCCCCGAATCGCTTCGCGTGCTCCTCCAATTCGTCGAACTCCCGGCGTGACCAGCGCGCCCCCCCGGGGACGGCCAATCCTCGCACGAAGCCGCCTTTCTCCGCGGTCTCGGCGAAGATCCGGTACGGCCCGCCGCGCACGACGTCCGTGAGATCGCGGATCGAGAGGCCGTAACGCAGGTCCGGGGCGTCGGTGCCGTAGGTGTCCATCGCCTCCCGATACGTCAGACGGTGGACCTTCTCCGGGACGGGGCGCGCGGCGGCGGCGAAGATCTCCCGCATGAGCCCCTCGACGAGCTCGAAGATGAAGGGCGGATCGATGAAGGAGGCCTCGATGTCGATCTGCGTGAACTCGGGCTGGCGGTCGGCCCTCAGGTCCTCGTCGCGGAAGCAGCGGGCGATCTGGAAGTACCTCTCGAAGCCCGCCACCATGAAGAGTTGCTTGAAGAGCTGTGGAGACTGGGGAAGGGCGTAGAACGCCCCCGGGTGCACCCGGGAGGGCACCACGTAGTCGCGCGCGCCTTCCGGCGTGGAGCGCGTCAACATGGGCGTTTCGAGCTCGACGAAGCCGCGGCCGTCAAGATAGTTCCGCACCACCATGCAGATGCGGTGGCGCAGGCCCAGCGTGCGCTGGAGCCTGGGGCCCCGCAGATCGAGGAACCGGTACTTGAGCCTGAGGTCCTCCGAGACCGACTCCGAATCGTCGATCGGGAACGGGATGGGCTCAGAGCGGTTCAGGACCTCCAGGTCGGTGACGACGATCTCCACCTCGCCGGTGGGCAGCGCCGGATTGACGTTGGCGGCGTCGCGAGCGACCACCCGGCCCGCCACGGACACCACGTATTCGGAGCGCAGATCCTTCGCCTCGCGGTGGGCGGCTGCGCCTTCCTCGGCCCGGAAGACCACCTGGCAGAGGCCCGACCGGTCCCTCAGGTCCACGAAGATGAGGTTTCCGTGGTCGCGGCGGCGATGGACCCAGCCCGCGAGGACTACCGGGCGGCCCACGTCGTGCCGGCCGAGCGAGCCGCAGTTCGTGTCCCGCTTCAATCGCACGCCGCCGCCTCCGTCAAGTCGAGAGTGCCGCGAAAGAGGCACAGGCTACCACAGGCCCGCGGGCATGGGGATCCGCCCGATAGCGGGGTAGTGGGCTACTTCGCGGCGCGGGGGGGGGAAGAACGCATTCCGACCGATTCGCGGCGCCGCCGATATAATGCCGCGCCCTCGAGGAGCGTCTCGTGAGATCGATCGTCGCCCTGGCTGCCGTCGCCTCGCTGCTGGCGGTGGGGTGCGCCGTGCGAAAGGCCCCTCCCCCGTCCACGGCGTTGGCCGGAGAGGAGGCGCTGACGCCGGTGTGGAGCGTCCCCGTGGAGGCGGCTTCAGAGGTCCAGGTCGAAGCGGCGCCCGGAGGGTTCGTCGTGGCGACCCCCTCCGGCGCCGTCATGCGCTTCGCGGCGGCCGATGGAGCCCGGGTCTGGAAGATCGATCTCGGCGCGAAGGTGGCGGGGAACATTGCCGTCGCGCCCGGCCCTCCAGGGGTCGATGCCGGATGGGGCGCCGTCCCCCTGGAGGACGGGACCCTTGCCGCCTTCTCCCTCGCCACGGGCGAACGCATCGCGCGCTGGGCCTCGGGCTCAGGTCCCTTCTTCCTCGCCGCCGCCCGCGAGAAAATCCTGGCCGTCGCCGCGGCAGGTCCCGCCCGCCTCTACGCGCGTGACGCCGCCGGAGCGCTGTGGGAGACGCGCCTGCCGGCGTCTCCGACGGCCCGCCCCGCGTCATGCGCCGGGACGTTCCTCCTCGGGCTCTCGGACGGACGTCTGCTGGGGCTCGACGCGGAGAGCGGCGCCATCCGGTGGAAGAAGAATCTCGGCTCGCCGGTGTTGGCCCAGCCCGCGTGCCGCGGCCGGAGGGCATTCCTGGCCACGGCCGACAACCGTTTTCACGCGCTGCGGCTCCACTCTCACAGCGCCGGGATCCTGTGGCGCGCCCGCAGCGGCGCCGACCCCGCGGCGCCTCCCGTCGCGCTGAAGGGGACGGTCCTCTTCCTGTCCAAGGACACGTACATCTATGCCTTCGACGAGAGCAACGGTCATCTGCGCTTCCGCGCGCGGCTCGACAGGCGACCGGGCCCCGCGGCGCTCCTCGGCGATCTGGTCCTCGTGGCGGGTGCGCACGCGAGACGCCTGGACGCCTTCCGCCTGCCCGAGGGCCGGGGCGCGGGAGCCTTCGATCTCCCGGATGGCGCACGATTCCTCACGCCGCCCGTGGTTTCCGAGGGGCGCGTCGCCATCGCCGTCGCGCGCTACGGCGAGGAGTCTTGCCGGCTCGTGGGGCTGGCCCCGGGGAGGGCGGCGCCCGCATCGCCGTAGGGATAGGGGCGGAAACGGCGGCGAGCCGCTCAGGAGCCGCCGCAGCGCAGGTCGGTAAGGAAGAGCGAGACGGCCGTTTCAGCCCGCGAGGCGTCTTAGGGCCGCGCAGACGGCATCGCCGGCGGCAGCGGTGCCCAGGGATCCTCCCAGGTCGCGCGTCGTCCGGCGGGCCCGAAGCACATCAACGACGGCGGATTCGATCAGATCCGCCGCGCGGCCCAGGCCCAGGTGCTCCATCATGAGCTGGACGGTGAGGATCGCCCCCAGGGGGTTCGCGACGTCCCGGCCCGCGTACTTGGGCGCCGACCCGTGCACGGGCTCGAACATGGAGACGCCCCGGGGGTTGATGTTGCCGGAGGCCGCCAGGCCCAGCCCTCCCTGGAGCTGCGCCCCCAGGTCCGTGACGATGTCGCCGAACATGTTGCAGGTCACGATGACGTCGAACTGGGACGGGTCCTTTACCATCTGCATCGTGAGCGCGTCCACGTAGAGGTGGCTCGATTCGATCTCCGCGTATTCGGCCGCCACCTCTTTGAAGACCCGCTGCCAGAGATCGTGGCCGTACGTGAGGACGTTGCTCTTGTCGCTCATGCAGACGCGGCGACGGCCTTTCGCCCGGGCGTACTCGAAGGCATGCCGGATGATGCGTTCGACCCCCTTGCGGGTGTTCATGTCGATCTGCGTGGCCACCTCGTCGGGCGTGCCCTTCTTGAAAAACCCCCCCATCCCCACGTAGAGCCCTTCGGTGTTCTCCCGGAAGATCACGAAGTCGATGTCCTTCAGCGTGCGCCCCTTGAGCGGGCACAGGTCCTCGTGGAGAAGCTTGACGGGCCGGTGATTGGCGAAGAGGTCCAGCTCGAACCGCGTGCCCAGCAGGATGTCCGCCGCGTGCCGCATGTCGGGCACGCGCGGGTCACCGAAGGCCCCCATGAAGATCGCGTCGAAGGTCCGGAATTCATCCAGAGCCCCGGGCGGCAGGCTCACGCCGGTCCTGAGGTACTTCTCGGCGCCGTAGTCGTGCTCTTTCAGGCGAAACGTCACGCCCAGGATCTCGCCGAGACAGCGGATGACCTTCACCGCCTCGCGGGTCACGTCCACGCCGATGCCGTCCCCCGGCACGACAGCGATGCTCTTTTCCGGCATCACGCCACCCCGCCGAGAGCCCTGACGACCCGGCGTCTCAACCTTCCTGCGTCCACCCTGTGCTTGAAGATCTTGCGGCCCTCCATGAGCACTACGGGCACCTCCAGACCGTACCTGCGATCGAGCTCGACGTCGGCGGCGACGTCCACCTTCTCGTACGTGAACGGGATCTCCGACTGCACTTGCATGATGACCCTCTCGGCCTCCTCACACAGGCGGCAGCCGGATCGGGACAGGAGCGTCAGGATCGGGCCCGGCGCGCGGGCGGGACCGCGGGGGTCCTCCGCCGGAGGGGCCGCCCGGCGCGCGGTCCACCGCCAGAGCGCCCCCAGGGCCGCCGCCGCGCCCGCCGCGTCCGCGATCACATCCGCGAGGCTCGAGAAGCGCGTCGGCACGAACGATTGGTGCACCTCGTCCATCGCAGCATAGAGGACGCAGGCGGCGAGGATCGCCGCGGCGCCGCGGACACCGATCGGGGCGAGGAAAGCCCCCGCCAGCGCCCGCCACAGCAGGGCGGCCAGACCGGCGAATTCGAGCCCGTGGGCCGCCTTGTCGCTCCAACCACCGGGAAGCGAGAGACCCGGGCGTGACGAGAGGATCGAGATGAGAGCCGCGTAGGCGAGAACGGGCGCCCACCGCGACACGGCGGAGGCGAGAGGCGGCGGGGACAACGGCTCAGCCGAGCGGGAAGAAATACATCAGATAGGCCATGAGGACGGAGATCGCCACCATGGACCCCATCATGACTGAGCCCACCTTGAGGGCCTCGCGGAGCGACTCGCGCGTCAGCGTCGCGAAGAAGGCCGACACCAGAGCCGAGAAGATCAGCAGCGTGAGGAGGTGGCTATGGAACACCGCGCTGCCTACGCTTTCCTGCCGATGCCGATGTCGAAGGCGTCGAGGATGAGCAGGATGTTCATCAGGCTGGCCGTGAGGATGAAAGTGGTCCCGTACTCGTGGGTCGACACCAGGATGCGCCGGCGGGTGCGGTCGAGGATGTCCTGGTGCAGCGCCCGGTCCCTCTCGCTGGGGAACGCATAGATAATCCGCTCGTAGGAGGCCTCCCTGCCGATGAGGTCCATGGGGCCGAGGCCCAGGTTGGCGAAGGTGGCCAGGTACGAAAGCGGTTGGTCCGCGCTGGCCAGGTACACCCGGCCGTCCATCTCGAGCCCGAAGAGAAACGTCGCTGTGACCACCGCGAAGAAGGCGGCCGCCTTCCCCTTCTTCCCGAGGTACAGGTGGCCGCCGCCGGGAACGGCCCAGGCCAGCAAGCACGCCAGCACCATCCGGCCACGTTGACTCATCACTCCTTGACCACCCAGACCTTCAGCTCGGCGGTGACCTCCGGGTGCAGCTTCACCGGCACGGTGTAAATGCCCAGCGTCTTGATCGGTTCCTCAAGGAGGATCTTCCGCTTGTCGATCGAGAAGCCCTCCCTCTCGGCGGCCTCCGCGATGTCGGCGCTGGTGACCGAGCCGTACAGGGTCTCGTTCTCGCCGACCTTGCGCACGATGGTGGAGGAGATCTGGGAAAGGCGCCGCGCCAGGTCCTCCGCCTCCTGCTTCTCCCGCGTCTGCTTCACGTGCAGGAACCGGCGCTCCTGCTCCACCCGCTTGGCGTTCCCGGACGTGAACAGGTAGGCCAGCCCCTTCGGGACGAGGAAGTTCCTCCCGTAGCCGGGCGTCACCTTCACCACGTCGCCGCGCTGCCCGAGCTTCACCACGTCTTCGCGCAGGATGATCTTCATGTCGGATCCCACCTCTCATTCGGCGGTGAACGGAAGCAGCGCGATGTTGCGGGCCCTCTTGATGGCGTGCATCAGGCCTCTCTGGTGCATCGCGCAGGTGCCGGAGATCCGGCGCGGCAGGATCTTTCCCCGCTCGGGGATGAACCCCTGCAGCAGCCTCACGTCCTTGTAGTCGATGTACTCCACCTTCTCGTCACAGAACTTGCAGAACTTGCGGCGCTTGAAGAGGAACTTCTTCTTGTACCCGCCCTTCTTGGCGCCGGCGCGGCCCCTGGACTCCCTGTCGCTATCTCTCATGTCGCTCGCTCCCGAACTCGTCGGCCTCCCGGCCGGGCATCCCCGCGTGCTGCGCCCGCGCGAGGCGGGCCGCCCGACGCTCTTCCTCGGCCGCCGCCCGCGGATCCTTTCTGACGGACAGCCATTTCAGGACGGTGTCATGGATCCGCAGCCGCCGCTCCAGCTCCCACACCGAGGCGGGGGCCGCGGTGTACTCGAAGAAGACGTAATGCCCCTCCCAGAACTTCCCGACGCGGTAGGCCAGGCGCTTCTTGCCCCACCTCTCGGACTTCGCCAGCGTCGCCTTCAGGTCGGACAGCACCTGCTCGAACCCCTTGGCCGCGGCCTCGGCTTCCTCCTCGGTGAGGTCCGGCCGGAGGATGAAGATCGTCTCGTACTCGTACATGCGTTCTCCTTATGGCTGTGAAGCCCCCGAAGGAGCAAGGAGTCGGGGGGATCAGTCCTCATGGGCCTGGTCACCCCGCCGCCGATTGTAGCGGTTCATGGCGATTTTCACACCATCCCTCAAGATGACTTCTATGGCCTCCGTCGCCTCGCGAATCATCTCCCCGAGAGGGATCAACTCCGACGCCTCGAACGCTTCGAGGACGTGGTCGGCCAGATCGGCCGCCGCGTTCCCCGGCCGCCCGATGCCCAAGCGGACCCGCGGGACGTCCTGGGTCCCGAGCGCCTCCACGATGGAAGCGACACCTCGGTGTCCCGCCGGACGGCCCCCGGGCCGGACGCGGATCCGGCCGAGTTCCAAGTCCGCGTCGTCGTAGACGAGGACCAGATCGGCCGGCGAGGCTCTCCGCTCGCGCATGAGGGCGGCCACCGGAGGCCCCGAGAGGTTCATGAACCCCTGGGGCCGCGCCACCAGCACCCTCTCGCCGGCCCACCGGGCCTCCGCGACGAGGGAACCTCCCTCCTCGCGCGCGTCGCCGCGCCCGTGCCGGGCCAGGAACTCCTCGGCGGCCAGGAAGCCGACGTTATGGCGCGTGTTCCGGTAACGCCGGCCAGGATTGCCGAGGCCGACGACAATGCGCACCTAGCGCCCGCCCTTCTCCTTCCCTGCGCCCCTCTCGGGCCTGTCCTTCCCCGGCTTTTCCCCCTTCGGGGTGGCGGCCTTCTCGCCCTTGGGGGTGGCGGCCTTCTCGCCCTTGGGGGTTGCGGCCTTCTCGCCCTTGGGGGTCGCGGCCTTCTCGCCCTTGGGGGTTGCAGCCTTCTCGCCCTTCGGAGCCTCTCCCTCCGCTGCGGCCTCGGCCGTCTCGGCCTTGCCCTTCTTGATCACCTCCGGTTCCGCGGGCGCCTCGGCGGCCCCCTCGGTCGCGGCGGCGGCCTCGGCCTTCTCGGCCGCGGGGGCCACGACCGTGGCCACGGGTTTGGCGGCGTCGGTGAGCACTTTGACGTTCTCCGGGATCTTGAGGTCTTGCACCTTCAGGGCGTCTCCAAGGGCAAGATTGGAAACGTCGCCGTCGATCCTCTCGGGGATGTCGCCCGGCAGGCAGGAGATCTCGATGTCGCGCAGGACGAAGTCCAGGATCCCGCCCTGCAGTTTCACACCGCTCGCCGTCCCGGTCAGGTGCACGGGGACCTTGACCTGGAGCGCGCGGTCCATGGTTATCCGCAGCAGATCGGCGTGGATCATCCGCCCCGACACCGGATCGATCTGGACCGCCTTGATCATGGCAAGCGTGGCGGCGTTCTTCCCCGTGAAGGAGAAGTTGAAGAGCGTGTTGGTCCCGCTCTCCGAGTGAATGATCGCGTCCAGCCTGCGAGGATCGACCTGGAACATCACGGGGGTGTCTGCACCTCCGTAAAGGATCCCGGGGATCAGCTCCCGCCGCGCGAGCTTCCTGGAGGCCCTCTTGCCCGACAGATCACGGGGCTCGGCCTCGATTCTCACGTCCTTGAGCACGTCTCGACCTCTTCGTTTTCCGGCTGTGCCGTAAAGACCCCCGCCGCCCTCAGATGAAGAGGCTGCTGACGGAGGAGTTGTTGTGGATCCGGAAGATGGCCTCACCGAGCAGCTCGGCCACGCTGAGGACCTCGATGCGGGCCCTGGCGCGCTTCGCCTCGTCCAGGGGGATGGAATCTGTGACCAGCGTCCGGGCGAGGTTCGAGGCGCTGATCTTTTCGACGGCCCCCGCGGACAGCACTGCGTGGGAGAAGCAGCCGTAGACGCCCCGCGCCTCCTCCCTCGCGAGGGCTTTGACGCTCTCCGACAGGGTGGTGGCGGTGTCCACGATGTCGTCCACGATGAGCGCGTTTCGTCCCTTCACCTCTCCGATGAGGTGCATGACCTTGGGAACGTTCCCATCCCCGCGCCTCTTGTCAATGATGGCCAGCGTGGCGTTCAGGCGCTTCGCGTACGCGCGCGCCCGCTCGACGCCCCCGGCGTCGGGGCTCACGATAGTGATGTCTTCCAAGGACAGCTTCTCGATGAAGGAGATGAAGACGGGCGCCGCGAAGAGATGGTCCACGGGGATGTTGAAGAACCCCTGGATGGCCGGCGCGTGCAGGTCCATGGTGAGGATGCGCTCGGCGCCCGCGGCCGTGAGAAGGTCGGCCACGAGCTTCGCGGAGATGGGGACGCGGGGCTTGTCCTTCCGGTCCTGCCGGGCGTACCCGTAGTAGGGGATGACCGCGGTGATCCGGGAAGCCGAAGAACGCTTGAAGGCGTCCAGCATCACCACCAGCTCCATGAGGTTGTCGTTCACCGGCGGGCAGGTGGACTGGATGACGAACACGTCGCTGCCGCGGACGTTCTCCAGGATCTGGCAGTAGCACTCGCCGTCCGCGAATCGCGACAGATTCACCTGTCCGAGCGGGAGGTCCAGGTAGTCGCAGATGGCCTTCGCCAGGGAGACGCTCGCGCTCCCGGAGAACACCCGGATGTCACGGTCCATCGGTTTCATGGCTGTCGCGCCGCCTCCGCCCCTCGCCGCCGCCCCCTCGGGCGGTGGTTGGGGCGGGAGGATTCGAACCTCCGAATGCTGGATCCAAAGTCCAGTGTCTTACCGCTTGACGACGCCCCAGCGCTTCAGGAGAAGATGTCCGAGGTCGACTCGGAGGTCTCTAACGGCCCTTCCTCCTGCGGCCCTTCCTCCTGCCGGTCGGCCGCCGGTTGCGAGAGAACCTCGTTGTACCGGGCCAAGATCTTCTCTTCGAGCATCCGGCGTGTTTCGTTATTGAGGGGATGGGCGACGTCTCGGAAGGTGCCGTTCTTCCTCTTCTTGCTGGGCATGGAGATGAAGAGCCCGTTGTTCCCGTTGATGATCTTGATGTCGCTGACCACGAAGCAATCGTCGAAGATCACGCTCACGAACGCCTTGAGCTTCTCCTCGTTGATTGGAAAGACCCGGACGCCTGTGACCTCCATCGTCAACGCTCCTTGGGGATCGTCCCGCCCCGCGATCCGGGCCGCCAGCCGCTCCAGAGCGCGCGATCGCGTTCGGCGCGACCCAGGCTCCGGGCAGTGACGGCGATGAAGCCGGCTTCCCGCACCCTGCGCGCCCCGTCAGCCGCCGCCTCTGCGCCGGTGAAGACGCCGTAGAACGCTGAACCGCTCCCCGTCATGGAGACGGCCGTGGCTCCCGCCGCATCGAGAACGCCCCGCAGTCTCCCCAGCGAGGGCCTTACCTCCAGCGAGGCGGCCTCCAGATCGTTCGCAACGCCCGGGCTCCCTCCCCGGAGAACGAGGCACCATGGCGCGAAGTCATTCACTTTACTCACGTTGCCGGACGATGTCAACAAACTGTCCCAGGCCCGATACACCTCCTCGGTGGCCAGCCCCTCGCCCGGGAAAGCCACCACCAGATCGAGCGCAGGACCGTCCGGCAGAGGGTAGACCTCCTCCCCCCGACCCAGGGCGAGGCAGGCCCCCCCGTACAGGAAGAAAGGGACGTCGGAGCCCACGGAGGCGGCTGCGCGGTGGAGGTCGGAGGGCCCCAGGGAGAGGCCCTGGAGCCGGTCCAGCGCCAGGAGGGCAGCCGCCGCGTCGCTGCTCGCGCCTCCCAAACCGGCCCCCGCGGGGATCCTCTTGGTCAGCCGGAAGGCGGCTCCGCGCCCGGCCATCGGCTTCCTCAGGGCGGCCGCAGCCTTCAGCACCAGGTTGGACGCGTCGGCCGGGATCTCCTGCCGCGACCCGTCGGCCCACTCGTAGCCGATCTCGAGAGCGAGTTTCCGGGCCGGGGAGACCTGGAGCGTATCGTGCAGATCGATGACTTGAAGAACTGTGCGGACATCGTGATAGCCGTCCTGGCGGACGCCGAGCACGCGCAGTCCGAGGTTGATCTTCGCGTGGCAGCGCAGGGTGAGTGTCCTTCGCGTCATGCGTCACCCAGGTTAGCGCAGGGTGTCTAGCGGGATCCCGAGGGATCGCCCCGGAGGGCGCGCGCCAGGTCCCGAAGCTCCACCCGCTCGTAGCCGCCTTCCGGCTCGATGAGCTCGAAAGGATCGTGTCCCGCTTCCGGCTCGAGAGGGCGCACGGCGCTCAGCCTCAGGTCGAGATCGGCTCCGGCGCAGCGGAGACGCAACCTGGCAGGAACCCGCCGGTCCCCCGGGAATGGGGCCCAGCGGCCCAAGGAGCCCGTGCACGGCGCTGGCGGAACGGCGCGCTCACCGGTCAGCAGCTCCGCGATCGCCTCCGGCCGGACGGCGAGACCGGCGATCTCCTCGAGGATGGGGGCCCCCGGACCACCGCGATGGTAGATTCGCTGGGAGATCAGGATGGCCAGAATCCCGCCCGGAGAGGCCACCACGATCATCGGCGCCGCCACGGACGCGCCCGTGATCTCGGCACGCAGGCGGCCGCCGCCGGCCACCGCGAGGACGCCGCGCAGGCGCATCCTCCCCTGGGCGCCTCGCACGCTCGCGTCGAAGGCGGCCGTAAAGGCTGGGGGGTCGGAGGAAGGCCAACGGGGGTTCCCCGCGGGCGGGGCGGTGACACAGGCGAGCACAGGGGCGGCCAGGGCGATCGCCGCCGCCGCCGTCCTCATCGAGGAAGCGAGCCGCCCGCGCGCGAAATCTTCTCCCTGATGGCGGCGGCGTCCTCGCTCCCGAGACGCAGCGCCTCCTCCCAGGCGCCCACGGCCTCGGCGTGGCGCCCCTGGGCCCAGTACAGCTCACCGAGGTGATCGTGCACCACGGGCTCTTCGGGGATCATGTGTGCCGCGCGGCTCAGCGGCTCCTCGGCCTGGGTGTACCGCCCCAGGCGGAAGAGGGCCCAGCCGAGGGAATCGAGGTAGGCGCCGTTGTCCGCGTCGAGGGCCACAGCCTTTTCGATGAGCACGAGCGACTCCTCCAGGTTCACCCCGCGCTCGGCCATCATGTAGCCCAGATAATTCATCGCGGCGTGGTTTCCCGGTTCGGCCTCGAGGGCGCGTCGCAGAAGCGCCTCGGCCCGGGGGAAGTCCTCCTTCCGCTCCCTGCGCGCTGCCGCCCGGAGATAGGCCTCTGAGACGCCTCTGGGGCCGGCTGGATCGCCGCCGGATCGGGACGTCACCATCGCAAAAATCTCCCACGCCTCCTGGTCCCGACCGTCTTCGAGGAGGATCTCCGCCCGCATCAAAGGGAAGCGCGGCTCTTGGGGGAAATCGAGTTCGGCCCGCCGGGCGGCTGCAAGCGCCTGATCCATCTTGCCGCTCGAGAACCAGGCTTCGATGAGCAGCAGGTGCGCCGCCCGGAGCTCGTCGGCACGCTCCGGCCCGTCGGCGGATTCCTGAAGCCCCCGCACGAGGGCGGAGCCCTCCGTGGCGGCGTCGTCGTACCGCTTCATCTTCAAGTACAGCCGCGCCAGAGCGAACCGGTATCCCGGCCTACCGGGAAAGGACTGCGCCAGATCTCTGAGGGTCGTCTCGGCGCTCGCGAAATCGCCGCCGGCCTCCAGCGCCTCCGCCAGCGCGCCGCGCAGATCGGGATTGCCGGGGCGCCGGGCGATCGCCGCCTCCAGGAGGGCCTTGGCCTCGTCGCGCGCGCCCGACCTCAGGAGCGCCTGCGACAGAAGATAGGTTCCCTCCAGGGAATCCGGATCCGAGGCCAGGTGCGCCTTGAGGATCTCGGCGGTCTGCATGAAGAGCCCGCGCGAGAGGTAGAGGCGGGCCAGCGACAGGCGCGTTTCCCCGGCGGCCGGATCCAGCGCAAGAAGTTGGGCGTGCGCGGCAACCGCGCGGGTGAAGAGATCGTCATCGCGGTTCTCGTCGCGCGAGACCAGGGCCCGGTAGATCTCCACGAGGGTCCGCCTCGCCTCCACGGAGGACGGATCGAGGAGAGCTGCCCGCGACGCCTCCTTCATGGCTCGGTCGATCTCGTTCATGGTCAGATAGACACGGGACAGCTCCAGGGCGAGCAGTGATGCATTGGGATCGGCCCGGGCGGCCTCCTCCAGGTAGGTGAGCGCGCTGCCATAATCGCTGTGCAGGAGGGACTGCTGGAAGAGGCAATAGAGGTAGTACGATTCCGCCCGCGACGAGGGAGGGGCTGACCGCGACGACGACGCCGACGGAGGGACCGCCGCCGCGGAGGCGAGCGCGCAGAGGAGGAAGGCCGGGATCAGCGGGGATCGGGCGCGGCTCACGAAGCCCCCTCAGGCCGCCTTCGCGCCCTCGGCCCGATCGCGCAGCCATTCGACCGCCTTGCGGAGCTGGCGGTCGGCTCTCTCCTTGAACGGCACGGCGGGGTCGGCCGGGATCGGGACTGAGGGTGTGAGGCCGCTGCCGTGCCAGGCCTTGCCCGACGGTGATACGAACTTGCGAACCGTTAGAAGGAGATAGTCGCCGTTGGCGAGGGGGAGCATCTCGCGCTCGCCGCCGCGGCCCAGCGTCGTCTCTCCGCAGTGCTGAGCCACCCCCGAGTCCACGAGGCCGGCGACGAATACCTCCGCCGCAAACGATGTGCCCGCGTCCGTGAGCAGCAGGACTTCCCCGCTCCAGGCGCTCCTGGGCCCGGCTCCGCGGAGGGCCTTCTCCTGCCCGTGCCTGTCCTTGAGGCTCGCCACGACGCCCTCCCCCATCAGGAGCGAGGCCGCCTTCGCAGCCTCCTCCGCACCGCCCCAGGCGTTGCCGCGCAGGTCGAAAACGGCCCGGCGGACCTTGTCCTTGTTCAGGCGATCGAGGAGCGACGACAGAGCCTTCGCCGACCCGGGGGCGAAGGAGGGGATCCTCACCACGGCCACGCCGTCCACGGGAGACTCGATCCGCGGCGGCGGAAGCGGGAGCTTCTTGCGGATCACCTCCAGGTCCTCCCGCCTCGGTTCCTCCCTGCGGGAGATGGAAAGCGTGATGCGGCTGGAAGTGGGTCCCCGCAGCAGGCGCTCCGCCTCGGCGAGCGCCATGTCCCTTCCGGCGCGATCACCCAACCGGCGGATCTGGTCACCGGCCCGCAACCCTTTGGCCTGAGCGTCCGAGCCCGGCATGACTGCCGCCACGAAGAGGACTCCCTCGCGCCGCGTGAGGGAGATCCCCGCCTCCGCCTCACCCCCGGCACGCTCGGAGAGCCGCGCACGGTACTCCTGGGCCGTGAGGTACTCGCTCTCACCATCGAGGGAGCCCATGAGCCCCTCGAAGGCACCCTTCATCAGTTCATCCTGGGGGACGTTTTCCTCCACGTAGCTGTTCCTCACGTGGGCCACGACCTCGTTGAAGAGCTTCAAGTAGCCGTAGGTCGACCCCGCATCGGGCGTGGCGGCCCGCCCGACCACCGCGCCGAGGACCGCAAGGACCACGAGCGCGATCGCCCATCCTCCGCCCCCCCAGCGTCTGAGTTGAAGGTTCAACGTCCTGCTCCTTTGGAGGCCATGGGTGCCCTTCTCCTCAGCCACCCGGCGGGATCGAGAGCCCTGCCCACGTGCCTTATCTCGAAGTAAATGCTTGAATTGCCGCCGGCGTCCGGCTCGGGCGCGAAGCCGATTCCCTGCCCCGGCGAGACGTCCTCGCCCTCAGCCACGGCCGAGGCCGCGAGCCTTGCGTAAACGGAAAGATATCTCTCGCCGTGGTCGATCACAACCGTCCGGCCATACCCGCCATAGCGCCGGCTGAATACAACGCGGCCGGCGCCGACAGCCCGGACGACCGCGCCTGGAGCGACCTGGATGTCCAGCCCGGGATGGGGGGTCTGGGTGCCGAAGCGCGGATGCCGTATCGAGCCGAAAGGGACGGCGACGGGCCCGTCGGCGGGCCAAGGGAGTCCGCCCTTGAGCCGGTCGAATGCGATGGAGACGTTGGGCGGGCGGCCGCCGGAGGTCACAGAGCGGGCCGCCTCGGATAGCGCGAGCGCGGCCCGGGCGAGCTCGGCCATGGCGTTTTCGTGAAGGCCTCTTTCGCTTTGCAGGCGCTCCATGAGGATCAAGCGAGCGGCGCGGTCTTCGGCGAGGTGCTTCTCCTCACCCACCGCCTCCGCCACAGCGGCGTCGAGGCCCGCCTTCGACTCCTGGAGCCGCCTCGCCGCCTGCCGCGCCTCCGCACGCCGCGCCTCGAAGGAGGACAGCGCCTCCGTCTGACGGCGGGCCACCGCGCCGAGGTGCTGGAAGGCCCTGAGCAGGTCCGAGGGACCCGACACCGACAGCAGCGACGTGTAGCCCGCCATGTCGCCCTGCTTGTACGTCTCGCGCAGCGCGCCCCGGGCCCTCGATCGGCTGATCTCGGCGGCGCGCCCCAGTTCCTCGCACCGTCCTTCTTCCTCCGCCACCTGCCGGGCGACGCCGTCTCGAAGCGCCTTCGCCTTGAGCCAGCGGCGGCGGCTGAGCGCCTCGCGGGTCGCGAGCCTGTCCAACTCGGAGGCGACGCCGGAACGCGCGCTCTCGATCTCGCCGAGTTCACTCTCCAGCGCGGCTATCTCGCGATCGAGCGCGACCGCGAGCGCGGCGGCGGGATCTCTCGGATCCGTCCCGGTGGACGGTCCTACGCCGGCGAGAAGGAGCAGGAAGAGGCCCGGCGCCGCGAGCCGGGCTGGCCTCTGCCCCGCCGGCGCCGCCGCCGTGGGGCGGGCGTCAGAAGAGCGGGCGGCCGTCCACACTCTCCGGCACGGGCTCGCCGAACGCCTTCAGGACGGTAGGGAAGATATCCATGATGTGCGGGCTCGGCGTCTGGATCCTGCGATTGGCGAAGAGGATCCCCTTGACGACGTCCGGATCGAGCGAGCAGTGATCCCCGCTCCAGGCCTTGCGGTCGTCCTCGAACATCTCGCGCGGTACCTCCCCGAGGGCGGTCTGCCACCCGATCCGGTAGCCAAGGGCATTGGCCGCCCTCAGATCAGGCATCACGACCGGATCGTACCCCGTGTACATCTCCTCGCGCCTGAAGACCTTCCTCACGGGGTGTTCCCCCGTGGCCGGATCCTCGAGCCCCTCAAGCCCCGCGATGATTGCGGAGCGCACCGCCTCGTACTCCTCGCCCGGCGCAACGCTGCCCTGGGCCTCCCGCCCGGCCAGGTTGATGTAGATCCCCCCGAGCCCCATGGCGTAGGCCTTCGTGCGCGACCAGTCCACGTTCTCGAAAAGTTCGTGCGTCTCGAAGAGATCCTCCAGCGTCTTCGTCTCACCCGCCTCGCCCACGATGGTCATGAAGCCGTTGCGCACGAGCCAGGTGTTGTAGTTCACTCCGCGGCGCCAGGACGAGAAGCCGTGATCAGAGCAAACGAGAAGCAGGGCGTCCTCCCCGGCCAGCCGTCGCGCCTCCCCGACCAGCGTGTCCATGCGCTGGTACGCCTTCAGCATCTCATCCTGGAAGCGCGCGGCGCGCTCGGGTGCGTACAGCGGGTGGCGATCGTCCATGTACCGCCAGAACATGTGGCCGATCCGGTCGGTGAACTCGAAAATCTGCACGTAGAGATCGACGTCCCCCTCGCCCAGGAGCGACGCCATGAGCCGGGCCTCCCCGTCGACGGTGGCGTTCATGTCCTCCAGGAAGAAATCGTCGTCCACGAGGCCCGTGGGCAGAGACCAGGTGTCGATCGCCCACCCCAAGGTCTTGAAGAGCCCGAGGCGCGAGGCGAGGTCGGAGGCGTAGTCGGTAGGATAGGAGAAGGGGACCACCTGCGTGCCCGGGTGAAAGTTCACCGGCGACATGTAGATCCGCAGCTCCGGCGCGGTGGAGAGAAGCTTGAACTTCACGATCCCCCGGAGCGGGGCCAGGGTGTCCACGACGCGGTTCACGGGGAAGTCGAGGACCACGAAGTCGCTCCACTCCCCCACCCGCAGCGTCCGGCTCTGCCGCGAGGTCTCGATGGTGACGGAGCTTCCGTCGACGCTGACCCGGAACGTGATGGGGATGTCGATCCGCGCCGGCACCCCCCTTTCTTCGAGCCGGCGCCTCATCTCGTCCCGCACCCGGCGGCGGTCCTTCGCATCGGCGCGGGACACGGCCCTTTCGATGGGATACTCGTAGAATGGCTTGTTGAACGGGCCGTAAATCGACGACTCGATGACGCCGCGGCGGGCGGGCACCGGGATCACTTCCACGCTGAATTCGTTGTCGTTGACCTTGAACCCCGCCTCGGAGGTGTAGTAGCTGGGCGTGCCCACGCGGCCTCTCATGTCCGGCACCCCCAGCCCTGAGAGGAACTGCCCCCCGGGCACTTCCTCGGCGGGAAACGTCTGCGGGACGCGGATGATGCGCGTCCTGATCCCCTTCCTGGAGAGCACGCCCCAAAAGGTGTCGCCCTGCCTGTTGTTGACGGCGTCGGGGACTTGCTCCGGCAGGTACTTCGCCGCGGCTGCGTAGCCGCCCGCGCCGGAGGCGATCCCAAGAGCGGCACAGGCGGCCAGAAGCGTGCGGCCGCGCGCCCCCGCGATGCGCAGGATCACCACGCCCGGCGCCAGCGCGATGAGGAACGCGGCGAGGCCCACGGCGGCCGCCGTTTGCTCGCCGAGGCCGAAGGGCCGGCTCGACTCGGAAACGAACGCGAGGACCGGGAAGTAGGCCCTTCCGGGATCCTTCTTCAGGAAATCGAAGATCCCGGTCTTGCCGGGGTTGTTCCCCGTCGCGAAGGAGGACCACGACACGGGCGTCTGGGGAGGGTTCGTGGGCGTCAGGGGCGCATAGGCTCCGTCCTCCTTCAGCTTGCTGAGGTTGGGAAGCTTTCCCCGGGCCATCCACTGCTCCACCAGCCGGCTGTCCGCACCGTCGAAGCCGATGATAACGACCTTGGCCGCGGCAGGGGCGGGAGCCGTGGCGGCGAGCAGCGCCATCAGGGCGCAGCACGCGCCGGCGACCGGCAGGTCTCTACGGGATGTCGGGTTCAATCGCGGACGTCCTCGGCGGGGGGCGGGGGCGAGACCCCGCGGCGCGCATCATAGGGAGCGAGCGCGGGCGGCGCCAGCATGCCCGCCGTTCAGGCGCGGTCCTGGCGCATCATGAAGCGCGTGAAGGCGAGAGACTGGTCGGTTTCCCGCAGCCGCCGGCAGAGGGCCTTCAACATGGACATGAGGAGCTTCGCCGCCAGCCGGGGGTCGGTTTCGAGGAAGGTCTTGAGATCGTCGTGCGAGATCGAGAGCGCCTCGGTGGCTTCCTCCGCGATGACGGTGGCGGACGGCGCCTGCCCGTCGATCAAGGAGATCTCCCCGAAGTGGTCTCCAGGGTTGAGGATCGTGTAGAAGTCCTCCTTCCCGGAGATGCTCGAGGTGACGCGGACGGATCCCGAGAGGAGCAGGTAGCACCGATCGGCCGCCTGGTTTTCCTGTATGATGCGCTCCCCGGCCGCGAAGGCATGCCTCTTCACTCTGTGGGCGACGCGGTCGAGTTCCGCGTCTTCGAACCCGGCGAAGAGGTAGGCGTTCTTGAGGAACTCTCTCATCGTCTCCGTCCCCTCGGGAAGCGCGTCATTCTACCACGCCGCCAAGCACTTCTTCGATGCGGACGCGCGGAAGCTCCCCTTCCCTGAGGATCCTGGGAGCGGGGCCCGTGAGGTCGAGGAGCGTCGAGCCCGCGCGAGCGTTCCTCGGTCCCGCGTCCAGCACCAGATCGACACGATCGCCGAAAGTGAGGACGGCCCGCTGCGCCGTTTCAGCCGGCGCTTCGCCCGCCAGGTTGGCACTGGTGGAGGTGAGAGCCCGGCCCGCCGCGGCGACCAGGACCTGCGCGATCGGATCGGAGGTAAACCGGACGGCGAGACCTCCGTCCTTCCCGAGCACGGCCCGCGGCGCCTCCGGCCCTGGGCTAAGCACGAGGGTCAGCGGCCCGGGCCAGAACGCCCGCACGAGAGCCGCCACGGCGGCGGGGGCAGGACTCGCCGCGAGGCGGAGGGCCTCTCCGGCCGAGGCGGTCATGAGGATGAGCCCGGAGCGGACCTCCCGCCCTTTGAGCTTCACGAGCCGGCGCACGGCGCCCTCGTTCCACGGGTCCACCGCCAGCCCGTAGACGGTCTCGGTGGGGTGCACGACGATGCCGCCGCTGCGTATCACGGCGACGGCCTCGCGGAGCGCCTCGTCGGGCACGCCGCCGGCCTGCACGCGCACGATTCGGGGCCCGGTCACCAGCTTCGGCCCCGGGCGGGCGCCGGCAAGGCAGTCCGATGATCGCCGGGGACCCATTCGACACGGGCTCTTTCGCGGGCCTCCCGCCCTCGGGCCGCAGGGACGCCATCGTTCTCGAGGCGCGCCTTCTCTGCCGCGACGCCGGCGAGCGCCGGCGCCGCGGAGTCATGGTCGCCGAGGGCGTGCATCTCGCCCAGGAGGCGCTGCGGGACCCGGGGCGCGTGCGGATGGCGCTCGCGAGCCCCCGGCTGCTGCGGATGGGCGCGGGGCACGAGATGGCCCGGGTCCTCGCGGCGGGTCCGTTCCCTTCGCGGCTCGTCGACGATCGTCTCCTCGCGTCGCTCGCCCATGTGGAATCGCATCAGGGAATCCTGCTCGTGGTGGAGAGGCCCCGGTGGGCGACTCCGGATCTCACTTCGGCTCCCTCACCTCCCCTGGTCCTGGCCGCCTGCGGCGTCCAGGATCCCGGCAACCTCGGAGCGCTGGCGCGGATCGCGGAAGCCGCCTGGGCCTCGGGACTGGCCTGCGCCGGCGCGGGGGCCGATCCCTGGTCGGCCCGCTCCGTGCGTGCCAGTGCCGGCGCGCTCATGCGGTTCCCCGTTGTCGAGTACCCCGATCCGCTCACCGCGGCGGGTTCCCTGCGCTCACTCGGGCTGCGCCTCGTGGGCGCCTCCCCGAGGTCGGGGACAGCATACCGCGAGGATCCCCTGACAGGGGCGATGGCGATCTTCGTGGGATCCGAGGGGGCCGGCCTTCCAGGGGACGTCCGCTCCGCACTGGACGCGGAGGTGCGCATCCCCGTCCGGGAGGGCGTCGAGTCGCTGAACGTGGCCGCGGCTGCGGCGGTGATCCTGTTCGAGGCGGCGTCGAGGCGAGGCTTCCGCTGATCGTCAGGGTTCCTCGCGTGCCGCTCCGTGCACGCGCGGGTGCTTCTCCCCCCTTCCTCTGGGCTCCAGCGGGAGCGTGAACGAGAAAGCGGAACCCTTGCCCGGCTCGCTGTCCGCCCGGATCATGCACCCGTGCAGTCGGAGGATGTCCTTGGTGATGGCCAACCCGAGCCCGCTCCCCTCTCCCTCTCCGGCCGCGCCCGGGCCGCGATAGAAGCGATCGAAGATCCGGTCCAGATCCTCTCTGGAGATCCCGACTCCCGTGTCGCGCACTTCCACGCGCGCCAGTGAGCGCCGTCCCCGGGTGGCCTCGATGATCACGCTCCCGCCCTCGTTGTTGTACTTGATGGCGTTCGAGACGATGTTGATGAACACCTGCAGGATGCGGTCCCGGTCGCCCCGAATGGTGAGGCCGCCCATGGGAAAGGCCGCGGTCACTCGGACCTTCTTGGCGGCGGCGCCGTCCCTGAGCAGATCGATGACCTCCTCCACGAGGGGGCGCAGCGGGAACGATTGAATCCGGAGGCGCGCGGCCTCCTCCTCGGCGCGCGCAAAGGTGAGCAGGCTGTCGATCAGGGAAATGAGCCTGTCAATGTTGCGCAGAGCCACCCTAAGACCCCGGTCCTGCTCCTCTGTGAGCGGGCCCATCCTCCCCTTCAGGATCATCTCGGTGTATCCCTTGATGGAGACGAGGGGCGTTTGCAGCTCGTGGGACACATTGGCGAGCAGGTTCGACTTCATCTCATCGAGGGCCCGGAGGTCGCGGTTGAAACGGCCCAGTTCCGTCATCCGACGCTCGAGCCCCTCGTTGGCCATCTGCAGATCCCGGTGCAGCGCCTCGAGACCCTCCCGGGCGCCGGTGGCCTCCTGCGCCACGCGCCTCAGCTCCTCCTCGCGGCCGCGCTCGTGCGTCAGGTCTCGGAAGGTGTAGAGGAACCCATGCGAGCCCGGCGCCCCGCCCAGCGGGCGGACCGTCCTCTCGATGTGGCGGGGTGGATCTCCCCCCGCCTCGATGACGTCCGTGTGGGGGGCATCCGTCTGGGGAAAGAACCCGTCCAGCGTCCGCTCGGTGAAGGACACCGCCAGGCGCGCGCGAAGGTCTGCCAGGGGGCGTCCGAGAGCGGAGCCGGAGGGAAGCCCGAAGATCTCTTCCACGCCGCGGTTCGCGAGAAGGACGACCTGCCGCCCGCCCTCCCCGGAGGTGACCAGCACCCCCTCCTTCAGGACGGAGAGCGCGGCGTCGATACGCGACGCCATCGCGGCCGCGCTTCGGGCTGCCGCCGCCGCCTCCGAGATGTCGGTGAGCGCCACCACGTAGCAGCCTGCGGGCGATCCCTGAGGCCTCAGGATCCGGGCGGCCACGTCGGGCCCGGACGCGCCCCGTGGCCGGCGCACCCGGAAGCGCGCCTCCGCCGCCGCGAGGGACTGCTCCTCGAGACGCCGCAGAGCCTCCGCCAGAGGCAGGACTTCCTCGGCGGTGGCGAGATCCGTCAGCCGCAGGTCGTGGAGGTCCCCAACCTCCGTTCCGAAGAGCGCGCCGGCGCCCGCGCCCGCGCGCGCGATCCGGCCGTCACGGAACATCAGCACGGCGTCCGCGAGGCCGCTCTCGGAGGCCAGGAAGCTCTCTTCGAGCCGATCAGCCGGGCGAGCGGCGAGGCCGGGCGGGGGCAGGACATGCCTGCGCCGGGAGAGGGCATGGACCACCCACCCCGAGATCGCCGCGGCGAGGAGGGCCGCCAGGATGAGGACACTGATCCCCACCGGGGCGACAGAAGTCCCCGCTTCCGGGACGGCCGCCTGCAGCGCGGCGATGACGCCGGCGCCGTACATGGTTCCCTCACGTGGGAACAGGGGGTGGTGGTGCAGCTGACGGCAGGGAAGGCTGCCAGTGGTTCAGGTCCGTGGGTCGGGACCGGGGTGACGGACGGGTCTCAGACCTCCTGCTTGAGGGCCGGCAGGTCTCTCCGTGGGGAGGCGAAGAGGTACCCCTGGCCGTAGTCGGTGCCGCATTCCTTCACCGCCGCCAGCTCGTCCCCGGCTTCAATCCCCTGAGCAACGACCGTCGCCTCAATGGAACGCGCCACCTGGCAGAGGGAGCGCAGCATCTCCTGCTTGACCAGATTCGACTGAATGTTCCGGATGAGCGAGCTGTCCACTTTGATGTAGTCGGGCCGCACCTCCGTGATGGTCTGGAGGCTGCTCGATCCGGTGCCGACGTTGTCCACCGCCAGGAGGAAACCCCGCGTTCTGAGCTCCTGGATCTCCTGGCCGAACAGCTCGTAGTCGCCGATGGTGTTCCGGTCCGCGAACTCCAGCACGATGTCCTTGCGTGAGAGTCGCAGATCCTTCGGGAAGTCGATGAGGAGGTGCTCCCGGAACACCGGATCGAGGAGGGACGCGGGCAGGGCGTTCAGGAAGAGTTTCTCACCGGTGGCGAGAGGACGCGCGCGATCCAGCGCTTTGCGCTGGCAGAGAAGATCGAGCTCGCGGGTGATCCCACCGTCCCTGGCTCCCTCGAACATCACCTGAGGCCGCTCGAAGATGGTGTCGCGTGGCCCGCGGCAGAACGCCTCGTACCCGACCGTCCTCGACGTCCGTAGATCGATGACCGGCTGGAAGACGATGTCGATGTCCCCCTCGCTGATGATCCGCCTCAACTCGACCTGCTCGCGGCTGCGCTTGTACGGCTCGGAGCCCAGCCCCAGAGTCCGGGCCTCCTCGACAGCCCTGTAGATCACCCGCTCGAGCCGGAAAAAAGGTTGATCGGTGAAAACCGAGAAGCCGACGTGGAAGCTGAGCGGAGGCGTCATGGAGTGGAACTCCGGGCCGCCGAACCGCTCCGCGAGCCTCCCGGCCAGGCCCGTTGCGAGCCGATCCAGCGCGTCGAGCGGAGCGCGGGACTCGCCCCCCGCCGGAGAGAAAACCACGAACCGGCCCCCGTAGATCCCCGTCTGAGCCAGAATGGCCTCCCGCGCGAAAAGGTCCCCGCGAGCCTCGTGCAGGACCGCCGAGACCGCGCGGAGCAGCCGGTCGTACACCTGCCAGCCGTAGATGGCCTCCACCCGGGCGAGGGCGTCGATCTCGATGTGGACGACGCATACCCATCGAGCGGTGTCGAAGAGCGCGCGGACCTGATCGATGACGGCCGCCACGCAATGCAGATCGGTGTTGGGGTCGTATAGGGCGGCCCTGAGCCTGAGGTATTCCGTCCGGAGTTCGTCGTCGGGCGTCGTCCTTCCCACGCCCGGGTCGCGATCCACCATGCTATCCCGCCGCCTCTTGCTGCCGCGCCCGGGAGACCGGGGTCCGGACAAGGCGCTCCACCCTCTCGAGCATGTCATCGTAGGAGAAGGGTTTGACGATGTAGTCGTCCGCCGAACGCTTGAGGGCCTCCATCTTCTCCCGGAGGTCGTAGCGGATGGAGAACATCGCCACCGGGATCTCCCGAGTGCTCTCGTCGATCTTCAGCAGCCGCAGCACCTCCCAGCCGTCCATGTCGGGCATGTTGATGTCGAGCAGGATGAGGTCGGGCCGTTCCCTCCGGGAAGCCGCGAGGCCGCCCCGGCCGCTGAGAGCGGCCAGGACCGTGTAGCCGCCGTCGCGCAGGATGGCGGAGGTCAGGTCGAGGACGTCGCGGTCATCGTCGATCACCAGGATCCGCTTCCCCACTCAGATACCCCCTCAGGTCCTGCCGGCCGCCACGAAGCGTTCGATGAACCTCGCCTCCTCAGATCCGATCTGAACGAAGCTCGCGCCCACTCCGGCGATGAGATCCACCTCCTCGGGTTCCACGCGTCGCACCACCTCGCACATGGCAGAGATGGCGTGGAGGCTGCCCTCCGCACGGCCTGGATCCGGCAGGTGAAATGTCGCCTCAAACTTCGTTCCGCACGGGAGCCGCCGTTGCGTCTTGAGGAAGAGCCCGCCGGCTCCCACGTCCTTCGTCTTGAAGGTCATCCGGCGGGCCCCGAACCTGCAGACCACGCTCACCGACATCGGGATTCTCGGGCTCACTCGCCGCGGGACCGGCAGGAGGAACCTGAGCGCGGCGCCCACCTCCTCGGGTGACACGGGTTTCTGGAAGACGACGTCGCCGTCGCTCACGCACCCCTGGTAGCGGGAGGGCTCAACCGCCGCGATCACGATGGGGACCGAGCGCAGCTTGCGATCAGCCTTCAAGCCCCGGAGGCACGAAGGAAGGCCGGGCTCCATCAGGTCGGCGTCCAGAAGGATGAGATCGGGCGTAAGCGTGGAGGCCCGGGCTATGAGTTCTTTGGGCGACCGGACGGGGATCAGACGGCAGCCGACCCGGAGGACCGGCGCGGTCTCCAGGGCCACGAACAGACCCGCCTCGTCGGCGATAAGGATTGTTGCCATTGCGTCGTCGTCGCTGTGCCTCTGTCGCGAACGGACGTGCAGGCGTGCCGAGCCTGTAGATCACTTACCGTACCACATCCTCCATGGGGCCACAATATCTCGCGTGCTGCAGCCGATCTCAGGAGCCGAGCGGGACGGCCTTGTCACAGCGGAGGGGGATGCCCAGCCGCTTCATCTTCTCTATCAGCGTCGTGCGCTTGATGTGCAGTAGCTTCGCGGCGCGGGTCTTGACCCAGCCCGAACGCGCGAGGGCTTGCAGCACCAGCTTCTCCTCGAAGCTGCCCACCACGCGATTGAGCGCGATCCCGTCGCCGTCCAGGTGAACCTCGGGTCCTTCGATGCGGCCGGTCACCCTGATCTCCGGGGCCAGGTCCTCCACGTCGAGCAGGCTCCTGCCGCTGGAGAGAGCCACGGCGCGCTCCACCACGTTCTCGAGCTGGCGGACGTTTCCGGGCCAGGAGTATGAGAGGAGACACCGGATGGCGGCCGGGGTCCATGCCTTGGGGGCGCAGCGGTTCTCGTCGCAGCACTTCTGTAGGAAATGGTTGATGAGGACCGGGAGGTCCTCCCGCCGCTCGGCGAGCCGCGGCAAGTGGATGTGGATGACGTTGAGGCGGTAGTAGAGGTCCTCCCGGAAGCGCTTCGCCTTCATGGCCTCTTCGAGGTCACTGTTGGTCGCGGTGATGATGCGGACATCCACCTTCACGCGCCGCGTGCTGCCCAGGGGGCTGAACTCCTTCTCCTGCAGCACTCTGAGAAGTTTGACCTGCAGGCTCTGGCTCATGGTGCCGATCTCGTCCAGAAAGAGCGTCCCCGGGTCGGCCTGCTCGAACCGGCCGATCCGATCCGCCACGGCATCGGTGAAGGCTCCCCGGACATGCCCGAACAGCTCATCCTCGAGCAGCGTGTCCGGGAGGGCGCCGCAGTTCACGGCCACAAAGGGCTTGCCGGCGCGGTCGCTCTCGTGGTGGATGGCCCGCGCGATGAGCTCCTTGCCGGTCCCGCTGTCCCCTGTGATGAGGATCGTGCTGCGGGTGGGGGCGATCCTCCTCACCAGATCGAACAGGCTCCTCATCGCCACCGTCGTGCCGATGATGTTCTTGAACGAGTACTTCAAGTCGATAAACGTCTTCAGGTCCCGGTTCTCCCGGCGGAGCTCCTGGTTCTCCCTGCGGAGCCGTTGCCGCTCCAGGGCCTGCTGCACGATGATCTCGAGGTCCGACATGCGGACCGGCTTGGTGATGTAGTCGAGGGCCCCCTTCTTGAAAGCAGCCCTCACCAGCTGTTCGTTGCCCTCGCCCGTAATCAGAACGACCTCGGTTTCGGGATGGAAGGCCTTCACCTCGGCGAGGATCTCGATCCCGTTCGCCTTGGGCAGGTTGTAGTCCACGAAGACCACCTCGTAGGCTTCCTGCTTGATGGCGTGCAGCGCGGACTCGCCGTCGCCGGAGGAAACCACCTCGCAGCCGAAGGACCTCAGCCCTTCCTCGAAGGTGGCCCGGATGCCCGGGTCGTCGTCCACGACCAGGACTCTCGGCATGGGGGCTGCTGTGGTCATACGCTGTCCGAACCGCCTTCCTAAAAACCGGGGACCTTTTCCGCTGCCCGCACCCGCCGTCAGGCCGCAGGCGCCTCGGCCGCCGCCTCCGCCTCCAGGGACAGGAGCGGCACGTGCACCTCCAGATCGGACGCGGGCGCGCGGCTCACCACGTAGCCCCTCTCCGCGTCCTCTCGACTGTAGAACCCGCTCAGGAGGAGACCGGCCTGCACGCAGATTCCATTCGCGAGCGCGGCCGCCTTCTCAGGAGGGCACCTCATGAGCGCCCGGAAGACTGCCTCTCCGCTCCTCTCCACCATGAACTCGCCGAGATCGCTCCGCAAGATGCCGTCGATGGTCGACCGCAGCCCTTCGATCGCTTCCTGAAATTTGATCTCGCCGTACTTCTGGCGGAAGACGCCGAGCGCCTTGCGATCCAGACGAAAGGTCATGAGGCCGCACGCGTCGCCCTGCGCTCGCAGCGCCCTGAGGCGCGCCGTGATATCGCCGCTCGAGCCGCGCCGCTCGCGCTCCTCCAGCAGACGTTCGATCACTCTCTCCAGCTTGGCGGCGGAGAAGGGCTTGGTCAGGTACTCGTCGGCGCCGCAGTCTTTGCCCCAGAAGCGGTCTTCCTTCTGATCCTTCGCCGTGAGGAAGATGACGGGGATGTCACGGAGGAGCGGATCGGCCTTCAGGGAGCGGCAGACCTGATATCCGTTTCGCCGGGGCATCATCACGTCCAGGATGATCAAATCCGGGGGGTCCTCCGCGACCAGCCGGAGGGCTTCCTCCCCGTCGGTGGCGCATGTGACCTGGTAGCCGAGCCACTCGAAGTTCATCTGAAGCACGCTTCGGATGTTGTCGCTGTCGTCGACGATGAGGATCCTGCCCGTGTTCATGCAGCGGTCCCTCCTTCGCGGCCCTCCTCGGAGACGTTCCGGATGATGGCGTTCATCCTGCTGCTCCCCTCGTCCACGATCTTCACCAGCTTCTGCTGGGCGCCCGCGAGCGCCCCCACCCTCCCGCTAAGGAGCAGCTCCGCAGCGCCCGCGATGGAGGTGAGAGGAGATCTCAGGTCGTGCGCGAGCTGCGAGACGAGCCGGCGCACGGGCTCGGATCCGGTGATGTGAGTGGTCAGGTCGGCGAGAAGGATGAGCCGCCCGCCGACGCCGCCGGCCCCGAGAGGGATGACCTGCACCCAGAAGTAAGTACTGCCCCCGGATGACTTCGCCCGGATCAGTGCGGGGCCGTTCGAATCGGTCTCGTTTTGGGATGCTTCCCAGATCCTGATCAGGTTCCCCAAGGGGCTTCTCGGATCCTCGCACTCCGGTGGGCTCGAGAGGTCCAGGCCCATGAGAGATCCGAAGAGCGGTTCCGCCGCAGGGCTGGCATATTCGATGCGTCCGTCGGGCCCGGCTGCCACCGCCACCAGCGCCGCCCGAGCGTACCCTTCCAGGATCGTCGCCATGTCCACGGATACGGGCCCTCCTCTGTTGCTCGCTCTTCGGTGCGGATCACACGCCTGCCTTGCGACGGCAGCGCCGACATTCCTTCGACATGAGCAAGGCGGGTGCCATCATCCCGACAGGGATCCCCATAGAAGCCAAAAGGGTGACATCAAATACGTTACGAGAGAGACGCCTCCGGAATGTACGTCAGAGGTGTGACAATCGATGGCGAAGAGCCTGCGGAAACGTCAAAAAACTGTCGCTCCTCACGGCTCGGCGAGCGCTCCCGCATCGCGAGCTGCTGTGAGGGGATCGCCCCGTTGCGGGCGATCCCCTCGCGCAGGGGGAGAGTTCAGGCCTTGCCTCCGGGGAGGAGGCGGGGGCGGGGCACCCGCGGCCTGAGGACGGGCGACCGCGACTTGAGGACGACGCTCAGGCACGGATCCGGATCGAACCTGTTCACATCGCCGGGAAACGTGACGTCCAGGGCGTGCACCCATTCGCCGCTCGATATACGCAGCGAGCGAAGGCTCCCCATGAAGTCCCCAAACCGCACGAACGTCCGGACCCTCTTGCCCTCGCGGGCGCCCTCCTCACGACTCATCACTTTCCCCTCCATTGGGCTCGAACACTAGGTGCACGTCACTCAGGTTGCCCGGACGGCGCCGGCGAGCGTACGCAACGCCAAGTAGAGCCAAGCCCTCCCTCGCGTAGAGGACTTGTCCGGACGCTTCACCCGCCCACCGATCTCCAGCTGCGGCGTGATCCCCACCGACTCGCAGCAGGGTGGTTTCGGCGGCGGGCAGTTCGTCGGGACCGGATCATCGCACCCCGCGAATCCCCGCCCCGTGAAAAGCACGAGCGCCAGGAACAGAGCCGCCAGCGATCTGTGTGTTGCAACGTTCCTCACGATCCACCTCCCGTCGCTTCCACGACGTGATGGCGGAGCCGCGAGGCCGGCGAGATCAGGTCAGGACAGGGTGAGCGCCCCATGCCCATGGGATACTCAAGCAAGGACGGAGCCAGGTCGGGGCGCCAAAGGCCCTGAGACGCAAGTCGTTTATTATCAGAGACTACCGGACCAGGGAGGATCCTGGGCGTCCCAGGGGGGAACCCGCTGGATTGGAGAATCTCCAATCGACTCGGCGGGAATTGGAATTTCTCCCAGGAGATCGATTCCGCCGGGGTGAGGCCGCCCAGGCCTCCTGGATCAGGACCCGTTCGAGTCCTGCAAGTATCCGTTCAAGGTCTTGTAGCTGATCCCGAGGATCCGGCACGCCAGGTCCTTCCGTCCTCCACACCGGCGCAGGACCAGAGCCGCGTACCGGGAGGCCACGGCTCTCAGGGACTCATCGCGCCGTCCGGCATCGGCGAGCACCCACTCCGCCTCCGAACGGGGGTCGTCCCCCAGGGTACTGCGCAGGGCCGGGAACTCCTCTCCTCGCGTCTGGATGACCGCCCGCTCCACGCAGTGCTTGAGTTCGCGGACGTTCCCCGGCCAGCCGTACGCCTCGTACTCCCTGAGAGCGTTCACGGTCAGCCGCAGCGGCGGGCGATCGGCCTCGGCGCAGGATCTGGCGATGAAGTGCCGCATGAGGGGGCCGATGTCCTCCCGGCGCTGGCGGAGGGGCGGCAGGACGATGCAGAGGACATTCAGCCGATAGTAGAGATCCTGGCGGAGCCTTCCGCTCGCCACCAGGTCCTTGATGTCGGGGGCGCCTCCCGCCACGAGCCTCACGTTTACCGAGATCCCCTTCGTGGATCCGACGCGTTCCACGTAGTGGTCCTCGATCACGCGAAGCATCTTGGCCTGGGACTCGACCGGAAGGGCGCCGATTTCGTCGAGGTAGAGGGTGCCGCCGTCCGCCTGCTCGAAGCGCCCCGGACGAGGGAGCACGCCCGTGGCCGCCCCCTCGACGATGCCGAACAGCTCAGCCTCTACAAGGTCGCCTGCGAGCGAAGCGGCGCTCACGGGGACGAACGGCGCTCCGGCGCGCCGCCCAGAGTAGTGCAGCGCCCGCGCCACCAGGTCCTTGCCGGTGCCCGTCTCGCCCAGGATGAGGACCGTCGAGGCGCTCGCCGCGTAGCGATCGATGAACTCCCGCACCTCCCGCACGGCGGCGCTGTCGCCGATGATCGAGTCCTTCTGATACGCCTCGATGCCGCCCTGCCGCAGGGCCCGAACTTCCTGCCGCAGCCCGTCCACTTCCCGGTCCAGATTCATCCGGCGGCGCGCCGCCTCGATGGCGGGCGCCGCGAACCCGGCGAGCGCTCTGAGGAACTCGGCCTCCTTCTCGGAGAAGCGTCCCACCTCGGAGTGGTCCACGTAGATGGTGCCGAGCGCGGCATCGATGCTCCGGATCGGGGCGCAGATGAAGGAACGGATCTGGAAGCGGATGACGCTCTTGCGCGATCGGAACCGGGCGTCCGACGTCGCGTCGCCCGAGAGGAGCGGCGCGTCGTCCTTCAGCGCCCGGCTGAGGATCCCCTTGCTGATTCTCAGGACGTCGGCCTCTTCGGCGGGAGCCAGCCTCCGGGACGCGGCCTTGCGGAGATCGCCGCTTCCCTTCTCGTCGACCAGGAAGATCAGCCCCCGCTCGGCGCCCATCAGGGTGATGGCCGCGTCCAGCAGCGCCTCGAGCAACGCGGGCAGGTCCCCGACCGCTGAGAAAAGGTCCGCCACCCGGTAGAGCGTGCGCAACTCGAGCGGTGCATCCGAGCTGCGCCGGACCGCGTCCTCGCACCGCCTCCTCAGCCGCTCCGCCCTCCCGAGAAAAGGGACCGCCCCCAGACGCTCGAACGCCTCCGCGGCCGCCCGGGCCTCCTCGAGGCCCCTTCGGGCCGAGCCCGCGTCGAGGGCCAGCACCTCGGCGCGCTCCAGGCGGGCCCGCGCGGCGTAGAACACCTGGTGGCCCTCGCCGAAGATCGCCTCCGCGCGATCCAGACGCTGCAGGGCCGACTCCTGCCGGCCCGCCGCCCTGTCCACCGCGCCCGCATACAGGAGGGCCTCGCCCTTGAACGTCTCGTCGTCCTGTTCCGCCGCGGCCTCGGACGCGGCCCGCGCCGCCTCGATCGCTTCGTCGATCCGTCCCAGCGCCGCGAGCGCCTCGGCCCTGTAGAAATGAAGGTTCATCCAGGTGGACGGATGGGCAGGCGTGACCGAAGGGGCGGCCGCCTCGAGGATCGCCAGGGCCATCTCAGGGAGCTCCTGCCGGAGAGCCAGCCGGGCCCGGTTCAGTTCGATGAACGAGGCCGAGGGGGATCCCCGCAGCCCTCCGAGGTGCAGGGCGGCGCGATCGAAGCACGCCCGAGCCTCCTCGAAGGCGCCCCGATCGGTGAGGAGGTTGCCGAGGCTCATGTAGCCCCGGTGCACCGAGCGACCCGCTATTCGCTCCCCGATGTCCAGACTCATGCGCAAGGCCCTCTCGGCCGCTTCCCAGTTCCCGAGGGCCCTCTCGACCATGCCGAGGTTGGTCATCACGGTCGTGAGGACGTCGTCGGCGCCCATGCGAGAGGCCTCTTTCTGCGCGTCCAGGAAGATCTCCCGCGCGCGCTCGGAGTTCTTCCGGATCCAGACGATGCCGATGTTGTTGAGCTCGGAGACGGCCTTGACCGTCTCTCCGGCCGCGCGGTACGTCTCCACGGCGGCGCCGAACGCCGCCTCGGCCTCCGCGCGGCGCCCCGCGAGGCGCAGGAGGTGGCCGCGAAGCGCGTGCGCGGAGGCGATGGCCGAGGGGTCGCAGGACGCGACCGCCTCCTGCTGCGCCTCGCGCTGCAACGCCTCGGATCGTTCCCGTTCCCCGCGCAGGCAGGCCACCCAGCCCGAGGCCCTCAGGATCTGCGCCCGCCGCCGGTGGTCCGCCGACGGCGCGATCTCGATCGCCGCGGCGAGGAGCGTCATGGCCTCCTGATGCCGTCCCAGCACCTCGAGGTTGCGCGCCTGGGCCAGATGGAGATCCGCCAGGAGCACATTTCCCGGGAGAAACTCTGGATCTCCCTCCAGGACTTCGAGGTGCGATCGGCTCTCCTCGGCATGGCCGGCCGCCTGCAACGCCAGGCCCAGGTGAAACCGAACCTCGGCACCAAGACGCCGAGCGGATGGCGGCGACAACGTCAGCGCCTGATCGAGTTGAGTGCAGGCGCCTTGCAGATCGTGGCGCGCGAAGCACTCCCGGCCCGCCTCCAGGTACGCTCGGGCGGCCGCCTCGGCGTCTCCGGAGCGGGCGAGGTGCCAGGCCCGCAATGCGGACTGGTGAGCGCCGTCCGCTCGAGCGAAGAAGCGAAGCACCCTGCGGTGCACCGAGCGCCGCGCCGCCGGGCGCAGCGCTGATGAGAGACCTTCCCCGAGGGCCGGAGAAGCGAAGACCCAGCGTGGTGGTTCCCCTTCGACCGCGACCGCACGCAGGTATCCCGACGCCCTCAGCCTGGCGAGCACCTTGGGGATGACTTTGGCGGGGAGACCGGTTGCGACGACGGCGAGTCCTTCGTCGAAGGCCGGACCCAGGACAGCCAGCACCCGGGCGTGCGTCTTCAGGGCGGCCGGAAGGGCGGGAAGGTAGGAGGCGGGTTCCGCGGCCCTGGCCGCCTCCCGCCGAACCGCCTTGAGGTCCGCCACCCAACCCGCACGGCCCCGTTCGAGGGCGCCGGAGCGCACGAGGCGCTCGACGATCAGCCCCAGCGCCTCGATGTCCCCGGACGTCCTCTCGTGGAGCAGGCGCGAGAGACTGCCGCGCGGCTCCACCTCACCGAACGATGCGCCGAGGGTCTCCTCCACGTCCGCGAGGCCGAGCCCCGGAAACGCGACGATCTCGTCGGGCTCCACGCCCGGCAGGGCGGCCGCCTCGATGGCCGGCGCCCCCAACGCCGCCACGAGGACCCGGGAGCGGCGCAGTGCGAGCGCGAGGTGCCCCAGCGGGAGGAGCTCAGCGTCCCTGAGCCTCTCTGCGCCCTCCAGAAGCCAGACGGCTCCGGCCGATCCGACCACTCCCGATGCCTCCACGAGGCGGGAGGCCAGGGCCGCGTGGGGCGCGGGCGCAGGCATGGAGCGCCCGCGCCCATCCCGGATGGATCGCCCGGCCGCGGCCAGGACCACCGTTGCGGCGGCGGCCAGAGCGGAGCCTATCGGGTCCGCTCCGGAGCCGACGGCAAGCGGCACTCGGATCGCGCCCATCCCAGTCGCCATAGCCTTGGCCCGAAGCTCGGCCACAACGCGCTCGGCGGCCCGGCCCCCGAGGCCGGCGGCCACCACGACGCCCCCTCTCCCGGACCGCGCCGCCTCGAGCCGCCTCTCGATCGCCGCAGCGGACCTATCCCAGGAGCTCGGCCGCCCCGAGAACACGAAAATCCGGCGCAGACCGGACGCCGATCGCGCCCCCTTCGCAGCGAGCAGTCCCAACAGATCGCCGAAGGCCTCGTCGGCGTTTCTGTACCGCAGCCCGCGCGATGGCGCGACGAGGCGGCGCGCGATCGCGGCGAGCCCCTCCGCAAGGCCGCCAGACGCCTCCCCCCTCCGCCTCACCGCGGCCAGGAGCTCCTCCAGGACCCTTCCGAGGCTGAAGAGGTCCGAGACCGGGTCGGACGCGCCGCCGCGCGCTATTTCCGGGGCCATGTACCGAGGCGTCCCGCGCGCGGAGTGTCCCGAGAGGCGCGACAGCGCACCGCCGAGCCCGAAGTCCACCAGCTTCAGTTGAGAATCCGGAGGCAGGGCACCACGGCCGCGGGCGAAGAGAACGTTCGACGGCTTGACGTCGCCGTGGGTGATGCCGCGCGCGTGGATGAAAGAGAGCGCGGAAAGAACCCTCCCGGCCGCGCTCGCCACGAAGGACAGGAGCGGCGAATTCCTGCGGCCCTGGCTTCGCGGCGTCCGCTTCCACAGGGCTGGGATCTGCTGCAGGGAGGGGCCCGCGAGGTAGTCCATTGTGAAGAAGGGACGCCCCTCGCCGTCCACCGCGAAGTCGAAGACCCTGGGAAGGTGGGGGTGATCGAGCTGTGAGAGGAGGACGAACTCGTCCGCCAGCATCCTCTCCACGGGCTCGGCGGCGGCGAGGCGGAAACGCTTCAGCGCGAGGTCACGGCCCAGGAGTCGGTCCCGGACGTGGAACACCTCCGAGAAGGCGCCGCGTCCGGCGAGGCCGAGGATCTGGTAGCGATCGGAGAGGGCTGTCCCGGAGTGCTGTCGGAGGCGGCGGCCCTTCATGGCGGCGGGGCGGGGTGGGTGACGGGGCTGGAGCGGGCAACGGGATTTGAACCCGCGACTTTCAGCTTGGGAAGCTGACACTCTACCAGCTGAGTTATGCCCGCTCCGCGTCGACCTCGGTGCATCCTACAGGAGGCTCCCTCTGCGAAGCAAGCCCGGCCGCCTCTATCCAGCCGCCGCCCAGCACGACGTCCCCGCCGTAAAGGACCACAGCCTGGCCGGGCGTCACGGCCCGCTGGGCGGCATCGAACCGGATGTGGAGGCGCTCGCCGGCCAGGGACGCGATCGTGGCCGGCGCCGGATCGTGCCGGGAACGGATCCGCACCTCGGCCCTGAAGGTCACCCCCCGCAGCCCCGGCTCGCGGAGCCGGCACCCCGTAGCGGTCAGCTCGGCGCTGTACTGGTCGTCCTCCTCGCCGACCACCACTCGGTTCGACACCGGCTCCAGGGCCAACACGTAAAGGGGCCGCGGCGCGCTCACACCCAGACCGCGTCTCTGTCCGATGGTGAACTCGTGCACGCCATCGTGCCGCCCCAGGACGCGCCCGCGCACATCGACGATATCCCCCGGCCGCCTCTCTCCCAGCCTGCGGCGCAGGTAGGCGCGCACGTCGCCACCGGGGACGAAACAGAGATCCTGGCTCTCGGGCTTGCCCGCCACGGGCAGGCGGAAGCGCTCGGCGAGCGCGTACACCTCGGCCTTGGTGAGGTCCCCCAGGGGGAACAGGGCCGCCGCGAGCTGAGCGTCGTCGAGGTTGAAGAGAAAGTAGGACTGGTCCTTGGACCGATCCCTCCCGCGCAGGAGGCTCCGTCTCCCCGTGGTCTCGTCGGGGCGCACTCGCGCGTAATGGCCCGTGGCGATCCGATCCGCGCCGACCGCCCGAGCGATCGCCGAAAGACTTCCGAACTTGAGCGTGCTGTTGCAGCGCACACAGGGGTTCGGCGTCCGCCCGTCTCGGTAGCCCTGAAGAAAGGGATCCACAACCTCGCGGTCGAAGGAGGCTTCCTCGTTGATCACGTAGTGCGGGATGCCGAGAGCTCCTGCGACTCTGCGGGCGTCCCGGATGTCGGCTTGCGAGCAGCACCGGGAGACTTCCCCTCCGCGGCTCTCGTCCACGAGCTGCAGGGAGACCCCGATCACCTCGTGCCCCTCGGCCGCCAGCAGCGCCGCGGCGACCGACGAGTCCACACCGCCGCTCATCGCCGCGAGGATACGCACGTCCTTCTTCTCCAATCCAGCCTAGACGTCGTCCTTGAGAGTCACGATGAGCATGAGCTGCGTCGTCCCCACGCGGAACTCGCCCTTGTCGAATATCTCGGCCTCCGTGATCTTCCTCTCGTCCACGAAGGTGCCGTTCGTGCTTCCCAGATCCTTGAGGAAGAACCTATCGTCACGGATCTCCAGGACCGCATGCCGGCGCGATACCTCGTCGTCGTCCACCGAGACATCGGCGCCGGCGCGGCCGATGATGATGCGGGACTTCCCACACGGGATCACCTCACCCGATCCCTTTCCCCCCAGCACCGCGAGCGAGATCCGCTTGTCGACGGGCATGGGAAGGAGGGCTTCTCCGCCTTCCGCGGCGGCCACGACCTCGTCGCGCTTGAGCTTCTGGGTGGGCGAGCCTCCCGGGGCCGCGGCCGGCTTCGCCGTTTCCTTGACGGCGCCGGCTGCGGGCCGGTCCAGCGTCACCACCGCCTTGCAGGCCGGGCAGCGGACCTTCACCTGGCCGCGATTCCCGAAGCGACCCTCAGCGAAAGCGAAGGGCTTGCTGCAGGAGGAGCAGGTTACCTTCATCTGTGTCTCCCGTGGATGGCATGGCCTGCGGGCGTGCCGGCCGCGCGCGCGACGGCCTCTGAAAGGGCCCCGAGGAAGAAGGCGACCTCCTCGCGGGTCGTCCCGTCGCCCAGGCTGATCCTCAACGAATCCAAGGTCTCGGGCTCCGAGCACCCCATCGCCGCCAGCACGTGCGAGGCCCTCGCTGAGCCGGTGCTGCACGCGGAGCCGGTGGAGACGGCGCAACCGAGCAAGTCAAGTTGCACCACGAGCGTCCTGCCCGGCGCCCCGGGGAAGAAAACGTTGGTGGTGTTGGGCAGACGCGGCGCGCCGCGGCCGTGGATCCGGCAGCGTGGATCGATGGCGGACAGCGCCTCCTCGACGAAATCCCTCAGCGCCCCGAGACGCTTCGCTTCGGATTCGGCTTCCTCCGCGACGGTGCGCAGGGCCTCGGCGAAAGCCACCGCCAGTGCGACGGGTTCGGTGCCGGCCCGCCTCCGTCCTTCCTGCGCCCCACCGGCGATGAGCGGCGCGAACGGCGTCCCCTCCTTGACGATCAGGGCCCCGATCCCGGGCGGCCCCCCCACCTTGTGCGACGCCAGCGTGACAAGTGACGACGCCGACACCGACGCCCGGATGGGGATCCGGCCCGCCGATTGAGCCATGTCCGTGTGGAAGGGAACCCCGGCCTCGCGCGCCAGGCGGGCCAGCTCCTCCACCGGCTGGATCACGCCGGTCTCGTTGTTGGCGTGCATCACCGACACGAGTGTGGCTTCCTGCCTCGACAGGATCTCCTCCGACTCCGCCGGATCCACCATGCCGCGTGCGTCGGCGCGCAGGCAGGTGACCTCCACGCCCTCGCGCTCCAGAGCACGGCACGTCTCGAGGACGGAGGGATGCTCCACCGAGGACGTGACGATGCGGGCGGCGGCGCCCCCTCGGGCGGCCCCCACCACGCCCCTCAGGGCGGTGTTGTTGGATTCGCTGCCGCCGCTTGTGAAGACGACCTCGGAAGCCCGCACCCCCGCGAACTCGGCCACCGCCTCCCGCGCCTCTTCGAGGGCGTGACGGGCGGACTGACCTTCGGCGTGGGGGCTCGAGGCATTGCCGGGGTACCGCTGAAGCGCCGCGGCGAGGCACTCGCGCACGCGCGCGGACATCGGCGAGGAGGCGTTATGGTCCAGGTAGACGCGTCTCAAGATCGGCTCCGGATGCGCAAGAAACACTGAGTCTACCACCCTTTTTTTTTGCGATCCAAGGAAGCCGGCCCTGCGCTGGATTCTTGACACCCCCGGCACGCGGGGCTAACGTGAGGCACCTCCGATGCCGGTACTCTTCATCATCGGGAGCACAATCCCTTTGGCCCCACCCGATCTGAAGTCCACCGTCAACCTGCCGCGCACGCCCTTCAGCATGAAAGCCGATCTGCCGCGGCGGGAGCCCGCCCTGATCGAGTGGTGGGAGCGGATCGGACTGTACGGGAAGATCCGGCAGGCGCGCCGTGGGGCGCCCTCCTACGTGCTGCACGACGGCCCCCCCTACGCCAACGGGCGCATCCACCTGGGGCAGGCCCTCAACAAGATCCTGAAGGACCTGGTCATCAGGTCGCGCACGATGATGGGCTTCGACTCGCCCTATGTCCCCGGATGGGATTGCCACGGGCTGCCCATCGAGCTCCAGGTGGACCGCGACCTCGGAGCGAAGAAGAAAACGATGGGGCCGCTCGACATCCGAAAGGCCTGCCGCGAGTACGCCGAAAAGTACATCGACCTCCAGCGGGACGACTTCCGCAGGCTCCTCATCTTCGGGGAGTGGAGCCGACCCTATCTCACCATCGATCCGTCCTACGAAGGCACGATCGTCAGAGAGCTGGCCGGCTTCCACCGGCAAGGGCTGGTGTACAAGGGCAAGAAGCCGGTCCACTGGTGCACCTCCTGCCGCACGGCGCTGGCTGAGGCCGAGGTGGAGTACGAGGAAACCGAGAGCCCTTCCATCACGGTGCGGTTCCCGGTGGACCTGGGGCGCGTTCGGCCCGATCTGGCCGGCGCCAGGGCCTCCGTGCCCATCTGGACAACCACTCCCTGGACGCTGCCCGCGAACCTCGCGATTTCGCTGAAGCCCGGCGCGCGCTACGCGCTGCTGCGCGCCTCCGGCGAGGTGTTCGTCGTGGCGGAGCCGCTGATCGCCGCCTTCAAGGCCGCGGCCTCCCTCGGCGGTGCCGAGGTCCTCGACGTGGTGCGGGCCGAGACGCTCGAGGGGCTCAGGACCTCCCATCCGTTCATCGAGAGGGAATCCCCCCTCGTCCTTTCGGACCACGTCACCCTCGACACCGGCACGGGATGCGTCCACACCGCACCCGGGCACGGCCACGAGGATTTCGCGGTGGGCGCCCGCTACGGCCTCCCGGCGTACACGCCCGTGGACGAGGCGGGCCGCTTCACGGCCGAGGTGCCCGAGTTCCAGGGGATGACCGTCTGGGACGCGAACGCGCCCATCGTCGAGCGGCTCCGCCGCCTCGATCGGCTGCTGGCGCAGGCGTCTGTGCGCCACCAGTACCCCCATTGCTGGAGGTGCAAGAGCCCCGTGATCTTCCGCGCCACCCTGCAGTGGTTCATCTCCATGGACAAGGGCGATCTCCGGCGCCGGGGCGTGGAGGCGGTGCACGCGGTGCGCTGGATCCCCGCCTACGGCGAAGAGCGAATGGTGCAAATGATCGAGAAGCGCCCCGACTGGTGCATCTCGCGCCAGCGATCCTGGGGCGTGCCCATCCCCGCCCTGCACTGCACGGCATGCGGCGCGAGCCACCTCGACGAAGGTGTTCTCGAGCGGGTCGCCCGCATCTTCCAGGAGGAAGGTTCGGACGCCTGGTGGGCCCGGCCCGTCTCGGACTTTCTCCCTGCGGGGCACGCCTGCCCGGCGTGCGGAAGCCGCCACCTGGAGAAAGAGCACGACATCATAGACGTCTGGTTCGAGTCGGGCGTCTCCCACGCCGCCGTCCTGGGCCGGCGCGACGACCTCCCCTGGCCCGCGGCCATCTACGTGGAGGGGACCGACCAGTACCGGGGCTGGTTCCACTCCAGTCTCCTCGTGGCCGTGGCCAACAGGAAGGCGCCTCCCTACTCCGAGGTTGTCTGCCACGGCTTCACGCTGGACGGCGAGGGACGCAAGATGTCCAAATCCCAGGGCAACGTCATCTCCCCGCAGGACGTCATCGGCAGGATGGGAGCCGAAGTGCTGAGGTTGTGGGTGTCGATGGTCAATTACGTCGATGACATGCGCCTCTCGGACGAGATCCTGGCGCGCAACGCCGAGGCTTACCGGAAGATCCGGAACACGTTTCGCTACTTCCTCGGCAACCTCCACGACTTCGACCCCGCGAAGGACGCCGTCCCGGCGGATCGGCTTCCGCCAATCGATCTCTGGGCTCTTGACGAGCTCAACGCGCTCATCGCGAGGATGCGCGGCGGGTACGAGGGATTCGAGTTCCACGTCGCCCATCACGCCCTCCACAACTTCTGCGCCGTCACCATGTCCAGCCTCTACCTGGACGCCGCCAAGGATCGCCTCTATGTCTCGGGGGCCTCCTCGCCCGAGCGCCGGGCGGCGCAGACGGTGCTCTACAGCACGGCCGAGGCCGTGTGCCTCCTGATGGCGCCCATCCTTCCCTTCACGGCGGAGGAGGTGTGGAAGGAGCTGCCAGGGCGTGCATCCCGTCCCGAGTCCGTGCACCTGGGGCTTTTTCCCGAGCCCCTTCCGCTTCCCGTGGACGAGGCTTTCCGCGCCCGGTGGAGCCGCCTGCTGGCGCTGCGCGACAAGATCACGGCCGCCATCGAAGTGGAGCGCCAGGCCAAGAGGATCGGGCAATCCCTCGAGGCCGCCGTCCGCCTCACGGCCTCCGGCGAGTTGCTTGCGTTCCTGCGCGACACCGCCTCCGATCTCGCCCCTCTCTTCATCGTCTCGAAGGTGGAGATAGGCGAGGGGCCCGGCGAGCTTCACTTGGAAGTGCGTCAGGCTCCGGGGACGAAGTGCGCCCGGTGCTGGCACATCCGGGAAGACGTGGGAGCCGATCCGGAGTTCTCCGTCCTGTGCGCCCGCTGCGTCCCCATCGTGAGGGCGCTGGGAGAGACACGGGTCGCGTGATGGCGCCGCCCGCCGGCCGGACCCTCGCCTGGTCGGTCGCCCTCGCGGCGGGGGCGGCGGACCAGGTTTCCAAGGCCGCCGTCGTCCGGTTCCTGCAGCCCGGAGAAGCCGTCACCGTCCTCCCCGGCTTCTTCGATCTCACTCTCGTCATGAACCCGGGCGGCATCTTCGGCATCCTCCGCGACGCGGATGGCCCGATCAGAAGCTTCCTCTTCAGCCTCGTCCCGCTGGCCGTGATTGTGCTTTTGGTCTGGTACGGCCGGAGCCTGCCGGCCGGGCGCAGGTGGTCGCACACCGCGCTCGGGCTCATCCTTGGCGGAGCGGTGGGCAACCTTGCGGACAGGATCCGGCTGGGCCACGTGGTGGACTTCCTCGACGCGTACCTCGGCCGCCATCACTGGCCGGCCTTCAATCTCGCCGACTCCGGGATCTGCATCGGCGTGGCGATGCTCCTCGCGGAGAGCCTCCTCTTCGGCCGGTCCGGCGGCGGCACCGAGCCCGCCGCCCCTCCTTCCGTGCCGTGAAGCCAATCCTTTTCGACATCCCGCTGCCGGGTTGGCCTCTCAGCGTCCCCACGTACGGCGTGTTGCTGGCGGCCGCCTTCCTGGCGGCGCTGGGGTACGCCCAGAAGCGGACGCGCCGCGCCGGCCTGCCGCCGGACGCGGTGCTCGATCTCTGGATCGCGGCGCTGATCAGCGGCATCCTCGGCGCGAAGATCCTCCTCTACGTCATTGACTTCGACTACTACCTCCGGAATCCGAGCGCGATCCTCGGCGGGTGGCGTTCGGCCGGCGTGTTCTACGGCGGCTTCGCCGCCGCCGTGGTCACGTGTGCCGTCATGGTGGCGCGGCGCGGCCTTCCCGTGTGGAAGATCGCCGACATCTCCGCGCCGGCGATCGCACTGGGGCAGGCCATCGGCCGGGTCGGATGCTTCTGCGCGGGCTGCTGCTACGGAAAACCTTCGGACCTACCGTGGGCGGTCACGTTCACCGATCCGGCCGCCAACCGCCTCACCGGGGTGCCGCTGAACGTCCCGCTGCACCCCTCCCAGCTCTACCTCTCGGCGGCCGACATCGCGCTCTTCGCCATCCTGATCCTTCTTCAGAGGCGGCCGCGGTACGACGGGCAGGTCTTCCTGTGGTACGTGGTTCTGCACGCGCTCCTCCGGGGCGCCCTGGAGTTCACACGGGGCGACCCGCGGGGCGCGCTCTGGGGGTTGTCCACCTCCCAGATCATCGCCATCGCGGCGCTCCTGGCGGGCGCGGTTCTGCTCCGGGCGCGCCGCCTCGCTTCGGCGCGGGCCGGGTCCGGCTAGGCAGGGGCTTCGGGGCATGAACGGGAGGAACCTGCCCGCTCTGTTCGTCCTTCTGGCGCTCCTCCTGATCGGCGCCTTCTGGCTCGATCGCCTGGACCTCGTGAGCTTCGGCGGGGTGCCGCTTCCCCTCAGCGGGTGGCGCCTCGCCTGCGCCCTGGCGCTCTTCTTCACCACGGCCACGCTGTGCGCGGCCCTCCCCACCCTTCGCTTCCAGCTCCTGCTCGCAGCGTCGCTCCTGCAGCTTTTTCTCCTCTATCCTCCTCTCGAGACCGTGGGCGCCTTGCTCCTGTGGACCGCCTTCTACCACGTCGTTCACCTTCGCGTCAGCTGGTGGGTTCGGGCGCCGGCCATCGCCTCCCTCTACGTCGCGCCCCTCCTGATCGGCGGGCCCCTGCGTCCGTCAGGCTTGTTCGGGGCCCTTATGATCCTTCACTACGCCTCGAACTTCGTCCTTCGAGCGCCGCTGTACGCCTACGAGGCGACGAAGAAGAGAGAGCTCATGGAGGGGGCGGGGTATTCGGGCTTCCTCCTGCACCTGATCGCGCTGCCCCTCACCGCCATCAAGACAGCCCCCATCGGGTTCCTGGTGCTCCACCGGGGGTTCCGGCAGGCGACCGATCCCGCGCTCATCCGGCGGGGGACCGGGGAGATCGCGCTCGGCCTCGCCTATCTCACCGCCCTGAAGTTGGGAGGGACCATCGGGCTGCTCCCCTCCCACGGGACCATCGCTCTCGCCGCCGATGGCCTGGATGCACTCACGGCTCTCGTCGCGGGCCACCTTCTCCTGCTCCGGCTCTTCCTCGAGGTTGCGGGCGATGTGCACATGGCGGTCGGCATGTTGCGGGTGCTCGGGTTCGACATCCCAGCCGGCACGGACAGGCCGTACCTCTCCCGCAACATCCTCGACTTCTGGAGGCGGTGGAACACCTATTACCGGGACTACCTCATGACGCTCGCCTACTACCCGGTCGCCGTGGCCCTCAAGAGGCACCCCTCCTTCGCCGTCGTGGCCGCCGGACTGGCCACGTTCCTTCTCAACGGATTCACGCATGCACTGCGCTACTTCGTTGGGAACGGGGACCTTCTTTCCCTGAAGGGTGTGCTCGTGACGCACATCCCTCCTCTCGCGCAGGGGATCCTCGTGACGATCTGGATGGTGCGCGAGCGGAGGACGGGACGGGGCCGCCCCCACGGCAAGGGGGGCCGAGCCGCGGGCGCGGGGGGCCCCTGGAGCGGGGTGCGGGTCGCGGTATCGGTGGCAGCCACGCTCACGATCATGTGTCTGATCCTGATGCTCTTCGCACGCCCCTTCGGATGGCCCCACCCGGCCTCGTTCGGCATCATGGACGCTTACCTGCGCCTCCCGGCGTGGTAGGCGGGGCTCCGGACGGCGGAGCCGGCCGAAGCCCTTGCGCGTGTGCGACGGGCGGGGACGACCTCAGGTGGATGTTCGCTCCGACGTGATGCTCCCACCGTCGGATCGCGCCACCACCTCACTCGAGAGTGGGGTGAAACGGGAAGGATTTCTCAGTACACTCTGTCGGCATCGGGACCTGAAAGAGGTCGCATGAAGAACTTCTCGCAAAGTCTTTGGGCCCCAAGGGACCACCCGTTTCAACTTTTATGGTGAGAAATCCGGGCCAGCGCCCGACGTGACGACGCAGCGACACCGCTTCCAGGTCGAGCCGCGCGAGGACGGGATGCGGCTCGATCAGTTCCTGGCCGCCCGGCTGCCGGATCTGAGCCGGACGTACCTGCAGCGCCTGGCCCGATCAGGCAACGTCCAGGTGGACGGCCGCGGAGCGCGGCCCGGCCGGAGTGTCCGCAATGGCCAGGAGGTCGCGGTCGCGATCCCCCCACCCACCCCCCCATCGCTGGCTCCGGAGCCGATCCCGCTGCGCGTGCTCCACGAGGACGCGGAGATCCTCGTCCTGGACAAGGAGGCGGGCATGGTTGTCCACCCCGGCGCCGGCGTGAGATCGGGTACGCTGGTCCACGCCCTTCTGGCCCGCGGCGCGGGATGGTCCGCGATCGGAGGCGAGGAGCGCCCGGGGATCGTGCACCGGCTGGACAGAGGGACCTCCGGGGTGATGGTGGTGGCACGAACCGATCGGGCCCACCGCCACCTCGCCGCGCAGTTCAAGAACAGGACCGTCGAGAAGATCTACGTGGCGCTGGTCTGGGACGTGGTGACGAAGGAGACGTTCTGCATCGAGGCGCCGCTGGGGCGCGACACGAAGGATCGCAGGCGCATCTCACCGCGTACGTCGAAGCCCCGCGAGGCGTTCACGCGGTTCAACGTCCTGGAGCGGTTCCGCGGGTTCACGCTGCTTCAGGCATCTCCCCTCACGGGGAGGACCCATCAGATCCGCGCCCACCTGAAGGCGGCCGGGCACCCGCTCGTCGGCGACGCCGAGTACGGCGGTCCGAGGTGGCACAGCCTCGCCGAGGGGGAGATCCGCGAGACGATCCGCTCGTTCGGGAGACCGGCCCTGCACGCCCGGCGGCTTTCCTTCACTCATCCGGCCTCAGAGGAGCGTCTGACGTTCGAGGCGCCTCTGCCGCCGGACATCGAGGCCGTTCTCGCCGCCCTTCGGGTCCGAGAGGCGGAGCCATGACGATCGCCGTGGTGGGGTGCGGGCGCGTCGGCTCGGCGATGGCGGTGGCCCTTGCCGGCGCCCGACGCGGCATCCGCTTCACGGGGGCGTGCGGCCGCCGCTCTTCCGCCTCCGCCGGCCTCGTGAGGCGATGCCGCGCCGGGCGGCCCTTCGGTACCCTCGCCGAGGCGGCGGCCGTTTCCGACACCATCCTCTTGTGCGTCCCGGACGACGCCGTCGCGGGCGTCGCGCGGCGGCTGGCCGCCGAAGCGAATGTGCGGGGCAAGGTCGTCCTGCACACGAGCGGGGCCCTGGGCCTCGGTCCCCTCCGCGCCCTGGCGAGGTGCGGCGCGAGCGTGGGCTCGTTGCATCCCCTGGCCGTCTTCCCGGAGGCGCGACCGCGCGCCGCGCGACCCGCCCTCCCGCGAGGAATCTGGTATGCCGCCGACGGCTCGCGCGAAGTCATCACCCGCGCCCGGAGGATCGCCGCCGCTCTCGGCGGGCGCGCCGTGCGGATCCCCCGGGGGGCGAGGAGCGTGTATCACCTCGCCGCCTCGCTCGTGGCCAACCACGTCACGGTCCTCGCCGCGCTCGCGCTGGACCTGCTGCGTCGAAGGGGCGGCCTCCGCGGGTCGGTGGCGCGCCGGGCCTTCGCGGCCCTGCTGCGATCGGCGGCCGAACGGATCGAGCGGGACGGGCCGGAGCGGGCTCTGACGGGCCCCGCGGCCCGAGGCGACATCGTCACGATCCGCCGGCACCTGGCGGTGCTGCGGTCGGAGCCCGCGCGCGTCCGCGCGATCTACTCGCTGTTGAGCGCTGAGGCCGTGGACCTCGCCGCGCGCCGGGGCGCCCTGGCGCCGCCGCTCGCCACCCGCACCCTGCGGGCACTCGGCGTTCCGCGGCCCGGTCCTCGTTGGCGCCGCCCGCGGCCCCTCCCTGGAGTCCCGTGATGGTGCGTCATGCCGCGATCGTCCTCGCGGGCCTCCTGCTGAGCGCCGGCCCGGCGCCGGCGGGATTCACGGTGCAGGTGGAGTACGTGGACCCCGACGGCGTGCCGCGCACCGTCACGGCCCACGACGCCGCCTACACGTTCTTCCGTCGCACGCTGTACCGCGGGCCGCGCAAGGAAGGCGAGCCGAACTACCGGGACGCTGAGCTCCGGCTCACCTCCTTTCCCTTCGCGTCTCGGAGAGTCCCGTTCCAGAAGATCCGTCAAGTCCGGTTCGAGAGGCGCACCGAGGAGGGCCGCGAGCGGCTGGTGCTGTCCTTCGAGATCACGACCGGAGAGACGTTCGAGATGTCCGGCTCCGATCTGGAAGGCGCGGGCCATCCGATCTCCCCCGCGCTGTCCCTGCGCACACCTCAGGGAAGCCTGAGCCTTCCGATCGATCCGCTGACTCCAAAGCCTCTGAGAGCAGGCCGCCCGTCGCCCGTCCGGATCGAGTTCCCCAACAATCCCGATCGCAGGAGGCCCGGCCGGCCGTAGCACCCTCCCGGGCGCCCGGTCCGGGGCGGGCTCAGGCCTCGGCCAGGAGGCGCACGAGGTCCCGGAGGCGGGCGCCCCACCTCGCCCGCTTGATGAGCGTGTCGCAGAACCAGCGCGCCGACGCGCCCGGCAGGAGCCGATCCGATCCTCCTCCCGCGAAGAGGCTCGCCCGCGCCAGGATGCGGAGGAGGCGCTCGGCCAGAGGGTCCAGGGCGGAACTACGGGCCAGCTCGTTGAGCACCTCCACGGGCACGCCCGTCCCCAGGAGGCGCCTCGCGAGGTCCAGCGAGGAGTAGAGGCTGCGGGCCACCTCCGTGAGCTGCGCCGACTCGACGATCCGCCCCCAGTCCACCTCCTCCGGAGCGTGATCCACGAGAGCGTGGACGTCCATCAGGTCGCGCACCCTCCCCACGAACCGATCGCAGTACGAGAGATGGAGGCACGCGTGGAGGATCTGGTCTTCCCGGGCCAGCACCCTGTAGGAGGACCCGCGCGCCTCGACCCGGACGGCCCGGTTCATGAACCGCGCTGGATCGAGATGGAGCCCCTCCTCCGGGGGCACCAGCCCCCTGTGGATCTCGACGATCAGGCGCCCACCGTGCGCGATCATGGGCACGGCGTGGTGGTGGGCCGCGTAGAACGCCGGGCTCCTGCCGGAGGTCAGCGCCCGGAACCCGAGGCGCGAAAGGACGCTCAGGGCGGTATCGACCTGACCCTCCTCGACGAGGAGGTCGATGTCCTGCATCGAGCGCATCGCTGGTTGGTCGTAGAGCGTCAGCGCCAGGGCGGCCCCCTTGAGGAGGATCGGGTCCAGCCCCTCCCGGCGCAGGGCGGCCAGGATGGCGTCCACGGCACCGAGCTGAATGGCCATCTGGCAGCCGGAGGCGTGAGCGCTCCGGGCCAGGGCGGCGAGCACGGCGGGCGGCACGCGGGACTGCGAGTCCAGGCGGCTCAAGTTCCGAAAGACGAGGGGCGCGAGGCCCAGACTGGAGGCGGCCGCGCGGACGCACTCCCAGGGGACATCCCGGCGCAGCATGTGATGGAGGCGCTGCTCGTCCTCCTCCGTCATGCGGACGCGGGCCGCGGCGATGAGGAAGCGATCTTCCGGCCGCAGCAGGAAACCGCTCTCGCGCACCTTCCCGCGAGGACGCCGGTGGAGAGGAGCGAGCAGCCCCAGCAGGAAGGGCGTGACGGTCAGGCTCCTCCCCGCCCCCATGCGGGACCGCACCTTGCTCTCGAACCACCCTACGGAGCCCGATATCGCGGCGGCGGCCCGGCCGGCGAGGCGCCCGGCCGGGGTGTTCAGCAGGGCGACGGCTCCGTCGGGACGCCTCACCGCCACGACGCGGCCCACGACGTCCTCCACCGCCACCCACGCGGCCTCACCCGCGCGGACCGGATCCCCTTTGACCTTCAGGTAGCCCCAGCGGGGGCCGGATCGGCCGAGCTTCAGGACTCTGTGCGCGATGATCCGCGTGTCCAGCGCGTACAGCACCACGTCGCCCCGCCTCAGACCCTGCCGCCCGAACCGCACCGTGAGGATGGACCCGTCGGGGATGAGAGGCGCCATGCTGACTCCCGCGAGCGACACCTCGGCCCACTTCCCCTCCCGGGCCCACAGGGAGAGGATCGCGCGCGTGACCGTGGTGGAGAGATCGCGCCTGGGCGCAGACGCGTAGCCGGGGTGCGGGGCGTCCGGGGGCAAGGAGTTGCGGCCCTCTACTGTCCGTAGTGTCCCAGCGGGCCCGTCAGCGGGTCGAAAGCCACCACGAGGTAGTCGTGGCTCAGCCCGTCGATTCGGGCCCCGACGTGAGTGTAGCCGGGTGCCGAGGTCACGGCCAGCAGCGTGAAGGGTGTGAAGCTGTTCTTCGGGGCCGGGTTGTCGTCCGCGACGTACACGCGGTACCGGACGCAGGGGTGGGTCGCCGCCAGGCCGCCCCAGGAAAGGACGAGATCGTCTCCCGACACGTCCACGGTGAGGCTCATCACCTCCGGGAGGACCGAGGCGGTGTCGTCCCCCGCCTGCCCGGAGGCCGGATTGGTTTCTCCGGACCCCACGGCGCCGTTGAAGTCGGTGTCTTCCGCGCCGTCGGCGGCGCCGCCTCCGTCGGTGTCGGGGTTCAGCGGATCCGTGGTGACGTTGGGATCCGCGTCGGGGACGAAGAACCCCGCACCCGGGTTCGTGCCGGGCGCGATCGCCGTGACGCCCCGCTCGGTCCCGTCGAAGATGCAGTCGTCGTCGGCGTCGGGGTCCATCCCGTTGACGAGGCCGTCGCCGTCCGCGTCCGCGCCGAGGGCCGTCTCCTGCCCGTCCGCGACGCCGTCGTCGTCGCTGTCGCCGTCCAGCGGGTTCGTCCCGGCCGCCTCCTCGACGAGATCGGTGAGGTCGTCGCCGTCGCTGTCGAGCGCCAGATTCGTGGCCGGGTCGCCGAACAGATCCAGCTCCCGGATGTTGTCCATGCTTGCAGGCTGGAAGGGCTGCGTCACGGCCGAGATGACGGCCATTCCGGCGGCGCGTCCCACGACTCTCTCCCTGTCGTTGAATATGTTCAGGAACAGCCAATCGCCGATGCTGGAGTAGTCCGAGAGGTTTCCCAGGGCGGCGGGGGCCCACACCGCGATGCCGCCCTTGCCGGCCACCTTCATCATCTGCTCGGCGAGGGAGAAGTTCACGTGTCCGGAGCCAGCCGCGGTAAGGTCCACGAAGTAGCCGTTGATGCAGTCCAGCGCGGCGATGAACGTCGGGCGGTTCGTGGCGGCGAGCAGGTTCTGGTGGTTTGAGAAGCAGGGCGAGACGTTGCTGGTGGCCCAGGCGCACTCGCCGGTCCACTGCGTGACGCTGCCGTGTCCGAGGTACGTAGTCACCAGCGCGCCGGCGTCCATCCCCGCCCGGATCGCGTCCCTGGCGGCTGCGCACGGTGGACTTGGAACGTTGAACGGGCACGCCAACTGAGACAGGAAGACGTTGTTGGCGGCCATGGTGGGCGGCAGGTGGGAAGCGAACGATCCCAGGTAGGCCTCGAATTCCACCTGATCGTTGTCCGCTACGAAGAGCGACTGGGCGTTCAGATCCGCCACGGGAGGCGAGGTCTCGTACGCCAGGATCTTGTTCACCATGTCCGTGACGTCGGTGGCCGTCCGGGCCGGGAGCCGCCCCGCCCACATCTCGGGCAAGAGATCGCCGCCCGCGACCGTGACGTACTCGTTGTCGCTGGGCGTCTCGCCGAACCCCGAGATGTTGACCAGGATCGCCGGGACGAACTGCTTCACGCCCGATCCGAGGTTGTCGAGGTAGTCCACGTGGGCGTCTCCCGCCAGGAGGACGAACTCGGGGGCCGGGGCCGCGTAGTTGGCGTAGGCGTAGGACAGGAAGGCCTTGATGGCGGCCGGATCCATGATGCCGAAGTTGAACTCGTCGTAGATGTCGTCCGTGACGGCGGTCAGCACCCGGTACCCTTGAGACGCCCTGAGGGCGAGCAGGGGCTGCAGCGCGGAGAGGAACTCCGGGGGCGTGACGGCGATGTAGTCCGCGCCGTTGGACGGGGTCATGAGCGTACTTGGCGCGTCCTGCACGATGGAAAGCGGCGCCCTCAGGGCGGCGAATGTCGCGGCGGCGTAGCGCCGGTCGGAGAGGATCGAGTCCTGGAAGGAAACCGTGAACGGCCCCGCGCCCGTTATCTGCGCCGGGGGGACGCCGATGCGCTCGAGAGCGTTCGGGTCGGTGGCGTCGTAGACGAGCACGTTGGACGCCGTGAACCCCGTCATGGAGAAGCGAAAATCCCCCGTCCCCTCTCCGTCCGCGATCAGCGAGTCCGACGCCGCGGCGTACGTGCGCCTGTAGTCGATCTCGATGTAGTTGCTGTACACCTGGTCCGGAGAACCTACATTGCCCACCATGAAGACGCGAACCGAGTTGTTTCCGTTCAACAGGAGACTGCTCGAAACCGAGACATTGTGGGTGAAGGGGATCTGGCCGTCCCAGGTGCGGTCGTCAATCTGGGTGTTGTTCAGAAAGATGCGCGTGTGGTGGTCCGGGTTGCCAGAGAGGAAGGTGCGCCCCTGGAGGTTGACCCGCACGTTCACCGTGTGGAGGTTCGGATCGACGCTGGGCAGGCTCACGGTGTACGTTGCGCTTCCACCGGCGGATAGGAAGGGTCCCCACCACCAGTGGTCGATGGCGGCGGTGGGCACGGCCGACGTGTAGACCAGGTTCTGCTCGGCGTGCACCGTCGTCACGAACGAGGCGGGGGTGGGCGCGGGCGATCCGAACGTGCCGTCCCGCAAGGCGGCGCGTGGGGAAGCGGCGTTGAAGTGAAGCCAGTAAACGTTGGTTCTCGTGAAGGGCCCCGTGGCGGCGGTCCCGAAGAAGACGACCCTGTCGTTCGGATCGAAGCTGGCGTCCGACTCGCCCAGCACCTCCATGGGCACTGCGGCCCCGCGGTACTCCAGGCGGAAATCCTGAGGATTGACGCTGTTCGGATCGACGCCCGCGGCCGCGAGGTCCGCCGGGGTGACGCGGTAGAGCCCCTCGCTGTTGACCGAGATCTTGAGCGGAGCGGGCACGCTCATCAGCGCCGCTTCGGGCCCGAGGCCCCCGGCGACCGACGTCTCCTCCCCCGCCTGGGCTGGCGCAGAGAAGGAATCGCGGCGCGCGCCGGCGCCCGCCGCGGGCAGGACCTGGTCGGGGTTGAGGATGGCGCGCCGCTGGAGTTCCCGGTACGTGTCGCGCCGGCCCTGAGCGAGTGAGGCGGGGCCGCGCCGGCGCGGGGAGACGGCCGACGGATCCGCAACGAACTCCACGCGCGCCTCGATCACGGGGTGATGCAGGACGCCGCCGGCCGCGCCCGCGCTGCGCACCGGGTAGAAGCGGACCTCGGAGACCTGAAGGTCCCTCATCCATCCCGTCCAGGCGATCTCCGCGGCGCGGCGCGGGTAGCGCCCGGCAGGAAGCGGTGGGTCCTCCGGCTCCTCCCACCCCTCCGCCTCGGCGAGGCCGAAAGCGGGGTGGACGGCCACGGCGATCTTCTCGCCGGAGATCCGCAGGTGGGGGGCGGAGAGGATCGTGAGGACGGGGCGCATCCCCTCCGGGACGCCGATCAGGGCACGGCTGTAGGGCAGGCGCGGCAGCGAGTCCTCGACGAACGAGGCCGCGCCGCGGATCTTCGGCTCCACCCGGCCCCTCTGGGCCGGGTAGGCCGCGAGCTCCACGTCCGGCGCCGAAACGCGAAGCACGAGCGACCGATCGTCCTGCCGGACGACGCGGACTTCCTGCGCCGCCGAGGCGGCCCAGGCGCAGAACAACACACAGGCGAGTGCCTGGAAGATGCGGAGCGGGCGGGTGCTCCTCACGGATGCTTCCCCCTTTCGTCGACCACCTGGGTGATGGCGGCCGCCGTCTGCGCGGGCGTGGCGGATGCGACGCGGAAACACCGGACGTCCCGGAGCAGCGTGCCGAGTTCCACCATGAGCGACGTGAGCCTCCCGGAGTGAGAGGCCAGGAGCCGGCCCCCCTCGCCGCGGTTGAGCACGTCCCTCACGAGCGGCATGAGGAGCGAAGCCACCCCCACGGGCTCGATGATCGGAGCGCCTTGCGTGCGGCGCGCCGGCGCACGCGTCTCCTCGATGAAGAGGATCGATCCTCGGTGCCGGCGCCAGAGGGCGCTGAGCGCCGAGAGGGGGCGGCTGCCACGGCGGAAACGCGCGACCAGCGTGGGGAAAGGCCTCCTCTGGACCTCCTCCAGGGACTCCGGCGACAGCGCCTGCACTTCACGGCGGATCTCGTCGAACCGATCGGCGAGAGCCACCTCGAACGAGCGCACGGGCGAGGGGTCACCGGAAGCGGTCTCCGGCTCCAGATAGAAAAGGTAGGCGGGCCGGCAGGCCTGCGCGGGGAGCCGCGCTCCTAGGGCCTGCGGATCCACAAGCCACTTGTGGGGGAGATCGTGGACGCCTGATGCCGGCAGGGAGGACCGTCTCAGCGCCGCTTCCGCTCCGTCCTTGCGCACGCCGACGGCTCTCGGGAACGGAAGCAGGAGGCCGGAGCGCCGCTCGATGGGGGCGGCGTCGTCGCTGAGGAAATCGAGCCCGATCTTCATCAGCTCCAGGACAAGGGTGGACTTCCCCGCGAGGGTGGGACCGGCCAGGACGATCCCTTCCCCGGCGCGCGAGACGGCTCCGCCGTGCAGGAGGATGCTTCCGTCGATGGCGTCCATCACGGCCTCGAGAAGGAAGAGGAAGGCCCGGTTCTCGGGCGAAGCGCTGCCCCCGAGATCCAGCCATGCATCGCCCGCGCGGACGAAGGCGGCCTCGCCGCCTGCGCCGCCGAGGATGGCCGCGAGGTCAACATCACGGCCCGATGAGTCCGGAGGGAACCAGCGGTAGGCGTGGGAGAAGAACTCCCGGATGGGCGCCATGTCGGTCCGGAGGGAGACCTGCGCGCCGAGGATCCCGTAGCGATCCGCCGCCACGGACGAGATCCGGCGCTCGAGATCGCGAGACGGTGGAAGGCCGGCGTCCCGACGCTCCTTCTGGAGTTCTTTCTTCAGGGGCTCGAGTCGCAAACAACCTCCAAAAAGCGACGAGGGAACCGGGGGTCCGCGCCTCGCGGCACTTCCCCCCGTTCCCTCGAGGTCTTCTTCTGTTCCGGCCGGCGGGTTCCTCGGCTCACCGGCTCTCCTCCGGCGCCATCCGGAGGAGGGCCCCCGTTCCTAGAAGCCGAACGGGAAGTTCCCCGTGTAGGCCTGCGCCGGGCCGATCTCCTCCAGTAGATCGCCGTCCCGGAGAGTCTCGATCTCCGGCGCCCGGTACTGCGGAAGCCCTGGCTCCACTCTGGTAGTCATCGTGTCCTCACATCCTCTCACGGGGACCCGGCTCACCTCGCCGCCCCTATGACGGTTCCAAAAGCCCGCGCTCGGCGAACCGCGCCACGAGCCCCTCGACATCGCGCCGGACGTCCGTCCTGTCCGTCCCCGAGAAGGCATCCCGCACGGCCGCCGCGATCTCATCAACCGATCTCGTCCCGTCGCAAAGCCGCCACGTGAAGAGAGCCGTCAGGTTCAGGATGTGGACCAGCGCCCCCTCACGGTCGTACAGCAGTCCCTCGTCCCCCAGTTCCTGCAGGACCAGGTCCCTCCTGCCCCTGGGAGCGGACCGGAGCCGCGATATGTCCTGGCCCAGCACAGCGTAGTTCTCCGGGCCTCTCAGGGCACGACCAGGAAGAACGTCTGGCTTACCGCCGCCGCTCCCTGCGCGTCCCTGCCGGTCACCCGCCAGTAGACGCCGCCCTCGCCCGCCGCGGCCATGTTCCTGACCTGAGCCGTCTCCATGAACGTGAGCTGGCGCGAGGTCCGGGCCCCGACGCGGATCTTCAATGTGGAGCCCGCCGGGAACTGCGCGTCCGCCGATACCTCCAGAGTCGAGCGCACCCTGCCGTCGCTCTCCCAGCGGAACTTCTGAGCCGCCCCGGCGCGGTCTTCGTACCCGGGCGAGAGCAGCCGGATCGGCGGGTTCTTCGGGTTCGGCACCGCCACCTCCGGGAGATGGATCGTGTTGAACCCGCTCAGGTCCCAGTCCTCGAGCATGTACTTGTACTTCCTGCCGTTCACGGCCGTGGGATCCGTGAAGGAATAGGCCGCCCCGCTGACGTCGGATCCCTGCGCCGCGATCAGGGTCTCGTTGAGCCGGACGATCTGGTGCGGGCGCGACCTCATGTCCTCGCGAAGGACCGCGAACCCGGCGTTGTCGATCTCGCTCGCCGTCAGCCACTCGACCGTGACGGGATCCCTGGAAGAGATCGAGAAGCTCGACAGGGAGATGAGCAGGGGACCGCCGGTGCACGGCCCGATGAACGCGCTGCCGCCGTTCACACCCGCCTGGAACCGCCCCACCGCCGTCACGATCTTGTCTCCGGGCGGGATGAACGAACCGACGGAAGTGAACGAGCAGGCCGTGATGTTGGAGATGGTGCCCGATACTGTGATGACGTAGGTCACGCTGTTGCCGGCCAGGATCTCGTTCTTGTTGCCGCCGTTGCCCCCCGTGCTGATCCCCTTGTTGCCGAAGAAGACGTTGAACCGGCCGAAGCCGTCCATCTTCAGCTCGCCCGGGTTGAGGCTCGGGTGCGAGTCCACGACGTTGTCGGTCCGGTCGCGGTCAAAGGCCATCTCCCAGTTCAGCGTTCCCGTGTGGGAGAACAACGACATCCCCGTCACGTCGGAGGTCGTGTTGAACCCGAACGCCGTCAACGACGCGACCGTCGTCGTCCTGTTCGTGGCCACGACGGTGAGCCGCCCCGTGACCCTGTCGAAGCTGAAATCGAGGTCGGCCTCGGCGATGGTGCCGTCATCGAGGCGTCCCGGGTTGCTGAAGCTGGCGCCCGCGCTCGAGAGGGAGCCCGCGCCCCCGATCTGGATCTTGCTGGTCGTGACGTTCTGGTTCGGACAGTTGTTGAGCGTCGGCATGCAGGGCCGCTGCGCCCAGGCCGGCGAGCTCAAGCTCGCCGCAACCGCGATGACGACCAACACCATGATGAAATTAGCCCGTTTCATGATCCTCCTCGTTTAGACAGATCCGCCGATCAGTTTAGAGTGAATCGCGCTTCAATCCCCACCGGGCGCTCATGAGGCAGGGTTAGAGGATGAGCGCCGGGCCAAGACTTCGAATCCCATTCACGTCCGGGAAACCGGGCCAGCGGTCCCCCTGATGAAATCTTGCTGAGTGGGCGCGAAGTGCCCGGAATATACAGTGTTTCCAGGTGCCGGTCAATGCGTAAGAAGGTCTGGTGGGCGCGGGGAGGAGAGCCGCCCGGAGAGTAACGGAGACGCCTCGCTCGGATGCTCATCCCGGGCCGGATTTAGGCCGCATGGAGCGGGGGAGAGGCGGTGGGAACACGTCCCTCTCCCCCGTTCCGAACCAGGCTGCCTAGAAACCGAACGGGAAATTGCCGGTGTACGCCTGAGCGGGGCCAATCTCCTCGAGGATCTCGCTCTCCTTGAGAGAGGTCACGCTCGGGGTCGAGTATGCCGGTTTTTCCACTTGCTCCGTTATTCTCATCGCTCTTCAGCGCTCCTTTTGAACTCCTTAGATCCGGGCCCCCGTTCGAACGGGTCCGGCCTGAGCCCATTCCTCTCGCTGCCCGCTCGTTCAAGACCTCAGGGCTGCACACCCACGAAAAAGGTCTGGCTGCGGGCGGCGTTGCCCCTCGCGTCTGTTCCCGTCACCCTCCAGTAAACGCCCCCTTCACCGGCGGCGCGCGCCATGCGCGCGATCTGCCGCATCTCGAATGTGTTCAGCGTCAGGGTCGTCCTCGTGCCGGCGCGAAGTTTCATGCTCTTCCCGGAGGGGAATGTCGCGTCGCCGGAGATCTCGGCGGTGAACCTCGTCCGGGCGTCCGCCTCCCAGCGGAAGCGCACGGACGCGCCCGCGACCTCGTCGTAGCCGGGCGACAACAGCCGCACCGGCGGCCGGACCGGGTTGGGGATCGCCAGCTCCGGCCGGTGAATCGTGTTCTGACCCTCAAGGTCCCAGTCCTCGAGGAAGTAGTGGTACTTCCGTCCGTTCACCGCGGTGTCGTCGATGTAGCTGTAGTCCGCGCCGCTCACGCTGTCCCCCTGGCTCGGGATCATGAACGTGTTCAGAGCGATGATCTGCTGCGTCCGGAGATCCTTCCGGAGGATCCGGAACCCGGCGTTGTTGCTCTCCGACGCGGTGGACCACCCGAGAGTGACCCGGCCCTCGCCCGGGGTGGCGGAGAATCCGGCCAGAGTGACGGCCAGCGGGCCGCCCTGGCACGGGCCGATGAACCCGCTGCCGCCCTGCACGCCGGCCTGGAACCGCCCGAGCGCGACCTGAATCTTGTCGCCGGGCGGGACGAGCGAACCCACCGACGTGAAGGAGCAGGCCGTGATCTTCGGGAGATCGCCGCTGACCCTGAAGACGAACGTGACCATGTCGCCCGGGAGGATCTCGATGTCCGGGTTACCGGCGTCCCTCTGGACATCGGTGATGTTGTTGCTCAGGAACACGTGGAAGAGCCCGAACCCGTCGCCCCTCAGGTTCACGAGGTTGTGGTCCGAATCCACGAACCCGTCCGTCCTGATCCTGTCGAAGGCCATGACCCAGCGAAGAACGCCGTCCTCCGACAGCAGGGTCAGGCCCGTCACGGCCGGAGTCACGTTGAAGAAGATGCCCGTCAGCGTGGACTGCGTGGCCGTCTGGTTCGTGACCTTGAGGGTCAGCGTCGCGGTATTTCTGTCGAACGTGAACTCGTAGTCGGCCTCCCCTTCGGTGCCGTCCGTCAGCCTTCCAGGGGACAGGTTGCTGAAACTCGAGACGGACCCCGCGCCACCGATCTGGGTGTGGCTCTGCGTGATGGGGTCGCTGGACTCACAGTCGTTCCTCGTCGGGTTGCAGTTGCGCGCAGCCCACGCGCTCGGGGATGCCAGTACGAGGATGAGAACTACGGGGATCAGCGCCCCGATCCACCACTTCAGCCCTTCCTTCTGCACGATGACCTCCTCAAGAAACGTAAGTCTCCCCTACGGTGGGGCTCTCACGACTCACGGCCACCGGCAGGGAAAGTGGTGGGTCCACGTGATGTCCCGGCGCGACTATGGAGACCTTGCGCCTCGAGTGCACTCCGGGGGCGATCTAACTGTGGCCAGTTGTCGGAAGAGTACCCAAAATCGGCGCTCCAGTCAACAGAAATCTCGACGTGGACCTCGCCACGATATTTTTCGCCGCGTTGGCAGCCCCGCATGGGTATTTCATATTTGTTCGTATTGTTGCGCGGGCACTGGGCTCCAGGGCAAGCGTCAGGCTGCGGTGAGTGGGAATCAGTTCGAAGTAAAGCTCCCGCCGGCGTAACCCGCCCCGCCCAGGGCACGCTGCAGGATCACCTGGGTGACGGGGTCGGCGAAGAAGAGGCTGGTGTTGGGCAGCGAGTCCGGCATGATGAAGGCGGCGGGGCTGCCCGTCGCGGCCACCCTCCTGATGAGGCTGAAAGTCAGCCGGATGACGGAGGCTTGGCCACCCGTGACGCTGACCGCGTTCGGCGGCTGGAGGGCGATCGTGCCGATGAGGTTGCCGCCCGACGCCGCGCAGGCGGGAGTCCCCGTGACGAGCTGCCCGGCCGGGAACAACGTCCCCGCCGAACACCCCAGGAAATCAATGACGGTGTCGTCAAAGGAAAGCTCGAAGTTGAGCCCGCTGACCACGAGGGAGGCGTCGCAGTCGCTCAGGGTGATGTCCACGTTCACCACGGGTCCCAGCACCGTCGCCTTCTGCAGCGAGAGGAGGGGCGGATCGCCCGGGGAGCAGGCCGAAGGTTGTGTGGCGGCGAAGTCGGCCGTGACCCCCCTCCCCACGGGGCCCAGATCGAACTCCTCCTCCGGCGCTCCGCCGCATCCGGCGAGGAAGCCCAGGGCGAGGAGAGCCGCCGCGACCCCGCCGCGGCATCCCGGGACCTGAACGCGGCCCCTCTCCGGAAGCCCGAAGCACGTCAGGGGCATATGAAGGGCTGCATGGGTCCGGCGCGCGTGGCGCCGAAGCACGAGAAGAAGATCGCCAGATCCGCGCCGTCGATACCGCCGTCCACGTCGAGATCGCGAGTGGTGTTGTAATAGGCATCACCCGCCATCGAGGGGAACCCCAGGAGGATGTCGAGGAAGTCCGCACCGTCGATCCGGTTCGAGCCGTCGATGTCCAGCCTCCCCAGGTTCACGTCCACGGTGAAGGCGCCCGCCTTCGTGCCCGCGGAGCCGCCGGGGTTCGTGACCGTGACGTCGTAGCTCTTGGCCTGGGCAATAGAATTCACGGTCACCGTTACCAGGAGCGTGCCCGAGGGACCCAGGGTGGGAGCGCCGACGGTGATTCCGGTTCCGAAGCTCACGGTGCTCGTCGAGAGGAAGTTCGCCCCCGAGATGGTGACCGGCACGTTGGGATCGCCCTGTGTCGCCGAGGCCGGCGCCACGGAACGCACGATGGGAAGAATGCTGGGCTGCTGGCTGACCCGGTTGGAGAACCCGCTCTCGTTGCCGCTGAGATCGAGCGCCGTGACCGCGAAGGTGAAGACCTTGTTCGGGTCGAGGCTGGTGACGATCTGGTCCGTCACGGAGGATCCGACGTCGATGGTGCGGGACAGCGGTTTCGCCGCGCTGGGCGCGAGGTTGAAGGTGTTGGGATCGTCGTCCACGTAGATCCTGTATCCGGCCAGGTCGGGGTCGATGTTGGGGTCGTTGGCGTTCCAGGCGATGTGGACGCTGCCGAGCGCCTGCGCGAACACTCCCCCCCACGCCGCGATCGCGACGCAGACCGCCGCGGCGGCGCCCCGGAGCCTACTCGATGACCAGGCTTGCCGCGTCATAGGTCACCCGCAGGTCTCTTGCCCGACCGTCCATCAGCCGGACCCCCGTCAGAACAATCGAGCACGAGCCCGGCGCGAGGGCCTCGTACTCGATCTCCACGATCGCCTCGCTCTGCGCGAACCCTTCCGGAAGGGACGACCGGTACACCACCAACTCGCCGTCCACCGAGGAGGGCTCCGCGATCAGCGCCCCCCGCCCCGTCGCGCGCACCCCCAGATAGCGCAGGAGGGACGGGTCCGCCCCCACGTGAACGGCCGCGTGCCGCGCGGCGCCTTGCCCGGCCACCAGGCGCACCGTGACGAGCACGCGACCGCCGACCATCGCCGTGTCAGGCTCCGCGATCGCCTGGAAGGAAGGGATGACAACAGGAAGAATGCGCGGCTGGAACAGCCTCGGGCTCCTCCGGCCTTTCGTGGCCTTGCGTCCGGTGACGCGCTCGGCTGCGGCGGCGGTCCGCACCGAAGGATCGCGCGATCCTCTTTCCGGCGCGCCGCCGGCCGGCTGCAGCACCGCAACAAGGCAGGCGCCGGCCAGTGCGGCGAGACGCCGCAGCCCGCGTCGGGGATGGCCCCCCGCCTGGTGCGCGTCCATCGTCATCCTCTGCGCCATGTCAGGGCACCACGATCAGACCCGCGGGGGCCAGGGGCGGGACGCTGTCCCGGATTGTGAAGGACCACATCGAATTCGTCCCTCCCAGGTGGTTGGGGGGGCTGAAGAGATCGTCGGCCTCGATCTGAGCGGTGATGACGTCGCCCGACTTGAACCGCCCCGGCGCGGGAGTGAAGGAGACCCGGAAGTCGGTCGAGGTGGGTCCCACCTGCGTGATCTGCGGCGCGACGAGATCCGGCGTGTTGGGGTCGGAGTCGAAGATCCTCATCACGATGGTCGAGCTGGCCACGCCGCTGCCGAAATCCACCACGTGCGCGGAGACGACCGCGTTGGGGTCCACCCCCACCGACATCGGTGCGGGACTCTGCTGGGTGAGGATGGGCGCCTGCGGCTCCGCGGCCACCCTTATCCGGAAGTTGTTGTTCGACCAGGCCCCCAAAAGCGCCTGGTTCTCGTCGCGGTTGCGCACCCGCACGTAGTACTCCCCCGCCGGAAGGGCATTGGCGTCGGGAAGGATGTAGTTCGGAGCATTCGGATCATTCGACGCCACGAAGTTGAAGCCGTTGGCGGCGCTGGTGCTGAAGAGAGGACGGTCGCCGTTGACGCTGTCGAAGGTGTTGCGCGTGTCGATCTGAAGCTCGAAGCCGAAATGTAAGTCGGTGTCCAGGAAGTCGGTCGGGAAACGCGCGTTCAGGTCGTTGTCCCGGTCCACGAACTTCCAGGTGAACTTCGGCGTCACGTCGCTGACGCTGACCTTCGGCTGGTAGTCGTACGGCGGCATGGCGGCCGAGCCGAACTCCAGGGCCCCCATGTCGATGACGGATCCGCCGCCCACGGGGACGGGCGTGTTCGGGTCGCCCGCGTCCCGCGCGGGGCTGGCGGCGCCGAGGTGGAGGTCTCCCGCGGCCGCGTTCACGAACTGCGGATCGCACGCCGCGTTGACGTTGGGCGCCGTCCTCGTCCCGTCGCACTGGTTTCCCACCGAGGCGAAGCAGCAGTTGTTCGTGTACGTGATGTCGGCCAGATCGGCCGTCTTGGTCGAAGCGGAATAGTCGGTGTCCTTGGTGTTGTCGAAGAAGAGGTTGTGGTCCACCACGAACCCAACGGTGCTCGATCCCTGCTGGGCGCTCTGCAGCAGCGTGAAATCGATGGCGGTTTTCGTGGTGTTGAAGAAGATGTTGTTCCGGACGATGGAGAAGCGCGCGAACTCGGCGAGGCCGACGCCTCGGGTGATGTTCACGAAAGTGTTGTTCTCGATGAGGATCTTCCCGCACCGGAGGACGACGATGCCTGCGTTGTAGCCGCCGGCCGTCTCCGAGACGTTGAGGAAGACATTGTTCCGGACCACCATCCCGTCACCGGACAGGTAGACGAAGATGGCGCCCTCGGTGGCGGTGAAGTCGTGGAAGCGGTTCCCCTCGATGATGCCGGCCTGGCCCCCGCTGTTGTGCCAGTGGATGGCCACGTGGCCGTTGCCTCCGGTGAACTCGTTGTTGCGGATCTCCACGTGCTTCGATCCGGTGATGTCGATCTGGTCGAACATCCTGGTGTCGAGCTTCGAGTTCAGGATCCGGTTGCCGGACCCACTGCCGAGGATCTGGATGCCTGTCCCGGAAGGGTTGAAGGTGGACTCGAACGAGATGTTCCTGATGGTGAGATGCTCCGCGAAGTTGACGAAGATTCCGTGGGAGACCGCCGTTCCCCCGCCCAGCTTGACCCCGTCGAGGATCCAGTTGGTGATGGCGACCGGCGAGCCGATGAAAGAGAACGGCGCGAAGGGGGAGCTCCCGGCCGACACGCCGCGGACGATGACCGACTCCCCGGGCCGGCCCCGGATCGTGATGGGGTTGCCGGCCGTGCCGTTCTTCACGCCGGTCGTCGGCGTCGGGCTGAGTCGCACGTTCTCGTTGTAGGTGCCCCCCCGGATCGTCAGCGTGTCGCCCGGCAGCAGCGCCTTGGCGCCGAAGGTGATGGTGCGAAACGGCAGGGCCAGGGTGCCCGGGTTCGCGTCGTCTCCGTTGGTCGCCACGAAAAGCTCGCGGGGAGTCGTGACCACGGCCGGGAAGGTGAAACCCGCAATGGTGCCCGCGTTCGGATCCACGGTCGCGGTCAGATTGTCGGGCGAGAGCGGTATCTGATTGAGCTTGAAGACGCCGACGGCGAAGTCGTTCGGGTCCTTGTCCCAGTTGGCGTCGTTGTCCTGCTGCACGCGGACCCGCCAGTAAATGAGATCGGCCCGTGTGTCGAGCGATCGCGGGAACTTTCCGGGCGCGTTCGGGGTGGAGTAGGCGACGTCGGTGTCGGAGTCGAGCGTTCCCTTGTCGGCCACGCCGCTGTCCCAGAACCAGATCTCCCCGTTGTGCCCGTTGAACTGGGGACTGGAGTCGACCTGGATCTGCCAGTTGGTCTGGGTCCCCGTCCCGGGAAAGGTCCACTGGAATCTGGGAGTCAGGGTGGCGAGGTGGGTGTTGTGGAAGACGCTCTGCACCCGCATCGAGTTCGGATCGACGCGCACGATCACGGCCTGCGCGCCGGTCGTGCACACGAACAGGGCGCTGATCAGGGCGGGAAGGCTGACCCTCGCGGCGCGGAACCCAGGGCCTCTGCCTGTCAACAGGCCTCCTCGCGAGCCAGAACCTGACTGCAATTACGGCCAGGTACGGACAGGTGCCTAGCCTCACTTCTGAGCGGCCACTCGGACCTTGACTTTATCAAAGGCGGCAAGGGCCGTCAAGTCACGAACTTAGAGAGTCGCCCCTGTGAGCGGCTCCCGGATCCTCCCACCGTGCGCCCCGCGGCCAATTCCCTGTAGGCCTCCGCAAACGCGGCCATGTTCCGATTCCAGGAAGCGCGCTGCTTCACCGACTCCCGGTTGTGCTCCCTCACTCTGCGGCGCCACTCAGGCGTGCGCCACGCCTCCAGGAGGGCCGCGGCGTAGGCGCGCGCGTCGAACGCCGGAACGAGGCGGCCTCCGGTGCCGTCCGCGATCCAGAAACGGTTGGATTCGTTGTCGGCGATGATGGGCACGACCCCGGCGGCCATGGCCTCCAGGAGCGACATGGATGTTCCGTCGCTGGGCACGGCGGCTACATACAGGTGTGCCGATCTGAGGAGATCCGGAAGCCGGTCGCGGGTGACCGCGCCCAGGAACGTCACGACCCCCTCGAGACGTTTACGCCTCGACAGATCTTCGAGTTCCGCGCGCGCGCCGCCCTCCCCCGCGACGAGGTAGCGCACCTCGCCGATCTCCTGACGCGCCAGACGGACAGCCTCGATGAGGGTCGGGAAGTTGTAGTACCGCTCCAGCTGCCGTGTGCTCACCAGCGTGAGCGGCGGTGGAGGCTCCTCAGCGGGCACGAATCGGGTCTCATCCACTCCGCGCGTGAGCGTGAGGATCCGGCCGGGGTCCGCCCCCAGCCTCACCATGTTCGCCGTCATCACGGGCGCCCAGGAGTGCAGGAGATCGGCGGCGCGCACGGCGCGCCGGGCGAAAAACCGCGAGAAGCGGGGAGTCGCTCGGGACGCGATGAACATTCCCTGCGCCGCAAGGACCATCGGGTGGAACCCCGTCCGAGCCGCGCTGAACCCGTAGGATACGGCGCGGTAGGCGATCAGCAGATCGGGGGCGATCGCCCGGAGCGCGCGCCGGAGCGCGGGGACGCACACCAGGTAGCGCACCTTGCCCTCCGGGATGGCCCCCGAGAGCGTGTGGAAAGTGACCCGCGGGATCTCGCGCTCGTGACCCGGGAAGACGACCGCATGAACCTCGAAGTCTTCCTGCTCGGAGAGGTAGCGGATCCACTCGTAGGCGCCCACGTATTTGGCGTCGCCGAAGAAGGCGATCCTCACCCGCCCTCTCACCGTCCGGCCTCGGTGCCGGAGATCTCCGAAATGGTGAAGCGGAACTTCCCGGAGAGCCCCCTCGGGATCTCGGCCGGCGATTCCCACCGAACCCGGAAGGCGGCGTCGGCGTGATCGCGGATGGACGCCTCGATCCGCGCGCGGTGCTCGGCGGTGAATGAGGCGTCGGCCACCACTCGGATGAGGAGGTCGGCCGCGGCCTTCTGCACGACCTGGAACTCGCGCACCCCCGGCACTCCGTAGAAGAGGTGGGTGAAGAACTCTCCGTGGATCGCGCGGCCCGAAGGGCTGAGGATGATGTCTGCGATCCGCCCGGCGACGCCGGTCATCAGCGGCAATCCGCGCCCGCATGAACAGCGCTTGCTTCCCAGCGCCACCAGGTCTTCGTTGCGGTAGCGCACCAGCGGCATCGAGTAGTTCATCAGGGTCGTCAGGAGGAGCCGGCCTTCGGGATCGGTCTCCAGCCACACGGTCTCGGCGCTGATGTGCCAGCCCTCCCCCGCCCGGCACTCATGGGCGATGACCCCCGCCTCGCGGCAGCCGTATCGGTCCAGGACGCGGCAGGAGAAGGCCGCCTCGATGTCGCGGCGCGCGTCGGCCGTGAGAAGCTCCGCCGAGGTCTCGACCGCCCGAAGGCGGGGGCCTCCGCCCCGCGCCAGAGCGCGCCGCGCGAGGTGCCGGAGGGAGGAGGCGTATCCCACGAGGATCTCCGGGTCCGCCCGCGCCAGATCGTCGAGAACGCGATCGAGCGCGCGCTCCTCCAGCGTGAAGGCGTCGATCCAGGTGATCCCCAGCAGGGCATCGCGGACCCCGCCGAGTCCCCTGTGGCTCCGCGAGTCCACGTCCGACCCCCACAGGAAGGCGAGAGGCCCTCCCGCACGCCAGCCGCACCAGCGGTAGCCCCGGTACATCACGGCGTCGCGGTGGAGCCGGTACACTCGGTCCTGGAAGAAAGTGAGCGGCGCACCGGTGGATCCCCCCGTGGCGTTTGGCGTGGCGCCGCGCGACCGAGCGTCCTCCGAGAGAAACTCGTCCCGGCGCGCGCGCAGCATCTCCTTGCTCACGATCGGGAGCCGCTCCATCACCTCGGGGCCCGCGAGATCGATGGGGTTCAGGCCCGCCTCCAGGAAGGCCCGGCGGTAGAAGGGAACCTTCGCCGCCGCGTGCGCCAGCAGCGCCCGCAGCCGGTCCCACTGCCGTGCGCGCACTTCGTCAGGTGAGTGCCACTGGGCGCGCTCCAGGTCTCCCAGGAGGCGCAGGACCTTCCCCTGCCGCAACTCCAGATACGCGCGGTGGAACAGCCTCGCCGCCCTCACCCGCGCCTCCCCAGCGTCAGAACGACGAGGAGGGTCCGGGCGAGGATGATCAGATCCCCTCTGAGGCTCCGGCGGCGGACGTAGTCCAGATCGATGGCCAGCTTCTCCGGCAGGATCTGCTCGATGTAGATCCGGTTGGCGTCGGCGCCCTCCGGGATCCGGCGGGCCTGATGGACCGTGTAGTGGATCTGTCCCGGCCCCGTCAGCCCGGGCTTGACGCTCAGGACTCCCCGCTGCTCGGCCGTGAAGTAGGGCAGGAAGTTGGGGGTCTCGGCGCGCGGCCCGATGAGCGTCATATCACCGCGCAGGACGTTCAGGAGTTGCGGCAGCTCATCGATCTTGCTCGCGCGGAGGAAGCGGCCCAGCGGCGTGATGCGTTCGTCGGCGGCGGAGGCCAGGCGCACCTCCTCTCCCCCGCGCAGGGGCCTCATCGTTCGGAACTTGTGCAGGGTGAAGAGGACGCCGTCCTTCCCGGCGCGCTCCTGCCGGAAGAGCGCCCCTCCGGACGACTCCAGCCGGATGAGGAGCGCCGTGAGCAGGAGGAGCGGCGAGAGGAGCACCAGGAGCCCGGCGGAGACGACGATGTCCAGCGCGCGCCTCATCCCCGGGCCCGTTTCCGCAACGCTTCTCTGCTCACCGGCCCCGGTCGAGGTCTCTGACGATGCGAAACGCCTCCGCCGCCGCGCAACCGACGACCGACCCCCACGCGACCGCGCGGGCGCGCAGCGACTCCGAGGACCGAGGGTGAGGCGCCGGGCGGACCTCCGACTCGTAGAGGGCGAAGGCTCGGACCTTCTCGTCGAGGGTCTCCGAGATCTCCACGAAGTGGTTGGGGTCGAAAACGGCCAGCCCGGCGGAGGGGCCCCACTCGGTGGAGGAGGGAGTCTCGAAGGAGATGAACCGGCGCAGGAAGGGGGCCGCGTAGGGGCGCACCGCCACGGAGAGCGCCTCGAAGAGGATCCGGTGATCGCGGTTGATGTCTCCGGCATAGTGCGTGTAGAGGACCTCGGGGCGGACCTCCTGGAGGAGTCGCTCCAGCGGGTCGATGACGCGCGTGAGCGTCAGCGTGTCGAGCCCCTGGTCGGGCAGATCGCCGAGTCGGGTCTCCCTGAAGCCGAGGGCGGCTCCGACGGAGGCCGACGCGTCGCGCAGCCTCCTCTCGGCTTCCGTGCCGTAGCGCAGGTTGGTGCCGCAGCAGGCCACGTACGCGACCACCTCGTCCCCGCGCAGCGCGTGCTTGCGGAGAGTCCCGCCGGGGCCCAGGACCTCGTCGTCGGGGTGCGCGGCCACCACCAGGACTTTCATGATCGCTCCCCCGCGGCGGGAGCCGGAACCTTCCCTCCCAGACGCATCCCGGGCGTCCATCCTCGCCGCCGGGCGATCCGGTCTGCGCGCTCCTCCGGCTCCCCTTCCGGCTGCGCCATCTCCAACAGGAGAGCGCCCCGGCCCGCGGCCACCACGATGCCCGAGTCCGGCACCACGTCGAGGATCCGACCCGGCTCGGCGGTCTCGGTGCCGCCACGGTCCGGTGAGGCCTTCCACACGAAAAGCCGGCCCCCCCCGGCCTCCGTGAAGGCGCCCGGGTAAGGGTGCGTCAGCGCGCGGACCCAGCGGTCCAGCGCGGCCGCGTCCCTGGTCCAGTCGATGAGCCCGTCCTCCGGCCGGCGCCTGGGCATCACGGTGGCCCGCGCATGATCCTGAGGCACGCGCGGGGCGCGGCCCGTCTTGAGCAGAGGCAGATTCTCCCGCAGCATGCCGATGGCCGCGGCGGCCACCTTCTCGTACAGGGTCGCGCAGGTGTCGGCTGCGGCGATCGGGATGCGTCTCTGTGCGATGATATCGCCCGTGTCCACGCCGCCGTCGAGATAGAACATCGTGTTGCCCGTCTCCGTCTCGCCGTTGATGATCGCCCAGTTCACGGGGGCGCGACCGCGGTACCTCGGGAGGAGCGAGGCGTGGAAACCCACGCATCCGTAGCGCGGGATGGAGAGAATCTCCGCGCCCACGAGCCGCGTCCAGCCGATGACCAGGATCAGGTCCGGTCTCAGGTCGCGGACGCGCTCCACGTTCTTCGGATGGTTCAGGTCTTTAACCTTGAGGAGCGGCACCCCATGGAGCGCCGCGATCTCGTCGAAGGGGACGGCGCCGGAAGTGTCGCGCGCCAATTCCTCCTTGAGGGTCACGAATCCCGCGAACGGCTCCCCTGAGGCGAGGAGGGCCTCGAGGCAGCGGCGTCCTTCCTCGACGGCTCCCACGAACAAGGTCCGGCACTCGCCCGGGGCGGGGAGGCTCATCGGCGGTTCTCCTTCACGACGTCTCGGACCGACTCGACGACGGCGCTCACTTCGGCGTCCGTCATCGCCGAGAAGAGAGGCAGCGAGACGGCCGCGGCGAAGATCCTCTCGGCCACGGGGAAGCTTGCGGCGTCCACGCCCAGGGTCCTCCGGTAGAACGGGTGGCGGTAGAGAGGGATAAAGTGGACGCTCGTGCCGATCCCTCTCTCGGCCAGGGCGCGGATGAACCCGTCTCGATCAATCCGCAGGGCTCCCTCCCTCAGGCGGATGACGTACAGGTGCCAGGCGTGGCCGACGTGGGGCCGGGCCTTCGGGAGCGCCAGGGCCTCCAGATCCGCGAACGCCCGGTCGTACACGGCCACCACCTGCTCGCGGCGGCGCTGCATGGCGGGGAGGCGCTCGAGCTGCCTGAGCCCCATGGCGGCCGCCATGTCGGTGAGGTTGTACTTGAATCCGTGATCGACGATTTCGTAGTACCACGAGCCCCGATCCAGGTAGCGCCGCCAGCCGTCCCTGCTCATGCCGTGGTAGCCGAGCAGCGCCGCCCGATCCCGGAGGCTGGGATCCAGCCCCGTGATCATCCCCCCTTCCCCCGTCGTGAGGTTCTTGGTGGCGTAGAACGAGAAGCAGGTCAGATTCGAGATCACGCCCACCCGCGCGCCGCGGTAGAAGGCGGGCAGAGCGTGCGCGGCGTCCTCGATCACCAGCGCGCGGCGGGCTCTCGCGGCCGCGAGGATGGGATCCATCTCGCAAGGGTGACCGGCAAGATGGACCGGCAGGATCGCCCGCGTCCGCGAAGAGCAGGCGCGCTCCACGCACTCCGGATCCATGTTGAAGGTGTCCTCCTCGATGTCCACGAGGACGGGCCTGGCGCCCGTCTGGAGGATCGAAGCCGCCGTCGCGGTGAAGGTGTTGACGGTCGTGATCACCTCGTCGCCGGGCCCGCACCCCGCGGCCGCCAGTGAGACGTGCAGGGCGGCCGTGCAGGAGGAGACGGCCACCGCCCAGGGCGCGCCGGTGGCGGCGGCGAACGCCTCCTCGAATCGCTTCACCTGGGGCCCCGTGGTGATCCATCCGGAACGGAGGGTTTCCGTGACGGCCGCGATCTCCGCCTCGGTGATGTCCGGACGGCAGAAAGGGACGCTCCTGGTGCCGCTGCCTCCCGTCACGAAGCCTCCCTGGGCTGCATCCGCGCCTGGCGTTCAGGCGCTTCGGAGAGGATCTCGTCGTAGAGCCGCTCGTGCCGCCGCACCATCTCGGCGAGGGGGAAGATGGTCTCCACCCGCCGCCGGCCTGAGATTCCCATGGAGCGGGCCGCGGCGGGATCCCTCAGCGTGTCGACGACGCACGCCGCCAGCATCGCCGCGTCACCGCTGCGGAATACGCGTCCGGTCGCGCCGTCCAGGACGATCTCAGGGTTGCCGCCGGCGTCGGAAACCACCACCGGCAGGGCGCAGGCGGCGCCCTCGAGCGCGGCGTTGGCGAAGCCCTCGCTGGCCGAAGGTAGCACCAGCAGGTCCATTCCGGCGAGAAGGTCCGGGACGTCGCGCCGGTCCCCCGAGAGCGTCACACGATCCGTCAGGCCCGCGGTGTCGATTGCGGACTCGATCTCCCGTCGCTGCGGACCGTCCCCCACGAGGACGATGCGCGCGGAGGGGAGCGACCGGAGGATCGCAGGCGCCGCCCGGATCAGGAGCATCTGTCCCTTGTCCGGATGGAGGCGGCCCACGCATCCGATGAGGGGCCCCCGGCCGGAAGGCTCGGAGCCGTGGTCGCGCCGGGGCCGGAACCGTTCGGTGTCCACGCCCCCATAGATGACGCGGATCCTGTCCGGGTCAATCCGGTCCCGCATGGCCACGGCGCGCCGCACGGCCTCGCAGTTCGCGGTCACGACGTCGGTGTCGCGATAGTAGAGAGAGCGCGCGAGGCGGTGTCTCGCGGCCTCGGGGCCGTAGATGGCCTGCTCGCACACCACGAGGGCCGCTCCGGGGCACCGCCGCTTCAGCAGGGCGCCGTAGAACGCGCCGTGGAAGTGGAAGCCCTGGATGATCCGGACGCCGCTCCGGCGCGCCCAGAGCGCGTGCGAGCGCAGACGGCCCCACGTGCGCGCGGAGAGGAAGCGCTCGAACCCCATCTCCCGCACCTCGACCTTCATGGCCTCCACCTCCCGCAGGAGCCCGCCCCGTTTCTCGAAACACAGGACGGTGGGCTCGTAGCGCGAACGGTCGAGCCTCTTCAGGATCTCGACGAGCTGCGATTCGGTTCCCCCGCTCTTGAAGGAGCCCACGAGGTAGAGCACGCCCGGCTTCACGGAGCGCTCCCCAGCGCGCCACGGCGAAGTCCCGGCCTCCGTCCCAGGAGCGCCGCGATGCCGCCGATCAGGAACCCCGCCCCGTAGCCGAGGTGCAGGATCAGCGTGGTGGCGGGGACCAGGAGCCAGGCCGCCGGGTCGCGGCGTCCGGCCCGCCCCGCCATGATCAGGGCGCTTCCCGCGTGCAGGATCAGGACGGCGCCGAGCCACGCCGCGGCGGTGAGGCTCACCGTCGCCGCGGCCGCGAGGGCCGCGATCCCGAGCATGAACAGCGACGGCGTGAGGTGGCGGGGACGGATCATCCGCGGATGCAGCGCCGCGACGAACACCTTGTAGAACCCGTACTGGAAGTACTGCTTGAGAAGGGGCCCGGGAGCTTCGCGGGTGAAGTAGAGCGACCGCATCGAGGGCGCGAGGACAACCGTCCCTCCGGCCTCGCGCACCCTGTAGTTGAACTCGTCGTCCTGGTTGCGTACGAACCTCTCGTCGAACCAGCCGAAGCGCACGAACACGTCGCGCCGGAAGGTCCCCATGTAGACGCTCTCGGCCGGCCCTTCCCGGGAGGCGTAGTGGAACTTCGAGCCGCCCACCCCCATGGGAGTGGAGGTGGCCAGAGCCACGCTGCGGCCGAAGACGGACGCTCCCGCGGCGTTCATGGTGCCGCCCACCACGTCGGCTCCGGTGCGCCGCAACGCCGAGATGGCCTGATGCACGTAGTCCGGCTCGATCATCGTGTGCCCGTCCACGCGGACCACCACGTCGCCCCGGGAGGCGCGCACGGCGGCGTTGAGCCCCGTGGGAACGATGCGGCCGGGGTTGTCCACCACCCTGAGCCGCGCGTCGCGCCGGCTGTACTCCTGGACGACGGCGCGGGTGCCGTCCTCGGACATCCCGTCGGCCACCAGCACCTCCATGCGGTCCGGCGGATAGTCCTGGGCCAGGATCGCGTCGAGGCATCGGCCGAGATGGAGAGCCTCGTTGCGCACGGGGACGACCACGCTGACGAATGGGAGGGGAGGCGCCGCCGGAGCCGGCGGGGCGGCCGGGGGCACTCCATGGGATCGAGGCGGAGTCGTGCCGCCCGGTACGGCCACGCTCGGCCGCACCAGGCTTCTCTCCGCCCCCGCGTGCGCGAGAAGATCCTCGTAGATCCGCTCGGTGCGCTCGACCATCCGATGGATTCCGTACTCCGTACGGGCGCGATCGAGGGCGGAGCGACCCATCCGCCGCGCCAGATCGGGCGTGGAGAGGATCTCGAGAAGGGCTCTCGCGAGGGCGTCGGGATCCGCCGGCGGGACGAGGCGCCCGGTCACGCCGTCCAGGATGAGATCCGCGGTGCCGCCCACGTCGGTGGCCACGGCGGGGACGCCCGTGGCCATCGCCTCCAGCACGGCGTTGGGGCACCCCTCGCGTTCCGAAGTCAGGGCCAGGAGGTCCAGCGCGCGGAGCACGTCGGGAACGTCCCGCCGGAGGCCCAGCAGGCGCACCTTCCCCTGCAGCCGTAGCGCGACGATTTTCGATTCGAGATCGGATCGCAGGGCGCCGTCCCCCGCGATGACGAAGCGCGTCGACGGCCGCCGCGCGGTGACGCGGGCGGCGGCCTCGAGCAGGAGAGCGGGGTTCTTCTTCGGCGTGAGGCTCATGACCGCGCCCACCACCTCGACCGGCTCTCCACCCCACAGCTCGGAGCGGAGATCCGGGTCGGTGTCCCGCCGCGGCCGGAACGCATCCAGATCCACGCCGTTGGGTACGAGGCGGAGCTTGCGCGGCGGCACGCCCACGGCCTCGGTGAGGAACCTTCCGACGGCGGCGGAATTCACGACAACGGCATCGGCGCGGCGCGCCGCCAGCCGTTCCATCGCCCGCCGGGCCGGCCCCATCCAGTCCCCCATGTTTCGCACGGAGGCCACCAGGTGCGGCGCGCCGGCGAGCGTCCCAGCCAGGGCGCCCCGCCAGTTGGCGGGGAAGAGTGACGTATGCACGATGGCGGGGCGGATCCTCCGCATGAGCGACGCCAGAGACAGGAGGACCTTCGCCTCGGTGAGCGGGCGCTTGGGGAGCATGTGCAGGGTGGCGGTGGAGGCGAAGCTGCCCTCGAGGGGGCCTCCGGGGTTGAACGCCACCACCTCCGGCGAAAAACGCGTTCGATCCAGTCGCTCGATGAGCTGGAGAAGCTGGCGCTCCGTCCCGCCGAGTGTGAGCTGGGCGATCACGTAGAGGATCTTGGTGGGGCTGCCCGGGGTCATCGCACCAGCTCGTAGACGGGATGATCGCTCCGGGGCCCCGCCGGCAGCTCGCTCCCGGCTGGAACCCGCCGCCCCGCCACCAGCGGGGCCTGCATGAGGACCCCGAGGAGCAGCCAGAGCTGCCCGTTGACTTCGATCTGGAAGAAGAGGTCCACGGTCATCGCGTTCAGGCAGAGGGCGATCAGGGAGGCGAGCATGCCGATCCCGTAGGCGCGAATCTCCGGGTCGTCGTTGTCCCTCCAGGTCCGCCAGGAGTCCCTGGCGAATCCGTAGATCAAGTATAGGAAGATCAGGAGGGCCGGGAGGCCCGCCTCGGTCGCGATCTTCAGATAGATGTTGTGCGTGGCCTTCCACATGACAACGGTGGAGTAGAACTGCAAGTACCAGGGGAAGACGCCGAAGCCGACGCCCAACGGGTAGTCGCGGATTATCTGGAGGGCCGCGGCCCACGTGACGAGGCGGGTCTGGACCGACGAGTCGAGCCGCGTGACCGCCTCCCCCTCGGTGGTTGCCGCCTCCTCCTCGAGCTCCTCGTTGATCATCTCGATGAGGGCGGAAGCGTCCCCACCCTTTCCCTCCCGGAAGCGGTAGTTCTCCTGCTCTTCCTCGATGAAAGTGTCCTGAAACCTCTTCTGAACGCTCTCCGGAAGCCACAGGGCGTTCAAGGCCAGCACGACGAGGCCGAAGGCGAGGGCGCGGCGGTTCACGAGGGCGGTCAGGAAGAGAACCCCCCCAGCGGCTGCCACGTAGGCGCCCCGCGACAGCGTCCCCAGGAGCCCCAGGGCCGCGCACACCGACCCGGCTGCCGCGAACCACCGAAGGCGGTGCGATCGGGGCAGGGTCAGCATCAGCGCCACCAGCAGACAGAACGAGGCGGCGAGGTAGGCGCCCATGCTGTTGGGCTCGCCCATGTGCCCCGTGGTCCGTCCGGGCCGCAGGATGACCCACTCGTAGGCGGTGTACCCCGTCTCGACGAGGATCCCGGCCACGCCCGCGCGGAAGACTGTGATCAGGTCCTCCCGGGAATGGATCGCAAGGCTCCCCAGCACGTAGAGGGCGAAGCACATGACGAGGGCCTTGAACTGCATCATGTTGTCGTAGGGATTCCACAGCCGGTAGAACCGGACGGGAGTGAAAGTCGTGATCGTGTTGACGAACGAGGCGGTGAAGAAGAGGACGAGGGTGCCTACCGGGAGCGCGTAGCGAACCCGGCCCCCGGGCGCCCCCTTCCCGGGCGGGTGCATGAGGTAGGCGATGATGGCCGCTCCGAATATCAGGTTCTCGTAGTTCAGGAGGGGGAGCGGCAGGGAGGGCAGCCGCCGCGCGAAGGGGAGCGAGAAGGCCATCACCATCATCGCCCACCTCCGGCCCCGGAGCGCGAACAGGAGGAGAATCGCCTCGATGATCGAGTAAACGAACTCGTTCACCGCGCGGCTCCGGAAGCGGCACGTCCAGCGCGCTCGGCGCCGGCCCCCTTCTCGCGCAGGGCGAAACGCCGGATGAGCTCGTCCAGGATGCGCGGCGCGGCCCTCCCGTCGCCGTAGGGGTTGGCGCGGCGGGCCATGCGGCGTCTCCGGGACGCGTTCGTCAGGAGATCGATGGCCGCGGCCTCGATCTCCCGTCTTTCGGTGCCCACCAGCATCGCCACGCCGGCTTCGATCCCCTCCGGCCTCTCCGTCGTGCGCCGGGCCACCAGCACCGGCACGCCCAGCGAGGGCGCTTCCTCCTGCACGCCTCCCGAGTCGGTGAGGATCAGGTGCGCGCGGCTCATCAGGTGGACGAAAGGCGCGTAGTCGAGCGGCGGCACGAGGACGATCCGGTCCCGTCCCCGGAGGCGTTGCCTGACGGGCCCGTCCACGTTCGGGTTGCGATGGACGGGAAGGACCACCGTCACGTCGGGGACCGCCTTCACGATCCGCACCAGGGCATCGCAGATGTTCCGCAGGGGGGCGTTGAAGTTCTCCCGGCGGTGCGTCGTGACGAGGAGCAGCCGCCCCCGCGGGACGAGCGCCTTCTCTGGGATCGGGGCGCGGCGCGCCGATCGCAGAACGTGGAAGAGGGCGTCGATGACCGTGTTGCCGGTCACCACGATGGCCGAGGGATCCACCCCCTCGCGGACCAGGTTGTCCCGGGCCCAGGCCGTGGGCGCGAAGTGCAGATCCGTCAGCGAGGTGGTGAGCCTCCGGCACATCTCCTCGGGGAACGGGTTTCGGCGGTTCCGGGTGCGGAGCCCCGCCTCGACATGCGCCACGGGAATCTCGAGATGGAAGGCCGCGAGCGCGGCCGCGAAGGTCGTGATGGTGTCGCCCTGGACGACGACCACGTCGGGGCGCAGGCGCGCGAGCAGCGGCTCGAGGGAGAGGAGGATCCGGGCCGCCACCTGGCTCGGTGACTGGCCGGGTCTCATGAGGTCGAGATCGTGCCCCGGGCGGATCCCGAACGTCCGGAGCACCTGATCGAGCATCTCGCGGTGCTGCGCCGTGACGATGGCGGTGGAACGGACCTCCGCGCGGCGGCGGCGCGCTTCCATGAGTATGGGGGCGAGCTTGATGGCCTCCGGGCGGGTGCCGAAGACCGTCGCGACCCGGAGCCGCCTCACGACCCGCCCCCCGCCGGCGGGGCGGATCCGCCCGCAACGCCCCGCGCTTCTCGCCGCAAGGTGAGGAGCGTCACTTCGGGGGGAGAGAGGAACCTCAGCGGCACGCGGCTGGTGCCGATCCCGCGCGAGATATAGAGCCGGCAACCCGATCGTTCGAACATTCCGGCGGCGAACCGCCGGCCCAGTACCGTGTCGGTCGTGAGCGCTCCGATGAAGGGCAGCCGCACCTGTCCCCCCTGCGTGTGCCCCGCGAGGAGCAGCGGCCAGCCGAGTGCGGCGGTGGCGGGGAAAATATCCGGCGAGTGCGCCAGCGCCAACGGAAAGGCGTCCGGGGGAAGCCGTTCGGCCAAGGCCAGAAGGTAGTCCGGGGCGTCGGGGGGCCGCCAGTCGGCCTGGGAGGACCCGGCCGCGCGCCCTTCGGCCACGAGCACCGTTCCGTCGAGCCGCACGACGCTGAGCCCGCGGAACTCCTTCCGCCCCGGCCCGGACGTCCACACGCCCACGGTGCCTCCGGCCGGCCTCGTCCCGGTCGCGTCGAGGCAGTCCACGCTCCACGTCTCGGGCTCGCGCCGGTCCGCGCGCCAGACGCGCGCGCGCACGCGCACGCCGTCGGCGGCCGTCTCCGCACGGATCCGGAACGCGTGCCATTCACCACGGGCGGGCGACACGCCAGTCGTGGAGCGGCCGCGCGTGAAGACGGTGCCGTGGGGCGAGAGCTTCATGACCCCGCCCGCCTCCGTGATCCGGAGTCTATAGAAGCGATCCAGCCTCCGGGGCATCATGTTGTAGAACGTCACTCCCACACCGGCCCCCTCGCGGTTGAAGCGGAACTCTCCGGCGAACTCGTAGTCGCGCAGGGCGGCGTCGTCCGGGAAGACCAGGTTCAGATAGGAGTCGGCCCGGCCCTTTCCGTTGTCCATGATGGTCCCGTCCGGCCGCTGGAAGAAGGTCGTCTCCCGTCCGGCCGGGTGCAGCCCGATCCCCACCAGGGCCAGCGACGCGTCTCCCACGGGGATGATCGCGATGTCGTCCTGGAGGAACCTGACGCCGTGGTCATCGAGGGCGTCGAGGAAGCCCCGCCTCTCGCTCGGGATCAGCTGCTCCCCGTGCCCCTCGACGAACCAGGCGCCGAGCTTGGAGGGGATCTCCCCCAGGAGCCGGGCCGCTTCCCCTGTCGCGCGGGCTCGCGCGTCGCCGCGGAGAGTCTTCGCGACGAGGTCCCCTGTGATCACGACGAGATCGGCCCCGGCCTCCTTCCCCAGCTCCGCGACCTTCTCCTCCCGGAGCCCGCGCCGCCGGCTCTCGAGATCGGAGAGATGGAGGATCCGGAACCCGTCCAGCGCCTGCGGGAGCCCCGGCAGCGTCACCTCGATGCGCACGAGCGAGACGCGCTGTGGTTCCACGAAGGTGGCGTAGAGGGCCACCGCCCCAACGAGGGCGGCGATGGCGACGAGCCCCCTCGCCAGCCGGTGTGGTCCTACTCCTTCCGCGCGGGAATCCGGTTCGCGTCCAGCCACTGGATCAGTTCGGCCTTCTTGTACCGCAAGGCCGACGTCCTGCCGTCGCCTATTCGATAGGCCGGAAGACTCCCGTCCTTGGTCAGCGCCCATAGCTTGGTTCTGCCGATCTTGAGCAGACGCTGGGCCTCCTTGCTCGTGAGAATCTCATCCCTCTCGACGTCCATGATCCTCATTTCCCAAAGCTCCTCCTCCTGGTGGAAGGACCCCCCCGGTCCCCTGTTCACTTCCGATCCCCGTTGACGGCACGATGGCCGTCCCTTCCCTCAACGTGGTACTGGTAGTAGTACCGATCGATGGCCCGCTCCGAGACCGCGTTGAGCACGAAACCGACCAGCTTGTTCCTGTCGAGGCTCTCGAGCGTGCGCGTCACCGCGTGCCTCGGCGTGGCGCCTGCCCGGACGACGAGCACCACGCCGTCGGAGAGCCTCGCGAGGGCGGCGGTGTCGGCGATGGGCAGCACGGGCGGCGCGTCGCAGATGATGAAGTCGTAGCGTTCCCGGAGATCACGGAAGAGTCCCTTCAGCCTGTCCACGGGCATCGGGTCTATCCGATCGTCCGAGTTGCGCGGGATGGGCAGCACGTCGAGGGGGACATCCTCGGTGGCCCGCACGACGTCCGCGACGTGGGCGCCGCCCGCAAGGACGTCGGCCAGCCCCCTGTCGGGAGGGCGGCGGAAGAGGGACCACAGGCGGGGCTTGCGGATGTCGCAGTCCACCAGGATCACCTTCCTCCCCTCCTCTTGAGCGAGGCTCACCGCGAGGTTGGCCGCCGTGGCCGTCTTGCCCTCCCCCATCATCGGGCTCGTAACCACGATGAGCTGCATGGCTCCGCCCAGCGTCTCCTTCAGCCCTTCCAGCCGGATGCGCATCTTCCGATACTGCTCACCGGCAAGCCCGGAGCGGTTGTAGAGCGACGCCAGCACCTCCGACCGGACCCACTGCAGCTTCTCCGCCGTCACGGACGTCCCCTACCCCTGCCGGCTCGCGAGAAGGGCCAGTACCAGAACTCCGAGGGCGACCGCCGCCAGCCCGGACCCGACGAGAAAGCGGCGCACGTTGCGGCTCCTGCGGCGGTCCTGCTCGGTTGTGATGCGCGGGATCGCCGCGAGGACCGGGATCCCGTAGGCGGAGGCGAGCTCCTCCTCCGTGCGGAAACGCGGGCGGAGCAGGTCCACGCCGAACGCGCACGCGCAGCCGGTCAAGAGCCCGATTACGACGCCGAACATGATGATCTGGGTCAGGTTCGGCTTGAACGGGGCCGCCGGAGGCACGGCGCGATCGAGGACGTTGAACTGCTCGCCCTGGCGCTCGCGCTCCAGGTTCTCCGCCAGCTTCGCCTCGATCTTCTTGTTCAGCAGCGATTGGTAGTTGCCGCGGAGGTTGTCGTAGTCCCGCGTGAGGGTGCTGATGGCGGCCTCGTTGCGCGGCGTGTTCTCGACGCGCTGCTGGTAGCGCTGCGTGTCCGTGCGGATCTGCTCCTGTTCGGCGTTCCGGGCGCGGATCTCCATCTCGACCGTCTCCAGGTCGGCCCGGAGCCGGGAGGCGTACAGCGAGGCCCCGCCGGTGGGCTGCGCGTTGGGATCCGCCGGGGACGTCTCCGTAAGCAGCTGCTCCAGCCTGGCGATCTCGCGGCGCTGCAGCAGCACTTCGGGATGCTGGTCCGTGAATTGGTTTAGCAACTCCTGGAGCCTCGTCCGCTCGCGATCAAGCTGCTCGGCGACCGCGTTGACGTTGGTCCCCGTGGTCGGGAGGTCCGCGATCTGGCTCTCCAGAGTCAGCCGTCGCTCCCGCGCGCGCGTGATGGTCTCTTCATTGGTCCGGAGACGGGCCTGGAGCGTCTCGAGGGTTCGGAGGTTCGCCTCCCTCTGCTCGGGCAGCTCCCCCAAGTGCTCGCGCTTGAACCCGGCGATGAGCTTCTCTTCCTGCTCGAGCCGCACCTTCACCTTCTCGAGCTCCTTCTCCAGGAACTCGCTGGTGGTCCGGGCCTCGCGCTCCCTGGCCTCCAGGTTCTCGAGGATGAACAGGTCGGCGATCTTGTTGACGACGCGCGCCACGTCCTGGGGATCGGTTCCCTCGAAGTAGATCCGGAAGGTGGTCGTGCCGCGCACCTCGAGTTGGATCTTGCTGGCCAACCGGCCCACCAGCACCTCCATGGGGACCCTGCCGACCTCGGTGGGGAAGAGCTTCAGCTCCTCGATGACCCGCTCGATCCGGGTGCGGCTCGTGATCTGCTGCTGGATGGATCGCAGCCGATTCTCGATGGTCGTCGTCACGGTGGGGCGGACGTAGGCGACGGGGATCTTCTGAGGCTCGACGAGGATGAGCGTGCTGGCCCTGTAGATCTTGGGAAGCCTTCGCGTGACTTCGGTCGAGACGGCGGCCCCCGCCGCCAGGAAGAGAAGAGGGATCCACCAGCGGCGCCTCAGGCTGTCGAGCCAGGATGTCAGATTGAGCTGCTGCTGCACGTTCTCTTCCTCAATTGAAGGCGGCGCCGAGAGCGACCCAGTAACGGTTGAAGCCCAGATGGTCGGGCACCTCCGGCCTTTCCGAGCTCTGTGCGTACCTCGCGTACCCCGCGCTGGCGCTGACGCCGCCGCGGAGCCGGATCTGGAGGCCCGCCTGACCGTTGAAGCTGTCCACCTCCTGGTGCCGGGCCGCGCCCAGGCTGCGGGACGTGCTCCGGTTCAGGATGGCGTTGACCGTGAACCTCCGGGTCAGCATGGCACCGGCGCTCAGGAAGACGGACTGCGCGGTGCTGACGGCGAGGGCGCCGCTCCCCGTGTAGACATCGCGGTTGTATCCCCCCTGCGCGCTCACGCGAGGCCCCGTCCACTGGATGCCGGCCTGGGCCTGGACGCCGCGGCGAGTCCCTCCGCCCGCGTTGCCGGGGATCACGAAGTTGTAGCCGACACGCGCGGTTGCCGTGACGCGCTGGCCCAGAGCGCGGTTGCCTCCCGTGAAGAGGTTGGCGATCTCGCTGCGATGGGGTTCCTCCCGGAACTCGAGGCATCGCCCCGTGACGCCGCTCACCTGCTCGCACACCGGGCTCTCGAACCGGTTCCACCCGTACGCGGCACCGGCATCGATCCCCGCCCGGGGACCGACGCTCCTCATGATGCGCGCGGAAGGAGAAAGAGCGGCCGAGTCGGCCAACGAGGGTTCGCTGTACGATTGGATCTGGTGCCGGAACTCTCCGATGAAATCGGTGGTCCCATTCAGCTGTAACCGCCAGGAGGTCACGGCGATCTGGCTGCGCCGATCGCCCAGCCGCGTGAACAGCAGGGGCGCCTGGAAGGAGGTGCTCGAGACGCCCTGATCGGGGGTGTAGGAGTACGATTCGGAGAACGAGAGAGTGCTCCTGGGGGAAGCCTCCCACGCCAGAATCGTGCGCCCCACGTGGGCGACCCGGTTGAGTTCCCGTCGGTCCCGGTAGAACTGGCCGTTCGGCTCGTACGAGGCCTCGAACCGCACGCGGCGGCCGGCCCGGAGCGCGCGCCCCTCGAGCCGCAGGGACGAGATGGCGTCGCCGTTCCCCGGGGCGGCGGTGAACGTTGTGTTTTCCGTCCAGGACTCGCGCAGCGCGATCTGGCCCCCGAGGTCCCATACGGCGCTCGCGGCTCCGGTTGGGCTCGCCGCGAGGGAGAAGACCACCGCCGACCGCCCGGCCATCCTCCCCCATCGCTGCGTGCTCACGCCCGGCTCCCTCACGGAACCACGATGGTGTCGCCGGGCTTCAGGACGAGGTTCTCGTCCGGCTTCTTTCCCGACACGAGGTCCTTGTATTTGATCTCGTAGCGCGTCTCGACGCCTTTGTTGTCCCTCAGGACGATGATCTTCGACCTCTCGGCGAATGTCGTGAATCCTCCCGCGAGCGAGAGGGCCTGGAGGAGACGCGTCTTCCCCTTGAGCGAGAGCTCGCCCGGCCGGGCCACCTCGCCCACGAGGTATACCTTGAGACTGTTGACTTCCTTGACGATGACGGAGACCTCGGGGGCGCTCAGGAAGGCTTTCCATCTGCGCGTGAGCTCATCCTTGAGCTGCTGGGGAGTGAGGCCGGCGGCGTGCACGTCGTCGATGAGGGGGAGGGAAATCTTGCCGTCGGGACGGACCGGGGCCGTCACCGAGAGGTCGGGGTTCTTCCAGACGGTGACCTGGATGAGGTCCTGGACGCCGATGACGTAGTCTTCGTAGTCGGCCCTGGGATCTCCGACGCCGGCGATGGTCACCCGGAGCTCCCCGGTTTCCGCGTCTTTCCTTCCGGCGGATTGATTCTGCACGTCCGGCGCGCCGGAGACCGCCCCGTCGAGGCAGAGGATTGACGCCGCCGCGAGGAGGGCCGCGACCCGCCATCTCCATGGAACCTGTGCGTCCTCGCGCCTCATCCGGGCTCGCATGTGCCGTCGAGCGGCCCGATCAGTGCGGGCGGCTCGACGAAGCCGACAGAAACGAGACGGGGCGCCTGCGCGGACGCCCGACCCGCCCCCTCTCGGACACCCCGGGAGGGGTCTTCATGGCTAAAGAAGACTGGAAGGATGGCATCATATACGGCCAGCCCCGGTGGTAGTCAAGCCAAAATGAACTTTCCTGAACAAATTCCAGGCAATCAGACCTGGACCTGAGGGAGGGAGAGGCGGCCTTGTGGAAACGGGCGTCAGGCGCGGGGCTTCAGGTGCAGGCCGGCCCGACGCCGGCCCGGACGCCGTCGGGGGAGACTTCGAGGTCGGCGCCGCCCGCCGCGAATTCGGGGACCAGGTCCGCGAGGATGCGGCGCACCTCGGTGTCGGTTACCGGCTTGGATTCGGCGCGAAACCTGGGCTCGACGGCCTCCAGATGCCTGAGGACGTCCGCGGCGGGAGCGGCCGTGTCGCGGCACCGGAGGATCTTGTTGTGGCTGGTCGGCTGAACGTCCTCCCTTTTGAGGTGCAACTCCTCGTGCAGTTTCTCGCCGGGTCTGAGACCCGTGAAGACGATCTGGATGTCGCTGTCGGGGCTGAACCCGGACAGCTCGATGAGGTTTCTTGCCAGGCCCAGGATGGGGATGGGTTCGCCCATGTCCAGCAAAAAGATCTCCCCGCCTCGCCCCATGGTGCCGGCCTGCAGGACGAGCTGGACGGCCTCGGGGATCGTCATGAAATAGCGGCTGACGTCGGGATGGGTCACGGTGACGGGCCCGCCCTCCGCGATCTGCTTCTTGAACAGGGGGACCACGGAGCCGTCGCTCCCGAGAACGTTGCCGAATCTGACCGAAACGAAGCGCGTGGCCGTGCCGTTCATCCCCTTCACCGTCATCTCGGCGAGACGCTTTGTGGCGCCCATGACGCTGACGGGGTTCACGGCCTTGTCGGTCGAGATCAGAACGAATCGCTCGCAACCGTGGTCGGTGGCCGTCTCGGCCACGCCCCGGGTCCCGAAGACGTTGTTCTTGAACGCCTCCGCGGAGTTGAGCTCCATCATCGGCACGTGCTTGAACGCGGCGGCGTGGAAAACCGTCTGCGGACGAAAGGCGGCGAAGACCTCGCGCACCCGCGGCCGGTCCAGGATGTCCGCGATGACGATGTCGAGGGCCAGGGTGGGGAAGCGCTTCCGGAGATCCATCTCGACGAAGTAAACGCTGTTTTCGTTGCGGTCCAGAAGGACCAGCCTCTCCGGCTCGAACTCGGCGATCTGGCGGGCGAGCTCACGCCCGATCGATCCGCCCCCGCCCGTGATGAGCACACGCTTCCCCCGCAGGCTCGCCCCGATGGAGGCGAGATCCACCTGCACGGTCTTCCGGCCGAGAAGATCTTCCAGCTCCACGTCGCGCACCTGGCTGAGGTGCACCTGTCCATCGATGAGCTGGCTCACGGGCGGGACGGTCTTCGTCCGGATGCCGGCCCTCTGGCAGTAGCGGTACACCTCCGCGAGATCGCGGCCCGTGGCCGAGGGGATGGCGATGATGGCCTCGCGGACCTGCCGCTCGGCCGCCACCCGCGGTATCTCCTCGCACCCCCCGAGGACGGGCACGCCGTGGATGCGCACACCCCACTTCGCCGGGTCGTCGTCAATGAACCCGATCGGGTTATAGTCGAGGCGCTGGTTGTTCTTCATCTCCCGGAAGATGATCTCGCCCGCGTCGCCGGCGCCGATGATCAGGACCGGCCTCTTCTTCTTCAGAGTCTTGGTCTGCACGATCTCCCGCTGCATGCGCGTGAGGAGCCGGGCGCCCCCCACGAGGCCGAGGACAAGCATGGCGTCGATCAGGATCACCGAGCGCGGGACCCCTCGGTCGTAGCCGAGGAACAGGAAGAGAGCCACCAGAAGAAGGGTCCTGACCGCAACGGCCCTCGAGATCAGCATCAGGTCGGAGATGCTGGCATAGCGCCAGATCCCACGGTACAGCCCGAGCGCGTAGAAGGCGACCGGGCTGACGATCAGGTCGATGAGCAGCCAGTTCGTGAAGTTGACGAAGTCGTCCGGGAACAAAGCGTCGAAGCGGAGATAGTTCGCCGCCAGTGACGCCGCCACGATGATGGCCATGTCGGCGGCGAGCAGGACCACAGCCTGGCGCGCCCCCCTTGACCGGCTCAGGCCCATGCGTCTCCCGGCATGAATGGCGGCACGCTACCCCCCCTGCTTTGCGTGAACGTCGCCGTGGAAATCCGCTTGCGATCCGGTTCCGGGGCGCCGGTGCGCCCGGCCCGACTCGATTGCCGGCGGAAGAAGTGGGCCGTGCCCGCGGCGCGAACGCGGCAACGGCCTATATACGTCCCGTTCTCCGGGACTGTCAACCGATCCGGGATCCTCTCGCCAGGTGGAGCCGTCCACGGCGGCCCTCTCGGGAATGTTCCGTCCTTCGGTGCCCCGAGACCGGCGAACCGCTGCCACCGACCGGGCCCCTCCCGGCCGGATCCCACTCTACACGCCCGAAAGCGCCCCGTTCAAGGCCGCTTCCCGCGATGCCCCGGCGTCGATTCAGGGTCCGAGTCTCAAGGTGATCGCCACGAGCGCGTCAGCGGCGTCCTGGCCGATTCCGAAGCTGGACCACGACAGCCAGCGCACCTCATAGCGGAGGAAGATCCGGCCGGTCAGGGAGGTGAGTGCGCCGGCGCCGACCCCGTAGACGAGTCCGGTATCGCTCGCTGGAGACGAGCGCGCCGCGACCGGCCCCGAGGACGTGGGTGCGGAGGTCGCCCGGGGTCCCACGGCGTCGTGGATGAGCCCGGCGCTGAAGAGAGCGTAGGGGCGCGTGCGTTGCTCGCGCGTGGAACGGAAGGTGTATGTGAAGGCGGCCGCGGCGAAGGTGAAGGTCTCCTCGGGTCCATCCTCGATGGATCCGGCGTGGCGGTCGAGGGAGAATTCCACCGACCAGAATGGCCTGAACCGGAAACTGCCTGCGACGCCGGCGTGGAAGCCCGCCTCGGTCCCCGCGGAGGTGGACGGGACGAGGTAGCCTCCACGGACGCCGACCTCCCAGCAGCCCTCGCAGAGTTCGGCGGCCGGCGCGGCGGCGATCCCCGCCGCGAGCACCAGCCCCGCGGCGGCGACCCTACTTCTTACCACCCAGGACGAAGGTCGCGCCCGCCGTCAGCTCGAAAGCGTCCTGATTGGCATTGAAGGCCTCGTGGTGGTAGTAGCGGCCCTCGTAACGGATGCCGAACCGGTCGCTGAAGAACGTCCGGGCGCCCACGGCGAACGTGAGGAGCGACCCCGTGTCCTTCTCGTCCAGCGTCGTGACCCAGAAGATCTCACCGGGGTTGAGTCGGGGTCTGTTGGGATCCAGGACGCGGCCGTCGGGGGTGACGTCAGCGCAGGAGGTGATCTGGTTGCCGTTGAGGTCTTTCGGGCCTGTGTCCGTGTCGACGCAGAAGACGGCGCCGTCGCGCTCCTCGGTGATGAAGCCCAGTCCGACGCTCAAATAAGGCTTCGTGTTGGCGTCCTTCTCGGTGAGGAAGTTCGCCGTGAGGGCGATCGAGTATCCCAAGAACGACGCGCCGGCGGGCTGGGAGAAAGGCACCTGGTTGGCCGGCTGGCTCGCGTCTCCCGCGAGGCCCGTGACCTCACGCCTTGTATCGAAGGCATCCACGTTCAACTCGGCCATGAGCTTGGGCGTCAAGGCGTAACCGACCCTCAGCCCGAAGGCGGAGTCCGAGGAGATGTTCTCGTTGTTGTCGCCGCTCTCGATGCCGCCGTAGAGGCCCACCTCGTACGCTTTCTTGATGATTCCGGCGGGCGTGGCCGTGGCGGCACAGAGCGCGGCGAGGGCCAGCCGAACCAGAGCGCGACGCACCATCACTTGACCTCCGGACTCCCCCGCCGGCGCCCCGGCGCGGGTGCTGCGACGGATACCCCATCCCGGCGGAGAACCCAAGCACCGGAAGGGCGCATTATACAAAGCCGTCCGTCGCTGTCAACGAAACGCGTCGAGCGGTGCGGCAGCCGCCCTGTCTCGCGTCCATGGGCTCGGCGCCCGCCCGCGGCCGAGGCGTTCGGCTACAATACCCGCCCATGGGGCGCAGGTTCGCTTCCCGCATCGAAGGGCTCGTCCAGTCCGACATCAGGCGCATGACCCGCGAGTGCGAGCGTCTGGGAGGGATCAACCTCGGCCAGGGGATCTGCGATCAGCCGACCGACCCTCTCATCAAAGCCGCGGCCGCCGAGGCGATCCAGGCGGATCGCAGCACCTACTCCAAGTTCGAAGGCCTGGACCTCCTGCGCAGGCGGATCGCGGAAAAAGCGGGCTCCTACAACCGCATCGCCTGCGATCCTGACACGCAGGTGGTGGTCACGGTTGGCTCGACCGGCGGGTTCGCCATCGCCTGCCTCGCGCTGCTGGAGCCGGGCGACGAGGCCATCGTTTTCTCGCCCTTCTACTCCTACCATGTGAACATCATCCGGATGTGCGGCGCCGTCCCGGTCTACGTCCCGCTGCGCCCGCCCCGATGGTCCTTCGACGTGGCCGCGGTGGAGCGCGCTTTCGGCCGCCGCACCCGGCTGCTGGTCATCAACACGCCGTGCAACCCCTGCGGCAAGGTCTTCACCGAGGCGGAGCTCCGCGTCCTCGGGGAGCTGTGCCGCGATCACCGTGCGGTCGCGCTGACCGACGAGATCTACGAGTACATCCTCTTCGACGGCCGGCGCCACGTCAGCCTCGCGTCTCTCCCGGGAATGGCCGACCACACCGTCACCCTCTCGGGCTTCTCCAAGACCTACAGCATGACAGGCTGGCGGCTCGGCTACACCGTCGCGCCGGCGGACATCGCCGCGCGGTTGGGAGTTCTCAATGACCTGCTCTACATCTGCGCCCCGACGCCGCTGCAGCACGGCGTCATCGCGGCCTTCGACCTGCCGCCCTCCTTCTACGAGGATCTGCAGCGCTCCTACACGGTGAAGCGCGATCGCCTCGTCGAAGCCTGCGCGACCGCCGGGATGAGGCCGTTCGCGCCGGAGGGGGCCTACTACCTCCTGGCGGACGTCTCCGCGCTGGGGTATCGCGACGATCGGGAGGCGGCGGAGACGATCCTGGCCGCCACCGGAGTGGCCTCCGTCCCCGGCGGGTCCTTCTATGCCGACCCCGCGGAGGGGAGGCAGCAAGTGAGGTTGTGCTTCGCGAAGAAGATGCCGGAGCTGGAGGAGGCCTGCCTCCGGCTGCGGCGGCTATCGGCGTGATCCGGGGGCTCAGGGGATCTTCTGTCAGGAAGGGGGACTGGCGGGAAGGCTCGCGCGCGCGGCCGCATCGAGAGCGCCGAGCCCGATGCCGCAACATATGTTGAAAGCCTCGTCGGCGGGCACTCCCGCCCCCGAAGCGAACGCCTCGAGGAGCGACCTTGCGGCCGCCAGGCCTTTGGCCGACTCGAGCGTGGCCATGAGCAGCATCGATTCCTCCTCGAGGAGGGAGAGCCGCCTGCCATCGTTCCAGGCCATGGCGAAGGCGAGATCCAGAGAGACGGCCGGAATCCAGCCGCCCGCGTCGGCGGCGCGAGCGAGCCTGGCCCTGTCCGGGCGGCCCGGCTCGCCCGCCGCCCGCCTCGAGACTCCTTCCCGAACCCACCGGGGTGCACGGCCCCGGCCGATCCGGTCGCAGGCCCACGCGGCGATCTCGCGCCCGAGCACGGTGGCCCATGCCGCGGTGCCCCGTCCGGGCTCGACGAAGACCGAGACGGTCCCCCTTCCGTATGAGCCCGTCGCGGTGGCTCCGATGTGGGGCCCGGCCGAGGTGCGGAAAGCCCTCTGGTTGGCGTAGATCTTGACCAGAGGGAGCGCTCCTTCTGGAAAAGGCCCGAGGGCTGCGGCGACGCGCCGCCAGGCTGCCACGAGCCCCTTCCGGGCTTCGCCGAGACCCTCGTCGACGGCGTAGCGGACCTCAAGCCTCAGCCCGCCCGCGTCAAACTCCAGCTTCCGGGCGGGCTCGGAAGCGGCGACGCCCGCTGTTCTGAAAAGCCGCCCGCGGATGACGGCCTCCGGGGGCTTCTCTTCCGCGGCCCGGGCCAGCTTATCGTAGAAGGAGCGCGCCGATTCGTACCGCCCATAGAGGAAATCGAGATCGCCGAGCGCCAGAAGGCTGTCTCCCCGGCCGGGGTGAGCGGCGAGGATCCGCTCGTTCTCTCCGCGCACGAGCCTCGATTGCTCCTCCGCCTCCCGCAGGGCGTCCCGGAGCGCGTCGGCCGCGCGGGAGAGAGCCGGATCGAGGCGTCGCACGCGCTCGAGAACCGAAGAGGCCTCATCGAACCGAGCCTCGTTGACCGCGTCGGCCATCATCATGAGAACCCCGGCGGCCTCGGCCTTCCTCGCCTCCGGTGCCAGGCGAAGCGCCGAGTCGCCGCCCGCGCGTTCGAACAGCCCGGCCGCCTTCTCGAAGGCCGCCGAGGCCTCCGCGTGCCTCCCTTCGATCTCCAGGAGGCGCCCGCGCTCCATCCAGATTCCGCCCTGGTCGGGCGAGAGCCCAGCAGCCTCGTCCAGGGCACCGAGCGCTCGGGCCCGCGCCGCGTCGCCCCCGGGGTGGTCCCCCTCCTCGTCGAGGAGGCGGGCGAGGGCGCTCAGCGCCGACGCGTACTCCGCCAGCCGCGGGACGCTGTCCCGCTCGATCTGGAGCGCGTCAAGGAGATCCTGCGCGGCCCACTCGGTGCGGAGCCTGGCCTCCCGGTGCTCGCCGCGGGAGGTCAGGCGCTTCGACGCCATCAGGTCCGCACGCGCCGTCAGCGCTCGCGACTCCGCGGATCGGGGTTCGATCTTCCGCACCTCTTCCGCCACGGCCTTGGCCTTGTCCGGATCGCCGGCTGCCAGCAGCGCGGCGGAGAGTCGCACCTTCAGCCCCGCGTCGGCCGGCTCGAAGTCCACCATGGCCTGGTACATGGGGAGGGCCGAAGCCGCCTTCCCGGCCGAAACGGCGTAGTCGGCGAGCCTCTCGGCACCCGATCGGATCGTGCGCTCCAGGGACGCGTCGCGGATCTTCCCCGCGATCTTTCGCAGCGAATAGATCTGCTCGATGGACCGCAGCGAAAGATCGGTCTCGCCCGCCGATGTCAGCGAGGCGGCGAGGTTGTAGAGGTTGACGGTGAGCGCCTCGGCCAGGGATCGATCGAGCGAGGGTGCACCGGCGATGGACGAGCGGGCCTCCTCGTAGGCGCGCAGCGCCCCCGCGAGATCCCCGTCGCCGGCCAGCCTCTCCCCCCGACGGAAGGCGTCCCAGGCCGAAACGGGCTCCGCGGCTGGGACGGAGACGACGATCGCCAAGGAAGCGGCGAGGAGCGCCACGAGCCATGCGCTACGCGCGGCGGCTGGACAACGTCGTCCGCATTCGGTCATACTGATAGGCCTCCTACGGATCATCGGTACGGCGGCGGCCGCGAAGCGCCATGATACGCCACGCGCGGCGTCGAGGCGCGGCGCCGGGGGGCGGCGGAGCCTGAGAAGCGTGCCCGAGTCTCCCGCGTCGCCGCCTGCGGCGGCCCCGGCCGGCGGCCGCTTCCGGGCGCTGCGGCTGAACATTCTCCTCTCCATCCTCTCGACCTCTCTCCTGCTGATCTGTATCGAGACGACGTTGAGGCTCGCGGAGCTGGCCCCCACCCAGACGCTCGCCTACCCCGACGAGGAGATGTGGGCACGGTGGCCCGGGCCCTTCGCACCCAACCAGGATTTCGTCGATCGGTTCCGGCCCCGCCTCCCCCACCGCATTCGGATCAACGGACTGGGTTTCCGCGGGCGGGAGTTCCCGGCCGAAAAACCTGCCGGGGCCTATCGGATCCTCTGCCTGGGAGACTCGTACACCTTCGGCGACTACCTCAGCGACGACGAGACCTTCCCGGCCGCGCTGGAGAAGAGGCTGCGTCAGGAGTTCCCGGGGCGCGCCATCGAAGTGATCAACGGCGGCGTCAACGGCTACACGATCACTGACGAGGCCGATCTCGCCCGAGAGAAGGGGTTCTCTCTGGGCCCCGACGCCCTGATCGTGGGATTCGTCCTCAACGATCTCGCCGATCTCACGCGCCGTGTTTCATCGAGGGACAATCAGCGAATCGAGGCGAGGAGGATGAGCGAGTCGCCGTTGACGCCGATCAAGGATCTGCTGCGCAGGACCGCCACGTACAACCTCCTATGGGTCATCAAGGCCTCGGTCATGGCGCGCCTGCGCCTCGATCCGACGATCCAGGAGGTCCCCATCCGGCACCTCCTCACGTCCTCCTTCGACGCGCGGACGGAGGCCCTCTTCGAGAGATACCGCGACGAGCTGGTGCGCCTCGATCAGGACAGCCGCCGGCACGGCTGCCGGGTCGTGCTCGTGCTCTATCCGTTCTACGAGCAGGTGGTCGCGAGCGCCCCGGCGGAGGCCCAGGCCAGGATGTCCCGGATCGCCTCGGAGGCGAGCATCCCCGTGGTGGATCTCCTTCCCGCCTTCAAGCGCGCGGGGGCGCGTGCCCGCAGACTCTTCCTGATGCCCCTCGACCACCATCCCTCCTCCGGGGGCTACCGCCTCGCGGCGCGGGAGGTGGCGCGGGCCCTTCGGGCGGAGATCCCGAAAACGGCGTCACCGCCGTCGTGAGGCGGAGCGCCGGCCCTGGGAGGACTACGGCGTGAGGACCTCGTCCATGGCCCTCGCGAGATCCGGATCGTCCACGCGCAAGGCGCCGAGCCGGCGCCACACGAGCACGCCCGCGCGGTTGAACAGGAAGCTCCCCGGCAGCGCCGGGACCCCGAAGAGACCCGAGGCACGGTCGTCCGCGTCGTGAAGGATCGCGTAGGGCAGGGCGTTTTCCGCCACGAAGTCGCGCACGCTGCTCGCGGCGGCTCTCTCGTCCACGCTCACGCCGACGACGCGGAGTCCCCTTGGTGCGAAGCGGCGATGCAGCGTGATGAGGGCGGGCGTCTCCTGACGGCAGGGGGCGCACCAGGTGGCCCAGAGGTTCAGCAGGACGGGCTGCCCGCGCAGATCCGCGAGCGCGAGCCTGCCGCCATCCAGAGTCGGCGCCGCGTAGTCGGGAGCCAACGATCCGGGCTTGCCATCCCATGCCCGCGCGCGCGGCGCGCGAGGAGGTGAGGCGGCTCCCCGCGCCGCCGGAACGTCGGCCGCCGCGAGCAACGCGGCCCGCACGTGCGACACCTCACCGCTCTCGGTCCAGGCGATGACGAGTGTCTCCCCCGCCCGGACCATTCGGGGGAAGCCGCTCGAGCGCGAGCGCGTGCTCGACGCCACGGTCAGCGTCTCGGCCGCGGCACCGCTGGCCGAGACGCGTCTCACCCGCACGGCGGCCTCGGCCGATGCCGATGCGGCGGGTTGAGGGCGCTCCTCCGGCGGCGCGGCCAGCCAGCTCACGATGGCGTCCCCTCCGGCGTCGAGCACCACGCCGACGCGGCCCGGGGGATCGGCGGCGTCCACCTCGATCGGCTCCCCGAACGTGGCGCCCGCGTCGCCGGAGAATGCCACCAGGACCCGTGCCCGACCGCCGGACGCGGTGTGCCAGGCGACGGCCACGATGCGGCCCTCGGCCGCGACCGCCGGGCCGTTCACGGGGCACCCGGGCACCTCCCAGCCATCCACGTGCACGGGATGGGGGTCGGTCCAGCCCTGGGCCGTCCGCCTCACGATCGAGATGTCGCGGATCTCCCCCTCGGCGCGGTCGCGGTAGACGACGACGGGCCCCTCGGACGTCATGGCCGCCGATGTCTGGCAGCACTCGCAGGTGCTCGGGTCGAGGCGCCAGCCCTCACGGACGGTATCGGTCACGAGAGCCGTTCGCAGCGTCATCGCCCCACTGCCGTGGCCGCCGCCGTGTCCCGCGCCCTCCTCTCCGCCGTCCAGGTCCCGGCCGTCAAGCCAGAAGGCGCGCACGCCCGTCTCCTCGTCCACCAGGGAGACGAACCCGTGCTCGGTGGGCTTGGCGTCGTCGTTGAGCGGCCCGAGCCGAGCCCACGTGACGCCGCCGTCCACGGAGCGGGCGAGCTGCACGTCGTAGGCATACGTGGCCGGAGCCGACTTCTGGAGCCAGTGCGCCAGAAGCGAGCCGTCCCGCGCGCGGACGATGGAAGGAAAGTCGGCCCAGTTGGCGAAGAAGTCCTCCCCCGTGGCGATGGTGCGCGGCTCGCTCCACGCACCCTCCCTCAGGATCGCGAACCGCAGCGCGTGGGACGGCTCTCTCGCCCCCGGGCGCGGCGTGGGTTCGATCCAGGTCAGAAGGACGCCCTCCTCCGCTACGGAGAGATTCGACCCCATCGCCCCGGGCCCCGCCGGAGGATCCACGCGCACCGGCCCTGAGGCCGGTCGCGGCGGGCCCTCAGAGCCAGCGGCCGGCGCCGTGGCACGGCTGCGCGCGGCGGGGTTGTCCGGGACGGCCGCTGCGCAGGCGGACCCCGCCACCAGACACGCGACCGCCGCCGCGAGGGTCACCGGATGGAACGCTGGGGGAGGATGGACGCGCATTGGCTCCACAGGGTAGCAGCGCACGGCACAAGAGCGCCTGTCGCATCGGCGGTTCCGGGTGGAACCGCCCTCGCGGCGCCCGCTGACGCACGCCCCATCGTGGCGAAGGCCGAGGTCTGGCGTCCCCAACGGGATTTGAACCCGTGTTGCAGCCTTGAAAGGGCTGAGTCCTAGGCCAGACTAGACGATGGGGACCCGGAGGGGAGATGCGAGGAGCCGCATTCTAGATCGGGAGGACGCCTCCGTCTATCATCGCGCATCATGCTGGAGGATCCCTCCCCCCCGAGCCTTCTGATCACCGGCGCCGCCGGCTTCATCGGAGGCGAGATGGCCCGCCGCTTCGCCGATCGGGGCCTCTCCGTGGGAGCGTTCGACCTTCCGGGACGGCCCGCGGCTCACCTCGAACATCCGCGCATCTCCGTCCTCGAGGGCGACGTCACTTCGAGCGCCGACTGCGAGAAGGCGCTGCGAGCGCTGCGGCCTTCGGCCGTCATCCACTGCGCAGCGCTGATGGGCGTCTCCGCTCCACGGGAGGCGTTCATGAAGGTGAACGCGGGCGGGACGCAGACGCTGGCCGCTGCCGCCGCTCGCGCCGGCGTGAGGCGTTTCATCTACGTCAGCAGCGTCACCGTCCACGGGATGCCCCCCCGGTCCGGGATCGACGAGGACGCGGCCATCCGCTCCATCGGCCTCCCGTACGCCGACAGCAAGATCGCGGCGGAGGAGGCTCTGCGGCGCCTTCATGAAAGAGGGGCCCTCGCGGTCACGATCCTGAGGCCGGGCGACGTGTATGGACCGAGGGCCGGCGAGTGGGTCATCAAGCTCGTGCAGGCCCTGCGCGCGGGGAGAATGATCCTGATCGGCGGAGGCCGCGGCCTCATCAACCTGACCTACGTGGACAACCTCACCGACGCCGCGGCCGCCTGCCTCGAGAGCCCTGCTGCGGCCGGCCAGACGTACCTGATCACGGACGGGGCGCCTGTCACATGGAAGGTCTATCTCGACCGTCTGGCCGCAGCCGCGAGGACCCCCGCACCACGGATCTCCGTGCCCGCCGCGGCCGCCTGGCCGCTCGTGATCGCCATGGAGGCGGTCTTCCCCCTCCTGGGCCGCAGACCGCCTCTGGGCCGGATGGGACTGAGGCTCCTGACGGCCCGCTGCACTTACTCGATCGACAAGGCCAGGCGGGGTCTTGGCTGGCAGCCGGCCGTGGGGTTCGAGGAGGGGATGCGCCGGGTGACCGACTGGATTGCGAGCGAGATGCCCGGACCCTAGCGGCGGGCCCTTCCGCTCCGGGCCTGCGGCCTGAGAGGCGCGCTCAGCCGGCCCTGCGCGGAGCGCCCCTTCCCCTCACGCGGTGCTCAGCGGCAGCCCCCGCCATGTGCGGGGGGTATTCCACGGATTCGAGGAACAGCCCCGAGGGAGGAGCGGTCCACCGCGCGGGCTCGCGCGAAGGCTCGGCGAGCCAGCGCGCCAGAGAATCGCGCTCGATCTGCCCCGTCGCGGCCGCCACCATCACGCCCACGAGGCGCCGCACCATCTTCCACAGGAAGCGGTCGGCCCGGATCCGGAACACCAGCAGGGGGTCCTCCTCGGTCCAGAGAGCCTGCTTAATCGTCACGCGCGTGGATCGCTCGCGCGGCGCGTCCCCCTCCTCGCCGGCGCCCCCTTCAGCGAAGGAGCGAAAGTCGCGGGCCTTGGAGGCCAGATCGGCCGTCTCGCGGAGGATCGTCCCGTCTATTGGCGCGCGGACCCACCAGACGTAGCGCTTCGCGAACGCCGTGCGCCGCGTCGAGACCTGATACCGGTAGGTGCGCGACAGGGCGGCGTGGCGGGCGTGAAAGGAGAGCGGGACCGTCTCCACCTCAAGCACGGTGATGTCATTAGGGAGACGGTCGTTGAGACGTTCCCTCAGCTCGCGCGGCGAGAGGTCCGTGCGCGTGCGGAAGGAGACCACCTGGGCCATGGCGTGAACGCCGGCGTCGGTCCGCCCTGCGGCGAAGACCTGCGGCGATTCCTTCAGCACGGCGGAGAGCGCCTCCGCGAAGGCTCCTCCCACGGTGCGGGCGTTTTTCTGCACCTGCCAGCCGCTGTATCGCGTGCCGTCGTACTCGAGGGTGAGCTTGAGGTTGCGCAACGATGCGAGGATGCTGCCCTGCCTCAGAGGGCGAACCCGAGCCGCGAGAGAGGTTTGGTGAGCCGTGCAGGATTCGAACCTGCGACCCTCTGCTTAAAAGGCAGACGCTCTACCGACTGAGCTAACGGCCCATCAATGAGTTACGCGATCTCTGCTTTTCTGGCTACAGTCCTGGCTACAGTAGCCGGACGGTTCATGATCCCGGCGTCCTGCCGCCGTGTCGTGCCCGCGTGGTCCCGGTAGTGCTTGTCCGCGACGGCGAGACTGTGGCCGCAGATGTCGGCCTCCCTCTGAGGAAGCCCCCCGGCGTCGTAGAACCGATTGATCCACGTCTTCCGGAGGACGTTCCAGAGAGCCCCCCGCACCTTCGGGATCGCTGCCGCCTTCATCGCGCCTTCCAAGAGCCCGTCGAGGCGATCCGTGTCGAGCGGCGCGCCCGTCTGTTCATGGAAGACCGGCACGATCACTCTCTCCTCTTTCCCGGTCTTCGGGTTGACGCGATTCAACGGAAGGCGCTCCGGATGCCGCCCTAAGATTTCCTCAAGCCGGTCGCTCAAGTCCAGCGGCACCCTGCGGAGCTTGCCGGTCTTCGTGCCCGCGACGTGGATCACGCCGGCCGCCCGGTCGATCCGCGGCCAGGTGAGGGCCAGGATCTCCCCCCGGCGCATCGCCGAGTCGAGCCCCCAGGCTACCACGTCACGCTCGAGGGGCGGTAGGAGCGCCAGGAGGCGATCTTCCTCCTCGAAGGTGAGGGCCCGGGCGGGAGCGCCCGCGGGCTCCTTCGGCTTCTCGTAGTCCGCCAGCGGGTCCACCGTCACGAGCCCGCGCTGGCGCGCCCACTTGAACATCTTGGCCGCCGCGATGCACTCCTTCCGGATCGTCGAGGCCCCGGCGCGCGGCCGGCCGTCGCTCGTGCGCTCCGAGCGGCGCTTGCGGAAGTAGGCGTCGAACGCCTGCGCGGTCAGCTCCGACGCGCGCACGCTTCCGAGGCCGGCAGCGACGGGGCGCAGGACGTTCACGTAGTAGTCGGTCCCGCCGCGCCCGCGGTAGCCGGCCGTGAAGCTCCTGTAGAGCTGCGCCACGGTCAGACCCTCGCGCGTCTGCTCCGAGAGGCGACGGCGCTTCTCGACGGCCCGCTCCGGGTCGGCCAGGATGCGCCGGCGCAACCGCTCGGCCGAGCGGAGGGTCCGCCCCGCCTTGAACACGCGGATGCGCTTCTCGGATGGGATCCAGGCGCGGACGAAAAAGGCGGCGTAGGGCCGCCTGTCCCGGTCGGTGCGCGGCCTCGAGTAGATGCCGTCGCCGTGCCATGTCGCGCGCTTTCCAGACGTCTGCACTTCAGGCGGCGCCTCGCCCTCGCGCGTCGTCTCGCTCATGTTGTCCTCCCTCCCGCTGGGGCCGGTTGTGTCTCCTCGGCTCCGGCGGCTCGCTCTGCGGTTTCCCCTTCGCGTCCCTCGGCGGCATCCGTGCGCCGCAGTAGCTCGCGAAGAAGCTCCTGGGTACGCTGCCCCTGCACGTCTTCACCCGGTAGCCGGTAGCGCCCTTTGCGCACTCGCTCCCAGACCTCTGCGTTGCCGGCCCGGTTGCGCATCGCGTAGCCCGACAGAAGCGGCCCGGCGTTCTTGATCCCCAGCACCCGCTCGAGGTCCTTGGCCCTGAACACCGCTTGGATCTTCCCGAGCCTCACCGCCTCGCGGACCAGGTCCGGCAGGTTCGGGTGCGGGCCTCCGAAGGGAGGCTCCTGTTTCTCGGCGAGGGCCTCGTCTATCAGCTTGAGCGCCTCCCCGACCTGGCCCTTGCTCGCCGCGCGCGAGGGCGCGGAGGGGGCGGCGAGAAGATCCCGGACGTTAATCAGCGCCGCGGCGGCCTCCCCGGGCCGCCCGGCAAGGCGGAGCGCGGCCGCGTAGGTGCGGATCCTTCGCTCTGCGCCCTCGGCGATCTCGAATCGGCGTTCGAGCGCCTCCACGGTGGTGCGCGCCGCCGATTCGCTTCGCTCGAACCGATGCCGGCTCTCGAGCAGCGCAGTCTCGACGCCCGTCTTGCAGATGCGGATGATCGTCTCGAACGTCGCGGCGCTGAGGCCGGGGCTCTCTGTTCTCGGTTTCTTTCGTGGCATCGCATCCTCCCTGAGCGGAAGGACACGGAGGGCGCCGAGTCGAGCTGTGGGGATGGGTGGTAGGATCGGCGTCAGCTCGGTCATGGGCGTTCTCCATGTCCGGGTCAGGGGCCGTCGAGGGTTCCTGCCCTCGGCGGTCCCGCTTTCAACCCGGATCATACTCCGATCTCCGCCGAAGGGCAATCCCCGGAAACCCGCGTCCAGCCTGGACGGAACCGCGGGAGATGATCCGCGGGACGGGTCACGGGCCGTCCTCGATCAACATCTCCCGCCCTGGCGAATCCTGGAGGCCCGCACCGCGCCGGGGAGTTGCTCCGCGAGATGCCGAAGGCGAAGGGCGCCAGAGCCAAGGGAACCAAGAGAGGCACGACGCGATCTAAACCTGAGATCGCGTCATTGGGCACCTTTGCGGATCAGGGCCTCGATCACAACGACGCCCACCGCTATCAGAAGCTCGCGGCGCGCGCGGGCGGTTGCCCGGGCTCAGGCCCCTCAACAAGGGCCGCGGCCGCCCGGGCGATGGAGACTCGCGCCTCCTTACCGCTGCGCCGGCGTCTTCACCGCCGGGTGCGGCCAAGGAGGAAACCGCCCCCAGCTCTGCCGCGCCGACGCTTTGCCGGCAGTCCTTAGAACGTGGCGTTGAGCAGCTCGGCCTCAGACTTCGAGCCGCGGCGCCCACCGCGGCCCTCGCGGCGAATCGCTGCGAAATCCACGAGCGGGTACAGAACGGACCGCAGCCTCTCGTCCAGGAGCTTCGCGAACGGCATGATCCCGCTGTTCTCGCCGGTGAGCTTGTCGGCGATGCCGCAGATCTGCTCGGCCTCGCGCAGAGCCGCCGCGACCTCGGCCGGCAACGGCTTCTCCGGTCGGCGCTCGTAGAGCACGACCTGGCCGCGCATCGCGTCGCGCACGGCCACGGCGATCTGCTTCAGGACGCGCTCCCTCAGCGCCGTCGCCAAACCGTGCCGGGCCTCGCGCTCGGCCTTCCCCTTCGCCGCCACGAGCTTCTCGAGATCCTTCCCGCCGGACTCGAATGCCTGCTCGAAGGCATTCAGCTGCTGGCTCGCTTCGTCGAGCTGGTCCTCCAGCTCCTTCGGCGCCGGCAGGCGCGAGCTCTCGTACCTGGTGATCTCGGAGTGAAGGCTCCTCTCCTCGGCCTGGAGCCGTTCGATCTCATCC
>CAYNUH010000004.1:10634-11091 GCA_964400605.1 uncultured Acidobacteriota bacterium | reverse complement strand
GTCACCTGGTCCCCCGTGACATTGGCGGCCTCGATCCGCCGCCGGACGTCCTCCATGTTGCGCTCCGTCGAGGCGATCGTCCCCTCCAGACCGGAGACCGGCAGGCCCTGTCGCTCGAGGGCGTCTCGCCGGGCCCGCTGCTCGGCGAGCTTGGAGGCATAGAACTGCAGCCGCTGGCGGTCGGTCTGCACGCTCCCGCCGAGGCGGTGGCGGCGCCGCGACCTCCGCCTCGCCCTTCGATCCCTCGGGCCCCTTCTCGCTCTCTGTCTTCCCCTTGCTGGTCATGCTCTGCCTCCTTCTTCCGGTGAGTGTTTCGTGGTCATCATCAGGCGCCCTCGGCCTCGGCGGTGCGGATGAGCTTGCGGAGATCTCTTGCGAGGTTGTCAGGGTCCGTGCCGATCATCGAGCCCTGGACGTACACATTCACCGTCGTGGAGCTGCCGCCTGCGCCGGCCAC
>CAYNUH010000004.1:5612-10624 GCA_964400605.1 uncultured Acidobacteriota bacterium | reverse complement strand
CGCCCTGGAGCCGCGTCCGCCTCCGCCGCCGGCGCCGGCGCCGCTATCCGATCCGCGGGAGAGAGCGTTCCCGCCGATACCGGCGGCCGCGGACGCGGCGGCGAACGCCCCGGCCGCACGGAAGTACGGCTGCGGCGGACCGAGCAGCGCGGCCCCCCACGGAGTGGACGCGGCGATGCCGAGCGCGGTCTGACCGAGCGCCTGGACGGCGAACATGAGCGAGAGCTGCTTGAGCTGATCGGCGATGGCCTTCCGGAGGCCGACGCCGCTTTCGGTGAACGCTCGCGTGACCGCGGCTTGCACGCCCTGGATGCCCTGCGAGAAGATCTCGAACTGGACCTGCACCTTCGTGAGCGCCGACTCGAACTCGAACAGCGCCGGAGTGATCGTGGCGAAGTCGATGCCTGGCACGTCGATGCCGATCGCTTCAAGCTGCCTCGCGGTCTCGGTCAGCCTGTCGAGCAGATCGACGTAGAACGTGAGCGCCGGTCCGCCCTGCGCGATCTTGAGGTTCGTCTGTCCGATTGCCTGGCCGAGGGCAGTCGCCTGGATGCCGGCTTGCTCGAACGTGCTGGGCACGCCGAACGCGAGCGTCTGCCTGATGAACTCATGGAACGTGAACCCGGCGTCCTTCATCGAGACGCCGAGCTCCTTGATCGCCTTCGTCGGGCCGGTGATGGAAGCGCCAGTCGCTCGCTGTATCTGATCGAGCGTGAGCCCGAGATCCACGAGGCTCCGGATCGTCTCGTCGGTCTTCGTGTCCACGGCCCGAAGGTCGGCGAACAGCGCGGACCACACGGCGCTCCATTGGGGGACCTGGCTGATCTGCCGGCCGATCTCAAGCCGGCGCTCACGCAGGACGTCGATCTGCTCCAACAGAGCGGTCGCGCTGTCGATGCCCGTGCCGGCCGTGATGTCCTTCATCTTCCGGGCGACCCGGCTGACCAGGTCCTCACCCTTGCTGAGCGCGAGCCACCAATCGGTCACGGCCTCTTTGAGGTTCTTGAACCAGGTGGTGTTGGTGATGACGCCGACCACGAGATCCTTGAGGGCGAAGGCGAGCCCGGCGACGATTCCCGCGATCCCAAACGCGCGCCCGATCGTGAGCATCACCGAGCGCAGCGAGAACATGCGGTTGACCAGAAGCGACGTGTTGCCCGCAAGCGCGGTCTGCGAGACTCCGAACCGCTTGAGGCCCTGTTCGCCTTTCTTCATCTCCTGATCGGCGAGCGAGATCCCGCTGACGACCCCGCTGGAGTCGATCGACAGGTTCGCGAGGACGAGGGCTTCAGCCACGGGCGGCCGCCTTGGGCTCCCTGCTCGCCAGCCTCCGATTCAGCAGCACGATGAGTCGCTCCTGGCCCTTCGGATCCAGCTCGCGCCTCAGCTCTAGCCGCGTGAGCTCGTCCATCTCCTTGACCTCGCCCTCGCTGAGTGGCCCGGCGTTCAGGCTCGCCGACATCCGCGCGGCCCACCGAGGGAACGCCTCGGGTTCGCCGAGCGCCCGCGCCACCTCCTTGAGGATCGCCGTCGTCGGCGCCCCGTGTTCCTTCAACGTCCTGAGCTCCGCTAGTGTCGCAACCGAGAGGACGCTCTCCATCGTCTCACCCTCCAGCGGCCCCATCGCCGCCCGTGTCAGGCTCGTTCCCTTCCGCGCTCTCAAGCAACCGCGGCGCCTCTCCAGCGGCGAGCGCCGCCACTCGATTCAGCACTTCGATCGTGCCGGCCGGGTCCACGCCTTCGAGCTCGACGTTGAGCATCACGCGCAGCGGCGCGCCGCCCTCGACGGGAACCTCCAGCACGGGGGCGCCGGCGATCTCGCCGACCGCCATCAACACGTCGCCGAGCGTCCATCCCTCCTCGAGGAGCGCCAGAACAGCCGCCTCCAGATCCGCCCTCGCGTCCATCACGCGCCCTCATCCCCGCCGGTGTCGCCTTCGCCGGCGTCGTCCAGGTGCTCATGGCCGCTGAGTGCGGACGCGTGCACTCCGGTGAAGCTGCCCTCGCCTCCCTCGGCGCCGACCTCGGGCACCTGGCCGCGCGGTCGTGCCGGGGCCGCGAAGGGCGAGTCGCGGTGCGGCCGGTGCGTCAGCTCCTTGATGTCGGCGAGGCGGATCGACCGCTGAAGCTGGACGAGCTGAGACACGCCCCTGGAATGCGTCAGAAGATCCGCGGTCCCAGAGTCCTCCAGCCTCGCGTACAGGTCGAGGTAACGCGCTTGCAGGGCCCTCAGCATCCCGGAGGCCCCCGGCGTCTCCAGCGCCATCTCCTCAGCCATCGCCAGTAGCAGAGCCCCCAGGTCGCGGTCCAACTCGCCTGCGGCCATCCGTTGTGCCGACCTCCAGCGGAACCGCTCCAGTGGGTCCGTCTGGTGCCGCGGCGGCCTACCCATCAGGCCACCGGCGACATGTTGAAACGGGACCGAAAAGACATGAAAACTCCCGAGAAATAATGCCGTGCCTGATGCACAAACATATGCGCCTCAGAGTAGAGTGCATATGTACTGGCGACTCACTCCAGCCGCCGGCCGACCGTAGCCAGGGCCGTAGCCCCGCCGGGGCGTGCCCTCAACACTTGCCCCCTCAGCGGTTACGTCGTGTCGCTTCTGCCCATGAAGCAAGCGGAGCCCTTCGGGTAGGCCAGGGCCCCGCGAGGCTGAGTGCTGGCTTGGACAGGGAAAAGGCGGCGCCGTGGATTCCGAGGGGTCCGGCATGAGCAGTCTCGCGGGTGCGACCGAGACGGGAGGGGGCGCCATCAAGCGCCCCTCCCCGGTCGCGGTGCTGTCGTCTGCCCTCGTCTGCGCACGTTGCGCACGTTCACGAGAGCACGAGCGCAGTTTCTTTAAGGGTGCCGCGCTCGTCATTCGGCACCCTCAAGCGGAAGTGCGCTCGTCTGCGCTGATTGCGCTCGTGCGGTGGTCTGGAGGTAGTAGCGGCTCTGCTTCCCCTCCGCTCGGGGCGTCACCCGGCCTCGCCGCTTCAACGCGCCGAGCCCTTCGGTTGCGGCGCGCGGCGAGTATTGGAGGCGTCCGAGGATCTCGCCGCGTAGAAGGCCCGCTGAGCCAGCTTCCTCCAAGAGAGCCAGAATCGCGTCCTGCACGCGGTCTGAGGCCCGGTCCAGGGCTCCGGCATAGGAGACCGTCACCGGGCCGTCCTGGGGCTCGTCCTCGCCGAGCCCGGTCAGCTCCAGGAGGATCGGCTCAGGGAGCCGCGAGTGCCGAGTCTTCGTCGGGGTGAACGCGAGGCGCTCCTCGCGCAGTCCGACGCCGAAATGCGCGTCGCAGAGGTTCCTCTTGTCGGTGCTCCCACGGAGCGCGACGTCCGCGGCGTCGAGGTCCCGCTCGCCCGTGATCTTCCGCACGTGATCGGTGAGGATCACCCCGCAGCCGAGGTTCGTCCGCAGCGGATCCAGCGCGTTCACGAACAGGTCGGAGACGACGGCGGAGTCATTCTCGTTGCCAGCGAAGGTTCGCCGCAGCGAATCCAGGAAGAAAAACTCGGAGCGCCACTCCTTCAGGCTCGCCACGAGACGGCGCAGGTCGTCCGACCGGTCGAGTCGAACACGCTGACGCACAACCCGGACGCGATCTCGGAGGTCCTCGCCCGAGAGTCCCATCCCACGGCTGAGACGGTGAAGGCGCTGGTCCAGCTCCCAGGGGCGCGACTCCAGATCGAGCACGGCGATCCGGTAGGGCCGCCCGACCTGATAGCGGCCGAACAGGTCGGCACCGGTCGCGAGCGCAAGCGCCGCGGCGAGTGCGAGCCACGACTTCCCGATGCCCCCGGGCCCCGAAAGAATCGCGAGGTCGCCCTCGGCGAGGAGTCCCTCGACGGCCCACGGGGTCGTAGGCGTCGGCCGCGCGAGGATGTCCGCGAGGTCCTCCGCCGGGAGAGGGCGAACGGCATCGCGCTCGGCCCACGACTCGTTCAAGCGGCCGAGGAGGCCCTCGATCTCCTCCGTAGTCTGGCCGTTCCATGCTGCATCATTGAGCGCCGCGCTCCTCGTGATCAGCTCGCGGCGGCGAGCTTGCTCGCGCACGATGCCGGCGTAGTGCTCCAGGTTCACCGAGCGTGGAACGCCGTCGATGAGGGAGGCGACGTAGGCGGCGCCGCCGGGGATCTTGTCCAGCTCGTCGGTGCTGCGCAGCTCCTCCGTGATAGTGAGAGGATCGACGGCCACGCCGCGGCCGCCCACTCTTCGCGTGGCCCGGAAGATCATCCGATGCGAGCCCCGGAAAAAGTCGGAGACACCGAGGATCTGCTCCACTCGAGGGAGGGCTTTCTCGCCGAGGAGGCCGAGGCCGCCGAGGACTGCAATCTCCGCCTCTACCGAGTTGGGTAGGACCTTGTCTTTCGTCGGCTTGTCGTCGGTCGGTGGAGGCGAGGGCGCGAAATCGTCAACGTCTGACTGCGTGCTCATCGCCGCCGCCTTCTGCCCGGCGGCCGACCGCCGGCCGCAAGAAGTTCAGTAGGCGCAGCTCGGCGCGGGGCCATGCGCCCCGCTTCGATGAACGCGAGAAGATCGGAGAGCTTGAACCGAAGCCGGCCGAGCAATCTGTAACCTGGAATCAAGCCGCGGCGTTCGGCGGCGCGCAGCGTCACCACAGCGAACCCGGTCAGGTAGGCGGCAGCGGTCGGGCTCACCATCCGGTCACGCCCTTCGCCGGCCTCGCCCGTCTGCGTTGCGTTCTCAACGTTCACACGGGGAGCATACGCCGTGACGCGGCACAGTCAATTCAAATTCTGGCGTGATAGGGAGTGATTACGGCCAAACGTACCAAGTCGGTACGTTTGGCCGTAAAACGCTGGTCAGCGGCTCGCGCGGCGCATCTTGTCCGCATGGGCGCGGCACTCGGGGAGCGCGCAAGAGGTCCGCTTCTCCCCGGGCGCGGCGCTGTAGAGCCGATGGCAGGACGGACAAGTTTTCAGATCGCGCACGGCCTCTCCTCGGATAAGGACGGCGGGCACGCTCCCGCCGGCGGGGAAGGTTATCTCCGCGAACCGCGGCGGCTT
>CAYNUH010000004.1:0-5585 GCA_964400605.1 uncultured Acidobacteriota bacterium | reverse complement strand
GATGAGGCACTTCAGGGCCTCGAAGCGGGATTCGAGAAGGCGACTCACGCTCGTATGCGGAGGCCAGGAGGCGCCCGCGCGGATCGCCCCCCACTCTTGGCGGAACCGCGCTTGAAGGGTGCGAGCGGCGCTCAGGTCGTTAACGTCGAAAGCGATGGCGCCATACTGCGCCGCCCCATCGTGGGCTAAGACGAACGGGCGCCGCTTCGGTCGCTCGCTCGCCGGAATCACGCGGGCTCCGAAGACGCGAGGGACAGATCCCTTCGGGAGCCGAGTGCCGGCCGGCTGGAACAGCTCAGCGGCCGTCATTACGAGGTCGCGCCAATTCTCCTCGGTCAGATCGGTCAGGATGAAATCGAAGAGGGCCTTAAACTCGACAACGGGATCCCGGGGCTTGAGGCGTGGCATGTCCGCTCCGAGTGCGGTCCGAGAGGGTGGGGCGCGCCCCCTGGCCGGCCTCGGATGCCGGCCCCCGTTGCAAGCGGTCGGGGGCGCGAAGTGGTCACGCTCGATTCCTGGCTACGGATCTGGACACGGTAACTCGCGTGATCTGGCGTGTTCTCCTGTGTAGCCAGAACGGCAAGTGCCTGAAAACGCTTGAGGGCCGCCAGCTCTGCGGAGGGCCGCCACGCTTAAAAGGCAGACGCTCTAACCAACTGAGCTAACGGCCCACCCGCGCCGAGAGCGGGGGGATTCTAGCAGCCCTGCCGCGCCGGAGGGCGGTGCCGGCCGGTCGCGCTCTGAGCGGATTCCGTTTCAGGTCTGGGCGCCGAGCTTGACGTTGAGAGCCCGAGGACCCTTGGGGTCCTCGCGCACCTCGAAATCGACCTGCTGCCCCTGGTCGAGGGCGTTGAAGTCACAGTCCCGGCACTCGCTCCTGTGGAAGAAGATTTCCTTCCCGTCGCTGGTGCGGATGAACCCGAAACCGCGGTCCTTCATCACCTTCTTGATCGTTCCGCTGGCCATGAACACCGCCTCACCTGACGCGCGCAGACCCCTCGCTCGGGGGCGCCCGCGCCCCTTTGGGTTACGGATCTCCGGGCCGCACCGGCGTCCCGGAGCGCTTGCCCGGATTCAGGCTTCGTCGGACAGCCAGGCCGCCAGCTTGGAGACCTCGCGCAGCGCGCTGCGCTCCGGCTCCGGTCCGACCGAGATCATGTCGATGTCGCACTCGATGGCGTCCTCGATGGTCCGGATGTACTCCTGGGCCTGGTGGGGCAGCTCCTCGAAGGAGCGGCACCCGGTGGTGTCGCTTCTCCAGCCTCGCAGCATGGTGTATTCGGGCTCAGCGGCCTTCAGCACCCACGGCTCCACCGGGAACTGCCGGATCCGGTCGCCGCGGTAGCGGTACCCCACGCAGACGGGGATCTCATCGAAACCGTCGAGCACGTCGAGCAGCGTCATGGCGGCGCTGTCGATCCCGTTCACGCGCACCGCGTAGCGCGCGAGGACGGTGTCGAACCAGCCGCATCGCCGCGGCCGCCCCGTCGTGGTGCCGTATTCGTGACCTCGCTCGCGCAGCTTCTCCCCCTTCTCGGTGCGGTCTTCGGTGGGAAACGGCCCCTCTCCGACGCGCGTCGAGTAGGCTTTGAAGACGCCCAGGACGCCGTCGATGTGCGTGGGGCTCACGCCGGTGCCTGTGCAGGCGCCGCCCGCCACGGAGCTGGACGAGGTAACGTAGGGGTACGTGCCGTGGTCGATGTCAAGGAGGGCACCCTGGGCGCCCTCGAAGAGCACGCGCGCGCCGTCCTCCATCTTGTCGGCAAGCAGGCGGGATGTGTCGGAGACGAGCTCCTTGAGGCCCGCGGCCGCCTCGCTCAGCACGGCGAAATGGCTCTCGATCTCGTCCGCGGGGACCGCGGCCGCCAGCGCGGCCCGGAGCGCCTCCGGCTCGAGGAGATCCACCATGCGCACGCCGTTGCGGGCCGCTTTGCTCTCGTAGGCGGGGCCGACGCCCTTGAGAGTCGTCCCGAGTCTCCCGGCGCCTCGTGCTTCCTCGGCGAGCTTCTCCTTCTGCACGTGCAGGGGGAGGATGACGTGGGCGCGGTTGCTCACCGCGAGACGGCCGCGCACGGTGATCCCCTGCGCCTCGAGTTCCCGGATCTCGGCCGCGAGCCCGGTGAGGTCGATGACAGCGCCGTTGCCGATGACGCACTGGACGCCCTCCGTGAGGATGCCGGAGGGGATGTGGTGCAGCGCGAAGCGCGTGCTTCCGCGCCGGACCGTGTGGCCGGCATTGGGGCCGCCCGAATAACGAACCACCACGTTGAAGCGCGGCGTGAGGTAGTCCACGACCTTTCCCTTGCCTTCGTCCCCCCACTGCCCCCCCACCACGACAATGTTCGCCATCGATCCTCCAGCGTTCGGCGCTCGGCTCGGTGCGCGGCCCCATGGGATCTGATTTCGGGTTCCCGGCCCTTTACGGCCGGCCCGGCTTTCGGTGCGGGCTCCTCAAAGGCAAGGCGGGTTCCAGCGTCGTGCGTGGGTGACTCCGCGGTTGCACGACGGGTTATCCCGGAGCCGCGCGATGTTACCACAGGGGGTATTCTCCATCAATGAAGGGCGCTCAGAGAGCATGGGTGCCGAGAATCGTTTTGACCCTGAACACGAGCGTGTCCGCGAGGAGGTCCTTGTCCATGAACCCGGCGGCTCCCATCTGGCCGAGGTGGGAGACGACGTCCTCCTTGTAGACGCCGCTCATGACGAGCACAGGCGTGTCTCTCACCCGGTCCATCTTCTTGACCTCCCGGAGCACGTCGAACCCCGTGAGGCGGGGCATCAGCAAGTCCAGAACCACCATATCCGGATGCTCCTCCTGGATGCGGTGCAGGGCCGTGGCCCCGTCTGCGGCCGTGATGACGGAGTAGCCCGCCTCGGTGAGAAGATCCGTGGCCATCCGCAGCACCAGCTCGGAGTCGTCGGCCACCAGGATCTTCCGCTTCCTCTCCAGCGTGGAGAAGACGGCGGCCGAGGAAGACGACTTCACCTCGTCGAGAGACAGGTCCACACGCACGATCTGCTCGCACACCTGGCAGAGATAGGTGAAAACCTTCTCCCCGGGCGGCACTTCGAGCAACCGGTTTTCTCCCCGGCATTTCGGGCATCGGACGAGCATAGCCAAGTATATCACCCGTCCTGTGGTAGACTCCCGCGCCATGAGAGGACGCCCCGCCTTGACCACCCTGCTCCTCATGATCGCCGCGCTCGGCGGCTCAGCCTGCCGCGGCGCCGGGGGCGGCGGGTTGGCCGTATCGTTCGACGTGGAGGCGCGGCCGCCCGAGCCGCCGCAGCCGGCTCCCGCCATTGAGGTGCAGCCCCCTCTCGAGATGGCCGCCTTGACCGCCGCGGGGCCCTACCAGCCGGGAGAGAAGGCCGAAGTCAGCGTTCGGGGGCGCCCCGGCATGAAGGTGGCCGTCAGGATGGGTGAGAACGGCCCACGGACCTCCTTGACGGAGGACAGCGGATCCCCGGGCCAGTATCACGGGAGCGTGAACCTCACGGGAGTTGCGCCGGGGCGTTATCCCCTGATCGTGGAGGCCGAATCGGCCGACGGCACGATCCGGCTGGACGGGCCGGCGGCGCTGGAGGTTGTGGCCTCCCGGGCCCTCGCGCGACTGCAGCCCCTGATCCAGAGGCTGCAGCCCGTCTACTTCGAGACCAACCGCTGGGACCTGACAGAGACGGGCCGCAAGGCGGTCGAGGAACTCGCCCGGGTGCTGCATGAGGCGGGCGCCGTGCGCGCCACGGTGGAGGGACATGCCGACGAGCAGGGCGGCGACCAGTACAACTACGTGCTCGGTGTGTGGCGCGCCAAGACCGTCAAGGACGTCCTGAGATCACTAGGAGTAGACCCATCGCGCCTGACGCTCCTGTCGCACGGCAAGAAGAAGCCCGCCGTCCAGGGCTCCGAGCGGGAGGCCCTGGCCCGGAACCGGCGGGTCGAGATCGTCCTCCGGCCTGGATCCTGAGATTAAAGTACCTGTCCAGCCCGCTGCGGGGGCTGTGATATGATGCGGGCCCTCGGTCACGGGGGTGGCTGAAGGATTCCCGCATCTTCATGGAGGAGAGAACCATGCCCCGAATCCCCCGGGGACAGCGCCGTGTGAGCCCGCTGCCGTACGCGATCCTGGCTGTCACCTGCCTCGCGGTCGCGGCCTGTGCCAAGCCGAAGGTCGTCTCCTTCGAGCCCGTCCGGCTACCTCCTCCCCGGATCGACTCGGTCGCCCACGGGGCGCCGGACGGCGCGCGACCGGGGGACGACGTCTCCATCACGCTGAAGGGAGACCCCGGGTTGAAGGCGTCGGCCTCCCTCGGGGCCATCGCCTCCTTGATCACGCTGGGCGAGGATTCGAGCGAGCAGGGCCTTTACCGGGGCCGGGTGCGGATCCCCGACGGGAAGACGGGCACCTTCGAACTCACCGGCAGGCTGGAAGCCGATCCCAACCGGTTCTCCCTCCTCACGGGTCCCTCCCTGAGGGTGACTCTCCCGCCCCCGCCGCCGCCCGATCTGACCAAGCACGAGTTGACGGCCACGGACTTCAACGCCCAGAAGGTGCTCAAGCCCATCTACTTCGACTTCGACAGGCACAGCCTGCGCCCCGATGCGCGCGAAACCCTCGCCGCCAACGCCGACCGGCTGAAGGGCTGGCCCCACCTGAAACTCCTGATCGAGGGGCACTGCGATGAGAGGGGCACCAACGAGTACAACCTGGCGTTGGGGGACAGCAGGGCGAACGCGGCGCGTGACTACCTGGTCAACTCAGGCATCGAGGCGGGACGGATACGGACCATCTCCTACGGAGAAGAGCGCCCTGCGGAGACCGGGCGCGGTGAAGCGGCCTGGACGAAGAACCGCCGGGCGGAGTTCGTCCTGGAGGAGTGACGCAGCGCGCGGGATAGATCCCATAGGCGCCGCCCGGCATGCCCTGGGGCCGTGCGCGCCTAGCCGGCTCACTCCGAAAGCGCCGCCACGCCCAGCACGCCGCCCAGGAAGAGGAAGAGTTCCATCTTCTTCCTTGAAGGCTCCAGCGGCGGCCGGGGCTCGGTGGGGATGACGCGGATGTCCTTCGCGGTGGTCTCGATCTTGAAGTCCTTCTCGGCGATCTTCGTGCCCACCGTGAAGTCCATGACCCAGCGCTTCCCGGTAGCCTCCTCCCGGAAGGTGCCGGTGCTCCGGTAGGTCTTCTTCTCCACGCGGATGTCCACGACGTACTCGCCGGCCGGCAGGCGCGCCTCGTACACGCCCTTCGCATCGGTGACGGCCTCGAAGGTGTCGTTCGTCTCCTCGTTGATGAAGACGAGGACGGCGCCCGCCACCGGTTTGCCCGATTTGCGCTCGGTGACCGTGCCGCGGTAGATGCCCGTTCCGGCCGCGGCCACTGCCTCCTGGTCCGCCGCCGGCGGCGTGGCCGCGTCCTGCATGGCTATGCCCATCGCCCCGCCACCCGTGGAGGCCGCCGTGGTCCCCTTGGGCCCACCCGGAATGGAAGCCGGGCCCGTCCGGGCGCCCGCGCCAGCCGAAGACATCAGAAGAACGAGGAGGGCCGCGAAGGCCCTCGTCCCGGAGTTCGCCTTTCGCCGCATGG
>CAYNUH010000003.1:117563-117936 GCA_964400605.1 uncultured Acidobacteriota bacterium | reverse complement strand
CCCGCTCCGGCCCCCAGGCCGGCCCCGCCCGCTCCGCCGCCGCTTCCTCCCATTCCGCTGGTGACGAGACCTCTCACCGTCCCCGAGGGAAGCACTGTCAGAGAGCTGGGCGAGCGGATGGGCGTCAAGGCGAGCGATGTCCTCAAACGCCTTCTCAGCCACGGCGTGGTGGCCAGCATCAATCTTTCCATGAGCCCTGAGCTGGCTGCGGAGGTGGCCCGCGACTTCGGCTTCGAGCTGAAGACCGTTTCCTTCGAGGAACACGCAGCCCTGGAGGAGCAGGAGGCGGTCAAGGGAGGCGCGCTCAGCATGCGCAACCCCGTGGTCACCATCATGGGCCAGGTCGATCACGGGAAGACTACCCTCCTGCACG
>CAYNUH010000003.1:35414-117553 GCA_964400605.1 uncultured Acidobacteriota bacterium | reverse complement strand
TCCGCGAATCCAACTTGGTCGCCACGGAGCACGGCGGCATCACGCAGCACATCGGCGCCTACACGGTACGCGTCAAGAACCGCGGCGTGACCTTCCTCGACACGCCGGGCCACGAGGCGTTCACGCTCATGCGCGCGCGGGGAGCCCAGGTTACCGATATCGTGGTGCTGGTCGTGGCGGCCGAGGACGGCGTCATGCCGCAGACGGTCGAGGCCATCAACCACGCCCGTGCGGCCGGCGTGCCCATCATCGTGGCCATCAACAAGATCGACAAGCCCGACGCGAAGCCCGACAGGGTCAAGAAGGAACTCTCCGAGCACGGACTGCTTGTGGAGGAATGGGGCGGGGACATCGTCTCGGTGGCCATCTCCGCAAAGCAGAAGACCGGGCTGAACGAGCTGCTGGACATGCTCCTGCTGATGGCCGACATGAAGGAGCTGAAAGCGGACGCCGTGCTGCCCGCATCGGGCACCGTGCTCGAGTCACGGCTCGACAGCAGCCGGGGCCCCGTCGCGACGGTCCTCGTGCAGCAGGGCACGCTGCGCGTCGGCGACGCGTGCATCGCGGGGTCGGTGAATGGAAAGGTCCGCGCCCTTTTCGATGATCGGGGGCGCCGTCTCAAGGAGGCGACCCCCGCGACACCGGCGGAGGTCCTTGGCCTGCAGGGGGTCCCCTCGCCGGGTGACCGGTTCAAGGTCATCTCGGAGGAGTGGAAGGCGCGACAGATCGGCTCCTACCGGCAGCAGAAGCTGCGCGAGGAGCAGCTCCGGAAGTCCAGCCGCCTGACCCTCGACCACCTCTTTCAGAAGATTCAGGAAGGTGCCGTCAAGGAACTCAGCCTGGTGCTGAAAGCCGACGTGCAGGGCTCCATCGAGGCGCTCACCAACACCCTGGAGCGCCTCTCAGATCCCAGGGTGAGGCTGCGTTTCATCCACACGGCGGCGGGTGCCATCAGCGAGTCGGACGTCCTGCTGGCGTCGTCCTCCAATGCCATTATCATCGGCTTCAACGTGAGGCCCGACCCGAACGCGCGTGCCCTCGCGGAGAAGGAGGGCGTGGATATCCGCCTCCACACGGTCATCTACGAGGTGGCGGAGGAGATCCGCCGCGCGATGGAAGGGCTGCTCGAGCCCACCTTCCAGGAGATCACCCTCGGCAGGGCGGAGGTCCGCAGCCTCTTCAAGGTCCCGAAGTTCGGGACCATCGCGGGCTCCTACGTCCTCGACGGCCGCATCGTCCGCAACGCCGACGCGAGGCTCCTGCGCGACAACGTGGTCGTGTACCAGGGCAAGATCACTTCGTTGCGCCGCTTCAAGGAGGACGTGAGCGAGGTGAAGAGCGGCTACGAGTGCGGCATGGCCATCAGCAACTTCACGGACCTGAAGGTCGGCGACGTCATCGAGGCGTTCAAGGTCGAGAAGGTCGCCCCCAAGGAAATGGTGACCTGAGCCCCGCGGGCGACGGAACCCCGTGACCGTCGGCATCTGCACCATAGAGATATTCATCCCGGCCGCGAGGTCCCTCAAGGACAAGAGGCAGGTGCTGCGCGGCCTCCTGGAGCGCGTGCGGGCCCACCACAACGTCTCCGTCGCCGAAGTGGACCACCAGGACCTGTGGCAGAGGGCGGCCATCGCCATCGCGGCGGTGGCGTCCTCGAAGAAGCCCATCGACGCCATGTTCCAGGGGATCCTGAACGAGATCGAGGCCACGATCCCCGGCCACATCGTCAGCCACGACGTCGATTTTATCTGAGGCGGTCTTGCGACCGGGGCCCCTATGCCGAGCATCCGGCTCCAGAAGGTCGCCGATCTCATCCGCGACGAGATGGCCAGGCTCGTCCCCGAGGAGGTCGCGGAAACCCACGAGGCGCTGGTCACCATCACCGCCGTCTCTCTCTCGGCGGACATGCGCCTCGCGCGCGTCCATGTCTCCATCTTCCCCGACAGCGCCTCGCGGCGGGAGATCCTCGCGGCCCTGATCCGTTCCCGGGGCCGGCTCAAGCGACTCCTGGGGCGATCCCTGCGGCTGCGCCACGTGCCCGACCTCGACTTCCGGCTCGACACATCCGCCGAGCAGGGAGAGAGAATCGAGCGCCTGTTGCGGGAGGCCGCATCGGAGGACCGCCCTCATCCGGACGCCGGCGGCGAGGAAGAGTGATGCCGCGGCTCCCGATGAGCGGCGTTCACGGCGTGTTCGTGGCCGACAAGCCGAGCGGGCCCACCTCCCATGACGTGGTGGCCCGGGTCCGCCGGTGGGTGCACCCGTTGCGTGTCGGCCACACGGGGACCCTCGACCCGATGGCCACGGGCGTGCTGGTGGTCTGTATCGGGTCCGCCACCCGGCTGACGCGCTTCCTCGCCGGGGGGACCAAGGAGTACACGGGCACCATCGTCTTCGGCGCCAGCACGGACACCTACGACGCGGAAGGGAAAGTTGTGGATGTCCGCTCGGCGGAGGGGATCACGCTCGACACCGTGCGCGCTGCGGCGGCGTCCTTCGTCGGCGAGATCCTGCAGGTCCCGCCCCCGTGGAGCGCGAAGAAAGTCGGCGGCCGGCGGGCCTACGATCTCGCGCGCGCGGGCCGGCCGCAGCCGCTTCCGGCTTGCAAGGTGAGCGTAGAGCGATTCGACATCGACCGTGTCGAAGGCGGCAGGGGCGCCTTCCGCGTCGTCTGCTCGGCGGGCACGTACATCCGCTCTCTTGCGAACGACATGGGAGAGGCGCTGGGGTGCGGCGCCCACCTCGCCGCCCTGCGCAGAGGGCGTGCCGGGCCTTTCACCTTGAACGAGGCGCACTCTCCCGCCACTTTCGAGGAGGCCGCCCGCTCCGGGAGACTCCCGGAGCTGATCCTCCCGCTGGAATCGCTCGATCTCGGAATGCCCGCTCTGACATTGACGCTCCAGGGGGCCCTCCACGCCGCGGCCGGACGCCCGGTCCCCTGGGACTGCGTCGCAGAAGGGCCGCCGCCGCCGGACGCCCGGCTGGTCCGGCTGCTGTCGCCATCGGGGAGGCTCATGGCCGTCGCCGAGACGGGCGACGGCTCCGCCGAGGGCGTCCAGCCGCGCATCGTCCTTCCCCCGGATGACGCGGGCTTGCAGACGGGCGAGCCGGCGCTCGGGCCCTCCGCCGCTCGGCGCAGCCGGCCTTTACAACGAGGGCGCGGAAAGATATGATGCTGCGTCACGTTGCATATCCCTGAACCGAATCTCCGATCAAGGAAGGAGGAGTCGAGGTTGTCGCTGTCCAAGGAGCGGAAGACCACCATCATCTCGGAGCATCGTGCCCACGAGAACGACACGGGTTCCCCCGAGGTCCAGATCGCGCTCCTCAGCCGCCGTATCGAGGGACTGACCGAACACTTCAAGACCCACGCGAAGGACCATCATTCCCGGCGTGGTCTGCTGATGCTGGTCGGCAAGCGCCGCAGGCTGTTGGATTACCTCAAGCGCAATGAGGTCGCGCGCTATCAGAGCGTGATCGAGCGCCTCGGCATTCGCAAGTAAACAGGACGGGTCACGCTCGAATCGCGGGGAGTAGGCCGAAACTAAGGGTTATACTCATCAACTATCACCAACCCTCTATCAGGCCTTGTTTTTCCCACCCTTAGCTTTGCTCCCCCTCCCCGCGGCACGCATGTTGGAAGGGATCGTGTGCCGGGACGCCTCCGGGCTTCTCCTCACGGGATCCGTCCGCAGCACCATCGCTGAAGACTGGAGGTACTCGTGATCATCAGAAGAAGCATGAACATCGGGGGGCGCGAGCTCACCATCGAGAGCGGGAAAGTGGCCCGCCAGGCGGACGGCTCCGTCACGGTCCGCTACGGCGACACGGTCGTGCTCGTCACGGCGTGCGCCGATCGGAAGCCCAAGGAGAACATCGATTTCGTCCCCCTCACCGTGGACTACCGCGAGAACACTTACGCGGCGGGGAAGATCCCGGGCGGGTTCTTCAAGCGGGAGGGTCGCCCCAACGAGAAGGAGACGCTCACCTCGCGCCTGATCGACCGCCCCCTCAGACCGCTCTTCCCGGTCGGCTGGGACTGCGAGACGCAAGTCGTGGCGCTCGTGCTCTCCTACGACCAGGAGAACGACCCGGATATCCTCGCCGTCACCGGCGGATCGGCTGCGCTCTTCCTCTCCGATATACCCTTCACCACGCCCATCGCCGCCGTGCGCGTCGGAATGATCAACGGCGAGATGATCCTGAACCTTGGCGACAAGGAAATGCCGTCCAGCCGCCTGGACCTGGCCATCGCCGGAACCAAGACCGACGTGGTCATGGTCGAGGCCGGTGCCAGTGAGGTCACCGAGGACGAGCTCGTCCGGGCCCTCGCCTTCGGACATCGCGAAATCGCCCGCATCGTCGAGATGCAGGAGGACATGGCGCGGGAGTTGGGCAGGGAAAAGCGGCCCATCAGAACCAGGGAGTTTCCCGCGGATCTGCACGCCAGGATCGAGTCCGGCATCACGGGCCCACTCCTGGAGGCGCTGTCGATCAAGGGCAAGATCGAGAGCTACAAGGCCATGGGCCGGGTCCTTCAGATCCTGCAGGAGGACATTCCGGCCGGCGACATCCCGCAACGCACGCTGGTGAAGCGCATCTACGAGGACGTGCTGCAGAAGATCTGCAGGCGGGAGCTGCTGCAGAAGCGCCGCCGCGTGGACGGCCGCGGCTTCGCCGAGATCCGACCGATTCACTGCGAGGTGGGCGTCCTGCCGCGCACCCACGGCTCGGCCGTCTTCACGCGAGGGGAGACGCAGGCTCTGGTCACCGTGACCCTGGGGACTTCCGCCGATGCCCAGAGGATCGACTGGCTCGAGGGTGAGTCCAAGCGTCGGTTCATGCTTCACTACAACTTCCCACCCTTCTCCGTGGGGGAGGTGAAGTTCCTCCGTGGTCCCGGGCGGCGCGAGATCGGCCACGGCGCCCTGGCGGAGAGGGCCCTCAGGTCCACCGTCCCCGATGCGGACCATTTCCCTTACACCATCCGCCTCGTCTCGGACATCCTGGAGTCCAACGGCTCCTCCTCGATGGCCTCCATCTGCGGGGGCGCCCTCGCGCTGATGGACGCGGGCGTGCCGATGCGCGCGCCCATCGCCGGGATCGCCATGGGCCTTTTCAAGGAGGGGGACGATTTCGCGATCCTCTCCGACATCGCGGGCGTCGAGGACCATTACGGCGACATGGACTTCAAGATCGCGGGGACGCGCAACGGCATCACCGCCGTCCAGATGGACATCAAGATCGGCGGCATCCCCATCGCGATCATGGAGAAAGCCCTGGCGCAGGCGCGGGAGGGAAGGCTCTTCATCCTCGACAAGATGGCCCAGACCATCGCTGCCGCTCGGGACCACATCTCCGTCTTCGCGCCGCGGATGCTCACCATGCGGATCCCCAAGGACAAGATTCGCGAGGTCATCGGACCCGGAGGCAAGATGATCCGCTCGATCCAGGAGAGGACCGGCGCGAAGATCGAGATCGACGACGATGGGAAGGTGGAGATCGCCTCGGTGGACGAGGCCTCCGCCAGGCTGGCGATGGAGATCATCGCCGAGCTCACCGCAGAGGCGGAGGTTGGGAAAACCTACCTCGGCAAGGTCAAACGGATCGTCGCCTTCGGCGCGTTTGTGGAGATCCTGCCGGGCCTCGAGGGGCTCCTGCACGTCTCCGAGATCGCCCCGTATCACGTGCGCGAGGTCACCGACGAGATCTCCGAGGGGCAGGAGATCACGGTGAAGGTCGTGGACATCGACGGCCAGAACAAGATCCGGTTGAGCCGCCGGGCCCTCCTCTCCGAGCAGGAGGTCGCCGCCGCGCGCGCGAGCCACGGGGAGACTCCCGGCAGGGAGCCGCTGGGCGCAGGCGATCGGGGCGGCCAGGGGCAGCAGCGGGGCGGCGGCGGTGATCGCGGAGGAGACCGGGGCGGCGACCGCGGCCCGAGGCGGCGCCGGCACTGAAGCGGAGGCCTGATGGCCAGGCGGTTGGGCGAACTGCTGGTCGCCAAGGGGAAGCTCTCGAACGAGCAGCTCCAGAAGGCGCTCCAGGCCCAGATGATCTGGGGGGGCCACCTCGGCACCAACCTCATCGAGCTCGGCTACGTCACGGAGGACGAGCTGGGGGAGATCCTGGCCGAGGCCCACTCGGTGAAGTACGCCCCGTACGACATGCTCCAGGAGATTCCCTCCTCGGTTCTCGCCTCCGTCCCACGCGGTCTCGTCGAGAAATACAAGATCGTCCCGTTTCGCTTCGACGGGAAGAAGCTCCATCTCGTCATGCTGACGCCCCAGGACCTGATGGCCCTGGACGAGGTGTCGTTCGCGACCGGGTTCCAGCTCGTCCCCTACGTCACGCCGGAGATCCGTCTCTTCCAGATCCTGGAGAAGTACTACAGCATCCCGCGCGCGAAACGCTACATCACCCTGAGCCGGGAGATGGGTCTGCGCGGCCGCGACCGCACGGGCGCCCAGTCCGCCTCTCGGCCGGTGGCCGCCGACAAGTCTCGTCCCTCCGCATCCATCCTGGAGCCTGAGCCTTCGGCGCGGCCGAGGGAGAAGACCCCTCCGGCGGCTGCGGCTGCGGGAGGGGACGGCGACGGAGACTACGGCGCGGAGGATGAAGCCGGAGCGTACCGGGCCACGCGGGCGACCGAGTGGAGCCCTCGTCAGACGGAGCGCGCCGCTTCCCCCCCGGCCGTTCCGCGCGCGGTGGAGCTGGTTCCCGAGCCGGTTGATGAAGGCGCCGAGGCGGAGCGGAGCGAGGCGGGCCTGGACAGGCTTCTCAAGGCCGGCACGCTGGAGGAAGTATGCTCGGCCCTGATCGAGGAGGCGGCCGGCACACTGAGGCGGTGCGCCGTCTTCGCCCGCTCGGGTGAGGCGTTCGTCTCGGTGGCGGGGCTCGCCGCCTCGTCACCGTCGTGGTCCATCGAGGGGCTGACGCTTCCTCTGCCCCCCCCCGCCATCGACGCCCTCTTCGCGGAAGGTCGCAGCTACTACCTCGGTCCGCCCCTCGGCGGCGCCGGGGAGGTTTCCTTCTACGAGAAGATGGGGAGCGGGCTTCCGCCGAATACCCTCCTCGCCCCCATCCGGCTCAGCGATCGGATCGCGCTGGTGTTCTACGGCGACCACATCGACGAGGAGATCCGCCCCCGCGAGGTGGACGAGCTGTTGAATCTGCTGCAGCAGGCGGGGCTGGCGCTCGATCTGCTGGCCCTTCGAAGAAAGGATTCGCCGGCCTGACGGAGAGGCGCCTACCGCGAGCGGACGGCGAGGCGGTTGATCTTGTTGATCAGCGTGTTGCGGTGAATGCCAAGCCTGCGCGCCGCAAGGGAGCGGTTCCCCCGCGTCTCCTCGAGGGCCAGGCTGATGTACCTGCCCTCGAACTCCCGGACGGCTTCCTCGAGAGTCTTCCTGCTGCGGACGAAATCCGTGATGACGGCGTCGAGATGAGTGCTCACTGCCGCTTCCCCCGGGGGAGAGGCGCCGGCATCCGCCGCGAGGCCGCGGATCCCGGCCGCTGCCCGATCTGCCGAACGGAACGCTCGCGAAACGTAGTGATGAACGGCCCGGTCGTACCCTGGAGAGTGCCGATGTTACCACTCCATGGCACCTCGTCAAGGGGGCTCGTGTGACGCGACGGCCGCACGACGAAGGCACCATCGACGGCGCTTCGCGCTCCGCACTCCTGGCCATCGCGAGACGGGCGCTCGCGGATCGCCTGGCTCCGGGCGCGAAGGAAACGGTGGAGGCGGCCACGCCGGAAATGAAGCACGTGCGGGCGGTCTTCGTCACGCTCAGACACAGGGGGCGCCTTCGCGGATGCATCGGCCTCATCGCGCCCGTGGCTCCCTTGGCCGAGGGCGTCGCCCGGTGCGCCATCTCGGCGGCGAGCGATCCCCGCTTCCCCCCGCTTCAGCCGGAGGAGCTCGAGGAGACGCGGATCGAGATCTCGGTGCTCACTCCGCCGCGCGCGATCCGGTCGGAGGAGGAGATCCGGGTCGGGAGGGACGGGCTGATGGTCTCGCGGGGCTGGCGGCGCGGGCTTCTCCTGCCGCAGGTGGCCCTCGAGCAGGGATGGGACGCCGGGACCTTCCTCGAGGAAACGTGCGTGAAGGCCGACCTGCCGCGGGACGCGTGGCGCTCGGGGGCGAAGGTGGAGGCGTTCACGGCCGAGGTCTTCGGCGAGGGAGATCCCGGCCCGGGCGAAGGAGCCTCTACCTGAGCTCCACGCGATCGCCGACGCACATCTCGCGAACCGCCACGAGGACCTTGGCAGTGGCCGTCTTCTCCCTCGCGCCGATGACGACGAGCTGGCCGAGGATGGCCTGGCTGTAGCGGACGGCCTCGCCCTCCTTCGCCAGTTTCTCGGCCCGCTGCTGCTGCCCCTCGATGTAGCTCTGAGCGCTCGCGAACTCGACCTCGCCGCCCCACTCCCGGAAGATGGTGAAGACGTCGCCGGGCTGCACGCCGCTGTCGGTCCCCATATCGATGTTGACGATGTCCCCCTGCCCGAACGACAGCTTGTTGTCCATCACGTGGACGATGTACCCGTCATTCTCGCCTTTCAGCTCCACACCGTACTCCTGGAAGGCGACGGGCGTGGACAGAGGGACGGGCACCTCCTCGAACGGCATCAGGTAGTCGCCGACGCCCATGTCATCGCAGGCCTCTATAATCTCCGCCGTGGCGCTTTCGCCCTGGACGGCGAGAACCTTGATCCGTCCGATGGACCGCACGCTCGTGCCGATGAGCTCCTTGGCCCGGACGGGGTGCCAGACGTCATGCTCGGGGGTCACCACGCTGTAGATCTGCCCTGCCTCGACGCCGGACTGCGCTCCCTGGCTGAGGAAGACGACGTCCCCGACGGTGAGCAGCGTCTTGCCCCCTTCCTCCTTTTCCTCGATGAAAAGGGCGGGCGGCTCGAAGGCCTGCGTGATGAAGTTGCTGCAGTAGATCTCCGAATCCAGGGCCACCGGAACCAGCGCGGGCGGCCGCGGAAGAGGCGGGGGGGGCGGCGGCGCCTCGGCGACCTCCTCCGGCTCCTCCTCCACCACGGGTGTCGGTGCGGGTACGGGCTCGGGCGCGGCGGGAGGCGGCGCCTCCGAGATGACGGTCGGCGCGCCCGGCACGAGGATGGGATCCCCGGGGTAGATCCAGTGGGAGTCGGTGATGTACTGGTTGACGTCCCAGAGCTGCGGCCACAGCCAGGCGTTGGTCAGGAACTTCCCGGCCAGATCCCACAGCGTGTCACCCGCCACGATGATGTAGACCTGCGATCCCAGCGGGTAGCTCTCGGGGTCGGGGGGCGTGTAGGGGGTCCAGTGGTCGCCGACCATCTTGCCGGTCATGGGCGGGTGATGGGGCCCCTTGGGATGTTCGGTGGCCGCGGCCATCTGCTCGGGGGTCACCTTCGCAGGCTCTGGGGGTGCCATCTCCTCGGCCTTCATCGGCTCCGCCTTCTCCGGCTCGGGCTGCTCCGGTTCCTGAGCCGAAGGCGAGGAAAATGAAAGAGCAAGGCAAAGCGCGAACAAGAAGGCCAACGGAATCGCCTGCCTACCGGAACGGGGACTCGACATGGCGCTTTCCTCCACCTCCCCTCCGGGAGGGCCCAAGCAGGGTACCGAAATCATCCAATCTGTCAAGAGGTTGCAACCCGGCCCTCGAGCATTCCCCGAGGGTCGATGGTTCCGCCGGGCCAATATATGGGCCTGTCCCGGGACGTTCAAGGGTGTTCAGCGCGATCTGAGGATTTCAGCCTGCCTGCGGGCCTCCCGGGCCTGGCCGCTCGCCGGAAACGCCTCGGCGACGGTGTCGAAGTCCGCGAGGGCGCCTCGGCTGTCTCCCCCGGAAAGCCGCAGCCGCCCCCGCCCCAGAAAAGCCTCCGGAAGGAGCGGCGAGAAGGGGTAGTCGTCGATGAGGCGGTTGTAGGCGTCGATGGCCTCCCGCGCCCTGCCGGCCGCGGCGTAGCGGCGGGCGACTCTCAGGATCCCCTCGGCACCCTCCGAGGTCTCGGGGCCGGGGATGATCGTGGTCCTGAGATCCTCGTCCATGATGGCGGGCGGAGAGGAAGCGAACCCCTCCGGCGCAACGGCCCGCGGCGGCGCCGGCGGGGCGGGCTCCACTCCGCGCGCATCGGGAGGGACGGGCCGATCGGCCCGCGCTGCCTGAGGCGGCCTCCAACCCGGGAGCGCCTCCAGCGCCTCCTCCGTTCGGACCTGCTGCTCGGCCAGTGATCGGCGAAGTTCCAGGTTCTCGCGCGCCAGGCGATCGCGCTCCGCGGCGACCTCCTGATGCCGGGCGGAGGGGACACAGCCGCTGGTAAGCGAGAGGATCAGGATCAGTACGGCGGACGGCGCGGCGTGGGATCTAGGCGAGAACGTCTCCGGCATACCGTCCGCGAGGGTACGAAGCACGGCCGTCGCTGTCAACCTCGATCGTAGAGGCTGAGAGCGGTGCCGCCGTAGCGCAGGGTGCGGGCCCGCCGGAGCGTCCTCTCAAGGGCGGGGACCAGGAACTTCGTGTCGTGCTCCGCGATGACGAGCCCACCCGGCGCAAGCAGGTCCCGAGCCTCCGTGTGCCTCAGCGCCCGGAGGAGCTCCCCGGGCCCGTAGGGAGGATCGAGGAAGACCAGATCGAAGCGGGCCTTCTCGCGGGCCAGATTCGACGCCGCGCGCGCGAAGGGCTCCGCGAGCACCGTGGCGCGATCCTCGATCCCCAGCGCGGCGAGGTTGGCCCGCAGCGCCTGCAGGGCGCCGCGGTCGCACTCCACGAAGACGCTGCGCGAAGCACCCCGGCTGAGGGCCTCGACCCCCACGGCTCCCGTCCCGGCGTAGGCGTCGAGGAATAGGGCTCCCTCCACCTTGGGCGCGATGACGTCGAAAAGCGCCTCGCGGACCCGGTCGGATGTCGGACGCGTCCCGACGCCCCGAGGGGATAGAAGCCGTCTCCCCTTGAACTCTCCGGCGATCACCCTCATGGGCCACACCGCGTGGGCCCTTCCCGGGACCTCCTTGGCTGGATCCGTCCCCGGCGGCCCAGGCGGTGCGCGGCGGCATCTGATAGAATCATGTCTCATTCCCGGCCGGCCTCGCGGCCCGCACTTCCCTGCGCCGCCGGGGCGCATCCTCCCGAAAGGCTTGCAGCCAGCATGATACGCCGAAGCTCCGGAAAGAAGGTCGAAGTCCCCGCCGACAAGGCCTCCTGGCACCCTTCGCCGCTGCTGGGGCAGGTCGTCCTCGTCTCCTCACGCAGCATCCAGGGCGAGGTCCACGTCGCCGCCAAGAGCTGGATCTCGATGGTCGCATCGGAGCCCCCGACGCTGTGCCTCGCCTGCCGGATCTCCCACCGCACGGCCATCAACATCCTCGAGACCCGGGAGTTCGTAGTCAACATCCCCGGGGAGGATCTCTGCCCGCGCGTGTGGGGGGCGGCCGAGACGCTCCTCTTGGAGATGGACGGGGACGAGCCGGCCTGGACCCTCACTCCGGCGCTCAAGGTCGCGCCGCCGTTCGTGCAGGAATGCCGAGCCCACGTGGAGTGCGTCCTCGATTCCTCGAAGCGATTCAACGCCGAGGAGGTGGCGCTCTTCGGGAGGATCCTCAGCGTGAGCGTGGACGAGGGGCTCCTGCGTGGGAACCCGGAGGAGCGCTACCGGCAGCTCCGCCCGCTTCTGTTCCTCGAGGAGGGGCTCTACGGCGTCGTGGAGGGCGCGCGGCGCGTCGAGAGCTGAGCGGGTGCGCGGGCGCTGTGCTAGATTCCCGCGCCGTCGCCGCGATCCTCCCATCGCTCTCACCCGGAAACCAAGCCTCCACTGAGGTGTCCAAGAAGGTGCGCGCCCGCCGCGGACGGAGATGGATGATCCGCAAGAGCAGGTTGAACGCGTGCGTTCTCGTCGCTGTCGCGCTCGGGGTGTGCGCGCTCGCCGTGACGGCCCGGCCTCTGCCGGCGGCCACCTTCTTCGTTGACGCGGCCAACCTCACCGGCATCGAGAACGGCGACGCCAACCATCCTTACCGGACCATCTCGGGCGCCATCACGGGCGCCGTCACCCGCAACATCCGGATCCTGAGCGCCGACCCCAACGTGGATCCCAACCTCCTCCCGGAGATGATCGACGTCATCGAGGTGAGGCCGGGCACGTACCAGGAGTCCATCACGCTGCCCACCGGCTTCCGCCTGCAGGGATCGGGGCGAGACGTCACGACCATCGACGGCGGGGGGGTCGGTCCCGTGGTCCGGATTCCGGCCGCCTTCCTCACAACCGTGATCGATGGGTTCACCATCACGGGCGGCGTCGGCTTCGCCGCGGGCGGTGTCCTCTCCCTGGGAGGCGACGTCGAGATCACCAACAACAGGATCACGGGCAACACGGCCCGAGGGACCTCCTCACAGCCCTCCCGCGGGGGCGGGCTCAGCCTCGGCGGCGGGGCCACCGTGAAGGGGAACATCATCGACGGCAACAGGGCCGTCCGCGGATCGGGGGGCGGCATCGCCGTCTTCGGCGGATCACCGATGATCACCCGCAACACCATCCGGGGGAACCAGGCGCTCGCGTCGTCGGACGCCTACTTCGGCTACGGCGGCGGCATCGCCGTCGAAACCGGGGCCGCCTTCCCCGCCATCAGCAGCAACGTGATCGTGGGCAACCGTGCCGACGCCGGCGGCGGCGGCATCGACGTCTACAGCTCCAGCCCCTTCATCACCCACAACGTCATCGCGGCCAACCGGGCCCTGGGTTTGCGGGCGCTGCGGGGAAGCGGCGGCGGCGTCAACGTGGTCGGCGACACGGGAAGCGAGACGAGCACGAGCCCCTCCATCGTGAACAACGTCGTGAAGGACAACGTCGCGGCCGGAAGCGGCGGCGGCCTGCGCGTGCTGAACGCCAAGCCCGTCGTCGCCGGCAACGATTTTCACGGCAACACTCCCGACGAGGCGGGGCGGCCGAAGAGCCCCCTCGGGTTGGACCTCAACCGCTCCGTGGATCCCGCTCTGGACCCCAACTTCGCCATCGCCCCGGCTGCCCCGCTGCTGGACGGCGGCTCCGACGGCGTGCTCCTCGTGGATCCCGGCCCGGACGGCGACCCGGACACCCGGGAGGACAACCTCTACCGCAGACTCGTCCTCCTGCCGGCGGAGGACTTCGCGGGGAACCCGCGTCCCATCGACGGTGACCGGACGGGCGGAGCGGCCCCGGACGTGGGGGCGTTCGAGCTGCCCGCCGGCACGGACCCGAACGACCTGGATGACGACGGCGTGCCGGCGGACTTCGACGGCGACCCCAACACGACCGCCCCTTGCCCGTCGGGAGTGACGGTGGGGTGCGACGACAACTGCCCGCTGGCCTTCGACCCCAACCAGATCGACGGCGACGGCGACGCCGTCGGCGACGTCTGCGACGACTGCCCCGGCCTCAGGAACGGGCCCTGCGATCCCAACAGCCCTTCCACCCTCCCGCTCTGCGACACCGACCTGAGCGGGCAGACGTCCACGGAGGAGATCGACCTCGGCGATCAGCGCGACCAGGACCGCGACACCTTGGGGGACGTCTGCGACGCGGACCGCGACAACGACGGAATCCTGGAGGACCCGGACGGCGACCCAAACACGTCCGATCCCTGCCGGTCGGGGGAGTTCGAGGGGTGCGACGACAACTGCCAGCAGACGACGAACGCCACGCAGAGGGACCGCGACCGCGACGGCGTGGGAGACCTGTGCGACAACTGCCCGCGGCGGCGCAACGGCGACTGCTCGATCAACCCGCGCTTTTGCGACGGCGACCGCAACGGGACGGCCGACCCCAACGAGATCGCCGCCGGCGATCAGGCCGACGTGGACGCCGACTCCTTCGGCGACGCGTGCGACAACTGCCTGTCCGTGCCGAACGGGTTCTGCCTCCTGGAGGAGCCGACCGGCTGCGACGTGAACGGGGACGGAACGACCACCTTGGCGGAGCGCGCGCTGGGGAGCCAGCGCGACCTGGACCGCGACCGCGAAGGCGACGCCTGCGACGGCGACCGCGACGGCGACGGCGTGCCGGACGACGCGGACGGCGATCCCAACACGCTCCTCCCCTGCACCGGCGGAGGCACGTCCGGGTGCGATGACAATTGCGTCGTGCGCCGCAACCCGCTTCAGGAAGACGCGGACTCCGATGGGATCGGCGACCGGTGCGACAACTGCCGTTTGGTGCCGAACGGGTTCTGCCTCCCGGCGGAGCCGACCGGCTGCGACGTGAACGGGGACGGGACCACCACCATGGCCGAGCGCGCACTGGGAAACCAGGTCAATTCCGATTTCGACGGTGAGGGCGACGCCTGCGACACCGACGCCGACAACGACGGCGTCCTCGACGACGGGGACGGCAGCGGCACGGCCGGCGATTCGGCCTGCGTCCCCGATCCCAACGGCGACTTCACGATGTGCGACGACAACTGCCGGCTCGTCTTCAATCAGGGGCAGGACAACCTCGACGCCGATTCGCAAGGCAACGCCTGCGACCTGGACGCCGACGGGGACGGCGTGCCCCAGGACGGAAACGGCGATGGTGTGGAGGCACTCACCCCCTGCACGGGCGGCGCCGTGTCGGGCTGCGACGACAACTGCCCTCTCGATTACAACCCGGCGCAGGAGGACGTGGAGGGCGACTTCGTCGGCGACGCCTGCGACACCTGCGCCCTATTCCCCGACTCGCTGCAGCCGGACGCCGACAGCGACGCGGACTTCCCCTCCGACCCGAACGCCTGCCGGACCGATCCGGCCAACCTGGGCGGCGACGCGTGCGACGCGAGCGACGACGGCGATTGCATCGCGGAGAACGACCCGAACGTCCCGCAGACCTGCGCCGGCGGCGCCACCGTGGGGTGCGACGACAACTGCCCCGGCGATTCGAACGACGACCAGGCGGACGGCGACGGCGACGGCGTGGGCGACCTCTGCGACAACTGCGCCGAAGTCCGCAACGGCGACTGCGCCGCGGACCCGCTCCGGTGCGACGTGGACGGCAGCGGAGCCGCGGACCCGAACGAGATCCTGCTGGGGAACCAGGTGAATTTCGATCTCGACGGTGAGGGAGACGTGTGCGACGAGGATGACGACGCGGACGGCGTCAACGAAGACGGCGACGGAAGCGGGATCGCGGGCGACGCGCCCTGCACGGGAGGCGACATCCGGCGCTGCGACGACGACTGCCCGCTTCTGGCCAACCCCGGACAGAAGGACATCGACGCCGACGGCGCGGGGGATCTGTGCGACCCCGACGCCGACGGCGACGGCGTCCCCGAGGACGCCGACATGGACCCCAACACGATCCTTCCGTGCGCCGGCGGCGCCAACGCGGGCTGCGACGACAACTGCCCGGCCGATGCCGACCCCGGCCAGACCGACTCCGACGGCGACGCCGTGGGCGACGCCTGCGACTCCTGCCCCGCGGTCTACAACCCCACCCAGGCCGACGAGGACGGGGACGGCCTCGGCGACGCCTGCGACAACTGCCCCGCGGTGTCCAACCCGTCCCAGGTGGACGCCGACGGGAACATGAGCGGCGACGCCTGCGACGGCGTGGAGCTCACGATGTCCATGCGCACGCGTGGCGACACCGCCGGGGTCGTGAAGCCCGGATCTTCCGTGAAGATCGGGCTCACCGTCTTCAACCGGACCGGGAGAGGCGAGAGGATCGACGGCTTCGCGACGCTCGTGAATCCCCGCGGTGGCCGCGCAGGCAAAGGGGTCTCCTTCACGATGGAGGCGTTCGCCGGCCAGAAAACCGAATCAAGGTTCAGGCTGAAGCTCCCCGACGGTGCGGTTTCGGGAACATGGAAGGCGACCGCCGAGCTGTGCCCACGGGACCTCGTGCTCGATCTGCCGGGCGTCAGTCCCATCTGCCCCAACGGAAGCGACGCCCTCGCCCGCGCCATCGCCGTCACCGTGAAGTAGCCCTCCCCGACCGCGCCGTAACGGAGCCCACTACCGCACCCGGAGGAGACTTGACAGCACGGCGCCGCGTGCCTAGTATGTGTACGAATTACGCAAAGTGTTCCGGGAGGGCACGCCACGCCCAGCTCAGCGACCGCCGCCGCGCTTTCCGACGCCGGACAGCTCTCGAGGCACTTCGAGCCGCTGGGGGACGAGTGCCGCTACGGCGTCGTCGCGTGCGAGAAGTACGCCGAGACCATCGCCCGTATCCGTGCCCTGAAGGAGGAGCGGCGCGCTGTCCTTCTCGCCCACAACTACCAGCGCCCCGAGATCTTCGAGGTGGCCGACTTCGTCGGCGATTCCCTGGAGCTGGCGCAGAAGGGATCCACGTTCGACTGCGACGTCATCGTCCTGTGCGGCGTCGCCTTCATGGCCGAGACCGCCAAGATCCTGAATCCTTCCCGCACGGTGCTCCTGCCCGACCGCAACGCCGGATGCACCCTGGCCGACAGCGTCACCGCCGAGGCGCTCGCGGAGAGGAAGGCCGAACTGAAGGCGATCTACCCCGACCTGGCCGTCGTGACGTACGTGAACACCACCGCCGAGGTGAAGGCCGAGTCCGACGTGTGCTGCACGTCCTCAAACGCGGTGAAGATCGTGGAGGCCCTCCCGAGCCGCCACATCCTGTTCGTCCCCGACCGCAACCTCGCCAACTACGTCCAGGGCAACACCGGCAAGACCATCATCTCGTGGGACGGGAACTGCTACGTCCACCACCAGATCACGCCCGAGCAGATCCGCAGGGTGCGCGAGCACATCCCCGGCATCCGCGTGCTGGCCCACCCCGAGTGCCGGACCGACGTGCTTTCTCTGGCCGACGCGGTGCTGAGCACCAGCGGCATGATCGGCTATGCGCGCCGCTCGGAGGCCTCGGAGTTCCTCGTCGTCACCGAGTGCGGCCTTTCCGACCGGCTCCTGCTCGAGATCCCGGACAAGAAGTTCTACAAGGCCTGCAAGCTGTGCGCATACATGAAGATGATCACGCTGGACGGGACGCTCGCCTCTCTCGAGACGATGAAGCACGAGATTACCCTCGACGAGTCGGTCCGCCTCGGCGCCGAGCGGGCGCTGCGGCGGATGTTCGAGCTGGGCGCCTGAGCGAGCCGACCTCCTCCTCCGCCTCACCAGCCACTCTTTCCGCCCGGCGGCCTGCCTCACGCCCTTCTCCCTCTCGCCGCCGGACCTCCCGCTCCTCCCTCGCCTCCCTTCCTTCCGATTCCCGGCGCGGCGCGCGCGCGCGCTCCCAGGAGCATCCGTGGGTGGCCGTGGACGTCGTGGTCTTCACCATCGACGCGGGGCGCCTCCTCGCCCTTCTGGTGAAGATCAAGACCGGCCCTCACGCGGGACACTGGGCCTTCCCGGGGGGCCTCGTGGGGCTCGGCGAATCGGTGGAGGAGGCCGCCCGGCGGGAACTCCTCGAGAAAACGGGCGTCAGCGACATCTTCCTGGAGCAGCTCTACACGTTCGGCGAGCCGGACCGGAACCCGATCCAAAGAGTCGTGTCGGTGGCCTACTTCGCCCTCGTCCCGCACAGGGGCCGCTTCCTGCGCCCCGGGACCAAGTACGCGGGCATCGGGTGGTACCCGGTGAAGGACCTCCCGCGCCTCGCCTACGACCACAACGATTTGGCGGCCACGGCGCTGCAGCGGCTGCGGTCGAAGCTCGGGTACACCAACATCGCGTGGAGCCTGCTACCCGAGTCCTTCACTCTGGCCGAGCTTCAGGAGGTGTACGAGGTCATCCTCGGCCGGAGTCTCGATCGGAGGAACTTCCGCAAGAAAGTGCTGTCGCTGGGGCTGCTCCGGGCGCTGTCCGTCAAGCGCCGCGGCCCCCACCGACCGGCCCAGCTCTACGCCTTTCGCAGCCGCGAGCCCGTGATCAGCGAGATCCTCTGAGGGCCCGCGTGAAAACTCCTGTGGCGTCGAACCGGAGTTGGTGGTATCTATGACCCCGCACGGGGAGACCACACATCTTCCCGAGTCGCGGCGAGGGCCGCGGCGCCCCGGGGGCCCGACATCGGCGGTCCGGCCCCACGGGCCCGGGCGAGTCTGGACTCGACCCGATGTCTTCCGCGCCGGGGAAGGAGGTGGTCCATTGGTGGACGATAAACGTACGGTGAGTGAGGTGGCGTCGTCCTAGCGGACGGACCTCCAATCTGGTTCAGGCGATCTGAGAGCCGCCGCTAGAGCGACTTCCAGCGCCACCGGCCCCGGGAGCGCGGCCGCCGTAGCCGCGGGACAGCGTTATGGTCCGACTCCCGGGGCTTTCTCTTTTCACGATGAGCGCCGCAGGCAGGGAGCCGCCTACTCGCGAACGGCATCGGCGGCGGCGCGGACACATGAGGATAGGCGCTCGGCGGATCGCTGGGGCAGGCCCTACTCATCCTCGCCCCAGATGTTGTAGAGGAACCGGCCGGTGACGCCGTCGCTGTCGTTGGGGAAGGTGTCGGGGAGGGGCGGCAGCGGGCTCGATGCTTCGAGCGCGAGCACCGCGGCGTTGTCGTAGGCCGGGATGTCCGAGGAGTCGAGGATCTCGATGCCCGTGATCCTGCCGTCGCGATGGATCACGAAGTGGATCGTCACGATGCCCTTCAATCCGGCGTACACCGCGGGCGGCATCCTCGCGTGCCAGTTCGACCAGATGATCCAGTAGATGCGGCGGGCGTAGGGGCCCCAGTCGAACCCCTTCGTGTCGAACGAGAGCCCCCCGGTGGGCGTGGCCACGCCGCCTACGGGATTGTCGTACCGGAAGGCCGATCCACCCGCGCCCGCCCCCGCCGCGCCCATGGCGGAGAGCGCTTGCTTGAGACGCTCCCCCTTCTCGCGCAGCGACTCACCGCCGGATCCTCCGCTCTGGGCGCCGCGCGGCGGGACGAAGAATGGCCCCGTCCCCTGCCGCGCGTCGATCTCGCCGGCGGCCTTCGCCTCATCGGCCGCCGCGCGCGCGCGCTCGGAGCCGGGTGGTGAAGGTGGGTTCGGCTCCGGCGTGAGCGGACGTCGTTGCTCCGAGGTCTCCCGCGGGTCCTGCGCGATCGGCGCGGGCGTGTTGCCGCGCGAGTACGGCTCCATCCGCGACGGGTTTTCGGGCGTCTCCTCCTGGGCGCGGCGGCGGTCGCGGTCAGATCCCGCCTCGGCCTCCGGGTTGGGCTCGGGCGGGCGGGGGCGGTCCTCCACGAACGTCATGTGGACGGGCTGATCCTCGGCGCTGAGGAGAAGAGGACGGGCGCTGAAGGTGCCCCGGGGTGCCAGCAAGATCGCGATGAGGGTCACCGCGTGCGCGAGCAGGCTCCAGAGGGCGGCCTCGCGGAACGTGACGAGGCTCCGCCCGGCGCCCCTCTCAACCGTCGCGAAGATCGGGGCGCCGGATCCCGGTCCCGGCGGCCCGGCCACGGCGATCGGATCCTTCGACCCTTCGGCTTCCGCGTCTCCGGCGAGGATCTCGGTCGCTTTGAACCGCACGACGTGCGTCACGGTCACACGGTCGCGGCCAGGCGGTGGAACTCCCGTCTGAGCGCGTTCATGTCCATCTCCTCGCGCACCTCGGGATGGACGCGGTTGGTCAGGAGGACGTAGACGCGGGATGCAGCCGGGTCAATCCACACCGATGTCCCCGTGAAGCCGTTGTGGCCGAACGCTCGAGGGGGCAACGCGGCGCCGGCTGCGGTCGTGGGGTCGCTTCCGCCGTCCTCCGCGCGGTTGATCCGGTAGGCCATCGATCGCGGCTCCGGGAGATCGCCCGTCCGCGCCTCCCTGAGCAGCGGGAGATCCTCTTCGGCGACCAACCGCGACGGGGTGTCGAGCGCCTTGCGGGCGATGAGGTAGACGTCCTTCGCCGTGCCGAACAACCCCGCGTGGCCCGCCACGCCGCCCGCGGCCCAGGCGTTCTGGTCGTGCACCTCGCCGCGGATGACACCCTCCCGCCAGCCGCGATACCCCGTTGCGGCCGCTCCGGCCTTCACGCGCTCATACTGGCACGCCTCCTCGGTGGCGGCCACCCTTCCTTGGAGGGCCGGAGGGGGCCGGAAGCAGGCACGGGAGCCCACGGGCTCGAGGATCAACGACGCCGCCAGCGCGCCCAATCCCGCCGTGCCCGCCCGCTCGGCCACGGCGCCCAGCGCGATGTAGCCGGGATCGGAGTAGCGGAGCTTCACGCCGGGCGGCTCGAGCGGCTGCATGCCCTGGATCTGGCGCAAGTACTCCGCGATGGTGCCGCCCTTCACGTACAGCGGCGCCCAATCCGGCAGGCCCGACGTGTGCGTGAGGAGGTGGGCCAGCGTGATGTCGCGCTTGTCGAGGCGGTCGAACTCGGGGAGGAACCGCCCCGCCCGGTCGCCCAGCCGGAAGCCCGCTTCGCGGGCGAGGAGGATCACCAGGAGCGACGTCACAAGGGGTTTGGTCAGCGACGCCAGGTCGTAGATCGTGTCCTCGGCGGCCGGCACGCGCCCGGGGACGAGGACGGCGTGTCCCAGCGCGCCCGAAGCGATCACCCGCTCGGCGTCGCCGATGAGCCATGAGGCGGAGGGGATGTCGCCGGCTTCGATCCGCTCGGCGAGGTAGTCAGCGGGCGCCCTCAAGAAGCCCCTCCTCGATGCGCTCCGCCACGGCCAGCGCCACGGCGAGGGCCTGCCGCGCCTCCCCGCCCGTCACCTCAAAGGGCGCGCCGCCGGAGGCGGCCGCGGCGAAGGCGCGCAGCTCCCGCGCCAGCGGCTCGTCCTTGGTGAGGACCGGAGCCTCCCTCACGATCTCGGGCGGCGCCGCCGGGTCCGACTCCCGTCTCAGCGAGAAACGCTCGAGGCTCTGATCGGCGCAGTCGCACGAGATGTAGGCGTCGCGCGTGAAAACGCGGATCTTGCGGACCTTGCCGGTGCTTATCCGGCTGGCGGTGAGGTTGGCCACGCACCCTCCCGACAGCCGGATGCGGGCGTTGGCGATGTCCACCCGCCGCGTAAGGGCGTTCACCCCCACGGCGTCGAGGGAGAGGACCGCGGCGCCTCCGGCGTCGCGCGCCATCGCCAGGACGAGATCGATGTCGTGGATCATGAGATCGAGAACGACGTCGATGTCGAGGCTGCGGGCCGGGAACGTCCCGAGCCGGTGCACCTCGATGAAGCGCGGGTCGCGCGCGCGCTCCCGGAGCGCCGCCACCGCGGGGTTGAACCTCTCCGTGTGGCCCACGCCGAGAAGCGCGCCGCTGCGTTCCGCCAGCGCCACGAGATCGTCCGCCTCGGGCAGCGACCCCGCGATGGGCTTCTCCACCAGCACCGCGATGCCTTCCGTCAGGAAGTCCGCGCTCACCGCGCGGTGCGTCGCCGTAGGGGTGGCCACCGACACCGCGTCGACGAGCCCGATGAGCCGGCGGTGGTCGTCGAAGGGTTGAACGCCGTGACGGGAGGCCACCTCGGCGGCGCGGCCGGCGTGGGTGTCGGCCACGCCGACCAGCGTCACGCCCGACAGGGACGCGTAGATCCGCGCGTGGTGCCGGCCCAGGTAGCCGACGCCCACCACGCCCACGCGCAGGTTCCCCCGTGTCGCGGGGCGGTGGCCGGGCGTCACTTGATGATGCCCCGCTCGGAGGAGCGGATGAAGGCGACGAGGTAGGCCACCTCCTCGCTGCCGGTGAGCTCGGCTTCAATCGTCGAAAGCGCCTGCGTGGTGTTCAATCCGGACTGGAAGAGGACCCGGTAGGCGCGCTTCAGCATCGCGATGGCTTCCTCGGTGAAGCCACGACGCTGCAGCCCGACGGTGTTGATGCCGTAGGCCTCGGCCCGGTTGCCCACGCTCTTCACGAAGGGCAGCGCGTCCTGCGTGATGACCGAGTAGCCGCCGATGAAGGCGTGCCTGCCGACGCGGCAGAACTGGTGCACGCCGCTGAAGGCGCCCACCGTGGCGGCGTCCTCCACGGTGACGTGACCCGCCAGCGTGGCGGCGTTGGCGAAGATCGTGCCGTCGCCCACGCGGCAGTCGTGCGCCACGTGGGCGTACGCCATGAAGAAGTTGCCGTTGCCGATCCGGGTGACGCCGCCGCCCCCGGCCGTGCCGCGATTCACGGTCACGAACTCGCGGAAGGTGTTGCCGTCGCCGATCAGGAGTTTGGTTCTCTCGCCCCGGTACTTGAGATCCTGGGGATCGGTTCCGACGGAAGCGAAGGGGAAGAACCGGCAGCCGCGGCCGGCCGTCATCGGCCCCTCGAGCGCCGCGTGCGCCATGACGCGGCAGTCCGGCCCCAGCTTCACGCCGTCGCCGACGACGGCGTACGGCCCAACGGTGGTCCCCTCCCCCAGTTCCGCCTCGGGGGAGACGATGGCCGCGGGATGGACCGGAACCGTCACCGGGCGGGGCCTCCCGGAGCGTCCACCATGGCGGAGAGGATCTCCGCCTCCGCGGCGAGCTGTCCCTCCACGTACGCCTCCCCCTTCATGCGGCAGGTGCGCGACTTGAGCTTCATCACCGTGAGTTCGTAGCGAATCTGGTCGCCGGGGACGATGGGCCGGCGGAAACGGGCGTTGTCGATCCCCGTGAAGTAGATGAGCTTGCGGCGCCGATCCGGCACCGAGGAGAGCAGGAGGACCGCCCCCACCTGCGCCATCCCCTCCACGACCAGCACAGCCGGCATCACCGGGTGGCCGGGGAAGTGCCCCTGGAAGAACGGCTCGTTGATGGTCACATTCTTGATCCCGACGGCCCGGGTCTTCTCCTCGAACTCCACGATCCGGTCCACCAGCAGAAAGGGATAGCGGTGCGGCAGCACGTCCAGGATCTCGCGTATGGGAACCATCACTCCTCCTCCTCGCTTCCGCCCTTCGGCGCGCCGCGGCCGCGCTCCAGGCTCCGCAGCCGGCGCAGGATCTCGGGCAGGCGCGCGAAGGCGGCGACGGATCGCTTCCACACGCCTGCCTCAATGGCCGGGTGGCCGATCACGAACGAACCCGGGGGGAGATCGTGGATCACGGCGGACTTGGCGCCGATCCTCGACCCGTCCCCGATGGTGATGTGCCCCACGGCGCCCGACTGGCCCGCGACGATCACCCCGCGCCCGAGCCGCGTGGAGCCCGAGATCCCGGACTGGGCCACCAGGATGCTCCCCTCCCCCACGGTCACGTTGTGGCCGATCTGCACCAGGTTGTCGATCTTGCAGCCCTTTCCGATAAGGGTGCTCCCGAAGGTGGCGCGGTCCACCGTGGTGTTGGCGCCGATCTCGACGTCGTCCTGCACCACCACGTTTCCGACCTGCGGGATCTTGACCGGCGCCGAGCCGTCGTGCGCGAAACCGAAGCCGTCCGAGCCAAGCACGGCGCCCGCGTGGATGATCACGCGGTCCCCCACGATGGTGCGCGCGTACAGCGTGACGTTGGGATGGAGGGTGCAATCCGCGCCCACGACGCAGCCATCCGCGATCAGGGCCCCTGGGTGGACGACGCTGCGGGCCCCCACCGTCACCCCATCCCCCAGCGTCGCGCCCGCCAGCACGGCCGCCTCCGGGTGCACGGAGCAGCCCGAGCCCACCTGCGCGCCGTCCCTCACGCCCGGCGGGACGCGGGCCGGCGGGTGGAAGATGCCGATGATCGTCGCCAGCGCCAGGTACGGATCGGCGACCCGCACGACGTTGAGCCCGGGCAGGTCGATCCCCGGGGCCGCCAGGATCGCACCCGGACGACTCTCGAGCGCCTGAGAATGGTACTTCGGGTTGGCCAGGAAGGTGATGTGCGACGCGCGGGCGGACTCGAGCGGCGCCACGCCGTCGATGGGCGTCTCCGGATCTCCCTCGACGGATCCCCCCACGGCCGCCGCGAGGTCGCGCAGGACACGGCGCGTGGAGGGCACCTCTACCTCGGTCCGCCCGGCTGCGACGGCGAGGGCTTCGGCGAGGCGGGAGCGGGGCCGCCCTTCGTCCGGGCGTTGAGCCTCAAGATGACCTCGGCCGTGATCTCGATGGTCTCCGAGGCGTACAGGACGGGGAGCGTGTTCTTCTCCAGGACCACCGTGTATCCCTTCTCGCGGCCGATCACCCCGGTCACTTCCAGCGCCGCCTTCTGCAGCTTGTTCAGCGAGCGGTTGAACTCGGCCTGAACGTCGCGCGTGGCGTCTTCGTTGAGGCGCCGTAGCTCGATCCTCTTGGACTCGTACTGCCGCGTCTGCTCCTCGCGCTTCTCGTCGCTCCAGGACAGGGAGGCGTTGCGGATCTGCTCCTCCAGCGCCTCCAGCTCTTTCTGCTTCGTGTTGATGAGCGCCGTGCGCTCTCCCTTGAGCCTGTCGATGTTCGTCTGCTCGGCCTTGCCCATCTCGCTCTCGACCATCACCCGGTCCATGTCCACCACGCCGAGGCGGATCTCGGCGGGGACGGCGGCTCCCTGGGTCCACGCCGGACACGCACCGGCGGCCACCAGCGCGGCGGCCGCCATGGCCGTGCTGCGCGTTCGCATCGACATGGTCACTCTCCTTATCAGAAGGTCGTCCCGATCGAGAAGACGAAGTTTCTCTTGCCCTCCCCGCGCTGCGGGTCGAGGTTGAAGCCGTAGATGAGCCGCAGCGGCGCCCCGAAGACGGGCAGGTAAAACCGCAGCTCCACGCCCGCGTCCTTCCGAAGTTCGGAAGCGTCGATCCTCTCCTCCTCCGTGTACACGTTGCCGGCGTCCAGGAACAGCGCCAGGTCCACGGGGCCCCGCGAGGGAATCACGTATTCGGCATTGAGCAGGACCGACTTGTCGCCGCCGACGCGGAAGCCGTTGCACCTGTCCTGCAGGAAGTGCCGGCGCCCCTCGGGGGCGGCCGGGCAGTCGCCCGCGCTGAACAGGATCCGGCGCCGGAAGAAGTTGCTGATGAACCCGTCCGGCGCCACCGTGCGCGTCTCGAAGATGCGCAGCGACCGCTCTCCCCCGAGGAAGAACCTTTCGAACAGGGGCAGTCCGCCGTCCTTGTCCGAAGGCAGATGCCGATCCTCGGCGAAGGCGGCGACGTAGCCCACCTCCCCGTGCAGCGCCCACAAGGTGCGCCTCCACGCCTTCATGTACCGCGTCGCCTCCACGATCGGCTTGATGAAGTAGTTGTCGCCGCCCAGCAGGCCTCCGGCGTACTCGGCGGAAGCCACGAAGAGCAGGCCGCGGGAGGGGCGGAAGAAGTTGTTGCGCGTGTCGAACTGGTATGCGGGCCGCAGGCTGCTGGTTCTCGAGTTCTGGCTGATGCCCTCGGTGGGGTTGAAGTCGGTGTCCTCGAACAGATAGGCGGCGCTCACCGAGTGGAAGGCGCGGAACCGTCGGCCCAGGGTGAGGCTGCCGCCGGAACCGCTGGTGCGGAAGTTGAAGTAGTCGGTGCTCCGCCGGAAGAGGCTGAAGCCGAAGATGATGGGCTTGCCCAGGAAGTACGGTTCGGTGAACGAGATGATGTAGCGCGTCGAGATCCGCCCCGTCTGCGCGTTGAAGGTCACCAGGTCGCCGCGGCCCAGGAAGTTCCGCGTCTGATAAGAGGAGGTGAAGAAGCCGCCGTCCAGGCCGGAGTAGCCGCCGCCCACCTGCAGCTCGCTGCGGCGCTGCTCGATCCCCTCGATGCTCACCGAGACCTTGTCCGTCCCCTCGATGGGCTTGATGACGGGCTCCTTCTGCACCTCGAAGAAGCCGAGCTGGTTGATCCGCCTCAGCCCGAGCCGGATCCGCTGAATGTCGAGGAGGTCCTCCTCGTTCACCTGCATCTCCCGCCGCAGCACAGAGTCGTGGGTCACCGTGTTTCCGGCGAATTCGATGCGGTCGATCCGATAGGGTTTGTCCTCGCTCACGCGGACGGTGATGTCCGCCACGGCGTCGGGCTTGCGGTCGATGACCCTGTTGGTGGAGATGTAGAAGTACCCCTTCTGGCTGTAGTTCGCCTCCACCGCGTCCAGCCCGGCCTGCAGCATCGAGTTGTTGAGGACCTGGCCTTCGCGCAGGGGGATCCTCTTGCGGATCTCATCGGCGGTGAAGACCGTGCTGCCGGTGACGTCGATCTTGCCGACTTTGTACCGGCGGCCCTCGGAGACCGGCTGGGTGATGTGGACCCACTTGCGCGACTTGCCGGGTTTCTCCGACGCCCTCTCCTCTACCACCTTCACATCGGGTGGTTGGATATCGACGTCGATGTAGCCGGAGTTCAGGTAGAGCGTCTCCACCTCACGGACGTCCTGGTCGAACTTGATGGGGTGGTAGATGTCCTTGCCGCTCACGCGGGTGAACCACCCCTTCTCGCGGACGAGCCTCATGGTCTTCTTGAGGCGCCGGTCCGAGAAAACCGTGTTCCCGGTGAATTCGATCCGCCGGATCCGGGTGCGCGGCCCTTCCTTGATCTTGAAGTGGACGTCCAGGGACGCGGGCGTCTCCGCCGGCTTCAGCTCCGCGGTCACCTCCGCGTCGAGGTACCCCTTCTGCCCCAGAAGCCCTTTGATCGCCTCCTCCGCCTTCTTCACGGCGTCGTAGTTGACGGGCTCGCCGATCTCCACCGCGGCCTTGCGCTCCTTGAGCGTATCTTCGATCTGCGACTCGCCGACGATCTTGCTCTCGTCGTAGGAGACGTTGTTGACGACCGGCTTCTCCTGCACGTGAACGATGATCGCCTTGCCGCCCTTCTCGTCCCGGGCCTCTATGGAGAGATCGGACAGGAGCCCCCGGTCCCAGATCCGTTTGAAGTCCCTGCGGAGCAGACTCTCGTCATAGGGAGCGCCCGGCTTGGAGGTCATGAGGTGCATGACGGCATCCGGCGTGAGGCGCTGGTTGCCTTCCACGAGGATGCGAGTGATGCGCGCGCCGCCGATCGTCGATGGCTCTTCCGGCTCGGCCGGCACCGGCCGCGGCGCCGACGCCTCACCCGCCGCCTCGCCGGGCAGGGCGTTCGGATCGGCAGCCGGGGGGGCGGCGCCGGGATCGGCCGGGGGTGTCCCGTTCGGATCGGCCGCGGGGGGGGCGGCGCCGGGATCGGCCGGGGGTGTCCCGTTCGGATCGGCCGCGGGAGGTGCGTTGGGGTCGGCCCGGGCGGTCCCGATGGGATCCCCCGCGCCGGACGGGACGTGCGCTGCGGCAGGCGCGGGGGCGTTCGGATCGGCGGCAGTCGCGCCCCATGCGGCCGCGGCAGTCAGGACGACCGCCGCGGCGGCGGTCGTCACCCGCAACTTGCTGCGCTTCAAGAGGCTATTCTCCGGCTCCGTCATGGGAGGGCGCGCGGCCCGTTCGCTTGCGGATCGCGGCAAGCGCGCCGCATTGTAGATCAAACCTTGGACCCGCGACGCGCGCGCACGGGAGAGCTGCGCAGGGCGGTGAGCCCTGACCCGGAGCGGGGCCGAGTCGGGGCGGCTGCGGGTCGGCGCGGGAGGCGGGCTACTTCGCCGTCTTGAGCTCGGCGACCTCGCGGAAGGCGATCTGATCCGACTCGACGTAGATCTGGATCTGGCCGATGCCCGTGAAGCGCCCCTGGATGAGGTTCTCGGAGAGCGCGTCTTCGATGTGCTTCTGGATCGCGCGGCGCAGCGGCCGGGCGCCGTAGGCCCTCTCCTTCTCCGTGGCTTTGAGGAGCCAGCGGCACGCGTCGTCGTTGGCGGTGAGCTCGAGGTTGCGCGCCTTCAAGGTTTCGCTGAGACGCCGGATCATGAGATGGCAGATGGCGAGGAGCTGCTCGTCGGTGAGCGGGTCGAAGACGATGATCTCGTCGATCCGGTTGAGGAACTCGGGGCTCAGCGTGCGCTTGAGTTCCTGAAGGACCGTCTCCCGGTGCCGGCCGTCGGCGCGGGGATCCGAGGCGGTCTTGAACCCCGGCGTGTGGTCGCGGTCGATGGACGCGGACCCGATGTTGGAGGTCATGATGACCAGCGCGTTCTTGAAGTCCACCACGTCGCCGTAGGCGTCGGTGAGCTGCCCGTCCTCGAACACCTGAAGGAGGATGTTCAGCACGTCCGGGTGGGCCTTCTCGATCTCGTCCAGCAGGATGACCGCGTAGGGCCGGCGCTTGATCCTCTCGGTGAGCTGGCCCCCCTCTTCGTGGCCCACGTACCCCGGAGGCGACCCGATCATCTTCGCGATCGCGTGCTTCTCCATGTACTCGGACATGTCGAAGCGCACCAGCGACCCTTCGCCGCCGAAGAGGAACGCGGCCAGGGTACGGGCGACCTCCGTCTTGCCCACCCCGGTGGGCCCCAGGAAGATGAAGGATCCGACCGGCCTGAGAGGGCTCTTCAGCCCCGCGCGCGAACGGCGGATGGCCCTCGCCAGCGCCGAAAGGGCCGCCTCCTGGCCGATGATCCTCTGATGAAGGTACTCCTCCATCTTGAGGAGCTTCTCCATCTCCTCCTTCTCGACCGCCTGCAGCGGGATACCCGTCCAGCGCGAGATGACCTCCTCGATGTCGGGTTTGCCCACCTCGAGGATGAGCTGCCCCTCGTCCTCACAGCGGTTCTTGAGGTCTTCATACTGCTTGCGCAGCGTCATCTCCTCGTCGTGGTAACGCACCGCCTTCTCGAAGTCCTTCCGCGCCAGCGCCCGCTTCATGCTGCGGGTGGCCTCCTTGAGGCGCGATTCGAGCTGCCGCAGCTCCTGGTAGGAGGTGCGCTTGCGGAGCTTCACCCGCGCGCCCGCTTCGTCGATGACGTCGATGGCCTTGTCGGGCAGGAAGCGGTCGGTGATGTAGCGATTGGAGAGGTGCACGGAGGAAACGAGGCCCTCGTCCGAGTAGCGCACCTGGTGGAACCGTTCGTAGCGCTCCTTGATCCCCCGCAGGATGGCGATGGTTTCCTCCTCGGAGGGCGGCGCGATCTTGATCGCCTGGAACCGCCTCACAAGAGCGCGGTCCTTCTCGATGTACTTGTGGTAGTCCCGCGGCGTGGTGGCGCCGATGCACTGCACCTCGCCGCGCGAGAGGCCCGGTTTGAGAATGTTGGCCGCGTCCAGAGAGCCCTCGGCCGATCCGGCGCCAATGAGGGAGTGGATTTCGTCGATGAAGATGATGATGTCGTCGTTGCCTGTCAGCTCCGAGATGATGCCCTTGAGGCGCTCCTCGAACTGCCCGCGGTACTTGGTCCCGGCCACGATCAGGGAGAGGTCCAGCGCCAGGATCCTCTTGTCGATGAGGGAAGGAGGGACGTTCCCCTCGACGATGCGCTGCGCGAGCCCCTCCACGATGGCGGTCTTGCCCACGCCCGGCTCGCCCAGGAGGATCGGGTTGTTCTTGCGGCGGCGGGAGAGGATCTGCACGACCCGCTCCAGCTCCGCCTCGCGGCCGATGAGCGGATCGAACATCCCCGCCTCGGCCATCGCGGAAAGATCCTGCGAGAACTCGTTGAGAAAGGGCGTCTCTTTCTTCTTCTTGGGGAGGCCCTTCTTCTTCAGGATGGAGATGGTGTCCTCCCGCGCGGCGTACAGCACCATCCCCTTCTCCATGAGCGTCCGGGCGGCGGCCGAATGCTCCACGCGCAGGAGGCCCAGCACCAGGTGCTCCGTGCCGATGTAGGTGTGGAGCATCCGGTTGGCCTCCTCCTCGGCGAAGGCCAGGGCCTTCTTGGTCTCCTCGCTGAACGGGATCTCCACCGACGTGGAGATCTTCTCGCGGGAGGGCCCCATCTCCTCCAGCTCCGAGCGCAGCATGTCGATGTTGATGTTCGAGCGGGAGAAGAGCTCCCGGGTGACCTCCTCGCCTTCCTTGAGCAAGCCCAGGAGAAGATGCTCCGTGCCGATGACGCGGCTCCCCATCTGGCTCGCCTCGTAGCGGGCCAGGAACAGCACGCGTTTGGCCTTCTCGGTGAACTTCTCGAACATGCGCGTCATCCCCCCCGGTGAAGCCGCTCCGGCGGGACCCCTCCGCCGCGGACCTAGGATTCCGTACGGGCCATCTCGAAAGCCCGGATACCCTCCTCGCCCGCGGCCAGGAGGACTCCGTCGCGCAGCATCATCACTCTATCGCATCGACGGGCCAGTTTCCCGCTGTGCGTGGCCACCACCGCCGACAAGCCGCGCTCGTGCTGCACCCGCCTCAGCGCGCCGAACACCTTGTCCGCCGTGCCCGGATCCAGATTCCCCGTCGGCTCGTCCGCGAGGATCAGATCCCCGGCCGACATGAGGGCCCGCGCAACGGCCGCCCGCTGCTGCTCGCCGCCCGACAGCTCCGCGGGACGCTGATGGAGCATTGCCGACAGCCCGAGGTCATCGAGCAACGGCCGTGCCCGGGATTCGGATTCCTGCCTCGAAGCGCCGCCGATCATGGCCGGCAAGCAGACGTTTTCCAGCGCCGTGAGCTCCGGCAGGAGGTGGTGGAACTGGAAGACGAACCCGACCCGGCGGTTGCGGAACTCGGCCCGCTCCCGGGGCGTCATCGCCGTGACTTCCATCCCGTCGAACTTGTACTCGCCCTCATCGCACCGATCCAGGGCGCCCAGCAGGTGCAGCAGCGTGCTCTTGCCCACACCGCTCTCGCCCATGATGGCGACCATCTCCCCACGTTCTACGGCGAGACAGAGCCCCTTGAGCACCTCGGCCCTGCGCGCGCCACCGTCGTAGGTCTTCAGCAGCCCCCGGCATGTGAGGAACTCACTCATACCGGAGCGCCTTCACCGGATCCAGCCTGGAAGCCTTCCAGGCCGGGTACAGTGTGGAGAGGAAACATACGGCGATGGCGGTGCCTGCAACAAGGCCGAAATCGCCGACCTGCACGCGGAATGGAATATAGGGGACGAAATACACTTCGGGCGGTAGGCTGATGATGTGGTACGCGTCCAGCCACCACGCGCCCCCGAGCCCCAGCGCGCAGCCGAGCGCCGTCCCGATGAGGCCTATCAGAAGTCCCTGCGTCACGTACAGGCGCATGATGCCGCGCGAGCTGGCCCCCATCGCCACCAGCGCCCCGATGTCGGACACCTTGCCCATGACGGTCAGCACCAAGGTCGAGACGATGTTGAGACCCGCCACAACGACGACGAGGCTGATGGCGAGGAAAATCCCGAGTTTCTCCAGCCGGAGCGCCCCGAAGAAAGTCCGGTTCATCTGCACCATGTCGGTGACCGGGTACGAGGGCCCCGCGGCTTCCGCCACCACCTCCCGGGCCTCCTCCAGCCGGTCGAGATCCCGCACCCGCACCTGGACCACGCTGGCGCCCTTCCCCAGGCCGAAGAGGCGCTGCGCGGCCGCCAGCGAGATGTGCGCCCAGGTGGCGTCGTAGTCGTAGAAGCCGGAGTCGAGGATCCCCACCACTTCGAAGGCCCGCGAGCGCGGCATCACGGAGAAGGGGCTGAGGGTGACCTGAGGGACGATCACCTCCACCCGGTCTCCTGGGCGGACCCCCAGGTCGCGCGCGAGGTCCTTGCCCAGCGCCACTCCTTGCAGGCCCGAGGGGGCCGGAGAGGCGAGCGCCGCCAGGGAGCCGACGACGAACTTCGAGGCGATCTCGGTCACGCGCCCCTCCTGCGCCGGGTCCACGCCCTTGAGGAAGACGGCCGACCCGGTCGGGTTGACCTCCGACGTGATCAGACCCCTCTCGAAGCAGACCGGAGAGGTGGACTGCACGAGCGGGACGGCCTCGACGATCCGCTGCAACGCCGCGGGGTCCTCGATGGCGGCGCCGGCAGGCGCGAAGATCGTGATGTGGGCGTTGGCGCCCAGGATCCGGCTCAGGATGTCGTGATGCAGGCCGCTTTGGCCCGCGAGGGCGATGATGAGCGCGGCCACGCCGACCGTGACGCCGAGGATCGAAATGGTGGAGATGAAGGAGATGAAGGTCTGCCGGCGCCTCGCCCCGAGATACCTCAGGGCCAGCATGGTCTCGTATCTCATCGCGGAGAGACCACCGGCGCGGGAGGGAAGGCCACCCGCTAGGACCCCGGCTCTCCGCCCGAGGGCGCCGCCCCTTCGGACGGGGCGGTGGACCGCTTACGCGCCGTCCACGAACCGCTCGGCGAGCGTCCCGACGAGAGATCGTAGTTCAGCCAGGTCCCCTGCACCCGCTGGCCGTCGGCCGAAAGGTACCCGCTGAACTCCATCGAGCGTCCCAGCCGCGCGTCGATGCGGCGCAGCACGATCTGTCTGTTGATGAGAGTCCCCTCCAGCGACCCCCGGAACGGCCCATCGAGCACGTATTGACCGGAGACCAGGGTGCCCGACTGCCACAGCATGAAGACCCCCTTGTCGCCGCTGGGCAGCAGTGAGACCTCCCACAGCCCCGTGACGCTGTCCTGGTCCTTGGGCAGGCTCGCCCGCAGCGAGTCGAGCTGCACTCCCTTGAGGGCGATGCGCGCGCGGATCTGGCGGATCTCGTCCCGCAGGCGGCGGCCTTCGTCCCGGGCCGCCGTCTCGCCGCGCTCCAGGCTCATCACCTCGACTTCTTTCGCCTCCGCGGACTGGCGGACCTCCGCGTCGGAAGCGGCACGCTCCCGCTCCGAGGCGGCCTCCCCCGCCGTCTCGCCGCGCTCCAGCCGGAACAGCGCCTCCATCTCCTCGTGCATCCGGGCCAGCCGATCACGGATCTCCGCCCGCTGCCTCTGGTTCGCCTCGTACCGCGCCTCCTCGCGCGCCAGGATCTTCCGCTCGACCTCGAGGTCGGTCTGGAGGCTGAAGAGGGCCACGATGGCGTCCTCGGGCCGTACGAACTGGCGCTCTTGCGGGAGCGCCGTGCCGGCGAGCAGGACCATGGCGGCCAGCGCGGCCGTGCGCCTTCCCCACCGCCGCAGTCCCCGGGGCGTCATACGTGTATCTCCGCGAGCCTCTCGGCCATGCGCGCGGCGTTGAGGGCGGCGCCGCATCGGACGGCGTCGCAGACGGCCCAGATCCAGAAGGCGCCCGGACGGCGGGGATCGGCCCTGATGTCGCCGATCCAGATCCCCGACTCGGTGGCCAGCTCCGCGGGGGTGCGCCCGTCGTCCTCGCCGCAGACGAACGCGAAGTCCGTGTCCTCCACGAGATCCTCGTCGGGGCGGACGACCGCCATCGCCTCCCCGCACCACTCCGTGAAGCTGCCCTCGTGATCGCCGGTCTCGTACAGGTGCATGGACCGCACGGGGAAGAGATTCTCCTCGAGCTGCAGCCTCACCTCCCGGGCGAGCAGCGACATGGCCCCGTAGAAGGCGACCCGGAAGCCGGAGGGGTCATCAGCGGGCATGGTCGGGGCCGACGGGGCCCGTGCCGGTCAGGCTCTCGGAGACGGGCTCCGGGCGCGAGGCGGCCGCCCGGCGCGGGAAGAGGCCGGAGAGGACGTAGGCGAAGGCCGCCACGAGGAGCACCAGCGGTGGGTGCGTGGCGACGAGCGCGAGGACGATGGCGAAGGGCACCACCCACACGTACGGACGGCGCGCGCGGAGGTCGAGCTCCTTGAAGCTCCGGTAGCGCGCCTTGCTCACCATCAGGAGCGCGAGCGCCACCGTCAGCGTGAGCGTCAGGAGTTTCACGATCCCGTCCTCAAGGCTCTGAGGGTGGTTGAAGACACAGGCCGCGATGGTGCAGGCGGCCGCAGGGATGGGCAGCCCGACGAAGTAGCGGCGGTCGTACGGGCCGGTCTGGATGTTGAAGCGCGCCAGCCTCAGCGTCCCGCACACGACGTACAGGAACGACACGGCCCATCCCAGCCGCCCGAAGTCCGACAGCGCCCAGGACCAGGCGAGCACGGCGGGGGCCACGCCGAAGGAGATGGTATCGGCCAGCGAGTCGAACTCGCGGCCGAACTCGCTGGTGGTGCCCGTGAGGCGCGCCACGCGGCCGTCAAGGGCGTCCAGCAGCGCGGCGATCCCGACGAGGAGCGCCGCCGTCTCGAACTGGCCCGTGGTGGCCAGCACGATGGACACGTAGCCGCAGAAGACGTTTGCGGTGGTGAACAGTCCCGGAATCAGGTGCACCCCGCGCCTGAGGTTGCGGGGGCCGCGGCGCCTCGCGAAGCGGCCGCGCAGCACGGGCGTCCCTCTCAAGTCTCCCTCCGCGCCGCGGGCGCCACCTTCGCGACCACGGTTTCGCCGCCCCGGACCGATTCCCCCACCCGGACGAGGATCTCGCTCCCGGCGGGCAGCGTGAGCTCCGTCCGCGACCCGAAGGCGATGTAACCGATCCTCTCCCCGCGCGCGACGGCGTCTCCTTCCTGCTTGAAGCAGCGGATCCGCCTCGCCACGATACCGGCGATCTGGCTGACGCCGAAGCGGCCGCCCGGCCCCTCCAGCTCCAGGTGGTTGCATTCGTTAAGCGAGGAGGCCTCAGGCGCGTAGGCCGGCCGGAAGGATCCGGGGCGGTAAGTGACGCTGCGCACCCGCCCCGTGACGGGCGATCGGTTCACGTGGACGTCGAGCAGCGACAGGAAGATGGCGATCTTCCCGGCCGCGCCCTCCGATGCGGGGCGCGCTTCCACGACGCGCCCGTCGGCGGGGGCGACCACGACGCCGTCGCCGCCGGGGACCACCCTCTCCGGGTCCCGGAAGAAGAAGGCCACGCAGGCCGCGCCCGCCAGAAGCGCCGCGGCCGGCCAGGGGTGGGCGAGCCCGTAGAACAACGCGGCCGCCGCCGCCAGCGACACAACATAGGGCCACGCTGCGGGGATCATTTCCAATACCGCCGACGCGGTCGCGGGCACCCGGCGTCCGACGCACCGCCCGCCGGCTATCTTTCCTGATGGCGTGAGACGCCAGGGGCCCTCTCCAGGTACTCCCTGGCGATCGCAGCCATCCGATCCTTGAGGTGGAGTTTCTCTTTTTTCAGCTTGATGGTTTCCAGCTTCTCCTGGTCGTTGAGAAACGCCTTGGCATTGAGGGCGGCCAATCTCTCCTCGAAGCCCTGGTGCTTCTCGCGCAGCCGACGATATTCCTCGTTCTCCCGGTTCAGGAGATCCTTGACCTCTTCCAGACGGTCCGGCATGGAGCGCTCTCCAGATAAGGTTGACGGAACTGAGGATGGCGCGGAGGGATGGGAACCCGACACGTCGTGATCCTATCACCCGTTTCCGGACCCTTTCAAGGAGCGCTCGGTGGAAGGGCGGCCGCTCTCCAGCAAGCCCCGCTCCACATCCGCCCGCATCACAAGCGCATCCTCGCCCGTGTCGGTGTAGTAGCCCCGGCGTCGCGCCGCCACGTCGAAGCCCCATCGCCTGTACAAATCGATCGCAGCGCTGTTCGTCGGCCGCACTTCCAGGTAGGCCCACCGGCAGGCGCGGCGATGACCTTCTTCGAAGGCCGCCTCCATCAGGTGCCACGCTCCGCCGAGCCGTCGAACGTCCGGGTGAACCGCGATGTTCTGGATCGTGAGCTCCCCCTCGAGGGTCCAGAAGCAGATGTATCCGCGCACGCCCGCATCGGGTCGCCCCGCGTCGAGGAGTGCCAGCGCGCGCGCCCAGAGCGGCCCATCCATGTCGCAGGTGAAGGCCTCCATGGGCCAGGGGGAGGAGAACGAGACCCGCTCGATGGCCATGACCCCGCGAAGATGGCGCCGGCGCATCGGCTCCAGCATCCAGCGAGGCGTCACGCCGCGCCTCCTCGAAGCGCGTCCGGAGGGCGCACGTAGTTCGGCACCAGAGGGTGGGCCCGCAGCCGCCCGCTCCGCTCGAGGCTCTCCGCGAGGCGCGCGAGACGGGGGGCCAGGAAGAACGCGCCCTCGGCGATGAGCACCCCTTCGGGAAGCCGGGACGCGAGCCTATCGCGGTACCGCGCCGCGCCGTCGCCTCCGACGATCGACCCGGGCCCGGCGCCCGCAAGGGCTTCCTCCGGGGCGCACGCGGATTCGGCTCCCACCAGCTCGAGGTCCCATCCTCCGGAGGGCAGAGGCGTAGCCTGGAAGATCCCGCGGTACACCTGCCCCCGGCCCGCGTCCATGAGGGAGCACACCGTGAAGGCGTGGCCCGCGGGGCGGGTCTCGGCCAGCCCCTCGGCGAGGATCCGCAGCGTCGAGAACCCGGCCAGAGGCAACCCGGCGGAAAGCGCGAGCCCCTTCGCCGTGGCCATCCCCACGCGCAGCCCCGTGAAGGACCCGGGGCCCGATGTCACGGCCACGGCCGACAGCTCGCAGGGGCGCAGCCCCGCGGCCGCGAGGACGCCGCTCACCGTGCGCAGCAGAGTCTCCGAGTGCGGCGCGGGAAGTTCATGGCCGGCCTCCGCAACGACGCGTCCGCCCGAGGCGATGGCGACGCTCTGGATCCGGGTTGCCGTGTCCAACGCGAGCACCGGCATGGGCGGATCCTGGAGGCTCTTCTAGCCCACGGCCGCCTGCCGTCGGGCCAGGCGGGTGAGCTGGGGTTGGAGGATCCGGGCCCTCCTCTGGAAGCGGAGCCCGGCCTCGAACCGGCGGCGCCCCCCGTTGGAGCCGTGCTCGTCGAGGCGGACGACGGTGCACGGAAACCTGTAGGCCGGCTGGACCCCTAGAGAAAACGACACCTGCATCTCGCGGCCCACGGGCACGGGCCTGCTCAACTCGAGGAGAAGCCCGCCCTCGCTTACGTTCTTCAGCAGCCCGCTGTGGCGCACCGCGCCGCCGCGTCCCCCTTCGAGCAGGATCGCCTTCAGCTTCCTCTCCTCGATGGTGATGCGTTCGTCCCGCCGCTTCTCCTCGAAGTAGACCGCGATGAGGTTCTTGCCCGACTTCTTGGCGCGGTAGAGAGCCTCGTCGGCGCGTGCGATGAGGCCCTCGGGCCCCTCGGCGTCCTCGGGGAAGCAGGCGAGCCCGCCGCTCAGCGTGGCTTTCAGCGCGCGTCCCAGCGCCCCCCGCCTCCGGAAGTGGCTCTCCATCTCGCTGCGGATGCGCTCCGCGACGATGAACGCGCCGTTCCGGCGCGTCTCGGGCAGGATGACGGTGAACTCCTCTCCGCCGTACCGCGCGGCGATGTCGATATCGCGGACGCTTTCGACGATCAGGCGCCCGACCTCGCGCAGGACCGCGTCGCCCACCAGGTGGCCCCGCCCGTCGTTGACGGCCTTGAAGTCGTCGATGTCGAGGATGACCAGCGCCAGATGCTGGTCGAACCTCTCGGCGCGCCTCATCTCGCGGTGCAGCCTCTCCTCGAAGTGCGAACGGTTGTAGAGGTTCGTGAGGTGGTCGGTGGTCGCCGAGCGCTCGATGCGCTCGAAAGTCGGCAGGTCGATGATCTTCGGGTTCGGGAGCTTGCGCTCGACGCCAACCATCAGATCGAAGAGGGCCACCCGCACGCCCACGTCGCGGCCGAGCTTCTCGCGCAGGAAGTCCCGGTGCTGGAAGGCCGCGAGGACAATTTCCCTCGCCTCTGGCTCCGGGAAGGTCATGTGGGTGAGCAGCTGCAGCAGGCTGGAGGCGGCCGCCTGGGAGGTGGCCCGGGAAAGGGAGTCGAGGATCTCGACGGCCCCCTGCCCGGTGGATTTCGCGAGGACGGCGAGCAGCTTTCCGGAGGACTTGTCGGTGGCCCTGCCCAGGATCATCCCTCCCTGAACGAGGGATGATACGCTCAGAACCTCTTGATGGTCAAGGGATTTGGGGCGAGCTCACCCCCGCCGTCGAGCCCCTCCGGCCGACAGCGCCGACAGCGCCGACGGTCAGAAGAAGCGGGCGTGAGGGGCGGTCGCGAGCAGGCGTCGGGTGTAGTCGGCGAAGGAAGTCACTATCCAGTGGAAACGGCGAACCGATTCTGCCATGGTCTTTCCTCCCGCCTCCGACTATGCAAGCCGGGAGCCATGAACGCCCGGCGGGGACCGCGTGTCATAAGCGCCGTCCACGACGTGGCTTGCGAGGCTTCAGTCGGCGGGTGGTTGATTCAGGCGCGAGGCGCCTCCGTCAAGGCCCTGACGCGCCCGGAAAAGCCGCGCGGACAGAGTGAAAAAACTGAAACAACTCCCCGGTCCATCGCGTATCAAGAGCCGCTGCTTCTAACCCGGTAGGCCGGCTCGGGTTGGGGCACGCAGGGGGTTCGATGGGAGCCACGCGGGCGGCAGAGTCACGACCTGCCATCCTGCCGACGCCGTCGGGTGACCCGAAATCTGACGAATCGCTCGTCGCGGACATCCTCGCGGGACGCGGCGGGGATTTCGAGTCGCTCGTCCGCCGTCACCAGCACGGCGTGTACGCCTTCCTGCTGAGGATGACGCGCGATCCGGACGAGGCGGCCGACCTCACGCAGGAAGTCTTCATCAAAGTCTTCTCCTGCCTCGAGCAGTTCAATCCCGCCTTCCGCTTCAAGACGTGGCTCTACCGGATCGCCGCCAACGCCGCCGTGGATCGCAAGCGCCGGAAGAAAAAAGATCGATCGCTGCACGATCTCGGCGTGGGCGACGAGGACGGCTCGGCGCTCATCGCTTCCACGGATCCGGGCCCCGACGACATGCTCACAGCGCGGGAAACGCGCGAGAGGATCGAAGCCGCACTGGCCGACCTGCCCCCCTCCTACCGGCGAGTCATCCTTCTTCGCTTCCAGGCGGGCCTCCGGTACGACGAGATCGCTCTCGTGACGAAGCTGCCGCTCGGCACGGTCAAGAACCGGGTCTTTCGCGCTCGCGAGATGCTGCGGAGGGCGATCGAGTGAGCACGGCACCCTGCGCGCGGGCCCGCAGCGTTCTCCCCTTCTACCTCGAGCAGGAGGTGGATTGCGTGGAAGCTTTCGAAACCGGGAAGCACCTCTCGGCGTGCTCCGGCTGCGCCGAGACGGCGGACGCCGGGCGCGAGGTCCTCCGCGCCCTCAGAGATCTCGAGACGCCGGTTCCTCCTCGCGACTTCGCCGGCGACGTGCTCTCCACGCTGCGGCGCCTGAGGCGGCGTGCCGCCGACCGCGGCTCCCTCAAGTGGGGCTCGCTCGGCGTGCTCGTGGCGGTGATCGCCTTCGGGTGGTCGCCGTCCGGTCCGGGTTGGGAGCGAGGACTGCGGCTGGTGGAGGGCCTGGGCGAGCTGACGGATCTCGATATGGTCTCCGAGCGTCTCGTCGGGCTGCTCTCGCGCCTCGTCCCCTCCCCCTCCAGCCTCGTGGAGGGGCTGCTCGGGACCGCCGGCTCTGTTCCGGGAGGGGCGGGGCCGGTGGCGCCCCACGTCGCGATCGCGGCCTTCCTCCTCGGCGCGCTACTGGCCACCCTTCTCCTCTCGGGGGTTGTGCTTGTCGGAGGCGTCGCGCTCGCGGGACCGGCGCGGCGGGTAGGCCGTCGGCTTCGTCGGCTTTTTTGACAACCTCCGGATACTGACCTAGATTTATCGGCGTTCGCTCGCCGGCGCGGCGTGACGAACTCACGCCGCTCCACACCGACGAGGGACCTACGGGAGGCAATCGCTCATGCCGTCAGGTTCCGAGATCATCTCCCTCATAGGCCAGATTCAGGACGTCCGAGGTTTCCGCGAGCAGCACTGGGAGGGGACCCTCGAGGAGTACCTGGACATCGTGAGACAGCGGCCGGAGGTGTGCCGGACTTCCTTCCAGCGCATCTACGACATGATCCTCTCCAAAGGCTGGTACGAGTACTACGACCACAAGAAGCGGGTTATCCACTACAACTTCTTCGACGACGTGGACGATGAGGGCCGCGACGCCATCTACGGCCTGGACATCCCGCTGATGAAGCTGGTCAATGCCTTCAAGTCGGCCGCGCAGGGGTACGGCACCGAGCGCCGGGTGCTGCTGCTGCACGGGCCGGTGGGATCGTGCAAGAGCACGATCGTCCGGCTGCTGAAGAAGGGACTGGAGGCCTACTCGCGGACCACCGAGGGGGCGCTCTACTCCTTCAAGTGGGTGGCCCTGGGGGCGGAGTTCGCGGGCCGCAAACCCGGCCGCGCTGAGGAGGAGATCGGCTGCCCGATGCACGAGGAGCCGCTGCATATCATCCCCGAGAATCTGAGACCGCGCGTGCTGGAGACCCTCAATCGGGGCCGGCCCGAGAGCAAGATGGTGACCATGCAGGGCACCCTCTGCCCCGCCTGCCGCCAGTTTTACCGCGAGCTCAACGCCAAGTACCGAGGCGACTGGACCAAGATCATCCCCCACGTGAAGGTCTTCCGGCTTCTGATGTCCGAGAAGGACCGCATCGGCATCGGGACCTTCCAGCCCAAGGACGAGAAGAACCAGGACTCCACCGAGCTGACCGGCGACATCAACTACCGCAAGATCGCCGAATACGGGTCCGAGAGCGACCCGCGCGCGTTCAATTTCGACGGCGAGTTCAACATCGCCAACCGGGGCATCATCGAGTTCATCGAGGTGCTGAAGCTCGACGTGGCATTCCTGTACGACCTCCTGGGGGCGTCACAGGAGCACAAGATCAAACCCAAGAAGTTCGCCCAGACCGACATCGACGAGGTCATCGTCGGGCACACCAACGAGCCCGAGTACCGGAAGCTCCAGAACAACGAGTTCATGGAGGCCCTCCGCGATCGCACCATCAAGATCGACATCCCCTACGTGACGCGGCTCTCGGAGGAGATCAAGATCTACCAGCGCGACTACAACCCCGCCAAGATCAAGGGGAAGCACATCGCTCCGCACACCATCGAGATCGCCGCGATGTGGGCCGTGCTGACACGGCTGGAGGAGCCCAAGAAGGCCGATCTGACGCTGCTGCAGAAGCTGAAGCTCTACAACGGCAAGACCCTTCCGGGCTTTACCGAGGACAACGTCAAGGAGCTGCACAAGGAGTCCTTCCGGGAGGGCATGGAGGGGATCTCCCCGCGCTACATCCAGGACAGGATCTCCAACGCCCTCGTGAGCGACCGCGGCGAAGGGTGCATCAACCCCTTCATGGTCATCAACGAAGTGGAGGGCGGCCTCAAGCACCACTCGCTCATCACGTCCGAGGAGCAGCGCAAGCGCTACAAGGACCAGCTCGCGGTGGTGAAGCAGGAGTACGAAGACATCGTGAAGAACGAGGTCCAGCGCGCCATCTCGGCCGACGAGGAGGCCGTCTCGCGCCTGTGCGCCAACTACGTGGACAACATCAAGGCCTACACCCAGAAGGAGAAGATCCGCAACAAATACACGGGGCAGATGGAAGACCCCGACGAGCGCCTGATGCGTTCCATCGAGGAGAAGATCGACATCCCCGAGAACCGGAAGGACGACTTCCGGCGCGAGATCATGAACTACATCGGCGCGCTGGCGGTGGAGGGGAAGACCTTCAACTACAAGACCAACGAGCGCCTCCACAAGGCGCTCGAGCTCAAGCTGTTCGAGGACCAGAAGGATTCCATCAAGCTCACCAGCCTGGTCTCCAGCGTGGTGGACAAGGACACGCAGGAGAAGATCGACGTCGTCAAGGCAAGGCTGGTGAAGGACTACGCATACTGCGACGTCTGCTCCACGGACGTGCTGAACTACGTCGCCAGCATCTTTGCGCGCGGCGACGCCAAGCGATAGCGGCCCTCCCGCCCAGACGAAGGATCTCGTTCAGAGCCGCACCGAGCCGCGCGCCGCCAGCACGAGGCCGTGAAGGAGTTCTCGGACCTCGATGTCCTGGATCCCGGCCCCCGCCAGCAGCGCCCCCAGCCCCTCGCTCGTGAACCCTCGGTACGCCGCCGCCGCCCGCGCGTAGGAAACCAGCGCGCGGTGATCCTCCATGGGCAACTCGGCTTCCCGGGAGTACTTGCGCGCCGTGCGCGCGTTGAGGCTGGCCGAAGGCTCGCAGCACACGACCGTGGATCCGTGGCGGCACGTCCAGTGCATCTGCCGGATCACCACGGCGGGGTCGCGGGACCGGAAGAGGTAGTTGATGGATAGTATCCTGTCGGTCGTGTACTGAGGCGTCGGGATCACCCGCGCCCTCCCCCACTGAAAGCGCACGTTGTCGAGCCCGCGCGAGCGCTGATCCTCCTCCAGGCGGGTGAGCGTCTGCTCCGGGAGGTCGTCCACGATCATGAGCCGGCGGCACGCCGGCGCAATCCACGGCGCCGGCCTGAGGTCCGACGCCCCCAGGATGACGACGTTGTCGTCCGGCAGGATGCCCGCCATCTCGGAGGCGGCCTTCAGCACCGGCCCGAACAGGGGAGCGGCAGCCAGGGGCGACAGGCCCCTGTCCCGCCCCAGGCGGGCCCGAGCCGCCATCTCTGCGAGCAGCCCCATCGTCTGGCCGTCTCTTCTCGGCATCGCGCCTCCCCCTGACCCCCCGCTGAGCCGGTCTTCTTTGCCGGGTCCACGGCACGGCATTATACTTTCGTCTAACCCTCGGGCCGCGTTCGAGATGCGCCGACGCGGCGCCGTCCGGCCTGAAGCTTCGAGGTCAAGGCGATGGCCCTGAAGATCGATCAGGATCTGAACCGGTTCAAGCAGATCGTGCGCGGCCGGATCAAGAAGAACCTCAAGAAGTACATCACCCACGGCGAGCTGATCGGACGCCGCGGGAAGGACCTCATCAGCATCCCGATCCCCCAGATCGAGCTTCCCCGCTTCGTGTACGGCCCGCGCCAGAGCGGCGGGGTGGGTCAGGGGGACGGCGACCTCGGCCAGCCCATCGGTTTCGGGGAACCCGAGGACGGATCCGGGCGGGCGGGGGACGCGCCGGGCGAGCACATCCTCGAGGTGGACATCTCGCTGGAGGAGCTGGCGAAGATTCTGGGCGAGGAGCTGGAGCTGCCCGACATACGGCACAAGGGCCGCAAAGAGATCCTCTCCGAGAAGGACCGCTACACCGGCGTCGCCAACACGGGCCCCGAGAGCCTGCGCCACCGCAAACGCACCTACAAGGAAGCCCTCAAGCGGCAGATCGCCTCGGGCTCCTACGACCCGCTCAGCCCGCGCATCGTCCCCATCCGGCGGGACCGCCGGTACCGCACGTGGCGGGTGCACCGCGAGCCGGAGACGACCGCGGTCATCGTCTATATGATGGACGTGTCGGGATCCATGGGCGATGAGCAGAAGGAGATCGTCCGGCTCGAGTCGTTCTGGATCGACACGTGGCTGCGCAGCCAGTACCGGGGCCTGGAGGTGCGCTATGTCATCCATGACGCGGAGGCGCGCGTCGTGGACCAGGAAACCTTCTACCACACCCGCGAGTCCGGAGGCACGGTCATCTCGTCGGCCTACAGGCTGTGCGAGCAGATCGTCCGCGAGGAGTTCCCTCCCGAGGAATGGAACGTGTACCTGTTCCACTTCTCGGACGGCGACAACTGGTCGCAGGGCGACACCGAGGAGTGCATACGACAGCTCCGGGAGTCCCTGCTTCCCATGGCGAATCTGTTCTGCTACGGCCAGGTGGAGAGCCCTTACGGCACGGGGCAGTTCCTGCAGGACCTCAGGGACGCCTTCGACGCGGAGCCCCGGGTGGCGCTGAGCCAGATCGAGAACAAGGAAGCCATCTACGGCTCCATCAAGGAATTCCTGGGGAGAGGCCGATGAACCTGCCGCGCCACCTGGAGAGCCTGAGGCAGGAGATCCGGCGCTACGCCCTCGACTACGAGCTGGACTTCTTCGAGGTGATCTTCGAGGTGCTCGGCTACGACCATATGAACGAAGTGGCGGCCTTGGGAGGCTATCCCACCCGTTACCCGCACTGGCGCTTCGGCATGGAGTACGAGCACCTCAGCAAGTCGTACGCGCGCGGGCTGCACAAGATCTACGAGATGGTCATCAACAACAATCCCTGCTACGCGTACCTGCTCGAGGCCAACGCCGACGTCGATCAGAAGATCGTCATGGCGCACGTGTACGGCCACGCCGATTTTTTCAAGAACAACGTGTGGTTCTCCAAGACGAACCGGAAGATGATGGACGTGATGGCGAACCATGCCACGCGCATCCGCCGGCTCATGGAAAAGCACACCGTTGAGACGGTGGAGGATTTCATCGACATCTGCCTTTCGCTGGAGAGTCTCATCGACCCGCACTCGCCGTTCATCGTGCGCGAGCGGCATCGTGAGCCGCCGGGGGAGGACGATGCAGAGGAAGCCTCGCCCCGGCGCCTCCGCAGCAAGGATTACATGAGCAACTTCATCAACCCGCCCGGCTTCCTCGAAGAGCAGCAGAAGCAGATCCTGGAGGAGCGGCAGAAGGCGCGACGGCACCCCGAGGAGCCCGTCCGCGACGCGCTGAAGTTCCTGCTGGACAACGCGCCGCTGGAGCCGTGGCAGAGCGAAGTTCTGGGCATCATCCGAGAGGAGGCGTACTACTTCGCGCCGCAGGGGCAGACCAAGATCATGAACGAAGGATGGGCCACGTACTGGCACTCGAAGATCATGACCGAGAAGGCCCTCACCGACTCGGAGGTCATCGACTACGCCGACCACCACTCCGGGACCGTCGCGGGGCACCCCGGCCGGCTCAACCCCTACAAGCTCGGGCTCGAGCTCTACAAAGACATCGAAGATCGGTGGAACAGGGGGAAGTTCGGCAAGGAGTACGACGAGTGCGAGGACCTGCGGGCCAAGCGGGAGTGGGATCTCTCCTCGGGCCTCGGACGTGAGAAGCTCTTCGAGGTGCGCCGCATCCACAACGACGTCACCTTCATCGACGCGTTCCTCACCGAGGAGTTCGCCGCCCGGCACCGGCTCTTCACGTACGCCTACAACAAGAAGACCAACCAGTATCAGATCGCGAGCCGGGAGTTCAGGGCCATCAAGGCCCAGATCCTCTTCCAGCTCACGAACCACGGCCAGCCGTTCATCTACGTCACCGACGCCAACCACCGCAACCGCGGCGAGCTCTTTCTACTGCACCGGCACGAGGGAATCGACCTCAAGATCGACTGGGCCCGGGAGACTCTCAAAAACGTGCACCGGATCTGGCAGCGGCCAGTGCACTTGATGACCGCGGTGGACGGCAAGGGGAAGATCCTCTCCTTCGATGGGAAGGACCTCACCGAGTCGGACAGCGCCGATCTCTCCGCCGCCGACGCCGCGGCGCGCTGAAGGAAACCCTGTGACCGGCCCCCTCTCCCTGCCCGGCGACGGACCCCTCCACGGCGAGGAGGAGATCCTCGAGAGCTTCCGCGCGGGCGGGAAGCCGCCCCACGAGTGGGGACTCGGGCTGGAATACGAGAGGCTCGGGCTGCTGGCGCCATCCGGACGCGCCATCCCTTACTCGGGCGGCCCGGGAGTCGAATCCGTGCTGCGAGCGATGTCGGCACGCTTCGGCTGGGAGCGCGAAGAGGAGGCCGGGCGGGTCATCGGGCTGAGCCGGGGTGGGAGCCGGATCTCTCTGGAGCCCGGCGGCCAGATCGAGCTGAGCGCCGCCGTCCATTACCACCTGCGATCCCTGCGGGAGGAGCTCGCCGCGCACCTTCGCGAGACGGCCTTCGCCTCCGCCCCCCTGGGCGTGGCTTGGGTGCCCCTCGGGCTGCAGCCCGTCTCCCGCGTCGAGGAGATCGAGTGGGTCCCCAAGGCGCGCTACGCCATCATGGCGCCGTTCCTCGCCGCGCGCGGGGCCCTCGCCCATCACATGATGAAGGCAACGGCCGGCTGCCAGATCAATCTCGACTACGGCGGCGAAGAGGACGCCGCCGAGAAGATCAGGACCGCCATGGGGATCGCCTCCGTCGTGACGGCCGCCTTCGCCCACTCCCCGCTCTACGGCGCCGCCCTCAACGGCTTCGCGACGCGGCGCGCTCACATCTGGCTCGATACCGACCCGGCGCGGTGCGGCTTGCCGGCGTTCGCCTTCCGGGAGGACCTCTCGTTCCGCCGTTACGCGGAGTACGCTCTGGGCGTCCCCGTGATCTTCATCCGGCGGCCGGACCGCTGGGTCGCGCTCGACGGCAGACCCTTCCGCGCGTTCCTGGAGGATGGATACGGCGGCCTGAAGGCCACGCGCGCCGATTGGGCGTTGCACCTGACCACGATTTTCACGGAGGTGCGGCTCAAGACCTACATCGAGGTCCGGGGAGCCGACAGCGTCTCCCCCGCGCTGGCCCTCGCGCTCGCCGCGCTTTGGAAAGGGATCCTTTACGACGGTGCGGCACGCAGCCGGGCCTGGGCTCTGGTGGCGGACATCCCTTACGAACGGCGGGTCGCCTTCCACGGCGATGTGTGCGCCCGAGGGCCACAGGCGCGGCTGGGCGGCGAGACGGCGCTCGACTTGGCGCGCGAGCTCAGCCGGATCGCCCGTGAGGGGCTGACTCGTCTCGCATCCTGCGGCGCGCCGGAGGAGGCGGCGGGAGCGTCTTCCGGGACCCGGGCGGGCGCCGCCTTCGTACCGGCGGGCGCGGACGAGACGCGGCTCCTCGATCCCCTCGATCGATCGCTGGCCGATGAAGACGGCTGCCCTGCCGGCCGCCTCGCGCGCTCCTGGGATGCCGAGATGGCGCGGGATCCCGGACGACTCATCGACGCCGCCGCCCGGGCCGAGGAAGAGTTCCTCGCCGGAGGATGAAGCGTGGACAGCGTCCTGGCCGCCGGAACGTCGCGAAGGGGCCGGCAGATCCGGAAGGTCCTCTGGGTGACGTTGGCCCTCAACCTCGTGGTGGCCGGCGCGAAGCTCCTCGTCGGAGCCCTGACCGCCACGCTGAGCCTCGTGGCCGACGGCTACCACTCGCTGCTGGACGGCTCGGGGAACATCGTCGGCCTCATCGCCCTCCGGGTGGCATCGAAGCCCCCCGACGAGGACCACCAGTACGGCCACCGGAAGTTCGAGGTCCTCGCCTCGATGGGGATCTCGATGCTTCTGTTCGCGACGGCCTTCGAGATTCTCCTCACGTCGATGGAGCGGCTGCGGGGGCGGAGCCTGCCGGATCCTTCCTGGGCTTCGGTGGCCACGGTCCTGGGGACGCTGGCGGTGAACGTTTTCGTCACCCGGTACGAGTCCCGCTGGGGCCGGGAGCTGCACTCCCTGTTCCTCATCGCCGACTCCCGCCACACGCTCTCGGACGTGTTCGCCTCCTCCGGAGTGCTGGCCGCAATCGTGATGATACGGGGCGGATTGTGGTGGGCCGATCCCCTCGCGGCCGTGGCCATCGCCGGCGTGATCGTGGTGGCGGGCTACAGGATCCTGACCTCGGGGCTCGACGTGATCGCCGACAGGCGCGTCATCGACACGGCGGAGATCGAGTCCGCCGCCCTCGCCTTCCCGGGGGCGCTGTCGTGCCGCAACGTCAGGAGCCGGGGGTTCGAGGACGCCGTCTTCCTGGATCTTACGGTGCTTCTCGATCCGCACCTCTCGCTGAAGGAGGCGCATGAGCTCTGCGACCGGATCGAGGAGAACCTGCGCCGCCGCTTCCCGCAGATCGCCGACATCGTGATCCACCCGGAGCCCGACACGGCCGCCGAGCCCGCGGAGGCGCCTGCTCAGATGTCGTAGGGGGGTTCGCCGGGCGGTGCGCCGTCCGGAGAGGCGCCCGCGAGGGGCGACGCCATCAGGCTCTCCGCCAGGAGCGAGCCGGCGGTCTCGGGGTAGCCGGCAGCCCCAGATATCTCGCGGGGCTTCCCGGCCGCCGCGCTGTCCGGAACGGCCTCGACGTTCCGGACTTTGGAGCGTTCCGCGGTCTTCTTCGGAGCGGGGGCCTTCCCTGCCATGCGCTGCCTCTTTTCGTGGTCGCAGGGCGGCGACCGGCCGCCGCCCGGCTCGTTCCGGGGCCAGGGAACCCGTTGGACGGAATTCAGTTCACTCGTCAATTTACGGTGAGATCCGGCCCCGTCAAATGAAACTTACTGAAATTCTTTACTTCCGGCTGAATGCCTGCCCATGGCCCTCGCCGCCCGGAGGCCTCCGGCCGCCTCTGCGGGCGTCACCGTCGCGGCTCCAGACGACGAAGAGGTCGGCGCCCGGGGATAGCGTCCAGCGCAGGCGGGCGTTGAGGCCGAGAGCGCGCGACTCCGAGTCGAACTGCATGAAGGTCGCCAGGCTGAGATCGGGTGTGTAGGAGTGGCCGAACCGGAGCTGGTAGACCTCCCCGCCCGCGTCCCCAGAAGCGGAGGAGATGCCGTCGCGCCGCTGCGGAACGCCGCGAAGCCTGCCCGCGCGGCGGACGTCATAGAACAGGGAGTCCAGGCTGATACCGGACCAGCGCAGGGTGGTGCGGTCGCGCAGAACGCGGCGCTCCGCGTTGAACCCCCAGGACTCCGATGCGGGCTGAAGCGCAGGATCCGGGTGGGGATGCGGATCTCGGCGGTCCAGCCGTCGGGTGTCCGCCGCGCGCTCCCCTCCCATGCGCCATTCCAGTCGGCGGAGAAGTCCTCGGGGTCGGCGCCGAGCCCGTCCACACGCGCGCCGGCCGCGATCATGGGCCGCCTACGTTACACCAGACGGTTCCCCCACAAACGGGGTTGCGCCCCGCCAGCCCCCCGCCAGCCCCCCGCCTCGCACTACGCGCGAAGGATTTCCCTGGACTGGACCCTCTCACCCTCCGGGAGAACGCGATCGAGAGGAGGAGCAGGAAATGACTACCCTGAGAGGCCGACCCCGACCGTCCGACCGCCCGCCGCGGAGACGAGCGGGCTTGCGAGCGATGGTCTCCGCTGGGCTGGTCGTCGCGGCCGTCGCGACGTCAGGCGCGTCCGCCGCGCTCGCGGGTTCAGCCGATCCTCCCCCCTACCTCGCGGACCGCGGCGAGGGGATTCCCACGTCACAGTTCGGCACGTACGTGAAGGACGGTGAGTTCCTGGTGTATCCGTTCTACGAATTCACCACCAGCAATGGAGCCGAGTACAAGCCAAGCGAGCTGGGCTTCGCCGGCGATGAGGATTTTCTTGGGAAGCAGACGGAGCACGAGGCCCTGATCTTCCTGGGTTACGGGATCTCGGACCGCCTTGCCTTCGAGTTCGAAGCCGCCGTGTGGGCCTCGTCGGAACTGAGGAAGGCCCCGGACGACCCGTCGGGGGTGCCGGATCGCATCAAGGAATCCGGTCTCGGTGACGTCCAATCCCAGCTACGCTGGGTCTGGGCCAAGGAGACCCTAGAGCGACCGATGCTCTACAGCTACTGGGAGGTGGTCTTTCCCCTGCAGAAGGACGACCTCATCCTCGGCACCCAGGATTGGGAAACAGCCCTCGGGTTCGGCGTGGTCAGGGGATTCCGGTGGGGAACTCTCAACGGACGGGTCACGATCAAGTACGACGCGGAGGACGGCCAGGCCGAACCCGGGGAGTACGCGATCGAGTATCTCAAGCGGACGTCCTCCAGATGGAGGTGGGTCGCCACGCTGGAGGGAGAGGACGACGAGGTAAGCCTCATCGGCGAGGCACAGCTGACCATCGGCAGGCGTGCCGTCCTGAAGCTGAACAACGGCTTCGGCCTCACGAAGAAGGCGGAGGACTTCGCCCCGGAGGTCGGCGTCATCTTCTCCTTTTGACGGCGCCGGCCATTCCTACTCCGGCAGGTCGTCGGGCTGGAGGCCGGTGGGGCCCATGAACTCGAGGAAGTCCGAGACCTCTTTCTGGTTCGCCTCGCGGACCTCATCCCGGCGCATGAAGGCGTCCACTTCGGCCCGGATCTGGCCCGAGTCGGTCGTCTCCGGCGCCTCCTCGCCGGGGGGCATTCCGCCCTGGAACTCGTCGGGCATGGCGGAACCCTGTTCTGTGGCGGGACCGCGTCCGCCCGCGGCGTACGCGGCGCCTGGGCGTGCGGCGCCGCCCTCGGGCCCGGCGCCCGAATCCATGGCCGGCGCGGCCGCTTTCATCTTCTGGGCCTGCAGGGCGGCGAGCCGGGCACGCTCGCGGCGCATAACGGCCAGGAAAGCGTCGATCCGCAGCGGCCCGCCCAGGGGCGTCAGCGATCGACGGACCTTTTCGTCCAGCGTCAGCCCGATGTCGGCGTTCGTCATGGAGCCTCCGCACCCTCGAACATCCGCAGCGCCCGCGCCGCGCCCTCGTTGAGCGGGTCCGCCTCCAGGGCGCGCTTCCAAGCGTCCACGGCTTGCGTGTGCCGGTTCATCCTGTAGAGCGCGTTGCCGAGGTTCGTGTACGCCACGGAGGACTCGGATCCAGCGAGCGCCGCGCGGCGGAACCACTCGGCGGCCTGTTCGAAGGCCATCCCCTCGTGGCAGAGGAAGCCCATGTTGTTGAGCGCGCCGGCGAGGTCCGGCTTGATCTCGATTGACTTCTCGAAAGCGGCCGCCGCCTCCTCGGCGCGGCCCATACGGCTGAGGCTCAACCCGAGGTTGTTGTGGGCCTCGGCGATGGTCGGATCGCACTCCACCGCGCGGCGGAAGGCCGCCTCCGCCGCCTCGTGCATCCCCTTGTGGAAGAGCGCCACCCCTCGCGCGTTGCAGGCGCGAGCCTCGTCGCGCCTCTCGCGCTCGTGCCGTTCCTCCTCGCTCCGGCGCTGCCTCTCGATGACGCCGAGGGCCTCCTTCAGCACGCCGGACATCTCCTGGAACCGCGCCCGGATCGATTCCACCTCGTCGCGCAGAGCACCCACGGGCTGCTCCAGCGCGGCGACCCCTTCGAGGAGCCGGATGCCGAGATCGCGGGTCGCGGCCGAGCCCCGTTCGGCCAGCGTCTCCATCTTGCCCTCCAGCTGGCCGAGCCGCGCGAGAGGTCCCGAAAGGAGCGTGGCCGGGTCCGGCGTGGGGGCCTCGCCCGCGCGCGCCGCCTCCCGGCGCAGGATCGCGAGGCCCGAAGCCCGCAACGCGCAGTCTTGAGGCTCCGCCGCCCAGAAGGTGCACCCTTCGCGGAGACACTCGTGGTGCTCCCAGGCGACGCTGCCGTCCTCTCCCCGGCGCGGCTGTGACAGGATGGGGCAAATCATCATGTTCGATCTCCTTCCTTCTCTCCGGTGGAGAACGCGAGGCGCGTCTCCGCCTCGAGGGCCGTCGGCTCGCCGAGGAACTCCTCCGCGGCCAGGAGGCGGTAGATGTCCCTGGCGGCTTTCGCCGCTCCGGTTCCGGAAGGCTCCATGGCCGCAAGGCAGGCGGCCGCCTCCAGCAACCTCCCGGCGCGCTTCAGCGCGTACGCTCTGAGAGCCGAAGGGGGAGCGGAACCCAGCAGCTCCGAGGCTTCGGCGTACCGGCCGCGCAGACACGCGATCTTCGCCAGCGCCTCCGCCGCGCCCGGCTCCGGAGGCGCGCCCGCGGCCCCGTCCGGCCGCCCGAGACCGAGGTCGGCCGCGATCGCCTCCGCGCGGTCCGCGTCGCCGAGGTCGAGGCAGGCCTGGAGCGCCCGCCAGCGATCCGAGACCGCCTGGGTCTTCGTCGCGGCGCCGCGCGCCGCAGCCACCGTCTCCGCGTGCAGAGCGGTCAGGAAGGTGCCGGCATCGGCCGCCACCTCCCGGGCTCGGGACACCCAGGCCTTCGCCGCGGCGGGATCACCGCGCCGCCTCTCCACACGCGCCCGCAGCAGACACAGGCTCGCCCTGAGTTCACCGTCGCAGGATCCGATCCCCTCATCGAGCAGGCGCGCCGCGGCGTCGAAGTCGCCGCCGGCCGTCAGGGCCCGCGCCCCCACCCAGGCGCAGCGGGGTTTGTCTCCGCCCGCGCCGGCGACCTCGGACGTGAGGGCGGCCACCTCGTGCCACCGGGCTGGATCCGTCTCGAGCAACCTTTCCGCATCCGAAAGCGCCGATGCGGCATCCAGGGCCGCCAGCGCGACGCGCGCGCGCGCTTGGAGCGCCTCGCTGCAGCGCGGGTGCGACTCCACGAGGGCGTCGATCTCCTCTCGCACGGTGCCCAGCAGGTCCGGCGAGTCGAGAGCGGCCATCTCGAAGGCGCGCGCCGCTTCGCTCGGCTCTGCGCCGTCCCGCGCCACGCACCCGAGCGCGATCAGGGCTCGCCCGCGGTGCGGCCCCGGGCGGAGCGCGAGAGCGCGCAGCGCGGGGAGGATCTCGCCGGGCGGGCACCCCCGTGCGGCCGCGGCGTGGTACGACTCGGCGGCCGGGCCGGGGTTGCCCTGGGATTCATAGATCCGCGCGCGCACCAGGAAGGGATCGGTGCTCTCGGGGAAGGTCCGCATGAGATCGGCCAGCCCGGCCGCCACCATCTCGGCCAGATTGGGGTCGTGCTCCACGGCGGCGGCGTACGACGCGCTCGATTCGGCGCAGCGTCCCCTCTGGTGCCACGCCCGGGCCGCATGGAGATGGGCGCGGGCGCAAGACGGGTGGCTGCGCGTGATGGACTGGAGGCGCACGAGCACCTCGACCGCGATGGACGGCGCGGTGCGTAGCGCGGCGCCGAGCGCCTCGGTCGCCTTTTCGACCTCACCCTGCCCCAGCAGGATCTGCGCGCGGGAGAGATCCACCTGCGGCTCCAGCGGGAAGGCGTGCGCGGCGTAGGCGAGGTCCTTCAGGATCGACGCGCCCAGCGCGGGACGGATCGACCAGGAGGTGAGAAGCGAGTTCACTCCTTCGCGGGGACGCCCCTCGAGGAGGCGCGCCCGCCCGAGGGCCAGATGGGCGCCCGCGTGGCCGACGTCGGTGTCCAGGACCTTCTCGATGCGGTGCGCCGCGTCGGAAGCGAGGGACTTGTCCCGCGCCATGGCGCGCGAGTAGGCGCGCACGGCCTCGCCGAGATTCCCCTCCCGCAGCCAGGCGTCCCCGGCCGCGAGGTGCAGCGGCGCCTGCGCAGAATCTCCCCCGCGACGGATGCCCTCCTCGATCACCTCGCGTCCGCGCGAGGCCCTGCCGCCCGCGACCAGCGCCGAGGCGAGGGCCACGCGGAGATCCAAGTTCTCGGGACGCGAGCGCAGCGCCTCCTCGAGCTTGCTCATCAGGCGCATCGCGGAGGGGGGAAGCTGGGTGGCGGTGGAAAGGACCGACGCGGCCCCGGCGAAGTCTCCGGCGTCGAGGAGCGCCTCCCCCAGGGAAACCGCGGCCTCGCCGAAGAGGCCGCCGCCGCCGAGCCCCCGGACGGCGTCGATGACCTCGGCCGCGGCCGCCGGCGAGAACGCCGCGGCCGCCCGAAAGGCCGAGAGCGCCTCCGTCGTGTCGCCGTTCCGGGCCGCCATCTCGCCGAGGGCGAAGACCCCCTCGGGAGCGGCGGCCAGAGCGGGGGCCATGTTCCGGAAGACCTCCGAGACTTCGTGGCACCGTTCGGGCGACGATCCGCCGATGAGGACCATCAGGTGCAGGAGCGTGGGATCGGGGCCCATCGTCGCATCGACGAGGGGGCGCGCGAACGCCCAGGCACCCTCGATGTCGCCGCACGCGGCGCGCGCCTCGGCGGCGGCGAGCCGCACCTCGGAATCCTGGGGATCCTTCTCCAGCATCGGCGTCAGCGCCTCGAGCGACGCGCGCGCCTCGTCGGCGGCGCCGCGCAGACGCCGTCTGAAAAACGCCGCGGCCAGCCGCGTGTTGCCGGACACCGGGGCGAGACGCTCCAGAAGCGTCTCGGCGCTCGGATGGCCCGGTCGCGACAGGAGGAGCGTCTGGAGGCGCGAGACCACCATCGGCGCGGCACCGGCCTCGATCCCGCAGAGGCCCTCGAGAGCGGCGACGCAGTCGTCGAACCTGCCTTCCCTGAGATGATGATCGGCCAGGGCCTCGCTCGCCTTCGCGTCGGTGGGGTGGGCCGCCGCCGTGCGCTCCAGGGCCTCGCGCGCGCGCGAACGGATCTCGGGCGCCGGGTGCATCGCGGCGGCGGCGAAGGCCGACGTGGCGTGGGAAACCTTCCCGGCGCCGAGGGCCGCCTCCCCGATCAGGAGCTGCAGCCTCGGGTCCTGCTTTCCGTCCGCGATGGCGCCCTCGAGCAACCCGCGCACCTCGTCCAGCCGCCGGCTCATGGCGATGAGCCTCCCCGCGACGCGGAGAAGGTCCTCGACCTTCCCCTCCTTGCCGCGCACACGGGCGAGCGCCCACAAGGCCTCCGATGGATCGGCGGCCGAGGCCGCAATCCCTTCGAGAGCGGCCGCCGCCTGCGGGGCCGCTCGCGGGTCAATCTCGGCCATCAGGACGTACTCATCCAGCGCCCGGGCCTCCTCCCCGGCTCCCAGGTAAATCTCGGCCAGCGCGGCCCTCAGCGCGGTCGAGCGATGGTTCCGGGCGACGATCGCCTTGAACCGCTCCTCCACGGCCTTCACCTCCGAAGCGGACGAGGAGACGATCCGGCGGTAGGTCTCCGCCGCCTTCGGGTAGTCCTGGAGGGCCTCGTAAATGAGCGCCGCGAAGTAAAGCAGCGGCACGGCGGACTTGGGGACGGCGCCGGGGCCCTTCTCGAGGAAGCGGTTGAGGTTGGCGAGGCGCGCCTCCAGGAGGGCCTGCAGGGCCTGCTTGTCCACGCGTTCCAGCTCCTCCAGCGCGGCGCTCCACTCTTTGCGCGAAACGTGGTGCTCCCCCAGGACCTCATGCAGCGGCTGCACCTCGCTGTGATGGGCACGCGCCCACTCGACGAAGTCGCGGACGCGGGGGAACTCGCCGGGCTTCGCTTTCAGAAACGTGCGCAGCCCATCCGCGGCTTCCCTCGTCCGTCCGGCCGAGACGAGGATTTGCGACAGCTCGAGACGCATATCGGAATCCTCGCCTCGGGCTTCCAGGGCGTCCTTGAGCGCCGCGGCGGCGCTGTCGTAGCGCCCTTTCTCGACGAAGCGGCGCGCGCGGGCGACGGCCTTATCGGGGGAGCTGTCCACCCAGAGCGAACGGAGGTTTTTGGGCAGCACGGAGCGTGAATATAGGTTGGGAATGTCGGCATTCAAGCGCCTCCGGAGGCGGCCGCGGGAGGGCAAGACAGCCCCGACAAGCGGATCCGGCCCGCCGCCGGCGGCTACGCGCGAAAAGCGTTCATCCGCTCGCGGAACTCGCGCAGGTCGAGGCTCCCGATCTCGCGCTGGAGGGCGCGCACCTGCGCGCGGACGCCCAGGAGGTAGAGCACCGTCCCGACCAGCGGGGCCCCGATCGCCTGCACGGGAAGCGCCGCGGCGGCGCGCAGGAGCTCCCGGCCCGGCGGGCGCGACCCGTCGCCGTGGCCGCGGAACGAATCCCCAAGGGCGGCGTAGTGCGAGAGGGTGAGCGAGGCGAGGTCCATCACGATGTCGGCGGAGGTCCTGACGCGCCCTCCGGCCGCAGTGCGCCCGCCCCGCACCTCCTCCAGGAACCCCTCGCGGGAGGAGGCGGACGCCTCGGTCCACGTCGAGCCGACGCGCCGCAGCGTGTGGGCGTCGCTGCCTCCTACGAAGGCCACGGGTCTCCGGCGCGCCGCTTCCCCGGAGGCCAGCGCGGCCACCAGCGCGTTGTAGTGGCGTCCCTGCGCTCCGTTCCGGACCTCGATGGCGTCGAAGAGAGCCAGGACGTTTCGGTAGATCTCGACGGAAGGGACGTTCACCGGGAGGGCCCCGACGAAATGGTTGAAGCAGAAGGCGACCCGCTCCGCCCGGAGCCATGCGCACAGGTCCAGCAGATCGCTCCTGAGCCGGGCGATCTCCGCGTGCTGGCGCTGCGTGATCCCCCAGACGTTGATGTGCACCTTGAGCGCGGAGTCGGGAAGGGACGCCTCCACCTCCTCCCCAGTGAGAAAATCCTCCGGATCCCTCCGCTCCTCGATCAGCCGAAGGCACCCGACGATGGTATCGCGGTCGGTGATCGTGACGAGGTCCATCCCGGCCGCCTTCGCGGCGTCGTAGACCTCCCCCGGAGCGGCGTAGCAGTCCCGCAGCCCCGCCCGCCGGTAGTGGAGGGCCCCGGAATGGATCGAGTGGACGTGCAGGTCGGCCCGCATGCCTAGAAGGGCTCCCCGGGCCCCATGCGCGCCGCGGCCGGATCCGGCTCCACGTCCCGCGCGGCGCCCGAGCGGTCGGCGCCCAATCCGAGCGCCTTGAGCTTGCGGTGCAGATGGCTCCGCTCCAGGCCCAGCGCCTCGGCGGTGCGCGTGACGTTGTTGCCGTGCTCTCTCAGCTTCCGGGCGATGTACCAGCGCTCGAACCTCTCTCGCGCCTCCCGGAGCGCGCCCGCTTCCCCGAGATCGAAGGCCGCTTCGCCGGCCGCCGCCGCCGAGCCGCCGCCCAGCTCGGGAGGAAGGTCGGCAACCGTGATCCGACCACGCGGCCCCATGATGGTCATCCGCTCCACCATGTTCCGCAGTTCCCGGACGTTGCCCGGCCAGGCGTAGCCCTTGATGGCATCCACCACTTGGGGATCGACGGCCGGGATCGCGCGCCCGTAGTGGCGGGCGAACTCCGCCAGGAAATGGCCGGCCAGAAGTTGGATGTCGGTGGGGCGCTCTCGCAGCGGCGGCACCCGGATGGGCAGTACGTTGAGCCTGAAGTAGAGATCCTCGCGGAAGGCGCCCTTCCTGATCTGCTCGGTGAGGTCCTTGTTGGTGGCGGCGATGACGCGGACGTCCACCTTCACGCCGGTGGAGCCTCCCACGGGCTCGAACGTCTGCTCCTGCAGCACCCGCAGCACCTTGGCCTGGGTCTTCAGGCTCATGTCGCCGATCTCGTCCAGGAAGAGCGTGCCTCCGTCGGCCAGCTCGAACTTCCCCTTCTTGTTCTCGGCCGCGCCCGTGAAGGCGCCTTTCATGTGGCCGAACAGCTCGCTCTCGATAAGCTCCTCCGGGATGGCCGCGCAGTTCACCTCCACGAAAGGCTCATCGGCGCGCATGGAGAGGGCATGGATGGTGCGTGCCACCACCTCCTTGCCGGTGCCGTTCTCGCCGAAGATCAGAACGCGCCCGTCGGTGGGGGCGGCCGCCTGGATCTGTTCCTTGAGCCGGACCATGACGTCGCTTTCACCGATGAGGATGGGACGGCGCCTCAGAGTCTCCCGCAGCGCGCGGTTTCGCTCTTCCAGCCGCCGGTGCTTGAGGGCGTTGCGAACGACCAGGGTGATCTTCTCGAGGCTCAGCGGCTTCTCGACGAAGTCGAAGGCCCCAAGCTTGGTGGCCTTCACCGCGGTCTCCACGTTGGCGTGGCCCGAGATCATCACCACCGCCGCGTCGGGGTGGTTGGACCGGATCTCCTGGAGGACCTCGAGCCCGTCGCGCTTCGGCAGCCAGACGTCGAGGAGCACGAGGTGGAAGTGGGATTCCCGAAGACGCTCCAGCGCCTTCTCCCCCGTGGCCACCGCCTCGACCTCGAACCCGTCGTCGGTGAGGACCTGGCTCAGCGACGTGCGGATCCCCGCCTCGTCGTCCACGATCAGGACCCGCTGCGAGCCCATCCACACCCCTCCCGCCGCAGAGCCCTAAGCGGCCGCCGGCAGCTCGATGACAAACCGCGTGCCGCGCGGGCGGTTGTCCTCCACGCGGATGTAGCCGTTGTGGTCGGAGACGATCCTGTTGACGATGGCGAGGCCCAGCCCCGTCCCGCGCCGCTTGGTGGAGAAGTACGGCAGGAAGAGCCTCTCCTTGTCCTCGGGCGGGATGCCGGGGCCGTCGTCCGCCACCACGATCCGCATCAGCCTCAGATCCTGCAGGTAGCGCGTGCCGATCACGATGCGACCGCGGCGCTCCATCGCCTCCAGGGCGTTGTCGATCAGATTGATGAACACCCGCTTCATCTGCTCCTGATCCAACCGCGTCGAGGGCAGGTCGCCCGCGAACTCGCGATCGAAGTGCACGTCCGTGTAGGCGGCCTGGTACAGGCCCAGGGCTGAGTCGATGATCTGGTGGACGTCCGAGGGGACGGGGTTGACGGCCGGCATCCGGGCGAAACCGGAAAACTCGTTGACCAGCGTCTTGAGGGTCTTCACCTCGCGCACGATGGTGGCTGTCCCCTCTTCCAGCGCGGCCCCGAACGCCTCGCCCCCCTCGCGGTACTTCTTGAGGATACGCTGTGCCGAGAGCTGGATCGGCGTGAGGGGGTTCTTGATCTCGTGGGCGATCCGGCGCGCCACCTCCTGCCATGCGGCCGTCTTCTGGGCCTTGATGAGCCTGGTCACGTCCTCCATGACGATGAGCACGCCCGGCCTCGGCTCCTCACCGACGGGCGCCACCGTGGCGCTGAGGCTGATCGGTTCACCCCCGACGTTGGAGTGGATCTCCCGGAGGAGGGGCCCGCGACCCGAGGCGAGGCAGTCCCGCGCCGCCTCGCCCAGCTCCGCGAGCCTGCCGCGCGCGAAGACTTCGTCGTAGGCCAGCCCCGTGAGGTCGCGATCCCTGTCGATGCGCAGGATCCGGCGCGCCGCCCGGTTGATGGTCGTCAGCCTTCCTCCGTCGTTCAGCGACACGACGCCCACGGAGAGGTGCTCGAGCAGCGTCTCGATGTAGCGGCGGCGCTCCTCCAGCTCCGCGTGCCGCCTGCGGATCTCGCCGGCGGATCGATCCACCTCTTCGCGGCGCGCCTTCAGCTCGCCCGTCATGGCATTGAAGGAATCCACCAGGATCCCCAGCTCGTCGCCCGGCCGCACGCCGACTCGGTAGTCCAGGTCGCCGGCAGCCACCGCGCGGGTTCCCTCCGCCAGCATCTGGATCGGGACGGTGATCTGCCGCGCCAGGTAGAAGCCGATCCAGGTGGCCGCGAAGATGATGAGAAGGGTGATGAGCGCGAAGGAGAAGATGTACACGCGCTTGATGGCCCCCTTCTGCACCTTGATCTGCCGGTAGTCCTCGGCGGCGCGGCTCACCTTCGTGGTAAGATTGGCCATCTCCTTGCCGATGTAGGATCCCGCCACCGCCACCCCGAGGACCTCCCTGCCCGACGCCGATCGCACGGGGACACCTGCCCGCACCAGCCGGCCCGGCCCGAGGTCTTCGATCCACTCGAAAGGCTCGCCCCTCATCGCGCGCTCCCGGAGGCTCTCCGGCAGCGCGGCCAGGTTGTCCAGGGGCAGGCGCGGATTGGCGGCGGCCACGTTCACGCCCTCGGCGTCGTAAACGGACGCGTAGTCGAGGCGGTACTCGCGCAGGAGCGCCTGCACCTCGTTCAGGAGAAAGCGCCTCTCCTCTCCATCCAGCAGACGGGCCCGCGACACGTGATCCGACAGGTTCTCGGCCAGACGGCGGTTGCGGTCGCGGTGGTCGTCGTAGAAGGTCTGCACGATTTTCTGCGAGTACTGCGTGATCACGTCCACGGGCGTGTTGAACCAGCGCTCGATGCTGCGCTCGATGAGGCTCAGCGCCGCGATGAAGAGCAGCACGGAGGGGACGAGGCACAGCCCGATGAACGTCACGACCAGTCTGGTGCGGAAGCGCGACCCGAGGATGTTGCGCCGGCGCTCGATGAGGAGTTTGGTGAGGTTCCGGAACAGGACGAAGAGCAGGACCAGGATGAGGACCAGGTCCGCGATGCCGAGGAAGCCCAGCAGGACCGTGTTGGTGACGTACTGGAAGGAGATGTCGTCGGATCGCTGCAGGAGCGCGTAGGCCGCCGTCAGAACGACGATGAGGAGGCCGATGCCGGAGAGGACCAGCCGGTCGGTCTTGACTCGCTTCTCGGTCTCACTCATGGCGGTGCCGGCACACCCCCCTCGGCCGCCGGAAGCGGCCGCGCCTCAGGGCGTCGGTCCTCCGGACGGAGAGCCGATCTTCAGCCCGATCCGGGCCCAGGAGGTCTCGAAGTCCCACGGGATGAAGAAGAAGACGAACCGCTTCTGCACGCGCGACTTCACCCTCAGATAGAGCGGCTCCTCGCCCGAGAGGTCGGCCGGGTCGCACATCCGCAGCCTCTCCACCGCGGTCATGAAGCGCGCCATCTCGGCCTCCCTGTCGGAGACGGTCGTCTCGAGCATCTCCCCGTCAACGCTGCGCGTCAAACGGTACTGGCGCGTCAGCGTGTCGTAGGCGACCGTGGCCGAGAGGACCTTCCTCACCCGCGTGGCGTCGAACCAGGCGGCCCGGCGGTGGACGACCTCCACGTAGTAGTTGAAGGTGACCGGAAGGCCCGACTCGATCTGTTCCCGGATTTCCTTGGAGAAGGCGCCGGTGAGCCTGAAGGAGACGAACAGGTCGTGGGGCGCGTTTTCGACCTGAAGCTCGTGGATCTCGGCCCCCTCGGGGGGCGCCTCGGCCGCCAGCGAAAGGGCCGACGGCCAGCCCCCCGCCGCCACGATCAGCATCAGCATCGTAAGGGCGAAGGCGGCGGGACGTCCGCGCCGCCCCCCTGAAGCCCTGCAGGGTGTCTCGTCCTTGATCTCGGCTCTTCGGGGCATCCAGCCTCCGGGGTGATGCTCAAAAGACACACCATCATAGCAGACACGATGCCGCAAGCTGGAAAAAGAGAAGCGAGGACGGCCCCGGGGTGTCGGGCGGGGGGGGGTTAGATGGACGCGGCGGCCACGGCTGGAGCCAAGCTCATCTCACCCACGCCGGTGCGGTGGACGACCTCCGTCACGCCGGGGCGGCGCAACTCATCCACCAGCCGCGCGTGCAGGGAATGGCCCGACTTGTTCGCGACGACGTGGCCCAGGACCGGCATGCCAAGCAGCGCCAGATCTCCGACCAGGTCGAGGATCTTGTGGCGGACGAACTCGTCCGGAAAACGGAGCCTGTTCATCGGGCCCGACTCGTCGACCACGACCGCGTTCTCGAGGGAGCCGCCCAGAGCAAGCCCCCTCTCGCGCAGGGCCGCCACCTCCCACAGGAAGCAGAAAGTGCGTGCCGGAGCGATCTCGTCGATAAAGAGCTGCTGGTGCAGCGTACGCGACAGCGATTGGCGGCCTATGAAGGTGCCGGAGAAGTCGATGGAGTACGAAACCCGCAGCCGCTCAGCAGGGAGCATGATGATGCTCCTACCGTCGTCGTTGATCTCGACGCTCTTTCGCAGGACGAGGTAGGAGCGCGGCGCCGGCTGGCGCCTCGTGCCCGCCTCCCGGATCAGGTAGATGAACGGTGCCGCCGAGCCGTCCATGATGGGGATCTCGGAGCCGTCGAGTTCGACCACGGCGTTGTCGACGCCCATGATCCGCAGGGCGGCGAGGAGGTGCTCGACGGTGGTGACGGTAAATGCCTTGCCGGCCACCGTCGTGGCGTGGTCGGCGCGCGCGATGCGCGCCTTGCGCAGCCGCAGCGTGACTCCGCCAAGGTCTCTCCTGAGAAACGTGATTCCCGAATCCCGCCTCGCGGGGTGGAGGCGGACCCTGACGTGCTGGCCGGAGTGAAGAGCGACACCCGAGCACTCGATGGTGCGCCGTAGCGTTTTCTGCTGGATCAACGATCCCCCCTGGTGAGAGTGCCGCGCCTATGGATGCGCGATGAATCGAGGGCCCCAGGTCGGGCGCTCGGGGATTGTTAAGCAGCCCTCGTGCCAACGGAACGCCTTCAGATATAACCAAGCAAAGTGATGGAATACAACGAGTTACAACAGAGAGCGCGAAAATCAAGAATCACCAGAACCACGGCCAGTCGCTCAAAGGGCACATGAACCGTGTCTTCAGCGACACACTTTCCAAGGGCAGCTCTCGTTGACACCTCGGATCGGCCCCGGTAGCATGCGCCGGTTTTTCTTTACGGAGCAACGATTTGCGACGAGATCCCCGTTATCCGCTGCCCTTCGTCCATGAGCGCGTTCAGCTGCGCCGGCGGCGATCCTCCACGCCGGCTGGCCGGACCGACACCCGGCGCCTGATCGACGAGGGACGAGCGGAGGAGCGTCAGGGCGATCACGAATCCGCCATCGCCCTGTTCCGCCGGGCGGTCGAGTCCGACCCCACGAACCCGGAGGCGTGGCACGCCCTCGGAGCGGCCTGCGAGGCAGCGGGCCACGGCCCTCAGGCGAGGCGCGCCCTGCAGAAGGCCGTGGCCCTCGGGCCCGAATCTCCGCGAGCCTGGTTCGATCTCGGCAATGCCCTTGTCCGGCTCGGAGAGGCCTTGCTCGCCGTCCGCGCCTACCGGAAGTGCGTGAAGCTTTCGCCCACTGACGGGCGCGCCTGGTTCAACCTCGGCTTGTCGCTAGGATTGTCGGACCGGGGAGAGGAAGCGCGCAGCGCCTACCGGGAGGCGCTGCGTCTCGCACCCGGAGACAGCCCCACCTGGTACAACCTGGGGAATACGTACCTCGACGAGGGGACGTGGACGAAGGCCGCTGCGTGCTACGAGGAAGCGCTGGCGCTGGACCCGAAGGACGCGCAGGGGTGGAACAACCTGGCCATCACGCTGGAGATGCGGGGGCGCCATCCGCAGGCAGCGGACTGCTACCTGCGATGCCTCGAAATCGACGCTCGCTCCGCCCCGACGTGGAATGCCCTGGGCACCGTCTGGTCGCGCCTCGGGGATCACACGCAGGCGCTCGAGTGCTTCAAGGCGGCCATCCGCATCGACGAGGAGACGGCCAGCTACATGCTCAACCGCGCCATGGCGCACGCGCGGTTGGGCGCGGCGGAGGAGGCTCTCGCCGATCTCGAGAGGGCGGTCGAACTCAACCCGCTCCTCGTGGAGCTCATACCGGACCTGCCGCCGCTTCGGGATCTGCTCCTGGGGCCGCGGCTCCAGGCATTGCTTTCTTGACTCTTTCCGCGTTCATGACTAAACATGCCGTCTGAGCGCGGAGCGCCGCCGGCGTCCCCCGCGCTGCCGGACCGGATCGGGTGAAAGGCAGATGGGAGACGATCCAAAGCAGCAGATCGAGAGCTACGTCACGACCGCCCTGAGAGCGAGGCTCGAGGAGGCGGCGCGGGCTACGAGCGCCTTTCGCGAAGACCTCATGGCGGCCGTCGCGCGGCTGGAGGCTGCTGTGAAGGCCGCGGGCGACAAGACTTTCGACCTGCCGGCCGAGCTTCTTCCGGCGCTCCCGCCGCCGGCGCCTCCCCCCGCGGCGGAAGTGGGGCTGCTCTCTCACATCCTGGCCAGTCAGAAGGATCTCCTGGAGGCGGCCGATCAGGTCGGTCTGCTGACGCAGCTTCTCCTGGGATGCACCGTCTCGTGTCCCCGCGTGGCCTTCTTCATCGTGAAGAAGGACGCCTTCGGCGGCTGGGCGACGCGCGGGTTCGAGCGCGCGCAGGAAGCCGACGTGAGGAGCCTCTCGGTTCCCATCGCCGACGACACGATCCTCGGGGCGGCCTACCGCTCCGGCTACCCCGTCCGGGGCGGCCCGGGGCGTTTCAGCCAAGACACGCGTTTTTTGAAGAGCCTCGGCAGCGCCCCGGCCGCGGACACTCTGGCGGTTCCCATCTGGATCCGCGACAAGATCTCCGCGGTCCTCTATGGCGATTCGGGTCAGGACGATCACATCACCGACCCCGAGGTCCCCGAGATCCTGGCGCTTCACGCCGGATTGTGCCTCGAGACGCTCGCCACGCGGCAGAAGTTCCCGAGGCCGAAGCCGGGAGAGGCGCCGGCCGCTGCGGCCGCTGGCGTCCAGCCTCCACCGTCCGCGCAGCCCGCCGCCGGCTTCCCATCAGGCCCCATCTCGATCATGGGTATGCCCGTGGCGGCCGCCGAGGCCGCCGTCCCGGCGGCTCCCCCCGCGGTGGCTGCGCCGAGGCCCGTCACGGGCCCCCAGCCGGCGCAGTCCCCCGTGGCGCAGGCGTCTTCGCCGCCGGCACCGCCGGTGCCCGCCGCAGCCCAGGCAGCGGCCAAATCCGCGCCCGCCGCCCCCTCCCTCGACCACCTGCCGGAGGACGAGCGCAAGCTGCATGAGGAGGCCCGGCGGTTTGCGCGCCTGCTGGTCAGCGAGATCGTCCTCTACAACGAGAGGCAGGTCGAGGAAGGGCGCCGCCAGAAGGACCTCTACGAGCGGCTGAAGGAGGACATCGACCGGAGCCTCGGCATGTACCAGCAGCGGATCAGCCCCAAGGTCCGGTCCTCCAGCAACTACTTCTACCAGGAGCTGGTCCGCACGCTGGCCAACGGAGACGAGAGCGCCATCAAGGTGCCGTGGGCCTGAGGCCGGCGCTCAAGGCCGACCTTTCGCTCCTCGGCATCAGCGCGATCTGGGGCGCCACCTTCGTCGTCGTCAAGCGCGCCCTGGACGACGCCTCCCCTTTCGCCTTCCTCGCATGCCGCTTTCTCCTCGCAACCGCGGCCCTGGGCTGGATCTTCCGCCGGGACGTGTTTCCCTTCAGCGCCCGGACGGCGCGCGACGGATCGATCCTGGGCCTTTTCCTCTGCCTCGGGTTCGGCTTCCAGACCATCGGCCTCTTGCACACCACGCCGTCGCGGTCGGCGTTCCTGACGGGCCTGTACGTCGTGGCGGTGCCGTTGATGGCCGCGGCGCTCCGGATGCGGGGGCTGACCGCGGGAAGTCTCGCCGGGGTGGCGCTGGCGCTGGCCGGGCTGTATTTCCTGACGGAAGGCGGAGGAGAGAGGCGCGGGGCTCCGCCCGCGGGGTTCGGCGTCGGTGAGATCCTGACGATCCTGTGCGCCGTCGCGTTCGCCGCCCACATCATCGGCGTGGACATCTTCAGCAGGCGGCATGACGTCCGGAGCCTGGCCTTCTGGCAGGTGGCGGCCGGGGGCGCGCTGTGCGTGCCGCTGGCGTGGGGCGCCGAGACGCCCCGCCTCGCCCTCACCGCCTCCCTGGCCGGGGCCATCGCCGTGACGTCGCTCGGAGGCACGGCCTTGGCGTTCGCCGTCCAGAACGCGGTACAGTCGAAGACCACGCCGACGCGGGCTGCGATCATCCTTGCCTCCGAACCGGTCTTCGCGGCGGTCATGTCGTACGTGGTGGAAGGCGAACGGATGACTCCGGGGACGATGCTGGGCGCCTTCCTGATCCTGGCCGGGATGCTCGCTTCCGAGATCCCGGCCGTCCGGTCACCCCGGGCCTCATCGTGAGGCCGGGTCTGCGACACGCCGCCCGCCGCCTGAAAGAGCTTCGTGCGTGAGCACCGCCGGGCTGATCGCTTGCATCGCGGCGCTGCTGCTCACCGAGGCGTTCTTCGCCCTCTCCGAGATCGCGCTCATCTCGGCCAGCCGCGAGCGGCTGAGGGCGCGCTCTGATGGAGGATCGCTCGCGGCGGCGTGCGCGGTGCGGCTCCTCGAGCGCCCGGAGAGGATGCTCGCCACGGCCCTGATCGCGACGAACCTCTGCCTCCTCACCTCGTCGTTCGCGGCCAACGAGGCGGCCGCCCGCATCCTCGGAGGGGAGCGATCCGCGTGGTCTATCGTCCTGCTGGCGCCCTTCATCCTCGTCTTCGCGGAGATCCTCCCCAAGATGCTGGCCCGCCGCCACGCCGACGCGCTGGCGCCGCTCGTGGCCTACCCCGTGCGCGCGGCCATGGCGGTCCTGAGCCCCGCCGTGGCCGTGGCCGGCGCCTTCTCGCGCGCCGTGGTCGGCTCCTTCAGGAGGCCGGGGGCGAAGGACCCCTACGTCACGAAGGACGAGCTGCGGGCCATCCTCCTCGCCGAGCGCCGCGCCGCTCTCGACCCCGAGGAGGCGCGGCTGATCCACCGGCTCCTCGGGCTGGCGGGCGCCCGCGTGCGCGAAGTGATGACGCCGCTGCCCGACGTCGTGGGCGTGCCCGCCGCCGCGCCGCCGGCCGAGGCCATGGAGAAGATCCGGCAACACGGCTTCTCTCGCCTGCCGGTGTATCAGGATCGCACCGACAACATCGTCGGCATCGTGCACACGATGGATCTGATCATGGCCGCGCCGGGGGAGACCACGCTCTCGCCGTTCGTGCGGCGCCCCTTCTACGTCCCGGAGAGCGGCCGTCTCGAGCAACTCCTCGACGAGTTCAGGCGCCGCGGGCACGAGATGGCCGTGGTGGTGGACGAGTACGGGGCCGCGTCGGGGATCGTGACCATGGAGGACGTCCTCGAGGAGCTTGTGGGCGACATCCTCGACGAGTTCGACCGGCCGCGCCGCGAGGTGCTCGAGAGCGAGCCCTCCGGAGCGTACGCCGCCGCCGGCAGCGTCCACCTCACGGACCTGTCGGAGGCTCTGGGCGTGCCCTTCCCGCGCGCCGGCTACGAGACCCTGGCCGGCTTCATCGCCCACCGCCTCCAGAGGATCCCGCGGCCTGGCGACCAGGTGAGGTTCGAGCGTCTGACGCTGACCGTGACGGAGGCGACGGAGCGGCGCGTCAAGAAGGTGAGGATTGTAACCGACGCTACGGGGCGGCCTCCCGTCGCGTCATCGTGAATTCGACGGGCCCCTGCATGGACATCTTGATCTTCATGGCCCGGGAGGGCGAGCCGGCCTCCGCCTGACCGGCGGACGATTCGGAGGGATCGCCGGAAGGCCCGGAAAGCGCCGCCGAGTTGCTTTCCCCCCTCCGGGGGCCTCCGCCCGCAGCGGCCGCGCCAAGGTCCAACGACGCGTCCATCTTCATTTCCATCCGCAGGCTGGTGAAGATCCCCTCCAGGCGATCGAACGTGGCCGTGCCCGAGCTGCCGCCGGAGAGTCTCAGCGGCATGGTCTTCGAGACGCCCCCGCCGGTCGCCACGGAGAGCGTCGTCCTGACATCGAAGACGGCCTCGGCATCGCCGAGGGCCTTGAGCCTGTAGGTGGTCTTTGCGTCCATGTCGAGCGTCCCCTCCACGGGAAGGCCGGGCATGGAGACCTTCATCGGGACCTCGAAGGCGTCGCCCACTTCCAGCGGGCGATCGGGGAACTCCGGCATGGCCTGGGAGAGCCGCTGCTTCACCTCGGGAGAGACGCCCGGGAGAGTCTCGACCCCTTCCAGGTCCATCTCGAGCGCTCGTCCTCCGGGCAGGAGCCGCCCCCGCGTGACGGCCGAGCCCGAGGAGACGGCCTCCTCAAGACCCGGCATCTCGATGCGCTGACCCGCCACGGTCATGGCGGCCTTGACCTCGGTCACGCGGCCCACGAACGGAACGCCGCCTTCGCCGTCCGGCCGCCCGACGTCAAGCAGCATCTTCAGGCTCATCTCCTGCTTCATGTCCTTGCCCATGGCCGCGGTCATGGCGGCGGCCTCTGCGGACGCGCTCTCCATCTCCACCTGCATCACGAGCACCATGGTGACGACCTGCTCGTACGTGGCGCCCGGCTGGAGGCGGTAGTGAAGCCGGATCGCATCGGCGGCCTCCGGCCGGGAGGCCCCCGCGGCGGCCGCCAGGACGACCACGGCGGCGGCGAGGATGGCCCCCACGACCATCGCGGCGGTGTCGGGCCGACGCAGGGTCACCTCAGGCTCCGCAAGTAGTCCCGGAGATTCGCCTCGATCTCGGCCAGCGGCCGGCCGAGGCCGGCCGCGAGCGAGTCGGGTTCACCCGATGACGCGGCGTCCATCATCCAGTCCCGGAATGGCGTCCGGTACCGGCCCCCCTCGGCGTTGATGAGGTAGTGGACCAGGAGCCACGAGGTGCCGTACACGAGATCTGTAGCGTAGGGGATCTCACCGTCGGGATGATCGCCGAGCAGAACGGACAGCTTCGGTAGGCGCGCATCGCCGGCGGACGCCAGCGCGTCGAGGTAGACATTCGCATGCGCCCTCCACTGGTACGGTCCCTTGAACGCCTTGCTCCGATCCACCGCGGCCAGGTCGAGGCCCTCCCTCCCGCCGGCTCTCAGGCACTCGACGAATGTGGCGATACCCTCATTGACCCAGAACGGGGGCGTCCTTCCGCCCGTGTAGAGCCGCTGCGACACGATGTGATGCGTCGCCTCATGGGCCACCACGGCCGCCACCTGCTTCAAGGGTCTGTCGGCGCCGGCCTCCGTGTAGATCAGGCGGTCCCAGGGTGTGTACTCGCCCGCGATCATGCCGCCGTGAGGGACCAGGTTGTCGAAGGCGGCCACCTGCTGGAACTCCTCGCCGTCCCGGAAGACGAAGATGGTCAGCGGGGAGGCCTCCGGGACGGGAGGCGTCGCGGGAAAGGCGGCGTCGAATGCCAGCGTCGAGAACTCCAGTCCGTCCTGGATCGTCTTGCGGGTCGCCGAGTTGACGTCGGTGCGGAGGACCCATCCGCCGCCCCGAACTTCCTTGAAGCCGGATCCAGAGAGGAGCTTCCCGGCGAGGGCCATCTTCTCCTGGTTCATGGCCTCCAGAACGATCCGAGGCACCTGCCGCCCGCCGAAGATCCGAACCAGCGACGCTCCCGTCGGGATCGGCCGGAAGAAATGGAACGCCATGAGCATCGGAACGGACACGTGGAAGTCGGTACGGCCCCTCACCGGATGCTGCCGCTCCTTCAGGCAGTCGGCGAGTGAACCGGTCAAGGCCGCGGCCTGATCCGGGGGCTCCACGGAGGTGTAAAGGGGCTTGACGAACTCGACCCTCCCCTTCTGGTTGACCATGTACCGGAAGAGAACGTGCCCCGTGACGCCCTGGAGGGTGGGCGGCAGGGTGCACGACGACTTCTGCGCCGGGACGGGGTCGATGCTGATCTGGGCCACCGCGGGAGCGACGGCCGCCAGGAGGGTGAATGAGAGCGCGGCCGGGGCCATGGCCGAAATACGATCCCGCATGGTCTGTCCCTGAGCCTCCGTCGGCGGCACCGGATTCCATCGCACCACGCTCACGGAACGACGATCGTCCCTCGCATCACCGTCACGGCGCGGCCGAGGATGCTGACGCCGCGGGCGAGGGCGCGGTCCCCTTCGTTGACGACTGAAAGTTCGACGTCGATGCGGCCGCGGCGGCCGATGAGGTCGCCTTGCTCGGCCGTGTAGGCGAAGCGGCCGCCGGGGAGGCGCCGCGCGCGGCCACGGGCGGGATCGGACCCCGGCTCCGCGAAGTATCCGATCCGCGCCAGCCAGCCGGCGACGGGTCCCTCGGCGGACCCCGTCACCGGGTCTTCATCCACGCCGGCGCCGGGCGCGAACATCCGCACGTGCACCGCCGAACCGGGATCGAACGTCTCGAGACCGGCGACGATGAGCCCGTCACCGCCGAGCGACGCCGTCACTTCCCGGATCGCGGGCATGTTCGGCCGGATGGAGCGCATTGATTCCAGGCCCGCGAGCGGCAGAAGCGCGTAGAACCCGCAGCGGATGGCCGGGAGCCCGGCCGCGAGATCCGCGGCGTCGAGTCCGAGCGCCCGCACCGCGGGCGAGGGATCCAGCCAGCCCTCCACGACGGGATCGGGAAGGCCCATCCGCACCACGCTGGGTTCTCCCACTCTCTTAGTGACCTCGATGGGGAGCACGCCCGAGAGGGTCTCGAGCCGGAGCCTGTGTACGCCGGGCGCCCCGAGCCCCCAGGAGCCTTCCTCGGCGGCGCAGTGGAAGGAAGCCACCGTGGCGTGGCCGCAGAGCGGCACCTCCACCGTGGGCGTGAACCAGCGGATGCGCAGGTCCGCGCCCGGATGCGACGCGGGCAGGAGAAACGCCGTCTCCGACACGTTCATCTCGCGGGCGATCGCCATCATCTGCGCCTCGGTGAGCTTTTCGCCGCCGCGCGTGACGACGCCGGCCTGATTGCCGCTCATGGGCGCCGTCGTGAACGCGTCCACGAGCCGGATCGGGATCTCGCCGGACATCCGCAACCGCCCCTTCAGGGGACGCGCGCCGGGCCGCCGCCGAGGGCCGCGAAGACCGCGATGCCGCGTCGCGTCAAGGATCCTTCCTCTCCGGAGCGGCGCCGGGGTTCGGCGCCGCGCTCGCCCCCGGCGAGGCGGCCGGCGACGTCCTTTTCTTCCTGAACATCCGCCTGAGCCGCAGCCGCGTGCGCAGCCAGATGATGAGTCTCCTCGCGTGGCGGAACTCGGTGGCGAGCAGCGCGAGGCCGGGGATAATGAAGAGCCAGTTCGGCAGGATCGGGATCGCGAAGGAGGCCACGCCCAGAAGGACGAGGAAGACCCCGACCACGAGGCGGATCGCCCTCCAGACGGGATGGGGGTGCTTGAGCCTCTTCCTCATGCGCGCCGACCGCCCCGGGACGCGGTCTCCCCCCGCCCGGCGCCCGTGCGTGCGGACCCCGCCCCGGCGCGGATGCACTCCGGCGCCGCGCCCTGCATCTCGAGCATCTCCCTCGTGAGCCGCCCGCGGAAGAGGATGCCGACGGCGCCGGCGAGCGTGGCCTCCGTCCCCGACGCTCCGTCGTTGATCGTCACCCGGCTCTCGAGCCCCTCCCGGTTGCGGCAGACGATCGTCGCGCCGGCGGGGCCCGGCCGCCCGGGAGCGGGCACCAGGGCTTCCGGACCATGCAGGAGCCTCACGGCCAGCGCGACGGCGATGCTGCCGCTGCCGCTGCTGAGCGTCTCCGCCTCGACGCCTCTCTCGTAGAAACGCGCGTCCACCGACCCCGCGCCCCGAGGCGTGAAGAAGTCCACGTTCGCGCCCTCCGGTCCCAGGGCCGGATGGGACCTCAGCGCGGGGGCGTCGTCGAGGACGTCCGGGGCGAAGGCGTCTTTGACCTGGATCGCCAGGTGCGGCACGCCCGCGCGCACGCGCACCCCCTCGACGCGCCGCGAAGCCACTTCCAGTGTGATCCGCACGGGCGCCGCAGCGCCCAGCGGGAGCGTGAACCAGGGAGGCTCGTCTGCGCCGTCGGCGGTGAGCACGCCCGCGCCCGTCTCGATCCGAAGGGGTCGCGGGAACGACCCCACCCGCGCCGCCCAGCGCGCCACGCACCGAACGCCGTTGCCGCAGAAGGAGGCTCGGCCGCCGTCGCGATTGAAGTAAACCATCCCCAGATCGGCCACCTTCGAGAACCCAACGAGGATGAACCCATCGGCCCCCACGCCGAGCCCCCGGTGGCAGGCGCGACGCACCAGCTCCGTGAGATCTCCGGAGAGGCGGCCGTTGCGGTTGTCGATGAGGACGAAATCGTTCCCACCTCCCGTCACCTTGAGGAAGGGCAAACCGTCGGCCGCCTCGAGGAGAGACGCGGGAAGGGGCACGGTCACGGGAGGTTCTCCTCGGCCGGCTCGGACCAGCGGCTCTCGTTGGGGGGGCTGGCGGTGTCCACGGCCGAAACGACGTAGGTGTACCGGCGGCCGCGCTTCACGGCGGTGTCGGCGTAGGTCGTGGCGGCGATGGGCGCCGATGTCAGCGGCACGAACGGGGCGTCGCCGGAGTCGCTCCGGTAGACCATGTAGCCGGCGATGTCGGGCTCGGCCCCCGGCGTCCAGAAGAGCCTGATGAGCGATTCCTCGGCGGCCGCGGCCAGCCCCGCGGGAGGCGCGGGCGGGAAGATATCCACGAAGCCGGCCCCCGTCTCGACGGATCCTTCCGTCTCGCAGCGCGACGGATCCTCCCCCGCCCCGAACCGGGAAGGCGGTCCGCGGGGCCGCCGTCTCATCGAGAAACGATCGCGTGCCTGGAGGAAGGGTGCGATAGGGCCGTTCGCCGAACGCACCGCCCGCCTCGGCCCGGTACAGGAGCACGTTCGGCGCGGGAGGCGCCGGAGACGAATCCCGGCTGACGTCCCACCACACCAGGAGCCCGCCGGCCGTCAGCCTCGTCTCCACTCCCGTAGGAGCAGCCGGAGGGTCGCACAGCGCCAGCGCGGCGGGTCCCGCGACGAGGCTTCGCTTGCGTTTCCCTTCCTGGACCTCGGCCACGAAGGTTACCTTTCGGCCCGCGAGCGTGGCCGCCCCGCTCTGCGCCTTCAGCTCGAGGCTTGCGACCGGGATCGAGATCTCCAGCCGCTTGTCCACGCGGTAGGAGGCCCACTCGTCCCGCGGCACTACCCACGACACCGCCGCGTTCTCCGCGGCCGCTCCGCGCTGCCGCGCGCGCCGTCCGCGCGCGGAGGGGAGCCCCACCGGCGCCTCCGGCACGAGCCTCAGCCTCAGGACGACCTCCTCCTCGAAGGCCGACCCGTCGGTGCGCGCCTTCGGAGCCTGCATCGTCAGCACCACGGAATCCCCCCGCTGCCTCACCTTGAGCGCCTCGACCGGCGCCGGGCGCACCCGCAGCGGCGGCCGCGGCGATCCCTTCTTGCCGCACCCCTCCGCGGTGAGCGGGAGGACCGCGAGGAGCACGGCGGCGCAGGACGCGCGCGGCCGCCAGCTCACAGGATGTACTTGCTGAGGTCCTGGTCCTTCACGACGTCCGCCAGCATCCGGTGGACGTAGGGGGCGTCCACGACCTGCTTCCGAACGTGGAGATCCGAGCCTTCGAAGAGGACCTCATCGAGGACCTTCTCCATGATGGTGTGGAGGCGCCGGGCCCCGATGTTCTCCATCCTCTCGTTGACCGTGGCGGCGTAGGAGGCCACCGCCTCCACCGCCTCGGGCGTGAAGGACAGCGAGACGCCTTCGGTCTCCATGAGGGCCGTGTACTGCTTCACCAGCGAGCTCTCCGGCTGGGTGAGGATCCGGACGAAGTCGTCGCGGTTGAGCGGGTCCAGCTCGACCCGGATCGGGAAGCGGCCCTGGAGCTCGGGAATCAGGTCGGAGGGCTTGGAGACGTGGAAGGCGCCGGAGGCGATAAAGAGGATGTGATCGGTGCGGACCATGCCGTGCTTCGTGCTGACGGTGGTTCCCTCGATGATGGGCAGCAGGTCGCGCTGCACGCCCTCCCGGGAGACGTCCGGGCCGTACGTGGACTCGCGGCCCGCGATCTTGTCGATCTCGTCCAGAAAGATGATGCCCGACTGCTCGACCAGCCGCACCGCGATCTTGGAGACATCCTCTTGCTCGACCAGCCGCTCCTCCTCCTCGCGCAGGAAGTGCTCGCGCGCCTCCTCCACGGTCATGCGCCGCGTCCTGGTGCGTCCCGGGAAGATGCCGGGCATCATCTGCTGGAGGTTGATGGCCATCTCCTCCGTCCCCTGGTTGGAGAAGATCTTGAACGAGGGGTTCGTCCTCTCACGCACCTCCACCTCGATCTGCCGGTCGTCGAGGAGTCCCTGGCGCAGGGCCTCCCGCAGGCGCTCGCGCGCCTCCACACGCTCGGCGGGGGTCGCCTCCGCTTCCTCCTGCTGCTGCCCCAGCTCGCGAAGGAGTCTCTCCTCCACCCGGACCTGGGCACGCTTCCGGATCTCGGCGATCTTCTCCTGACGCACCATGTCCACGGCCAGCTCGGTGAGGTCGCGGATCATGGAGTCCACGTCCCGGCCCACGTACCCCACCTCGGTGAACTTGGAGGCCTCGATCTTGAGAAAGGGCGATCGCGTGAGGCGGGCGAGGCGCCGGGCGATCTCCGTCTTCCCGACGCCCGTGGGGCCGATCATGATGATGTTCTTGGGCGCGATCTCCTCCGCCAGCTCCGGGGCCAGCCGCTGCCGGCGGATGCGGTTGCGCAGGGCGATGGCGACGGCGCGCTTGGCTCGGGACTGGCCCACGATGTGCTTGTCTAGCTCCAGCACGATGGCGCGCGGCGTGAGGCTCTCGTCCACGACGACGTCGCCGGCGGTCTCCCTCATATCTCCTCGACCGTGATCGTATCGTTGGTGTAGATGTCGAGCCCCGCGGCCACCTTCATCGACTCCCGGGCGATGTCCGCGGCCGGAAGCTGCGTGTGCTGCACGAGGGCGCGCGCCGCGGCCAGGGCGTAGCCGCCCCCCGATCCGATGGCCGCGAGGCCGTCGTCCGGCTCGATGAGGTCGCCCGTCCCCGAAAGCACGTACACGTGCTGCCCGTTGGCCGCGATGAGGAGCGCTTCGAGGCGCCGGAGCGCCCGGTCGAGCCGCCAGTCTTTCACCAGCTCGACGGCGGCCCGCTCCAGGTTGCCGCGGTACTCCTCCAGCTTGGACTCGAAGCGCGCGAAGAGCGCGAAGGCGTCGGCGGCGGACCCGGCGAAGCCGGCCACCACCGTGTCGCGGTAGAGCTTGCGGATCTTCCGCGCCGAGTGCTTGAGCACCATGTTCTGCACCGTGACCTGGCCGTCGCCGGCCAGGGCCGTCCGGCCGTCGCGGCGGACCGCCAGGATGGTGGTGCTTCGAACGCGAGGACGCATCGAAGGTGAGTCTAGCATGCGGCCGCGGGGGCGGCGGGAAGCCCCGTGCGGCGCGGGCCCTCCGTTGACATCGATACGGATGGGCGTATGATGCGCGCATGAGGAGGGGACTTCGCCCCGCCCGCCTCGCCACCGGGGCGGCCGCAGCCCTGTCGATCGCCCTCGGCCTTTTTCCCTCGTCGCCGTTCGCCATCCACGCCGGACACATCCAGGGAAAAATCTACGACGAGTCCGGCCGTCCCATCGCCGGCGCGGTCGTCACCGCCACCGGAGACGCGGCGGTGGGGATCTGGCACTGCCGCACCGACGAGAGGGGGTTCTACCGGATCGCCGGCCTGCCCGCCTCGACGGACATCACGCTGCGCGTGGAGGCGGAGGAGCGCACCATGCTCCAGAGGAAGGGGTACCGGCTGCGGGACGACCAGACGCTGCGGCTGAACTTCCGGCTGAGGCCCATGGGGGTCTTCAGCACGCTCATCATCAACGACCCTCGCGTGCCCTACCACTCGGCCGCCCTGGCCGGAGCGCGCGAGACGCTGCCCGCGGGCGTGCGCCTCTTCGAGGCGAAGGAGCACACCCCGGCGCTCACGCGGAGGCTCCTGCGCGCCCTCGCGGCGAGGCCGGACGGTGTCCTGACCATCGGCAGCCTTGCGGCGCGCCTCGCACGCGAGACCGTCTTCGACACGCCCGTCGTCTACACGATGGTGCTGGATCCGCTCAAGGAGAACCTGAAGGCCGAGAACATGTGCGGCGTCCCCTCCAACGGGGCGTTCTCGGAGCAGATCGACATGCTCTCGCGCATGGCGCCCCAGGCCCGCAGGCTGGGGACTCTGTTCGACCCGGCGCGGATGGACGGCGTGGTGCGCCAGCTCCGGGTCGAAGCGGAGTACGCCGGCTTCACGCTGGAGGTCCGCTCGGTCCACGAACCGGCCGACGTCGAGGAGCGGCTGCGCTCGCTCGCCGAGGCCAAGGTGGACGCCTTTATGGTCCTGCTGGACCCGGGTCTGTACACGGCCGAGGTCTTCCACCAGGTCCGTGCGTTCTGCGAAGAGTCGAGGATCATCCTCATCGTGCCCGACGCGGCCATGGTGCGTTCGGGGGCCACCTTCTCCTACGCCCCCGGGTTCCGCGAGCTGGGCGCCTACGCCGGGAGGCTACTGACCAACATCCTCACCCGCAAGGCCACCGTGGCCGACATCGGCGTGATCTTCCCTCGGACGCGTTTCCTGTCGGTGAACCCCCAGGACGTCCAGCGATTCGGATTGACGCTCCCGGCGGAGCTGAACGCCCCATCCACGCCGGAGGCGCCGCGGACTATCATCACTCCCGAGAACTGAGGCCGCGGCGCGTGGCCCCGCTCCCTTCCTTCTGGTAGTCTCCCCTTCCGCATGCCCCTGAGCGCAGGCACACGGCTGGGCCCCTACGAGATCCTCTCCCCCCTCGGCGCGGGCGGGATGGGCGAGGTGTACCGTGCCCGCGACACGCGGTTGGACCGCACCGTGGCCGTCAAGGTGCTTCCGCCCCACGCCACGAAGAGCCCCGAGGCGCGGGCGCGCTTCGAGCGCGAGGCGCGGGCCGTTTCCGCCCTGAACCACCCGCACATCTGCACGCTGCACGACGTCGGCACCCACGACGGCGTGGACTACCTCGTCATGGAGTTCCTGGAGGGCGAGACGCTCTCCGGCCGCCTGGCGAAGGGGGCGCTCCCGCCGGATCAGGCGCTTCGCATCGCCGTGGAGATCGCCGACGCGCTCGACAAGGCGCACCGCTCAGGCGTGGTGCACCGCGACCTGAAGCCCGGCAACGTCATCCTCACGAAGTCGGGGGCGAAGCTGCTGGATTTCGGTCTGGCCAAGCTGCGCGGTGCGGATCCCACACCGGCCGCCGCGGGACTCTCCACGCTGCGGACGGAGCACAAGGATCTGACGGCCGAGGGGACCATCATGGGCACGTTCCAGTACATGGCCCCCGAGCAGCTTGAAGGCAACGAAGCCGACGCCCGCAGCGACATCTTCGCCTTCGGGGCGATGCTGTACGAGATGGTGACGGGCCGCAAGGCGTTCTCCGGCAAGAGCCAGGCGAGCTTGATTGCGTCGATCCTGGCGGCCGACCCGCAGCCCATCTCGGCGCTGCAGCCGCTGACGCCGCCGGCTCTGGAGAGGGTGGTGCGGAGGTGCCTGGCGAAGGAGCCGGACGAGAGGTGGCAGACGGCGAGCGATCTGAGAAGCGAGCTGGAGTGGCTCGCGCAGGGAGGGTCCCAGCCCGGCGTGCAGGCGCCGGCGCGGCGAAGGGGCAGGGAGCGGCTCGCGTGGGGCGTCTCCGCGGCGCTGGCTGCCGCAACCATGGCCCTCCTGATCGCCTTCCTCCAGCGTGCCCCGGAGGCTCCATCCCCCGTGCTCACGCACGTCCTCCCCCCCGACGGCGCGCTCTTCGACTTCACCGGGTTCGGCGCGGGGCCCGTGGATGTGTCCCCCGACGGGCGGCGGCTGGTATTCGCCGCGAGGACCTCCGAGGGGAAGTCGCTTCTGTGGGCCCGCGCGCTCGACGCCGTCGAACCGCGGCCGCTCCCCGGGACCGAGGGCGGGACCTACCCCTTCTGGTCGCCGGACAGCCGAACCATCGGCTTCTTCGCGCACGGGAAGCTCAAGAGGATCGACGTGGCCGGAGGGCCGGCCGTCACTATCTGCGAGGCCCCCGACGCCCGCGGCGGAACATGGAACCAGGAGGGGGTGATCCTCTTCGAGCCCAACTGGCGCGACCCGCTGTACCGGGTGGCCGCCTCCGGCGGAGCGGCCGCGCCGGTGACGAAACTGGACGAGTCGCGCCAGGAGACGACCCACCGGTGGCCGTGGTTCCTGCCCGACGGGCGGCATTTCCTCTTCCTGGCGGGAAGCCACTCCACCGGCACGGAGAGCGAGGCCAACGCGATCTACGTCGCCTCCCTCGACGGGACGGTCAACAGGATCCTCTTGCGCGCCCGCTCGAACGTCGCGTACTCGGCGGGGCACCTCCTGTTCGTGCGCGAGAGGGCGCTGATGGCCCAGCCCTTCGATCCGGGGCGGCTTGAGCTGACGGGCGACGCCGTCCCCGTCGCCGAAAAGGTCACCTACGACACGGGCTGGTTCAGGGCGATCTTTTCGGCCTCGGAGGACGGGATCCTGGCCTACCAACAGGGTTCAGGCGAACTGGCCCTGTCGCAGCTCGCGTGGTTCGACCGCGGCGGCAAGCGCCTCGAATCCATCGGCGATCCGGCCGACTACTGGCAGCCCACCCTCTCCCACGACGGCCGCCGGGTGGCCGTCGGGATTGGCGTTCCCGGCGATCTCTGGATCTCCGATCTGTCACGGGGCGTGGCCAGTCGGTTCACGTTCGACCCGGCGGACGACCTCAATCCGATCTGGGCTCCGGACGACAGCCGGATCCTATTCACGTCCATGAGAAAGAGCAGTGGTGACATCTTCCAGAAGCCGGCGACGGGCTCCGGAACCGAAGTGCCCACGGTGTCGATGGGCACCTTCGCGCTGCCGACGGACTGGTCGCCCGACGGCCGGCGGGTCGTGCTCCAGGTCGCGACCCCCCAAGGCCACGCGGATATCTGGATCTACCCCGTCGGCGACGGCAAGGCGAGCCCCTTCATGGAGACGCCCTTCGAGGAAACGGGCGGCGTCTTCTCGCCGGACGGGCGCTGGCTGGCCTATACCTCGAATGAATCCGAGCGGTACGAGATCTACGTCCAGCCGTACCCGGGGCCCGGCGGCAAGTGGCAGGTCTCGACGGCGGGAGGCACGAACCCGGTGTGGCGCCGCGACGGGAAGGAGATCTTCTACATCGCCCCGGACAGAAAGATGATGTCCGTGGCGGTGAATCCGGGCGCCGCCTTCGAGGTCGCCTCTCCCCAGGCGCTCTTTCAGACCCTGGTGAAGGACGCCCCCGACCGGCAGTACGATGTCTCCGCCGACGGGCAGCGCTTCCTGATCAACACGGGCGCCTCGGAAGCGGCGCCCGCGCCGATCACGCTGGTCCAGAACTGGACCGCGGCCCTGAAGCGATAGTGGGGCCGGACGGGAGACGGGCCCCGCGGCACTCCCTCTCCCCTCGGGTCGAACCGGAGTGGGAACGTCCCCCTCAAGACCCGGCGGGCTTGAGGTACTTCTCCATCCAGTCCAGCAGGCGGGTGAGCGCGTCGATACGGTGCCAGCGCTCCCGGAACCCGTGCGCCTCGCGAGGGTAGAGGACGTACTCCACGGGGACCTTCTTCCACTTCAGCGCCGCGTACAGCTCGTCGCTCTGGGGCTTCGGCACGCGCTCGTCCACCTCCCCCTGGAGGATGAGCGTGGGTGTGCGCGCGCGATCGAGGTTGCCGAGGGCGGATCGCTCGCGGCAGAGGTCCGCATGGTCGTAGCACCACAGCGCCCAGTGCACCATCGAGTTCTCCACCGGAATGTCGCTCTGGCCGAGGAACGACTCCCAGTTCGTGATGCCGAAAAGCTCCACGCCCGCCGCGAAGCGATCGGAGTAACGCGTGACCCCCAGCGCCGTGAAGTAGCCTCCGTACGAGCCCCCGGTGACGCCGACCCGCTTCGGGTCGATCCAGCCCTTCGAGGCGAGGTGGTCGATCCCGTCCAGGACGTCGGTGAACTCCTTCCCTCCGAGGTCCTTGTGGTCCGCCTTCGTGAACGCGACGCCGCGCCCGGTGGATCCGCGGTAGTTGGGGAAGAAGACCATGAAACCGCGCTCCGCGAGAGCGTGGCCGGGACTCGCGTAGGAGTTCTGCCAGCCGTCGAGGTACTGCGACTCCGGCCCGCCGTGCACGATGACCACCAGCGGAGAGCGAGCGCCCTCCGTGAAGCCGACGGGGCGGATCAGGACGCCCTCGATCTCCAGGCCGTCCTTGGCCCTGTAGCGGATGGTCTCCTGCACCCCTCGGGGGAGCGTGTCGATCTGGGGAATGGAGTTCACGATCCGTCTCGGTGGCTCCGGGGCGGGCGGCGGCGTCCTCGACTTTTTCCTCCCGGCCGCCGGCGGCGGCGCCGGGAGCCAGGATCCGGCGTAAACGTCGGTCGGGTGCTCCGAGGTGGAGCCCGCGAAAGCGTACCGCGCGCCGTCGTCGGACCAGGTGGACGACGAGAAGGCGGCGAGGCCGGGAGGCACCGCGGTCTCCCACGCTCCCGTCGCCGGATCCACGAACGACACCATGGACCTCGTCCCCACGATGCTGGTCACGGCGATGCGGCCGTCGGCGCGCCAAGAGATCGCCTGGGCCGTCTCCTCTCGGCTGCTGGTGAGGTTGCGGGGGACGCCTCCCTCGGCGGGAACGACGAAGAGGCTACCGGTGGCCGGATCCGAGGAATCCACCCCTCCCAGCCAGGCGATGGTCCGCCCGTCCTTCGACCAGGCCACCTCGCCGATCTTGCCGACCACGGGGACGATCTCGCGCCGCTCGCCCGCCAGCGGGAGAACACTGAGCCGCTTCAGCATGTAGGAATCGTCCGTGCGGTTGAGTTCCGTGACCGCGGCCACCAGCGCCGAGCCGTCCGGCGCCCACGCGAAATCCCACACGGAGAGTTCGCCCAGCGAGGCGAGCTTCTCGGACTTCCCCGTGGTCCCATCGGCGATCCAGAGCCTCCTCGGAAGCAGGTCCCCGTCCACGACCTTCCGGTCCTTCCCCGCCTTCTCCTCCTTCTCCCTCTCCTCCGGCTTGCGGTCCACGGCCACGTAGGCGATGGACTTCCCGTCCGGCGACCATTCGTGCGCCGCGACCTCCGTCTTCTCGTCGGTGAGGGCCGCCGGCTCGCCCCCCGACACGGGGAGGATCCAGATGCGGGTCTTCGGAGACTCGCCGCCCCCGCGCTTCGAGAGGAAGGCGATCCGCGTGCCGTCGGGGGACCACCGAGGCCGTAGGTCCTCCGCGTCGGCCGTGGTGAGGCGCTGCGACTCTCCCCCCGCGAAGGGAACGCGCCAGAGGTTGGCGTAGGCGGGGCCGGGCTTGGCCTCCTCGCCGCGCCAGCGGGAGCGGCTGAAAACGACGCTCCCGCCGTCGGGCGAGAGGCTCACGCCGCCGACCGCGACGGTGTCGATGACGGCCTCCACCGTCCATTTCCACGCGGAAGCGCCGGGGGCGGGTGTGGCGGGTTCTTCCGCGGCGGCCGGAGGGATCGAGGCCAGGGCCAGGGTGCACCCGGCGGCGAGCAGGACGCTCTTAACACGGATCGTCATCATGCGGACTCCCCCTTCAGGGATCGAGGACGCGGGCGCGCGCAGGCCGCCGATTTTCACGGCTGCCCGCCGGAGTGTCAAGCCGGATCCCCTGAGGGTCGTGGGCTACTTCGCGGCGCGGGAGCCTGTGAGACGAGGCCACGAGCGGCGCGAACCGGTGAGCGCCGTGCTCGCGAGATTCGGCCGCTGCCGTGTGCGGCCGAAGGGCACCCGCGGAGGCGTTCGGCGCCACCTGGCCGTGATCAATGCCGGCGCCGCCGCAGCGGGTGGCCGAGCGAACGGAGGCCGAGCGCGCGGGCGCGCGCAGGCCGTCTCCCGCACGCGAAGTAGCCCACGACCCCCTCGACGACAGCGCACGGTGGTAGCATCGCGCGGTCAAATCTCGTGGAAGATCGCGGGAAGGGAGGTGCCATGCTCGCCACGCGGCGGCAGTTCCTGGGACGGGCCACGACGCTGGGCGGGGCGGCGCTTGCAGGGTCGGCCTTGACGGCGAGCCTGCTGGACGACGCCATCCCCAGGGTGCTCGCGGCGGCCGCCGCGGCCGGGCGGGCTCCGGCGCGCCCGCCCGAGGAGATCGCGGCCGACGAGGAGTACTGGCGCGAGATCCAGCAGGCGTTCGCGGTGGATCGCAGCATCATCAATCTCAACAACGGCGGCGTCTCCCCCTCCCCCCGGGTCGTGCAGGACGCCCTGCACCACTATCTCGACCAGTCCAACCACGCTCCCGCCTACACGATGTGGCAGGGCCTCGAGCCGGAGATCGAATCCGTGAGACGGCACCTTGCGCGGGCCTTCGGCTGCGACCCGGAGGAGATGGCCATCACGCGCAACGCCAGCGAGGCGCTGGAGATCTGCCTGCTGGGGCTGCGGCTCGAGCCGGGCGACGAGGTCCTCACCACCACGCACGACTATCCGCGGATGCTCACCACGCTCGATCAGCGCGCCAGGCGCGAGGGGATCGTGGTGAGGAAGTTCGGCTTCCCCACGCCGCCGCGATCGCCGGACGATCTCGCCGCCCTGTTCGAGAGCCACGTCACACCCAGGACCAAGGCCATCCTGGTCTGCCACATCACAAACCTGACGGGGCAGATCTTCCCCGTGCGGGATATCTGCCGCATGGCCCGGAGGCGCGGCATCGAGACCATCGTGGACGGCGCTCACGCCTTCGCTCACTTCCCCTTCACGCGCGACGATCTGGAGTGCGACTACTACGGCACGTCGTTGCACAAGTGGCTGTGCGCCCCTATCGGCACGGGGTTCCTCTACGTGCGCCGGGAGAAGATCGACACTCTGTGGCCGTTGATGGCGGCGCCGCCGGAGATCAACGCCGACATCCGGAAGTTCGAGGAGATCGGCACGCACCCGGCCGCGAACCACAACGCCATCTCCGAGGCGCTGACATTCCACGAGGGGATCGGGCCCGAGCGCAAGGCGGCCCGGCTGCGGCACCTGAGAGACCGCTGGATGAGACGCCTCGCGGGGCAGGAAGGCGTCACGCTGCGGACGTCGTTCGACGCGGCCCAGTCGGGGGCGCTGGCCAACGGGACCCTCGCGGGGGTGGATCCGAGCCGCCTCGCCTCGCACCTGTGGGAGAAGTACCGCATCCTGGTGACGCCGATCGGGCACGAAGAGTGCCCGGGGATCCGGGTGACCCCGAGCGTCTACACGACGCTAGACGAGATCGACCAGTTCGCCGAGGCGATGGAGAACGTCATCCGCACGGGGCTGCCGGCATGAGCGATCCCGGCCGGAGCGTCGCGCTCGTCTCGGGCTGCTCCACGGGGATCGGCCGCGCCGTGGCCGCCCGGCTCGCGGAGAATGGATGCCTGGTGGTGGCCGGGGCGCGCGACCCCGCGACGCTCGCCGATCTCGCCCGCGGGAGCCCGGGCTCGCTCCACCCCATCGCCTGGGACGTCGCGGACGCGGAGGCCACGCGCCGCGCCGTCATCGGCACCATCGAACGCTTCGGCCGCCTCGACATCCTGATCAACAACGCGGGCTACGGGCAGATGGGGCCCATCGTCGAACTGTCCAGAGATCAGTGGCGGCGGCAGATGGAGACGAACGTCATCGGCCTCGCGGACGCGGCGGCGTGCGCGGCCCGCGCTCCGGGCGGGATGATCGAACGCCGCCGCGGACGCATCGTGAACATCTCCTCGATCCTCGGCCGGGCCTGCATCCCATTCAGCGGCGCCTACGCCGCCACGAAGTACGCCGTGGAGGCCGTCTCCGACACGCTGCGGATGGAGCTGGCCCCATTCGGCATCCAGGTCGTGGTGGTGGAGCCCGGCCCCGTCGTCTCCTCGTTCTCGGAAAACGCCAGGCGGACGGTTCGGGAGATCCTGGAGCGGCGGGACAGCCCCTACGAGTACCTGCGATCCGCCATCGAGAGGCGCGCGGACGCGTCACGGAGGGGCTTCATGCCGACCGAAGTCTGTGCCGGCGTGATCGTCCGCGTGGCCACGATGCGGCGCCCCCCGGCCCGCCTCCTCGTCACCCCCCTGGCCCGGATTTTCCTGTGGCTGAAGCGGCTCCTGCCCGACCGCGCCCTCGACGCCGTCCTGAGGCGGGCGTACGGCCTCAAGGGGGCCGCCCCGCGCCCGTGAGAGCCGAGGAGCGGCCGCAAGCGTTGACAGGCGAGACCCTTTCCCGTAGTCTGGCGC
>CAYNUH010000003.1:29922-35314 GCA_964400605.1 uncultured Acidobacteriota bacterium | reverse complement strand
GCCGAGGAGCGGCCGCAAGCGTTGACAGGCGAGACCCTTTCCCGTAGTCTGGCGCCGATATTTCAAATCTGAACTAGTTCAGGGAGGCCCGCGCATGTCCTCGGCCGCCGCGACCGCCTGCGAGCCGCAACCGGCGGGCGCGCTCGAGGAGGCCGGAGCGCACCGCGGCGCGGCCCTGGTCACCGGAGCGGGGCGCGGGATCGGGCGATCCGTGGCCGCCGCGCTGGCCGCCTCAGGCTTTCGGGTCGCCCTCTTCGCCCGCACGAGGCTGGAGATCGAGGAGGCGGCGGCCACGATCAACGCACGGTCCGGCCCGAGCGCGGCCCGCGCCTACCCCGGCGACGTCACCGACCCCCGCTCGGTGGACGGTTGCATCGACGCCGCCCGGCGCGATCTCGGCTCCATCGCCGTCCTCGTCAACGCGGCCGGCGCCGCCGAGAGCGCGCCCTACGAGCGCACCGACGGCGCCATGATCGAACGGCTGCTGTCGGTGAACCTCCTCGGCGCCCACCACACGATGGTCCGGCTGCTCCCCGAGATGGCGGCGCGGGGCTCCGGCGACATCATCAACATCGCCTCCATGGCCGGGCTGCGGGGATACGGCTACGCGTCCGCCTACGCCGCCTCCAAGCACGCGCTCGTCGGCCTCACGCGCTCGATCGCGATGGAATCCGCGCGCTCCGGAGTCCGCGTCAACGCCGTGTGCCCCGGGTTCGTGGACACGCCGCTTCTCGCCCGCAGCGTCGAGGAGATCATGCAGCGCACGGGCCGCACGCGGGAGGAGGCGCGCGCCGCGCTGGGCCGCATGAACCCTTCGGGGCGCCTGCTGACGCCCGAGGAGGTGGCGGCCTCGGTGACGTGGCTGCTCTCCGCCGAGGGGCGCGACATCAACGGAGAGGCCCTCGTCGTGGATGGGAGGTGGGAGCCGTGGTCGGGCGATCCGCCGCTGCCCGTCGAGCCCGCATCTCTCGCCCCGGGTCGAGGCTACAGCAACGGGATGCTCTTCCGCGCCGGCCGGACGCTCTTCGTGGCGGGTCAGGTGGCCTGGGACCGCGAGCGCCGGATCGTCGGAAGAAACGACTTCGCCGCCCAGTTCGACGCCGCGCTGGGCAACGTGCTCGCGGTCGTGCGCGACGCGGGCGGCCGCCCGGACCAGATAGGACGGCTCCGGATCTACGTCACCGACAGGGACCTCTACCTCGGCGCGCTCAAGGTGGTCGGCGCCGCCTACCGCCGGCACATGGGCGTCCACTACCCCGCCATGGCCCTGGTGGAGGTCCGCCGGTTGCTGGAGGAGGGGGCGCTGGTAGAGATCGAGGCGGAGGCGATCCTGTGAGGCGCCGCGCCGCGTCCGCCGTATCCGCCGCCGAGCATCGCTCGCTCTCGTTGTGGGTGCGCCTCATGAAGGCCCACAGCCTCATCCTCAACCGGGCGCGCCGGGGGCTCTCCGGCCGGTGCACGCTGCCGCAGTTCGACGTGATGGCGCAGATCGCCCGCGCCCCGGAAGGGTTGACCTTCCGGGATCTCTCGCGCCGGCTTCTCGTCTCCGCGGGCAACCTGACCGGCATCGTGGATCGCCTGGAATCCGACGCTTTGGTGCGCCGCGAGGTGGTCGCGAGCGACCGGCGATCGTTCCGGATACGGCTGACGCCCGCGGGCCGGCGGCGGATGGCCGAGTTGATACCGCGCCATCGCCGCGATCTCGAGCGCATCCTGTCGCCCGTTCCCGCCGCGACGCAGGAGACGCTGCGCCGTCTTCTCGGGCGCGTGGCGAGGCTCATCGAGAACCACGGGGACGCAGCCGGCGGATCTCAGGCCACTGCGCCCCGCCCCTCGAAGGGGACCTCGGCCGCTCCCCCCGGGAGGAACGGCCGCGCGGTCCCTCTCTCATCATCAGCGGCAGGCCCGGACAGGATCCGGGCGGGAGGTGCCCGTGCCAAACGCGCCGGCTGATCCCCTGACACCCACGCCCCGATCGTTCCTCTACGAGGAGAGCGACGGCGTGGCCCGCATCACTCTGAACCGCCCTGAGCGGCTCAACTCGCTCACGTTCCAGGCCTACGAGGAGCTGCGAGACACCTTCCGGGCCCTCGACGGCCGCCCCCACGTCCGCTCGGTGCTGCTTTCCGGATCCGGACGCGGATTCTGCTCCGGCGGCGACCACGACGACATCGTCCGCGTCCTGCTGGAGGCGGGCCCCGAGCGGCACCACGCCTTCGCGCGGATGACGTGCGACCTGATCCTGGCGATGCGATCGCTCTCCAAGCCCATCGTGGCCGCCCTCCACGGAGCGGTGGTGGGCGCGGGCGCCGTCATCGCCGCCGCCTCCGACGTCCGCATCGCCGCCGAGGATCTGCGGCTCGGGTTCGTCTTCGTCAGGGTCGGCCTCTCGGGCGCCGACATGGGGGCGGCGTGGCTCCTGCCCCGCATCGTGGGCCTGGGCAAGGCCACGCAGTGGCTCTTCACCGGCGACATGGTGGACGCCACCGAGGCGCGCCGCGCCGGCTTCGTGCACGAGGTGCTCCCGTCCCACCTTCTCCAGAACCGGGCGCTCGCCTGGGCCGAGAGGCTGGCGCGCGGCCCCGGCCGCGCCCTCGGCGTCACCAAGCAGTGCCTCAACCGCGAAGCGTCGCTGGATCTCGAGGCCGCACTGGCGCAGGAGGCGCGCGCGCAGGCCGAGTTGATGGCCGCACCCGCCTTCCTGGAAGGGTACCGGGCCTTCAAGGAGAAGAGGGAGCCTCACTTTGAGTGAAGCCCCGGCCGGCGGAGACGGCGCAAGCGTCCTGCGCGAGCGGATCCTCTCGCTCGGCGGCCTCGAGCCCGAAGGCGGCGTCGAGCCGGAGGGGCCCGAGGCGGAGGACACCGAGGCCCGGCGCCTCGTCGGCGTCCTCGCGGGCGCCGGGCTCCTGGCGCCGCTGGTGCCCGCCGAGTTCGGCGGCCGCCACCCGCGCGTGTCGAATCACGAGGTGTGCGCCGCGCGCGAGGCGCTGGCCTACAGGTCCGGCATCGCCGACGTCGCCTTCGCCATGCAGGGACTGGGCTCCGCCGCCATCGCGCTGGCCGGCAGCCGCACCCAGAAGGAGACCTACCTCTCCCGCGTCGCCCGCGGCGCGTGCATCGCGGCCATCGCCCTCACGGAGGCGGACGCCGGATCGGACCTGTCGGCCATCGCGACGCGAGCGCGCCGCGCCGGCGGCGCCTACGTCCTCGACGGCTCCAAGACCCTGATCAGCAACGCGGGGCTGGCGGACTTCTACACCATCTTTGCCAGGACGTCGGATGACCGCCGCCGCGGGCTCAGCGCCTTCATCGTCGAGAGAGACGATCCGGGGCTGCGCCTCACGGGCCGGCTCCGCGGGCTCGCGCCCCACCCCATCGGATCCCTCGCCCTGGACGGTTGCCGCATCCCCGCCTCCCGGAGACTCGGCGAGGAGGGGGACGGGATGGACATCGCCCGGGCGGTGCTGGATTTCTACCGCCCCACGGTGGGCGCCGCCGCGGTCGGCATGGCGCGGCGCGCGCTGGCCGAGAGCATCGCCCACGTCAAGAGCCGCTCGCAGTTCGGGGCGCCTCTCGCGGATCTCCAGGGGATCCAGTTCATGCTGGCCGACATGGCGACGGAGATCGAGGCGGCTGCGCTCCTCGTGGAGAGGGCCTCCGAGGCCATCGACGCGCTGCGGCCGCGCACGGCGCGCGAGTCGGCCATGGCCAAGTACATGGCCACGGAGACGGCCCAGCGGGTGGTGGACCGGGCGGTGCAGATGCACGGCGGAATGGGCGTCATGCGCGGCGCCGTCGTGGAGAGGCTGTACCGCGAGGTCCGGGCGCTGCGGATCTATGAAGGGGCCTCCGAGGTGCAGAGGAACATCATCGCGCGGGAGGTCCTCCGCGCGTGATCACGGACGGCGGAACATGAGGCTGCTCGACCCCATCGAGATCAACGGGATGCGGCTGGCGAACCGCGTCGTCCTCACCGCCATGGTCACCCGCCTCTCCGGCGAGGACGGCTTCGTCAACCAGGACATCGTGGATCGCTACGTCCGGTTCGCGAAGGGAGAGCCGGGCCTCATGGTGCTGGAGGCCATGGCCGTCCACGAGGCGAGGTCGGGGCCGCTGCTGCGGATCGGCGACGACCGCTACCTCCCCGGCCTCATCGAGCTGCGCAAAGCCGTCAAGGACGCCGCCCCGGTCAAGGTGATCCCGCAGATCATCCACTTCCTCAAGATCTCGAGAAGCGGCTGGCGGCAGAAGATCACCGACCTCACCCGGGACGAGCTGAAGGCCATCGTCCGGCACTATGCGGCGGCGGCGCTGCGGTGCCGCCGCGCCGGCTACGACGGCGTCGAGCTGCACATGGCGCACGCGTACACGCTGTCGTCGTTGCTGTCGCTGCGGAACACGCGCACGGACGAGTACGGTCGATCGCTGGAGAACCGGATGCGGCTCGCCACCGAGGTCATCGCCGCGGTGCGCGCCGAGGCCGGCTCCGACTTCCCCCTGGGCGTGCGCTTCGACGCCGAGGAGTGCATCAAGGACGGCTACACGCTGATGGACTCGAGGCAGATGGCGCTGCGCATGGCCCGGCTGGGCGCCGACTACCTGTCGCTGTCGGCGGGCGGCAAGTTCGAGGACGCGATCCACAAGCCGGGCGATCCCCTCTACCCTTACACCGGCTACTCGGGGGATCGCTGCATGCCCTCGACGGCCTACCCCGACGGGGCCAACACCTACCTGGCCGCGGGGGTGAAGGCCTTCCTGCTCGCCCACGGCTGCGCCACGCCCGTGGTCACGACCGGCAAGATCCGATCGCCGCGGCAGGCCGAGGAGATCCTCCAGAGCGGCGAGGCCGATCTCGTCGGCATGGCGCGCGCGCTGCTCGCGGATCCCGACTGGACGCGGAAGCTCCGCGAAGGGCGCGAGGACCGGATCATCCGCTGCATCTACGGCAACGTCTGCAAGAACCTCGACGAGAACTTCAAGAAGGTCCGCTGCGTGCTGTGGCCCAAGGGATCGCTGCAGGCGCCCGAGAGCGGCGACACGGCGCCCCCGGCATGGCCCCACGGGCGCGGCCTGGTGGCCACGGAGCAGATCGGGCGGGTGCATCTGTTCTGGAAGCCGGCCGCCGACGGCGAGATGGTGTACGGCTACGAGATCCTCAGGGCCGAATCGGGAGGCGAGCCGGTCCACCTCACCACCGTGAAGGGGTGCTCCTACAACGACTACGACGTCGTGGCCGGGGTTCGATACACTTACCGGGTGCGCGCGTACGACCTGGCGGGGAACCGCAGCGAGCCCACGGAGCCCGCCGAGATCATCCTGTCCTACCCGGAGTCCGCCCGGAGCCGCCTGGAAGAGGCGGCCCCGGCGGCCCCCGGCGGGAGGCGGCCGTGAA
>CAYNUH010000003.1:0-29822 GCA_964400605.1 uncultured Acidobacteriota bacterium | reverse complement strand
AGCATCTGCATGCACCAGAACGTGTCGGTGTGCGAGTCGATCGTGGCCTCCTGCCTCGACTTCTCGGGACGGCGCAACAAGGTCGTCTACTCGTCCATGAACTTCCCCAGCGTCATGTACGTGTGGGAAGAGCGCAGGCGTGCGGGCGCCCGCATCGAAGTCGTGCCTTCGGAGGACGGCATCACCGTGGACACGCAGCGTCTGGTCGACGCCATCGACGACGCCACGGCGGCCGTCCCCATCTCGCACGTCCTCTTCAAGAGCGCCTACATCCAGGACGTGCCGGCGGTGGTGGAGAAGGCCCACCGCGTGGGCGCCGTCGTGATCCTGGACGTCTACCAGTCCGCGGGGACCGTCCCCCTCGACCTCACGGCCCTGAACGTGGACTTTGCGACCGGCGGATCCGTGAAGTGGCTCTGCGGCGGCCCCGGGGCCGGCTACCTGTACGTACGTCCGGACTTGCAGGATCTCTACGAGCCCGCGGTCACGGGGTGGGCGGCGCACCTCGAACCGTTCGCCTTCGAGCCCGGGGCCATCCGCTACGCCCGCGGGATCGCGCGCTACCTGCACGGGTCCCCGTCGATCGCGCCATTGTTCCAGGCGCTGCCGGGGTATGAGATGATCGCCGAGATGGGGGTCGAGGCGATCCGCGCCAAATCCGTCCGACAGACGTCGCGCATGGTGGAGGCGGCGCGCTCGCGCGGGTGGAAGGTGAACTCTCCGCTGAAGGCGGAGAAGCGCGGCGGCAGCGTCGTCATCGACGTCTCCCACGCCCACGCCGTGGCGGCCGAGCTGGTGAGGCGCCGGTTCCTCGTGGACTACAGGCCCGGGGCCGGCATCCGGATCGCGCCTCACTTCTACACGACCGACGAGGAGTGCGAGTCCACTCTCGACGAGATCGCGAAGATCCTCGACACTCGGGCGTACGAGCCGCACCTGGCGGGCCCGATCCCGGTCCATTAATGGCGACACAAATACGTCCCATGGGCCGCGTGCAGCCGGCGGCGAAGGGCGCCGCGTCTCATCCCGGCCGCGGTCAAGGGAGGGCCTGTTGAATCCGAACAATCCGGCGGGACCAGCGGGAGCCAAGAAGCCCCAGGCGCTCTCGTACGCCTCGTACCTGAAGCTCCCCGAGCTGCTCTCGCTCCAGCAGCCGCTCTCATCCCCCACGGAGCACGACGAGCTTCTTTTCATCGTCATCCATCAGGTCTACGAACTCTGGTTCCGGCTGATGATCCACGAGATCGGGGCTGTGCAGCGGGCGTGCGCGGCGGGGGAGGTGCGCAAGGCGGCGCGGCTCTACCGGCGGCTCATCGAGATCCAGCGCGTGCTGCTGCAGCAGATCTCGGTCCTCGAGACCATGACCCCCGCGGACTTCCTGAGGTTCCGCGACCACCTCAACCCGGCCAGCGGCTTCCAGTCCAATCAGTTCCGCGTGATGGAGTTCCTCTCCGGCATGAAGGACACGGCGATGCTCCCGTACCTGAACATCTCGCCCGAGGAGAAGGCGGCGCTCGAGGCGCGCCTCTCAGAACCGGACCTCAGAGACGCGTTCGATGCGTTGCTGCGCGACGCCGGGTTCGCGATCCCGCAGGCGAGCGCGGGCGTGGCGGCGGCACACGGAGGGAAGACCGCCGGCGGCGGAGCGACGGAGGATCCGCGGCGCGGCGCGCGCCTCGATGCGCTGAGGCGTATCTACGGCGACCCCGATGCCCACTACGACCTGTACAATCTCTGCGAGGCCATGATCGAGTACGACGAGAACTTCCGGCTTTGGCGCCAGCACCACATCCTGATGGTCGAGCGGATGATCGGACACAAGATGGGCACCGGGGGGAGCGAGGGGGTGACCTACCTGGCCACGACGCTGGGCAAGCGCTGCTTCCCCGAGCTGTGGGAGGTGAGGACGCTGCTGGGTGGCGGCGGCGCCTACGGACAGACGCCCGCGGCTTCCGGCCCCAAAGGGACCGGATGATCCGGCGTCCGAACCCGCCGGGCGCGCCGCGCCCCTTCGGCCGCGAAGTGGATCCGCCTGGGGATGGCTCCGCCCGGCCAGTGGGACGGTGGCCCACGTAACGCCTTCGTCGGGTGTGCGCGGCCCGGAGGCCCGGCTGCGGCTGGGGGTCTTCTCGGCAAGGCCCGCAGGAGCCGATTCCCCGTGGACCATGCCGTTAACCGCCGGGGGGGCCGGATCGTTGTAGGGGGGAAGGCCCGCGCGGGGACCGGAGCCCCGGCGGCCCGGGACGCTTCAATTCAAGGTGGAGAAGCCTGAGATGGACAGCAGCGATCTCGCCTCGATGATGGTCGCGCTCGGTTGTTTCGCCATGGTGGCGACCATCGTGCGTGTGGTCTCCAACGCGCGCAGCCGTCAGATGACGCTCAAGGCGCAGCTGGACGTTCAGACTCGTCTGGTGGACAAGTTCGGCTCCGCCCCCGAGCTGGCGTCGTTCCTCCAGACCCAGGCCGGCGAGGGGTTTCTCAAAGCACTGACCGTGGAACGCCCCAACCCGATGCAGAGGATCCTCGGCAACGTGCAGGCCGGGTTGATCTTTCTCGCCCTTGGCGGGGCATTCCTGCTGCTCGCATCCTGGGTGGGGGGTGAGAAGGCGTTCGGGGTCATGGGGACGCTCTCCTTGGCGCTGGGGGTGGGGTTCCTCGCGTGCGCGCTGGCGGCCTACAAGATCTCCAAGGCGTGGAACATCCTGGGACCTGCGGATCGCGGTGCCCGAGTCGGCGTCGCGGCAGGGAACGGTCCGCCCGGAATGTGAGATTCTCGACACGGCGACGGGCCGCGTTCGGCGCGGGCAGGAGCGCCGACACGCGAGATCCCGTCGCTGCCGTGTGCGGCGGAAGAGAGAGCACCGATGCCGCGCGCCGGCGGGTGGATGGACGGCCGGATGGACCACCGAGCTCATGATCGGCGATGAAGCGCTCCCGGTGAGCCTGGCGGGAGAGGGTGATGAGGCAGCCGCCTGCGCCGGACCCACGGCGGGGATGGACGAGCCAGAGTTCGAGGCCTTCTATCTCAGGACGGCGGGGCCGCTGCGGTCCTACCTCCTTCACATGTGCGGCAACGGAGCGCTCGCCGATGACCTCCTCCAGGAGGCCTATTGCAGGTTCCTCGGCGCGCGCGATCTCAGGCCGCACGAAGGCGAGCGGCGCGCTTTCCTCTGGAAGATCGCGGCCAACCTCTTCTACGATCACGTACGCCGGCCCCACCGGAAGCACCAGGACCTTCCGGAGAGCCTGCCGGTCCCGGATGCCGGTCGTGCGGCGATCCTGCGCACGGACATGGGCCGCGTGCTGGACGTCATGCCGGACCGGGAGCGCACGCTGCTGTGGCTCGCGTACGTTGAAGGCGCCAGCCACCGGGAGATCGCCGGGGTTCTCGGGCTCAACGAGAAGAGCATCCGGGTGATGCTGTTCCGCGCCCGCGGAAAACTGGCGGCCCTGATCCGCGAGAAAGGTCTCGTCTCCGAGGTCATACCATGAAAGATGAATCCTGCGTCCACGAGGAAGCCGTCATGGAAGCCCTCCGCTCGGGCCGTTGGGAGGACTCCGTTCGCGAGCACGCCTCCGCCTGCCTCGAGTGCCGGGATCTGGTCCTCGTTTCCCGGTTCATGCGCGCGGTCGCCGAGGCTGCGGCCCGGCCCTCGCCGCTTCCGACTCCCGAGAGCATCTGGGTGAAGGCCCGGCTGATGCAGCGGCGCGAGGCCGCGGAGCGGGCGCTGCGCCCGCTCGCCCTCGCGGAGCGGGCCGCCTTTGGCGTCGCCGCACTGACGCTCATCGCCGGCGCGTTCTGGCTGTGGCCCCACGTCCAGTCGTGGCTCACGGGATGGGGCCTCCTGGGTCCGCAGGGCCTATCCCTCTCCGGTCCGATCCCTCTCCCCGCCTCCTGGATCTTCGCTGCGGGCGTCGGCCTCCTGATGACCTCGCTCGTCGTGACGCTCTACGATTCCTGGGCGATGGACTGAGATCGCGGGCAGAGGCTCCCTTCGGCTTTCCAGTCAGGGCGCGTCCAGTCCTCGCTGACGGCCGATGCTGGTCCCCCGCGGCGCGGTGCTATCATCCGGCCTCGACCCTGAGAGGCGCTGCGAGGGATCCGGTGAGCGCGACCATGGAGGCCGGTGCACGGCCCCGCTTTCCCGAGAGGTTCAACCTGGCGCGCTACCTCCTCGACGCACGCGTGGAGGAAGGGCGCGGCGACTCGCCGGCTGTACACGCCAGCGGCCGGACTTACACCTACCGGGAGGTCCAGTCCCTCTCCAACCTCGCCGGCAACGCCCTGAGGGAGCTCGGCGTGGACCCGGAGGACCGGGTCCTCATCGTGGTGCCGGACGGCATCGAGTTCGTTGCGGCCTGGTTCGGCGCGCTCAAGATCGGCGCCGTCTTCGCCATGGCGAACACGATCCACCCGAGCGATGACTACGCCTACTACCTCGAGTACACCCGCGCGCCCGTGGCCGTGGTGGCGGAGGAGGTCCTCCCGAAGTTCGAGGCGATCCTTCCCGGCGCCCGGCACCTGAAGCGGCTGCTGGTCGTCGAGGCCTCTCCGGGCGGCGCGGAAGCCGCCGCCGGGCGGGCCGCGGTCGGCCGCCATCCGGCCTTCTGGCGGATGGTGGAGGCTTCGTCCGACCGGCTGGACACGTTCGACACTCACCGGGACGACATCGCCGGATGGCTCTTCACCTCCGGGACCACGGGCCACCCCAAGGCGGCCGTTCACTTCCACCAGGACTTCGCCTTCAACATCGAGACCTACGCGAAGCAGGTGGTCCGGTACGCCGCCGGTGACGTGACGCTCTCGGTGCCCAAGCTCTTTTTTGGCTACGCCACGGGGACCAACCTCATGTTCCCCTTCGCGGCCGGCGGCGCGACGGCGCTCTTCCCCGACCGCTCCACGCCCGAGAAGATGTTCGAGATGATCGAGCGGCACCGCCCGACGGTCCTGACCTCGGTCCCCACCATGATCAACGGGATGCTCCAGATGCCGGGGGCGGCGAAGCGCGACCTCTCGTCGCTCCGGGTGTGCCTCTCGGCCGGCGAGGCGCTGCCACCGGAGCTGTACCGGCGCTGGGTGGACACGTTCGGCGTCGAGATCCTCGACGGGATCGGAAGCGCCGAAATGTTCCACATCTACATCTCGAGCCGGCTCGGCGACGTGGTGCCCGGCTCGCTGGGGCGGGTGGTGCCGGGATACGAGGCGCGGATCGCGGGGCCCGACGGCAGCGAGGTGCCGCCGGGGGAGATGGGGACGCTGTGGGTGCGGGGCGGATCCACGGCGCTCGGGTACTGGCAGGATCGGGAGAAGTCGCGCGAGACGTTCCGCGGGGACTGGTGCGTCACGGGAGACCAGTTCCGCCAAGACGAGAAGGGACTCTTCTGGTACGGGGGGCGCGGCGACGACATGCTCAAGGTGTCGGGGATGTTCGTGTCGCCTCTCGAGATCGAGGATTGCCTCTACCGCCACCCGGCCGTGAAGGACGTGTGCGTGGTCGGCGGCAATGATCGCGAGGGGCTTACGCGGCCGCGCGCGTACGTCACGCTCCGGCAAGGTTCGGCCCCCACCGAGGCGCTCGCGCGGGACCTCAAGGACCTCGCCAAGAAGAACCTGTCGCCGTACAAGTACCCGCGCTGGGTCTGCTTCGTGGAGGACCTGCCCCGCAGCGACCGCGGCAAGGTCCAGCGCAAGCTGATCCGGGAAGGGTACCCCCTCAAGCCGATCCACCCCGAGATCGACGTGGGCGGGAAGGAATGATCGCCAACCCGCCGGCCCGCGCTGTGAACCTGGCGTTCGCCCGTCTCACGTACCCCGAGGCCGAGGAGGCCGCGCGGCGCGGGGCCGTCCTCATCCTGCCGGTGGGCTCGACCGAGCCGCACGGCCCGCACCTGCCGCTGGATACTGACATCATCATCGCGGTGGCGATGGCCGAGCGGGCGGCGCTGAGACTCCGGGAAGCGGGCACCCAGGCGTACGTGCTCCCGTCGCTCCCGTACGCCGTCACCGACTTCGCGCGGGGCTTCGGCGGCGCCGTCTCCGTCACGCCTTCCGCCGCCACGGAGATCCTCGCGGAGACGTTCCGGTCGCTCATCGGTCAGGGGTTCCGGAGGATCGCCGTCGCCAACGCCCACCTCGAGCCGGCGCACCTCGATTCGATCCGCGCCGCCGTCGCCATGGCGAAGGAGTTCACGGGCGTCGAAGTGATCTTCCCGGACCTCACCTCCAAGCGTTGGGCCCGGATGCTCGGCGAGGAGTTCCGCTCGGGCGCGTGCCACGCGGGATCGTTCGAGACGTCCATCGTGATGGCGCTCCGACCCGAGGACGTCCGGGAGCCGATCCGGACGGTGCTGCCCCCCAACCCGACCAGCCTGTCGCGCAAGATCAAGGAAGGTGTCGCCGACTTCAAGGAGGCCGGCGGCGACCGCGCCTACTTCGGCGACCCCGCCGCCGCCACCGCCGGGGAGGGGGAGCGGACGCTCGATACCCTGGCCGGGATCCTGGTCACAGCCGTCACCGAGGGGCATCCGGGGTAGCCCGATCGGGCGGAGCGGCCCGCCGAGCGCCCGGCAACCCGGGTGTCCCCGGTGAACCCTCGGGACGCCCCCGAAGCCACTGATGCCCGGCCGGCGCCGGAACGGGTTCCCGGCGCGCCGGCCTCTCAGCGGCCGACGGGAATCGAAGCCGTGTCGAAGGCCCCACGGAACTTCTCTGTGAACTCCCGGCCGGGCGGAGAGACCACTCGGACAGGCTTGCCCGTCAGCGGGTGGACGAAGCCGAGCACCCAGGCGTGGAGGAACAGCCGCTCGGCGCCGCGCCCGCCGTAGAGGACGTCGCCCAGGACGGGGTGACCGGCCTGCGAGAAGTGGACCCGGATCTGGTGCTTGCGGCCGGTCTCGAGGCGCACCTCGACCGCGGAGAGCCCCCCGGTGGTCCGCAGCACCCGGTACCTCGTCACGGCCTCGCGCGTCCTGGATCCGGCGGGCCCGGCCCCCCGCCCGCGCAGGCTTCTCACCCGGTGTCTCGGATCGTTCCTCTCCACGATACGGCTGCGGAACTCCCCCTCCGGCGGCGCCGGACGCCCTTCCACGATAACGGCGTAATGGCGATCGATCTCGTGCGTCCGGAAGAGGCTCTTCAGCGCGGCCTTGACTCGCTCCGTCTTCGCGAAAACGAGCAACCCCGACGCGGCCTCGTCCAGGCGGTGGACCAGGTGCACATCCTCCGGCGGGCGCCGAGCGTGCAGCACCTTCCGAAGGGCTGACCAGAGGGAGGGGCGCGCTTCGGCCCGCGCGGCGACCGTCAAGAGCCGCACCGGCTTGTCCACCACGATCAGGTGCTCGTCCTCGAAGAGGATGGGCGCCGGCGAGGCCGGTTCGGACTCCGTCCGGTCCCTCGGCAGGACCGTGACCTCGGCGCCGTCCGGGATCGGATCCGCGCCGCGGCGGACCACGACCCCGTTCACCAGGACCCGCCCGTGCGCGAGGAGCTGTCTCAGCGTCCTGCGCGACGCGTCGGGTCTGAGCCTCTGGAGTCGATCGAGAAGGGAAGTCACGCCTCACCACCGGTGGTACGCCGGGTGCCCTTCCTTCACGGCCACGAAGGTCCCGCGGCACGTGGCCGTCACCTTGCCTCCGGCCTCGAGCGTCGCCTCCACCACGGCGCGGTCCTCCGATGACTCCGCGACGCGCGCGCGCAGCATGAGCGCCCTGTCCATCGGGGTGGGGCGCTTGAGCGTGACGTGGAAATCCGCCGTCACCGTGCAGGGAGGCTCCACCGCGCCCTGCCGCGTCATCAAATGGTACGCCGCCGCCCAGTTGCTGTGGCAGTCGAGCAGAGCGCCGCAGATCCCGCCGTTCAGCACGCCCTCGAAGGCGAGGTGGTGCGGCTGCGCCGTCCACTCGGCGACGATCTCGTCGCCCCTCACGAAGGAGCGGATCCGGAGCCCCTTGTCGTTGGCGGGCCCGCATCCGAAGCAGCGGTTGCCCGGCGCGTAGCGCTCCTGAAGGCTCCGCTCCGCACTCATGCGCGCCTCGCTTCTCGCCCGGACCGCAACCGACTCACCCTCTCAGCCTCACTCGCGCATCCACGGCGGCCGACGCCTCCGGGGTGTCCGCGGCGATGAACGGGTTCACGTCCAGCGCCTCCACCGCGTCCTGCTCGGAGGCGAGCTGGCTCAGTCTCAGCAGCACTTCCTCCAGGACCCTCAAATCCACCGCCTTCTCGCCGCGGAAGCCTGAGAGCAGCGGGAACCCCCGGATGCCCCGGACCATCTCCGCGGCCTCGCGGTCCGTGAGGGGCATGATCTTGAAGGAGACGTCCTTGAGGATCTCGACGAAGACGCCGCCGAGGCCGAACATGGCGAGGGGGCCGAACTTCGGGTCCTGCGTGACGCCGAAGATCACCTCCCGCCCGCCGCGCAGCATCTTCTGCGCCGCGATGCGGGCCTCGGGCCCGGCCGATGCCAGGTTCTGAGCCATCTCTCGGTAGGCCGTCCCCGCCTCGTCGCCGTTGCGCAGGTCGAGCCGGACGCCGCCGGCCTCGGTCTTGTGGCTGAGGCCCGGCGCCATCAGCTTCAGCACGATGGGGTACCCCACCTCCAGCCCGAAGGCGATCGCCTCGGCCGGCGAGGCGACCACGCGGCACGGCGCCGAGGGGATGCCGTAAGCGCCGAGGAACTCCATCGCCTCCAGCATGTTCAGGTCCAGCCGGCCCGCGCGCCGGGCTTTCTCGACGATGGCCGCCGCCTTCGCGGAGTCCACCTCGAAGCGCACCGTCTTCCCTTCCTCCCGCGAGGAGAGCCGCCGGCAGCGGTCCATCGCGGCCAGCCCCTCCGCCGCCATCTCCGGGAAGCGGTATACCGGAATGCTGGCCGCATCGAAGACCCTGAGCCCCTCCTCGATCCCCACCTTCCCCATGAAGCACATCACCACCGGCTTCGGCGTCTGCCGCACGGCATCCACGATGGCCACGGCCACCGCGTGGGCGTCGATCATGATGGGAGAGACGAAGATCACCAGCAGCGCGTCCACGTTGGGATCGGCCGCGGCGATGGTGACGGCGGCGCGGTACCGGTCGTCGCGGGCGGAGGCGATGAGATCGATGGGGTTGCCCGGTGTCGATTCGGGCGGGAGCACACCGCGCAGCGCGCGCAGCGACTCGGGCGACAAGGAAGGGAGGGACATGCCGTGGTTCTCCAGCGCGTCGGCGGCCAGGATACCGGGCCCCCCGGCGTTGGTGATGACCGCCACGCGGTTGCCCTTGGGCATCGGCTGCTTCGCCAGCGCCTGCGCGTAGACGAACATCTCCTCGATGGTGGCGGCGCGTACGACCCCGCACTGCTCCAGCAGCGTCTCCACGGCGATGTCGAGCCCGGCCAGCGCCCCCGTGTGCGTGCCGGCCGCTCGCGCTCCGGAGGCCGAGCGGCCCGACTTGACGGTCAGGATCGGCTTGGTGCGCGTGATGCGCCGCGCGAGCTGCGTGAACTTCTTCGGGTTGCCGAACGACTCGAGGTAGAGCAGGATCATCGAGACGTTCGGGTCGTCCTCCCAGTACTCCAGCAGGTCGTTGCCCGAGATGTCGGTCTTGTTGCCGACGCTCGCGAACATGGCGATCCCCAGCCCCATGTCGCGCGCGTTGGCGAGGATCGCCTCCCCCAGGGCCCCGCTCTGCGAGACGAAGCCAATCTGCCCCGGCAGCGGCATCGCCTTCGCGAAGGTCGCGTTCATCCTCACGCCCGGTTCGGTGTTGATGGCGCCCATGCAGTTGGGGCCGATCATCCGCATGCCGTAGGACCGGACCTTTTCCTTGAGGGCGGCCTCCACCCTCGCTCCTTCCTCGCCCGCCTCCCGGAAGCCGGCCGTGATCACGACCAGCCCCTTGATCCCCTTGCGGCCGCACGCGTCCACCGTCTCGAGCACGGCGTCGCGGCGCACGACCACCAAGGCCAGGTCCACGGGGTCGGGGATGTCCAGCACGCTCGCATAGCACTTGAGCGAGTGGACCATGGGGGACTTCGGGTTGACGGGGAAGATCGGGCCGTTGAACTCGTACTCGATCAGGTTGTGGAGGATCTCGCGGCCGATGGAGGTCTTGTCGCGGGAGGCGCCGATGACGGCGATGGATCGCGGACGGAAGATGGCATCGAGGGACCGGGACATGGCGATCGGGCTCCGTGGGAAGAGTCTCCGGCGGGCAGTCGGGAGCGATCGTACCGGTGCGGCCGTGCGTGAGTCAAAGCGGCGCGCCACCGCCCTGGTCCGATTCCCTCCTCTCGGTGCTCGGTGTGGGCCCCTCGCCCCGAGGCTCATCCAGCTCCGGAGGCACTCGCCACCGCAGACGGTACACCTCGGCGGGCCTCAGGTTGGCCATGAGGGCCTCGCGCACCTCGGGGCCGCGGGGGACGCCATGCACCGCGCGCCGCCGTCCCACGAAGCCGTCGAGGTCGAAGGGCGCATCGCCGCGCTTAAGGCCGGATTCGACGTAGGCCAGCACCAGGTCCGGCTCGATCCATCGGCCCTCCAGGGCCGTCAGCGCGCTCCAGAGGCCGATGGCGGGAATCGCGACCCGCGTCGCGTCTTTCCTCTCGAAGCCTGCGATCTCCTCGATGGTGCCGGTCACCTCGACCTCCACCTCGGCGGGGAACGGGTCGAACAGGAGCCGCGACATCTCGTCCAACGTGTAGGCTTCGTCAGTCCGGACGTTCAGGACGTCCCACACGTCGCTCATGCGTTCCTTCACGGACCTGAGCAGGGCCGCCTCCCCATCGTGCAGATCCTCGTCTCTCCTCGCCGACTCCTCGATGAAGTCCTTGAAGAGATCCTCGAGGCAGGCGCGGTCGCGCTCCGGATGATCGTCGAGGTACCGGTACAGGTCGGCCGCCGCCTGCGCGTAGGCGGCCACCGACTCGCTGAAGCCATCGAGGGACTCCAGCACGGTGCGGGCCTGGCGGGGCGTGGCCCGATCGCTTCCCGTGGGCTGGAACTCCAGCGTGATGACGTCCCCCTCCCTTTGGAGGAAGGCGCCGACCGGGGCGAAGTCGAAGAGCGACAGGAGCCCCGCCGGGTCCTCGACCACGGCGTTGCGGGAGGCTTCGACCAGTCTCCCCTCGTGGAACTCGAAGTAGACCTTTTCGATGACGGGATCGAGAGCCCTCACGCGGGCGTTCAGAGGGTCTTCGCCGCGCAGGGCGGCCTCCCGGACCTCCTGGATCCTCGCGCTCGCGGCGGCGTTCTTCTCCAACCTGTCGTCCTCGCTGATGCGCGTGGAGATGGTGATCTCCACCGGCCCCTCGGGATGGAACACGATCTCCATCGTCTCCCTCACCGGCGGCTCGAAGCAGGAGAGGCAGGCCAGGGCGAGCAGGCAGACGAGGATCGACCCAGATCTCACGGTTCGGTGCGAGGACATGGCAGGCGGCTCCTCATGGCGCTCGAAGCGCCGGGCGGGTCGTTTCTTGGACAGGATCCGGCCCGAAAACGTTGAGCGGTGGTCGCCCCGCGTGCTCCCGGGAAGTGCTCGGGGTCCACGCTTCGCGCTGAATGATACCAGGAGGCTGGGAAGGCAGAGGGGAAGACTCAGGTCGCCGCCGCGGGGCGACCGCTTGACCTGCCGGCCGGCCTGCGCTATCTGTATGCCTCCATTGCGGATGCCGCGCTCGGTGCTTCGCTGCCGCGCCGCCACGCGCCCATCTCTCCAGCCTCCAACATCCTGCACGCAGGGGAAACCGGGTCCTCATGAAAGTGCTCGGAGTCGCCTACGAGACCCACGAGAGCGGCGCCGCTCTTCTGGATGACGGCCGGATCCTGGCCGTGATCAACGAGGAGCGGCTCACCCGCGTCAAGATGGACGAGGCCGCTCCGGCGGGGAGCGCCCGGGAGTGCCTGCGCATCGCCGGGGTGAAGCCCTCCGAGATCGACATCATCGCGCTGTCCGGGTTCCCTCCACTCAAGAAGTGGAGACAGTACGCGGCGTACATCTACAAGCCCTTCATCTTCACCGGCGGCAAGAGCATGTCCATGACCGTCTTCCCGAACGGAAGCGTCGTCGGGGGCCCGCTCGCCTACATCTTCAACGCCGCCCTCTCCACGGGCGTCCCGCAGTACGCGCTCATCTACCGCCGCCGCCTGCGGCAGACGCTCTCCGCGCTGCCCGGGTTCAGAGGGAGGATCGTCCACATCCCGCACCATGACTGTCACGCCGCCACCGCGTACTTCGCGGGGCCCTTCCCCGAGTGCCTCTCGGTGGTGGTGGAGGGCTCGGACTGGGAGCACTCCTGCGTGATCGAAACCGTCAAGGACGGCGTGTTCGAGCGGATCGCCTCGACGCCCTGGCCCCACTCCGCGGGAGCCTTCTACAAGCTCATCACCCGGATCCTCGGGTTCAACCCGAGACGCCACGCGGGGAAGATCACCGGGCTGGCCGCCTACGGCGACGACCGGAAGGAGTACGACAAGGTCCGGGCCCTCATGTGGACGGAGGGGATGGAGCTGCGGGTGAGCCCGCTGGTGTTCTCGCTGCACACGGAGTACGTGCGCACCGGGAAGCTCCCCGGGTATTTCGGGAAACCCGCGCGGGAGGACCTCTCCGCGGCCTTCCAGCGCGTGCTCGAGGAGTGCGTGGAGGCGATCGTGCGGCGGGCCGTGGACCTCACCGGCCGGCGGCATATCGTGCTCGCCGGTGGAGTGTGCGCCAACGTGAAGATGAACCAGCGGATCCAGTCCATCCCCGGCGTGCAGGGGGTGTCGGTGCACCCCGGCATGGGGGACGTGGGGCAGCCGCTGGGCGCGGCCCTCAAGGCGCTCGACATCGAGAGGCGCCGCAACGGCGGACGGCTGGACCAGCGGCCCCTCGAAGACGTCTACTTCGGGCCGTCCTACGCCGACGCCGAGATCGAGTCGCAGCTGCGGCGGTTCGGGGTGAGGTACGAGCGCCCCGCCGACATCGAGCAGAAGGCGGCCGAGGCGATCCACGGCGGCAAGGTCGTCTGCCGCTTCAACGGAAGGATGGAGTACGGTCCGCGGGCGCTCGGGAACCGCTCCATCCTCTACCACGCGAAGGACCCCTCCATCAATGACTGGCTGAACAAGAGGCTGCGGCGCACCGAGTTCATGCCCTTCGCGCCGTCCACGCTCATCGAGCACGCCGATCAGTGCTACATCGGCGTGGACGCCTCACGGTACACGGCCGAGTTCATGACCATCACGTACGACTGCACCGAGTGGATGAAGCGGAACTGTCCGGCCGTGGTCCACGTGGACGGAACCGCGCGCCCGCAGCTCGTCTCGAAGAAGACCAACCCCTCCTACCACAAGCTCATCGACGAGTACCGCAGGCTGTCGGAGATCCCCAGCATCGTCAACACGAGCTACAACATGCACGAGGAACCGATCGTTTGCTCTCCCAACGATGCGCTGCGGGCCTTCCTGGAGGCGGGGCTGGACCACCTGGCGATAGGCCCCTTCTGGGTCAGCGGCGACCGTTCCCTCTCAGGATAGGGAGGCCGGATCGTCCGCTCCGGGGGAGCGCCCCCGGCCGGCGAAGGTGAGACGGGCCCGCAGACGCAGCAGATCCGCGAAGGCGCCGAACGATCCCTCCCAAGCCCCGGTGATCCCCGCCACCCCGCCCGGCGACGCGGCCGGACACGCCACCTGCCGGACGACGCATCCCGCACGCTTCGCCCTGACGAGGATCTCGACCAGGGCGATCTCGCCTTCGGACTCGACAGCGATCCTCTCGAAGACGCCGCGGCGGTACATGCAGATCCAACCGAAGTCGCGGAGCCACAGCCCGAAGAGCGCGCACGCCAGGAGGTTGAAAAGCCTCGATCCCACACTCCTCGCGAGAGTGGAGCCGGCGCGGCCGAGGCGGTATCCCACGGCCACGTCGGCCGCGCTCGTTCCGGCCAGATACGGGGACGGGCTCCAGGGCTCCAGCGTCTCACGCAGCGCTCTCACCTGGTCCGTCTCCGGCGGGGCCCCCGGCGGGAAGATCGCGAGGATCTCTCCTCGTGCGGCGGAAAGCGCCTCCCGCACCGCGGCGCCGACCCCGGCAACGCGGCCGATGCGGACGACCCTGAGCCGCGGATCGGTGGGTGTCTCGTCCGGGGCGAGCGGCTCCGCGCCCTCGCGGCCGGAGCCGGTCACGATCAACACCTCGAACGGATCGAGCGTCCCCTCCAGCGAACGCACCAACCGCTCCACGAACCCTCCGGAGAGGGCCGCCTCGCCAAGGACGGGAACAATGACGCTGAGGGTGGGTGCGGCAACGGGGTCCGGCCGGGAATTCCGCGCGCGGATGCCGATGAGAGGCGCGGCCGGGGCCGGAGATTCAGCCACGGGATCCCACCGGTCTCCCTGAAGGACGCTTCAGGCGCCGCCGCCCGCGCCTGGCGGAGTGTAGAAGGCCGCGATGGCGGCGCTGACCTGGTCCACGTCCGAGTCGGCCATCTCGGGGTACATGGGAAGCGAGAGCACCTCGCCGCAAAGGCGTTCCGTGACAGGGAAGGAGCCGGCCTTGAGGCCCAGATCGGCGAAGGCTTCCTGAAGGTGGATCGGAATCGGGTAGTGCACGTCGCACGAGATGCCCAGCCCCTCCAAGTGCTGCCTCAGGTCGTCGCGGCGCGGCGCCCGGATGACGTAGAGGTGGTACACATGCATCGCCCCGGGCGCCTCGGCGGGCGGCACCACGGGCAGATCCGAGAGCGAGTGCGTGTAGTGCGCCGCGTGGCGCCGTCGCGCCTCGTTCCACTTGGGAAGGTGCCGGAGCTTGACCCGCAGGACGGCCGCCTGGACGGCGTCGAGCCTCGAACTGACTCCCTTGACCGCATGTTCGTACGTGCCGCGCCGGCCGTAGTTGCGGAGCAGCCTCACCTTTTCCGCGACATCGTCGCGGTCGGTGACCACCATCCCGCCGTCGCCCAGCGCCCCCAGGTTCTTGCTCGGGTAGAAGGAGAAGCAGCCGGCGTCCGACATCGCCCCGCAACGGGCCCCGTCGAGGGTGGCCCCGTGCGCCTGGCAGGCGTCTTCGATGAGCGCGAGCCCCTTCTTGCGCGCGAGCTCCCGCAGGGGGTTCATGTCCGCGCTCTGTCCGTAGAGATGCACCGGGATGATCGCTCGCGTCTTGCGTGTCACGGCCTTTGCGGCCACGGCAGGATCGAGCGTGCAGCGTTCGGGATCCACATCCGCCGGGACCGGCTTCGCTCCCGACGCCGCCACCGCCATGGCCGTCGCGATGAAGGAGTTGGCGGGAACGATCACCTCGTCGCCGGGGCCGACGTCCACCGCCCGCAGCGCAAGCGTCAACGCATCGAGGCCGCTGGCCACCCCGACGGCGTGCTTGACGCCGAGGAAGGAAGCGAACTCGCGCTCGAAGTTCTCGACCTCCTCCCCGAGGATGAAGGCCGACGATTCGAGGATCCGCCCGACGGCCTCGCGGATGGGCCTGTCCAGAGCCTTGTGCTGCGCCGCCAGGTCCACGAGCGGGATCGGCGTCGTGAGCCGCCGCTGCCGTCCGGTGGCGGCCCCCGCAGGCGCGGCGGATCCACGCGCGGCCTCGCTCATCGGCTCCCTCCCCCCATGGTTCATCTCGCCCGTGCGACGCGTCCGCGTCCATGACCGGCCGCGGCCTTCCCGGGACCCTGCATCATACCGCACCGCGGGGGGGACGCGATACAGTCCCTTCAGCGCCCTCGTGGCGCCGCGGGAAGGCGCTCTTTATAATTCGTCGGTCTTCGCCGCGGGGTCCCGATGAACACGCTCATCTCTCTCGCCGCGCTCCTGGCGCTCGCCTCGGCCGGACTCGCCTACGGGCTCGCGCGCCGGCGCCGGCGCGCCGCGGGCGTAGCCGACACTTCCGCCGTCCTCATCAAGCATCCGGCCGCGAAGACGCTCTTCATACGCGGGGAGATGGTTATCTCGCTCCCGCGGCAGGGCGAGGGGCTCGCGCTGAACGCGGTGGCGACCCGCTGCTGGGAGATGATCGACGGATCCAGGAGCGTGCGGGACATCGCCCGCGCCGTGGCCTCGGAGTACGGCGTGGGGGTGCCGGAAGGGCTGCGGGAGGTCCGCACGCTGGTCCGGCGGCTGAAGCAGGACCTTCTCGCCCTGGAAGCCTCCGAATGGGCGCTGGCCCACGTGCACCTCCAAGACGTCTTTGGGGGGCGGGAGGGCGGCGGGATCGTCGAGGTGCGTCTCTCCGAGAATCTGATCGCCCACGTCTCAGAGTGCCTCCGAGCGCCCGATGGATCCATCCAGCCGTGGCGCGGCACGGCGCGGCAGCGGCGCGCGGCGGCCGCGGCGATGGGGGCCCACCGGAAGCGGGAGGCACACCTCGAGACGGCGGCGCGCGACTTCCAGAACGGCTGGGACCACTGCGACGCCGGACGGCTCATCGAGGCGGAGTCGACCCTGCGGCGCAGCGTCGAGTCGGCGCCGGACTGGGCCGGCGCACACTACCAGCTCGGCTACGTCTGCCTCCGGCTGAAACGTCACGATGAGGCGATCCGGTCCCTCGAACGGGCCGAGGTGATCTCGCCGGGCCTCCACATGGTCAGGGAGTATCTCGATCAGGCGCGCCGGCTGGCCGCGGGCGATCTCTCCCACGAGGCGTTCATGCTCTTCGACAGGGCCACGGCGGCAGGCCTGAAAGACCCGGATGCCGTCATCCGCCTCGCGCGCCGGGCCCTCGAGATCACGCCCGGCTACCCTTCCGCGCACCTCGTGCTCGCGCGCGCCTACGAGAAGAAGGATCAGCTCGATCTCGCGCTGACCGAGCTGAGCCGCACGCTGGAGTCGAATCCCGACCAGGCCACGCTGTGTCACGCCCTCTTCAGCCGCGGGTCGATTTTCATGGCGCAGGGGCGCGCCGACAAGGCCATGAGGGAGTGGGAGAAGGTCATCGAAATCAACGGCTCCGAGGCCGCCACCCGATCCGCCCTGGCCACCATAGCCTCCACCGCCCGCGCCCACTGACCGCCGTCACCGCACGGCGATGTGACCCAGGACTCCTGCCGGCGGTTGCCGCGGGGCGCGCCCCTTCCTAGATTAGGGTCGGTCGCCCTGTACGGAGAGGTCGGGTGTCATGATCCGCATCGGCAGCGCGGGATGGTCGTATCCGGACTGGGACGGCGTCGTGTACCCCGCGCCCCGGCCCAGGGACTTCGATCCCCTCGCCTGCCTGGCCGCTTTCCTCGACTGCGTCGAGATCAACTCGTCCTTTTACAGAATTCCCGCCCCTTCGGCCGCGGCCTCCTGGGCGGAGCGGGTCGCCGGCCGCGCCGGATTCCTCTTCACGGCCAAGCTGTGGCGCGGCTTCACCCACGATGCGGCGCCCGGCTCCGCGGAAGAGGCGGGCGCCGCCGAGCGCGCCTTCCGTGACGCGATGCGGCCGCTTCGGGAGGCGGGACTGCTCGGCGCGGTCCTCATCCAGTTCCCCTACTCGTTCCACAATGCGGCGCACAACCGCGCGCGGCTCGCCGAGATCCTCGAGAGGTTCGCCGACTTCCCTCTGGTCGTGGAGGTCCGGCACGCCTCGTGGCTCCGGGGGGAGTTCCTCGGCTTCCTTCGCGAACGGGGCGCGGGGTTCTGCAACATCGATCAGCCCGCCGTCTCCGCCAACATCCCGCCCACGGCCCACGTCACCGGCGCGCCGGCCTACGTCCGGCTGCACGGCCGCAACGCCGAGGCCTGGTTCGATGAGGGGGCGGGGCGCGACCGGCGCTACGACTACCTCTACACGACGGAGGAACTCGCCTCATGGTCGGAGCGGATCAGGGTGCTGGCGGCCTCCGCCGCCGACGTCTTCATCATCGCCAACAACCACTACCGGGGCCAGGGGGTCGCGAACGCTCTCGAGCTCAGGGCCCTGGTGGAGGACCGGACGGTGGACGCGCCCCCCGGCATCCTCGCCGCCTACCCGCACCTGGCGAGCCGGGCCCGCGCTGCTCCTCACTCGCCGCAGACACCGCCTCCGGCCCAAGGTATCCTTCCGCTCCGATGAGCGACAAGCGACGGCCCCTCCCGACCTTCCCGCCCTCCTTCCGGGCCTGACGGACATGGCGGACCTCCTCAAGGAAGCTCGCCGCGCCGCCCGCCGCGGCGACTACTCCCGCGCCGGGGACCTGTGCGACATGGCGGGGCGCCCCAACGAAGCGATCGAGATGTACCTGCAGGGGCGCCACCATCTCCTCGCGGCCCAGGTGGCCGCGCGCATCGGCGAGGCCGCCGCCGCGGCCGGGTACTTCGCCTCCGGCGGCGACTTCGTGCAGGCCGCCGAGATGTATCTGAAGGCGGGGCAGCGCAAGAAGGCTTCTTTGATGTACGAGAGGGCCGGGCAGTTCGTGAAGGCCGCCGACCTCGAGGAGAAGATGGGCAGCCTCGGCGCGGCGGCGGCCTTCTACGAGATGGGGGGGCAGATCGAGCGGGCGGCGTACCTGTTCGCCCAGGCCGGCGAGAGTTTGAAGGCAGCCTCCCTCTACGAGTCGCTCCTGACGGCGGGCGCGGGGGTGGAATCGCACGCCAGCGGCGCGTTTGCCCTGGAGGAGACGCGCAAGAGGCGGTCCCGCTTCGCCCGCTTCTCCGGGATCCTCTTCTACAAGGCGGGGAAGTTCGAGCGGGCCGCCCCGCATCTCGAAGAGGCCGGATTGTTCGAGCAGGCGGTGGAGGCGTACCGGAAGGCCGGCCGCACGGAGAAGGCGGCGGCGCTGCTGGTGCGGCTGGAGAACTTCTCGGAGGCGCTGCGGATCATCGAGGAAGATCCGTCGGCGAAGATAGACGGGCGGCTCCTCGGCGAGCTGCTCCTGCGCTCGGGTCAGTTCGCGCGGGCGGCCGAGACGTTCCTGAAGGAGAGCCTCGCCTTCAAGGCGGCCGAGTGCTTCGAGAGCGCCGGGGACCTCCAGCGCGCCGCGGAGCTTTTCGCCTCCGAAGGGGAGCACATCCGCGCAGCGGATCTCTACGCCGGGATCGGCCGCCACGAGGAGGCGGCGCGCGCCTACGAGCGCGGCCGCGAGCACGTCAACGCCGCCCGCGCCTTCCAGACGGCCGGCAAGCCCGCCGAGGCGGCACGCTCGTATCTGATGGCCGGCAGACCCACGGCGGCCGCCGAGATCTACATCAGCCGCGGCGAGGAGAGCGACGCCATCCGCCTGCTGCAGCGCGTGGGGCGGGACGACCCCGAGCACGCCCGGGCTTCCCTCCTCCTGGGAAGCCTCTTCTCCAAGCAGGGGCTCCATTCCCTCGCCGTCGAGAAGTTCGAGTTGGCCCTCAAAGGGGCGGCCGACGAGACCCAGCGCACCCGCTGCCTTTACAACCTCGGCCTGACCTACGAGCAGATGGGGCGCAGCGAGGAGGCGCAGCGCGTTTACGAGCGCATCCTCAGCATCGACTTTCACCACGCCGACGTAGCCGAACGGCTCAAGCGCATCGCGCAGCAGGTCGCCGCCGCGAGGCCCACTCCCGCCGAGGCGAAGCTCGCCCTTGCGGGCCTGGGCGCCCAGCCGTCCCCTGGGGCGGGAGCGCGGCTGACGCCGCTCCCCGGCTCCATCACGGGGCCCGGCGCCCGGACGTCCGGCACGGGGGGCCTCGGGGCAACGCCTGGCGCGGGCACCCCGGCGCCGGTTTCCACGCGGCTGGACTTCGTGCGCGTGCTCGGACGCGGCCAGCACGCGGAGGTTCTGGAAGCCTACGACCGGGCGCTGCAGCGCCGCGTGGCCGTCAAGAGGTTTACGCCCTCCACGGGGCAGAGGGACATGGTCGGGCGTTTCCTCCAGGAGGCGATGCGCGCCGCGCCGCTGGCGCATCCCGGCATCGTCACCGTCTTCGGCACCGCGGAAGACGCGGAAGGGCGCTATATCATCCTCGACCTGGTGGATGGACGGACACTGCGCGAGCTGCTCAACGAGAAGATCCGCATCGAGCCGGCCCGCCTCCTGGCCTACGCGCAGCAGATGACCGAGGCGATCTCCCACGCGCACCGCAAGGGGATCCTCCACAGAGACCTGCGCCCGGAAAACGTCTTCCTGGTGGGGGACGACGCGGTCAAGATCGGCGACTTCGGGCTCAAGGCGCGGCTGTCGGACGCCGTGGGGGACCAGAACCTCGTCCTGTGCTACGCCTCGCCCGAGCAGGTGAAGGGAGAGCGCGTGGACGCCCGCAGCGACATCTACGCCCTGGGCATCGTCCTGTATGAGATGCTCATGGGCGAACCGCCGTTCCCCCCCGAGACCGCCTTCTTCGATCACCTCAACACGCCGGCCTCCTTCCCTCAGAAGGTGGACCGGGTCGTCCCGGCGTTCCTCAGGAAGATCATCGGCAAGTGCCTGGAGAAGGATCCCGGGCGGCGGTATCGCAGCGCGGCGCTGTTGCTGGACGACCTCAAGGCGTCCGGGATCGTCCCCGGCGTCGTCGTGGCCGACCGCTACGAGATCGTCCGCGAGCTGGGCATCGGAGGGATGGGACGGGTCTATCAGGCAGTGGACCGCGACCTCGACGAGGCGGTGGCCATCAAGGTGCTGCGGGGCGTCGACGCCGAGGGGAAGCAGGTCGAGAGGTTCCTGCGCGAGATCAAGCTCACCCGCCGCATCGCCCACCCCAACGTCGTCAAGGTGTTCGACTTCGGCTCCTGGCGAGACCACAAGTACATCACGATGGAGTTCATCGACGGCGTGAACCTGGAGCAGTGGCGGAGATTGCAGCCCAGCGTGGACATCTCCACCGGCGTCCGGATGATGATCGACGTGGCACGGGGGCTGGAGTCGGCCCACGCCCTGGGGATCATCCACCGCGACATCAAGCCGCAGAACATCCTCATCAAGGACGGCCGCATCCCGAAGATCCTCGACTTCGGGATAGCGCGGGGCGGCGGTGCGGACGGCGACCTCACCACCGCGGGGTTCGTGATGGGATCGCCGAAGTACATGTCCCCCGAGCAGGTGCAGGCGCTGCCGCTGGACCCGCGCACGGACATCTACTCCTTCGGGGTCGTGATGTACTTCGTTTTCACGGGACGCGAGCCGTTCGTCGGCGACACCGCGACCGGGATCGCCCACCGGCAGATGCAGGAGCCGCCCCGCGCGCCCACGGAGCTGAACGCCGACATCCCACCGTGGCTGGCCTCGGTGATCCTCAAGACGCTGGAGAAGGAGCGCGAGAAGCGTTTCGCGACGATGGGAGAGCTGGCCGCCGCGCTGGAGGCGGGACTGGCCGCCCTCGTCTGAGGGGACCCCGCTCCCCTACCCGCCCACATGCTGGACGGTGGGCTCGGGCTCCTTGCGCGAGGAGGACTTCTTCCCTTTGGGGGCCTCCGCCGTCTTCCCCGAGCCGCCGTCCTCCGAGGCGAGAGCGTGCCTCGCCTCGCCGGCGTAACGGCTCTTCGGGAACTCGTCCACGAGCTTCTGGTAATAGAGGAGCGCCTCGGGGTTCTTCCTGGTGCTCTTGAGCGCCTCCCCGAGGAGGAAGTAGACCTGGTCCCTCCCGCGGTAGCGAGGATACGCTTCCAGCACCGTGCGGAACCGGTCGATGGCCCCGGCGTAGGCCTTCCTTTTCATGTAGAAGATCCCCACCTGGACGTCGGCCTCGGCGAGTCTCTCGCGGCAGACGTCGGCCTTCTCGCGCGCCGCGATCGCGAAATCGCTCTGCGGGTAGGTGGTTTCCACCTTCCGGAACGAGTCCAGCGCCTGGCGCGTGGTGGACTGGTCCTTCGTGGGGCTGAGCGTCTGCTTCAGATAGCACAGCCCGAGCTGGAACTGAGCGTAGTCAGCCCGCGGATGGTTCGGGTAAAAGGTGAGGAAGGATGTGTAGCGGCTGAGCGCCTCGGCCACGTTGACGACGCCACCGTCGGAGTAGTAGGCGTCGGCGATGGCGAGGTTGGTGTCGGCGAGGATCTCCGGCGAGACGTTCTGCCTCGAGAGCACCTTCTCCAGGATCTCGCGGGCCCGGTAGTAGCGACCCTTCCGGCTCAGCGTGATCCCCTTCTCGTAGAGCTGGACGGGCGCGAGACCGGCGTCGCGGTCGCGGGGGATCTTGTCGAGATCCTTCTTGCAACCGGCCGCGAGGAGGACCGAGGCCGAGAGGAGCGCCGCCACGAGCCGCCGCGAGGCGGCTCGAAGAGGGCCGCCGCGGTCCTCGGCCGTGGACGCCCGCTGCGCGGCGCGCGCGCCGAGATCGGCCACCAAGGACGCCGAGATCCGCCTCGGCGATCCGGCCGCGTCGGTGGCCACGTGCACGGTGCGTCCGGTTGCGAGGAGTCTGCCGTCGGACGGGCGGATCACCTTGTAGGAGAACTCCACCTTGATCCGGCTGGCGGCGCTCACCACCGTCTCGATCTCGACCTCCTCGTCATACCGCGCGGGCGCGTGGTAGCGGCAGTGCGCCTCCACGACGGGCATGAAGATCCCCTCGCGCTCCATGCCCGCGTACGATCGGCCCCGCCCGCGCATCAGCTCCGTGCGGCCCACCTCGAACCAGGTCAGATAGTGGGTATGGTGGACGACCCCCATGGGGTCGGTTTCCGGGTATCGGACACGCAGGCGGGTCCGGCCGGATGCGGCGCGACCGTCCTCGGGGCGCTCCGCCGCCTGGGGACGCCGGCCGCTCAGGGGCGCGCCCCCTCCGCGAGGGCCTTCAGCCGCTTCACCGCGCCCGCCGGGTCCCCCGACGAGAAGACCGAGGAACCCGCCACGAGCCAGTCGGCGCCGTCCCGGACCAGATCGGCGATGTTGGAGGCGTCCACCCCGCCGTCCACCTCGATCCGGACGCCCAGCGCGCGGGACGCGATCTGCGATCGCAGGGCGACGACTTTGCCGCGCACCGAGGGGATGAACTTCTGGCCGCCGAAGCCGGGGTTCACCGACATCAGCAGCACGTAGTCCACGTCGGCCAGAATCGCGTCGAGCGCGGAGACGGGCGTGGCCGGGTTCAGGACCACTCCGGCCTTCGCGCCCCGCGCGCGAATGGCCGAGACGGTCCGGTGCAGGTGCGGGCAGGCCTCCACGTGCACCGAGACCATGTCGGCCCCGGAGTCCACGAACCGCTCCACCCAGCGGTCCGCGTTCTCGATCATCAGGTGGGTGTCCATGGGCAGGCGCGTGGTCTTCCGAAGCGCCGCCACGACGGGCGGACCGATCGTGATGTTGGGGACGAAGTGCCCGTCCATCACGTCCACGTGGAGGATCCCCGCGCCCGCCTCCTCCACCAGGCGGACCTCCTCCGCCAGGCGGCCGAAGTCGGCCGACAGGATGGACGGCGCCAGCGCCGGCGTCTTCACGTCGCGGGCGGGCATCAGCGGGTGACCACCAGGCTGATGATGTCGCCGGTGGCCACCGGGTAGCCGGCCTCCGGGTACTGCTTCGTGATGGCGCCGCTGCGCTGCCAGAGGCTCCGCTCCCGGCGGACGCTTCCTACCTTGAGGCCGCGCGATTCGAGCACGCCCCGTACTTCCTCGAATCGCTTCCCGGTGAGATCCGGCATCACGAAGACCGCTTCCCTGGGGCCCTTGCTCACCAGGAGGCTGATTCCCTCCTCGCCCAGGCTCTCTCCCGTCGGGAGGGGGTCCTGCGAGACGACCACATCGGCCTCCCCGGCCAGCGCGTGGGCGTACGCCACGTGCGCGAAGTGCAGCCCCTCGCTCTGGATCTTCATGCGCGCGGCGCGGAGGGACTGCCCGCGGACGTCCGGCACTCTGAAGATCTTCGGCCCGAGGCTGGTCACCACCTTCACCGTCCTGTTCTTCTTGATGGCCGCTCCCGCGGCGGGCTCCTGCGCGAGGATCCGACCCTGCTCGAGCCGGTCGTCGTTCCTCTCGGCCGCGGCCTCCAGAAAGAGGTCCTCGCGGCGCAGGCTCTCCTGCGCCTCGGGGAAGGTCATGCCTGTGACGTCGGGAACCGTCACCTGGCGACCGAGCAGCGCGAGGCGCATCGAGAAGTATCCGCTCGCGAGCAGGACGGTCACGAAGGCGACCGATATGACCACGAACTTCAAGGCGGCTGCGGCCAGGCGCTTGACGGCCCCGCGCCTTCGCCCCCGGGTCCTCATCTCCCGCCTACCGTGAACCGGCGCGCATCGTACCACAGCCCCCGGGGCGTCGGGATTGCGCTCAGGAGACGCCCGCCTCTCCGGCCCGCAGCACGCTTTCCAGGAACGCCGCTTCGCTCTGGGCGCCCAGCAGCTCCTCGCTGTCGTTGAGTATCGTCTTGGGGACCGCCGAAACCCGGAAGGCGCGCGACAGATCCATGAACTCCTGCGCCTCCACGCAGTCCGCCGTCACCAGGTCGCTCGCCATCGCCATCGCGTGGGCCGTGCGCACGGCACGGGGGCAGTGGGGTCACGTCGGGGTGACGAAGATCCTCAAGTGCACGGGCGACCCCAGCGCCTTCAAGCCCTCGATGGTCTCGGGCCTGAGGTTCACGTGCCCTGAAGACACGTCCTGGATCGTCTCCACGAGGACGCCGAGCTCGTGGCCGGAAGGCGTCCCGAAGAAGCGTATCCCCTGGTCCTTCGCGCCGACCACGGCGATCGCGGGGACGCGGTCGATGCGGAACTCACGGGCCCTGTCGGAGTCGGTGATGAGGTTGTAGGGCTCGAACGTGATCTTCTCGGAGAGGGAGGCCACCTCCTCGACGAGGTGCCTCGCCTCCGGGCACGTCTCGCAGTTGAGCGTCTGCTCGAAGAAAACGAGGCGGACGGGGCCCGTCAGATCCCGGAACACTTCCATGACCTGATCGCGGACCCGGTCGTTGAGGATCGGCATCGGCCGGCTTCTCCCGTCCGCCCCATCATGACCGTCCGGCGCGTAGGATGCAAACCCTTCCCGCAGTCCGCCCATGCCGGTCCCGACGGAGCCCCCCTTGCCACGCGGAGCCGGGAGTTCGTAGAATGGCGGCCACGATCCGAGCCCATCCACCCATGCCCCACACCCACGTCTACCGCACCGACGAGGATCTCCTCGAGGGCCTGCGCCGGGAGACGCCCGGGGCCTTCGAGGCCTTCTTCGACCGCTACGCCGACCGGATCTACGGCTTCGGCCTCAAGGTGTGCGGCCAGGACGAGGACGCGCGAGAGATCCTCCAAGACACGCTCGTCAGGGCCCTCAGGTCGCTGAAGGACGTCAAGCACGCAAAGGCGATTCCAAGGTGGCTCTTCCGCGTGGCCACCAACGCCTGCCTGATGAAGCGGCGCGGTCAGCACGCCGAGGACCGCGAGATCCCGCTCGACGAGCTGATGCCCGAGCGCCGCGACGGGAAGATCCTCCCCGTACACGACTGGTCGCTCGACCCCGACGAGGAGATGCGCCGCCAGGAGGAGAAGCGGCTCCTCAAGGAGACGGTCACGGAGCTGCCGCCTCACTACCGTGTGGTGCTGGTGCTGCGGGACATGGAGGAGATGTCCAATCAGGAGGTGGCCGATATCCTCCAGATCCCCGTCTCCACGGTGAGGATGCGGCTGCACCGCGCGAGGCTCCTCGTCCGCAGGGAGCTGTCGCGCCGTCTGCCCGGGGGGAGCGGATCGGGAAGCCGGAAGGCGTCATGAACTGCAAGGAGATCTTCGAGACGCTGTCGGACTACCTCGACGACGACCTCGACGCCGAGGCCTGCGACGCGATCGAGACCCACCTGGGGAAGTGCGCCCCCTGCCAGGCCTTCCTCAACACGCTGCAGCGAACGGTGGATTTCTGCCGCGACGCCACGGTGGAGTCCCTCAACGACGCCGGCCGCGCCGAGCTGCGCGAATCCCTGAAGCGCGCCTACCTGGATGCGGTGAAGGGGCTGCAAGGGCGGTAGCGGCGGCTGCGCCGGCAGACCTCGTGCCGAGGCTTCCCAGCATTCCATGCACGGCAAGACGTTCCGGACCAGGGTCATTTTCCGCACGGCGTCGAGACGGTTAGAAAATTACCCTCTTGACAGAGCATGATTTTTGCTGTATGAGAGGGGGCGTTACCCTCATGTTCTTTCCGCCCGCCCGCGCTCGCGTCCGTGGAGACGCTTGGAGGAGGCCGTGCCCCGTCCACCCTTGCGCGCGCTCGTGCTCTGCCTGCTTCTGACGTTCACCGCCCTCATCTCTCCCGTCCCGGCTCAGAACCCCAACGAGGCGCCCGGCGCTCCCACGAACGCCATCATGCTGAACGGCCCCGGCGGCGATTCCATCAACGTGTACTCGGGCGATCTCGAGCTGGCCGTCCCCGTCGGCCCGACCTGGGAGCTGCCCGGGATGTCGTGGGGGATGAGCCTCCACTACACGTCCAAGATCTGGTTGCTGGGCGGAGACAACCTGGAGTCGCACGTGCTGCGGCGCCGGGGGCCTTTCGGGGTGGGGTGGCGGCTGTCGATGGGACGCGTGTACGCCTCGCGCATCGAGACCATCACGCTGTACGACCCGCTCCTGTACGAGGACCCCGAGGGCACGCTCCACCCGATCTATCTCAACGAACTCGGCCGCTCGGGCGCGCTGGTGCCTGGGGAGACCAAAGACAGCACCTACATGCGCGTGGAGGTGTACCTGACGGACCCCAACGCGTCCGTGACGTGGGAGACCATAGCTTCGATCCGGATCTATCCCGGAAACGGCCTGGTGATGATCTTCGACGTTCACCCGTACACCGTGCCCTCCGATCCGTACCCCGGTGGCCGCGTGGACGAGTACGGGGCGTGGCTGCTGCGGAGGATGGAGAAGCGCGGCGCCGACGCCACGACGGTCCATTCCTGGGTGGAGGTAGCTTACGAACAGAGCACGGCGCTGGCGCTGTGCATCCGGGAGATCAAGGACGGACTCCGGTCCGATCCGACTCCGCTGAGAACCATCACGCTCACGAACGCCTCGCAGAACGGCGCGGCCACCGTGATCGGAGGCTACACGACAAAGATCACGATGCCCGCCCTGAGAGGCCAAACCTCGACCACGGCCGACTACAACTTCGTCTACGAGCCGCCGCGGACGCTGTCGCTCACGTACGGCACCCTCTCGGCCGCCATCCCGGACCAGCTGCTTCTGTCACGGATTGACCTGCCGAAGGACCCGAACTGGGCCGGGAGCTACTCTCACACGTTCGCCTACGACCCCAACTCGGGGGAACTGACCCAGCGGACGCTTCCGACCGGAGCGATCCTCAACTACACGTACGAAACGTACGGATACTGGCAGGGGAACTGGCAGTTCGCCGTCCGCGCGGTGACGCGCAAGAGCGTCGGGACCGGAGCCAACGCCCCCACGTGGGAATACGGCCGCTGGATGGTCGGAGGAGTGCTGGGCCCTCCGTTCACGATCGTGAAAGACCCGAACGGGAATCAGACGGTGTACGACTTCATCGACCCGGGTGACGTGGACTGGCAGACCTCCTGGCAGGTCGGCTTGACGCGCACGGTGGACATCTACCGCAAGGCCCCGATCAGCGCGGCCGGAAACTGGGTCGGGGGCGGTGAGCGCGTCTACAGGATCGAGCAGTTTTACGCGAACCAGGGCACGCCGCCCGTGGACGACGTCCGGCTCACGTCGGTCGTCACGACCTGGCAGGGCTCCGGCAAACGCACCCGGGTGTCGCAGGGGGGCTGGTTGCTGTATGGCAACTTCGCCACCACTTCGGAGTTCGGCTTCGAATCGAACGTCGTGCCCGAAAGGGTCACCCGCAGGACGTACGAGATGCCGCAGCCCGGCACGGCCCGCTGGGCGAACTGGGTGACGCACGCCGTGAAGGAAGAGAAGATCGAGAATCGGGAGGCTAAGGTCGAGCGCCGCTCGACGTTCACCTACCTCGACGACGGACGGGTCGCCACGGCCAGGAGGCAGATCGATCCGAATACGAGCATGCCCGGAGACTTCCTCACGACGTACACGTACGACCCGGCGACGGGGCTGCCGGATACGACCACCGTCACGGGCGGCGACGCGGGCGGCTCGTACGCCACGAAGGCGTACCACGACGGGTACGGCCATCTCACCGGCAGGAAGAGCCTCGATCCCAACGCAACGCCGTTTCCCTACTTCGCCTTCGACGTGACGCGGGATCCGGCCACGGGGGCGATCCTGAAAGCGCGGGACCCGTCGCACATCGAGACGAACTTCCATTACGACATCCTGGGCCGGCTGACGAAGACGGTGCCCACGTCACCGGAGCTGGCCACCGAGATCGCCTACGTGACCCTGCGCCAGACGAAGACCCTGAGGGGCCCGGCCACCGGCGATCGGCTCGAGACCTGGGCCTACTTCGACGATCAGGGCCGCCCGGTCGAGACGAGGCGGCTGAACGAGACCGGCGTGTTCGTCTCGCAGTTCACCTGCTACGACGCCGTGGGAAGGCCCACGTTCGTGTCGGAGTGGCGTGACCCGGGCAACGATCCAGCCGGCTCTCCCGCCTGCCCGCCCGCGGCCAACGGCCCCAAGGGGACGGCGTTCGACTACGCGTCCTTTGAAAACGACATCCAGGCGACGGACCCGCTGGGACGCCTCCACAAGGTGACGGCGGCCGACGGCTCGCGGATCGAGACCTCGTATCAAACCCTCGACTCCACCGTGAAGGTGTTCGGCATCAACGGCGACCCGAACGGCACCTCCGGCTCGACCGCCTCAACCGGATACCAGAGAGACTCGCTCGGAAGGCTCATCTACGTGGACGCGCCGCAGGGGGCCGACGGCCGCTACACCTACAACGCCGCGGGCGACCTCACGCGGGTCGAGCTTCTGGAAGAGGTTGCCTACGGCTCTCCGTTCATCCAATCGAGAAGCTTCGGCTACGACCTGATGGGAAGGCTCCGCTCTTCCAACAACCCCGAGAGCGGCACGACGCTCTACACGAAGTACGACGCGGCCGGGAACGTGCTGGAGAAGCAGAACGCCGACGGGACCCTCTTCCAGATGACTTACGACGACGCCGGGAGGCTTCTGACCGTCGAGAGCCTGCGCCCCGACCCCAACGGGATCTACGAGGATCCCGTCCTGCGCGCCCAATACACGTACGACGACCCGAACGTCGCCAACGCGGCCGGCCGACTGACGCAGGTGAAGTCGTTCGACGAGACGAGCACCCTCATCGCGATAAAGAACTTCACCTACGGCGCCCTGAACGGCCGCCTCGACCGGGAGTCCACCCGGTTCGGTCTGTGGGACGCTCGTGAGTGGGTGGGCTCGGGCGATCCGGAGTTCTCCACCTGCTACGCGTATACAACGCTCGGGTTGCTGGACTCCTTGAGGTACCCTTCCACGGCCGCGTGCGGCACGTACCCCACCGACGTCGCCACGCTGAAATACCGTTACGCCAACGGGTTCCTCAAAGGGGTGAACGACTCGCGCCGCCAGGCGAACCCTGACCCGGCGAACCCCAACACCTGGATGCTCATCAAGGACGCCGTTTACAACGAGGCGGGGGGGCTGAAGAAGGTCGACTACATCAACGGCGTCTCGACCGAGATTACGCCGGACGTGATGTACCGGCCGTCCAAGATCGAGGTCCGCAAAGGAAACGGCACCCAGAACCTGTATCTGGACACCGGAACGTACGCCTACGACGGTGTTGGAAACATCCGAGCCATCGGCAACGACACGTTCGGCTACGACCTCATCGGCCGGTTGACCTCGGCGAGCATCAAGTTCGCGGGCCAGACTTACGGAAGGGATTGGACCTATGATGACTTCGGCAACATGCTGAAGGTGACCCGTAATCAGGATGCCAACGACGCCACCAACTTCCTCGTGAGCCCTCTCACGAATCGCATTGACATGATCGCGAGCGATCCAAACGCGCCGTTCTCTTACGACCAGAACGGCAACCTCGCGCGCGAGCTGACGAAGCGGTACCTCTTCGACGAGCTGAACCGCCTGGCGGCCGTCAAGCGCGACGACAAACT
>CAYNUH010000002.1:40981-128819 GCA_964400605.1 uncultured Acidobacteriota bacterium | reverse complement strand
AGGCGATGCACTTCTCGCTGGTGCGGGTGTTGCCCCGGTACATGGTCTTCTTGTACGGGCAGGCCTCCACGCACTTGCGGTAGCCGCGGCACTGCTCCTGATCGAGGAGCACGATGCCGTCCTCCGGCCGCTTGTAGATCGCCTGGCGAGGGCAGGCGGCCAGGCAGGCGGGATAGGAGCAGTGATTGCAGATGCGGGCCAGATAGAAGAACCAGGTGTCGTGGACGGGAAGCTCCACGCCCGTCTCGTCGTAGGCGTTCCTCACGCCCCGCTTCCCCACGGGGTTGTCCTCATAGATATTCGGGAGGTTCCACTCCTCGTCCGCGGGCAGATAGCCCAGGACGCGCGCGCTCTCCGGCTGCAGGGTCTTCTGGGCCGCCTCGAAGACCGTCTTCCCCTTGAACTCGCCGTAGGGGGCGCCTCGATCCTCGGACGCCTTCCCCGCCCAGTGCTGCCCGCCGGGGTTCGCCTCGTGCAGCGCCTGAAGGATCTTCACGTCCCACCATTGCGGGTAGCCGCCGTACGGCTTGGTCTCCACGTTGGCCCACCACATGTGCTCCTGTCCCTTGGAGAAGGTCCACGTGGACTTGCAGGCCATCGTGCAGCTCTGGCAGGCGATGCACCGGTTGATGTTAAAGACGAAGGCGAACTGCCTCTTCGGGTAGCGGCCCTCGTACGGGTACGACATCTCCCGGCCGAGCTGCCAGTTCTTCACCTTGGGCATGGCTCCTCCGTTACTCCTCCGGCCCGCGCCTGGGCTCCGCTCCCCGGAGGGCCTCGCAGCCGTCGGCCTGGACGCCCGGGGCGTCCCGGACCACGACCCTGAAGCGCCCCCACACCTCCACGCACTCCGTCACGATCTCCCGGATCCTCCCCTCCCCGAGCGCCTCGAATGCCCGGTGGGCTCCGGCGTAGAAAGGGCGGCGGAACAGCGTCATGAGCCTCTCCTCGTCGAAACCCAGGGCGGCGAACTCCTCGGCGAAGGCGTACGCCATCTCGGAGACGGAGTCCTCGCCGGCGGGGAGGATCACGCCAACCAGCAGGTTCGGATCATCGGGTCCGGGATCGTCGTAGGGCACGGGCGTCCTCCTCCGGCCGCGTCAACCGGATTTCACGACGGTGGTCTTGCCGGCCAGATACAGTTTCATGAAATCGCTCTCGTTGTCCGGCGTGTAGCCGGTGGTGGCCGGCTTCCAGATCCCGACGCCGCCCAGCCCGCCGTCCTCGGCCTTGGTGATTTTCACCAGGGTCTCCTTGGGCACCGTGTTGATGGCGTGATTGTCCGCCTCGCCGCCGAAGATGAACCCCATGAAAACTTTCGCCTTGTGGAAGAGCGTGTCGGTCTGGTGCATGGGCATGTGCCAGTTGCGGGTGACCGACTGCTGCGAGCCGTAGCGCAGGTTGGCCTGGTAGCCGGTGTTCTCCGAGAGGGCGCGCCCGTCGGGGCGGCTCTCGTGCGCCCTCACGCTCTTCTCGGTGGCGATGAAGGGCGCGTGCTTCATCATGACGATGTTGTACGGGTAGGCGTGGTTGTACTTCACCCGCAGCATGCAGCGCGAAACGCGGTAGTAGAACTCGTCGGGCTTGGCGCCGAGGTACGGGCGGTCGGCCGGGTTGGCGTCCACGTAGCCGAAGTTCGAGTCGTACAGCATGTGCCAGTCCACGTTCGACCAGCCGCTGTGCACGCGGTGGCGCGTCTTGGGCGTCAGGCAGTAGAACTGGAACCCCTTCTCCCACAGGAAGTTCTTCGTCGTCTTCACCTGCCGCCAGGGCAGCTTGACGTTGCGGATCGTGCGGTGATCCCAGTGCTCGGCGTTGAGCGGGATGCCGTAGTCCTCGGGACGGACGAAGGGATTTGCGCTGACGATCACGTTGGGCAGGTAGGGCGTCGCCTCGGGCCCCTCCCGGTGCACGATGAAGTTCTCGCCGTACTCGATCACCTGCTCGTAGAACGGGATCCGCGGGTACGTGCGGAAATTCAGCAGCGAGCCTCCCGGCGGGCCGTACTTGCCGGCCATGATGTCCGCGAGCTTGAACCCGGCGGTGGTCGTGCAGGTGTCGAGGAGACGCTGCAGGTAGATGTCGCGCCGCCCCTCGTACTCGAACTTGAACGTGTCCTCGAAACGCCGGTCGCCGGTCTGCCTCGCCAGAGCGCTGGCGATGCCGGCCAGGATGGCGAGGTCGTCCTTGCTGTCGAAGACCGGCGGGATCCCCCCCTTCCAGATCTGGAGGAAGGGGTTCGAGCACGACGCCGTGACCTCCAGGTCTTCGAACTCCAGCCAGGAGTTGGCCGGCAGCGCGATGTCCGAGTACTCGATGGAGGCGGTCATCTGGATGTCGATGGAGACGATCATCTCCACGTTGGGGTTGACGTTCCGGATGACGCCGTACGCCCACTTCGCGTTGTTGATGAGGTTCACGTTCGAGAAGATCATGGCCTTGGTGGGCGTCGGCATGTGGGTGTCGCCGGTGAAGTTCACCCGGCCGCGAGCGGGGGTGTCCACCACGAGGGCGAGGTCCCCGTGGTTCCAGTAGGCCGGCTCCTCGTCCTTCGTGTAGGCGTGCGCGTGGACTTCCTTGCCGCTCGCGTTTGGATCCAGGCTCAGCTTGAACGGATCCTCCGCCACCCATCCCTTGAACCCCGGCCCCGTCCACGGGGACCCTTGAAAGAGCGCCGCCTTGTAGTTGCCGGCCCACGTGTGGCAGCCGGACCCCGGCCGGCCGATGTTGCCCGTGAGCATGAGCGGAAGGTAGGCGGCCCGGTTCATCTCAGTGGCGTGGAACCAGTGGTTGATCCCTTCGCCCTGGTGGATGGCCACCGGCTTCATGGCCGCGATGTCCTCCGCCAGGCGCTCCACGAGAGCGCGCGGGGCGCGGGTGATCTCGCAGACCGTGTCAAGGTCGTAGTCGCGCAGGTGCGTGCGGTACAGCGTCCACAGCGTCGAGCAATCCACCGTTTTGCCGTCGGCGAGGCGGATCTTGTAGGTCCCCTCCAGCGCCGGCGCGAAGCCTTTGCGATCCATGGTGTCGCCCACATCGTCGCGCGTGATGGCGCGGGGGCCCTTCTCCTTTTCGTCCCAGATGACGTAGTCGCCGAGCCGCGCGTGCTGTTCCTTGGTGAATCCTTGGATCTTGATGGAGGGCCCCTGCGGGTCGAGCGACGCCCTGTAGCCCTGGAAGACCTCGTGGGCGCGGAGGCGCTTCAGGTTGTCGTGGCGCACGAGGAGCGGGAAGTCGGTGAACCGCTTGACGAACGCCTCGTCGTAGTGGCCCTTCTCCACCATCAGCCGCGTGACGCCGAGCCACAGTGCGGCGTCGGTCTGCGGACGGATGGGGATCCAGTAGTCGGCTTTGGTGGAGGGGGGGCCGTACTCGGGGGCGATGACGACGATCTTGCCTCCCCGCTCCATGCACTCGATGAACCAGTGGGAGTCGGCGAGCTTGTTCTCCACCAGGTTCTTGCCGTCCATGATGATCAGCTTTGAGGAGCGCAGGTCGTTGAAGTCGCAGTCGGAAGCCTGAAGCCCGTGCACCCAGGGTTGGCCAGGAGCCTGATCGCCGTGCCATGTGTAGTTGGACCAGTTCCGGCCCGCCCTCGCATGCTCGGGGTCCACGCCGCGCACCTGGACGTCAAGGAGCGCGAGCGTGTTGTTGAGGCGGTACATCCCGTACTTTCCCAGCACGCCGAGCAGACCCATGCCGCCGCGCATCTTGATGCAGCGGGTGCCTGCGCCGCCCGTCGCCTCTACCATCTCGGGCTGGTACCCCTGCGCGAGCAGGCGGTTTTTCCCCTCCTCCCCGCTGTACCGGCGCGCGATGGCGACGAGCGTCGAGGCGATGCAGTTGAAGGCGTCCTCCCAGGTGATCTGGATGAACTCGTCGTCGCCGCGGCTGTCGAACTTGTACCTGGCCTTCGCTTCGGGCGTCAGCTCCGGGTGGCCAGCCTCGCACCACGCCTTCCAACCCTTGCGGACGATGGGGTGCCGCAGCCGGTACGGGCCGTAGATGACCCTGTGGAAGGTGTACCCCTTGGCGCACTGCCTCGGGTTCCAGTTGCTGGTGGCGTGATTGCCGTAGAGGTCGGCGTACTTCTGGTAGTCGTAGGTGGCGCCCGTGCGCACCACGATGCCGTTCCTCACGTACGCCCGCACGCGGCAGGCGTGCGTGTCGTTGGGCGAACAGACCCAGTCGAAGTGGCGGTCGTAGCGGTACTGGTCGTGGTAGATCTTCTCCCAGTCGCGGGAGACGGCCCTCGAGAGCGGGTTCTCGCCGGCGGCCACCGGCTCCAGGAAGCGGCACGCGGAGTCAAAGCCGACGAGCGCGAGGCCCGCCCCGCCGCCCAAGTAGCGCAGGAAAATCCGCCGGTCCACACCGTTGTTCCGAGAGCCTGCGTCCGAAGTCATCTCCAACGCCTCCTCGGCCGCCCCCGGGTCAGGGAGCGATGACGAGCTCCTGCCAGATGGTCACCGATTTCTTTCCGTCCCTGTCGCCCGCGCTGCCGTTCCACACGGCGAAGGCGGCCGGTACCGTGCCTCCGGGTTTGAGCGGCACGCCGCCGGGTCCGTGGGCCGCGAGGCTCCGGCGCAGCACGACGCGGTAGGACCCGGTGGCGTAGACCCCCACCGACCGCACCGTCTGGTCGGCTCTCGGCCGGGCCCGGAGCGTGCCGAACCCCTCGGCCCCCAGATCCTCCGCGCTGCTCTTGCGCGTCGGATCCGCCACGATGTTGCCCGCCCCCCAGGCGGTGACGTACGTGGGATCCGACTGGAGCGTCAGCGCGTCGCGCGCGGGCTGCTCGAGGGGCGAGCGGAGGGGATTCGGGTACGAGTCGATCCCGATGTTGGGGTAGATCCTGTCCAGGTCCTGGAACGCCGGCTTCAAGTCGGCCTCGCGCTCCGACTTCCACATCCAGATGTTCACGCCGGATCCGCGCTGGCCCATGGCGAAGAAGGGCGGATCGGGGGCCAGGGAGAACTCCACGGCGGCGGCGTCGCGGAAGTCCTGGGGCCGGATGGCCGTGTGGTCGTACGTGGAGTCGCTCCACAGCAGAAGCATGGCGATCTCGCGGCCGTCGTGGACCGCCTTCACGGTCAGCTCCTCGGGGCGCTCGGGCCGCCACCAGAGCGGCATCAGGTGGAGGTTTACCGCCTCCACCGCGTTCCAGATCCCCGAGTCGGGATGCGCCGGCAGATCGGGCACCCGGCGGGCCACCAGGCGGAAGGTCTTCATCTCGACCTTCGCCCTCTGCCCAGGGCTGGACATCGAAAGCACGTAGTGGGCCAGGTGCCAGGCGTCCTCGCCGTACAGGTACGCGCTCTGCGGCATGGGAGATCCGGGAAGCCCGGCGACAAGACGGCGGTACACCTGCTCGGGCTCGGGCGATCCCTTGAAGACGCCGGAGGTGAGGTCGCGCGGCCGGGTGGGCAGCCCCTTCGAGTCCCGTTGCTCTTGGGCGCCGTCCCCCTTCCCCGTCGCTCCGTGGCACGGCGCGCAGCCCCTGCCGAAGAGATTCCTCGCGCGCGCCTGCGCCTCGGAGGTGTACGCGGGCTCGCGCGGCACCTGGATGACGCCCGTCCCCGACTCGTTGGGGCCCGCGGGATTGGCGGTCGGTTGCACTCTGAGGGGGTTCTTCGAGAACGACTTCACATAGTGCACGAGGCCCCACCTTGTCTCCTCGCTCAGGTGGGCCCATGACGGCATGGCGGAGCCGGGCATCCCCCGCGAGATGGTCCGGAAGAGGTCCTCCTCGCTGGGGACTCCCTCCCAGGTGGAGACTAGCCGGAACTCCCCCGAGGTGAAATCGCGCGGGCGCGGATAGAGGAGGTAGGCCGCCTCCCCCTGCCCGTCGCCCGCGGGTCCGTGGCAGGCGAGGCAGTGCTTCTGGTACGTCGCCCTTCCCTTCTCCATCAGCGCTGGCGTGGCGGGCAGCGTCGCCTTCGGGACGATGGACGCTTCGATCACGCCGCTGGTGAGGCTCGCCGGCCTCGAGCCGCCGCACGCGGTGAGCGCGAGCGCGGCCGCGACGAGCGCGGCCACGATGGTTCCTGGTTTCATGCCACGGCCTCCTGGAATCCGTCCGCGCGGCCGAGTCGCCGGGTGATACGGCACGGCGGTCGCACGCACCCTTGTCCGGCGTGCGGAGAATGGCGCGCTCGAGGGCCGCCCGGTATGATCTGCGTCATGCCCGAAGAGAAGCCGCGGAGCGAAGAGGAAGCGATGCGAACGACGCCGCCTTTCAACGCGCTGCCGCCGGAGGAGCGAAGGCGGCTGGCCCCCTATGTCCGCGTGCGGCGGTACCAGAAGGGAGACGCCGTCTTCCGCGAGGGGGACCCCTCCGAGCGGTTCCACACGGTCGTGGCGGGACGCGTGAAGATCGTGAAGTTCGCGCCGCACGGGAAGGAACTGATCCTCGAGATCTTCGGCCCCGGCGACCCCTTCGGCGCGGTGGCGGCCTACGAGGGACGCCCCTTTCCCGCAAGCGCGCTGGCGCTGGAGCGGACCGAGATCCTCAGCATCGCACGTCGGGACTTCTTCTCCCTCATCGCCAAACATCCCGAGATCGCCCGGGGTCTTCTGCTGGGCCTCACGAGGCGCCTCGTGGAGCTGACGCAGAAACTAGCGCAGATGACCTCGGGCGGCGTGGAGTACCGGATCGCGTCGCTCTTCCTGAAGCTCGCCGACCGGATGGGAGTGCAGAACGGATCCCGGACGGTCATCCCCCTGGCCCTCTCGCGGCAGGACATCGCGGACATGGTGGGCACCACCATCGAGACCGCCATCCGCGTCATGAGCCGCTGGGGGAAGGAGGGGCTCATTCTCACGGAGCGGACCTCGTTCGTCATCGCGGACCGTGCGGCCCTCGAGAAGATCGCCTCGGAAGGCTGAACTCCTGGCGCGCCCCTTGCTAGCGTAGGGATCTGACATCAATCCTCGGAGGGGGAATGCCCGCCCAGCCCGCGCGAAAACCCTCAGACAGCGACGTTTGCCCCACTCCGGGCCGGCCCGCCTCGCCGCATGACCCAAGATCGACCGGCGGCGCATCCGCGCCATCCCCACGATCCACCGGCGGCTTCCCTATGACCGGTGTCATACCTCCCCCGCCGCCGGCGGCCGTAGCTTGTGCGGAACACGGGACGGAGATCCCGGGGAGGGACGAGATGACAGAGACGACAACGCAGACGGCGACCGTCATGGAGTACCTGTCCGGCGACCACCGGCGGCTCGACGGCATCATGGAAGCCTGCCGGAGCCAGGCCGCGCGATCGGACATGGCGGGCGCGGGCCTCCGGTTCTCGGAGTTCAGAGAAGGCCTGCTGCGCCACATCAGGATTGAGGAGGAACTGCTTTTCCCGGCGTTCGAGGGCGCCACCGGACTCGATCAGGGAGGGCCCACCGAGGTGATGCGCCACGAGCACGCCGAAATCCAGAGACTCCTCGATCTCATGAAGGACCTCTTCGCCTCCACGGAGCCCGATCCGGCGGAGTTCGAATCGCTGCGCTCGGCGCTGGTGGCGCTGCTGCACGAGCACAACGTCAAGGAGGAGCGGATCCTCTACCCCATGACCGACCGCATGATGCCGCCGGCGCAGCGGCGGGACCTCGTCAGGAGAATGCAGGGGTACTGAATGGACACCGACGTCCGCACCAACCCCGCGCTCCTCAAGCTGGACCTCTACTGCAAGGGGATGCGGCTCGACGACTCCTGCTTTATCGAGGAGGACGGCGGGCGCGGCATCATGCGCACCCGCGCCGGGTTGGGCAGCGGGCTGGAGCTGGTCCTGCCGGGCGGGCTGTGGACCAACGTGCCGGTCTGCGAGGATTTTGCCTCCCGCTCGGCGTACGTGCTGCACAGGGCCGACGGCCGGTACACCCTCTTCAGGGGTGCCGAACCCATCGCCCCCGTCACCCTCTCGCCGCGGCCGGGCTGGTACGACCGCCAGACCTCCACGGGCAAGCCGATGACGCGCATCGGCTCGCTGCAGGGGACGTACCTGGGAGTCTACCCGGCCAAGGTGTGCGAGTACTGGCTGGCGAAGCCCGACAAGGAGAACTGCAAGTTCTGCTCCGTGGGGCTGAACCTCGGGGTGGACGACGCGGACACGAAATCGGTGGACGAGGTGCTGGAGGTTGTGCACGCGGCCCGGCTCGAATCCGGTATCACCTACGTGGACTTCAACACGGGCCACTACGAGGGCGACACCTACCTCGACATCCTCGAGCCTTACATCCGTCGCGTGAAGAAGGAGACGGGGCTGCTGGTGGGCGTGCAGACGCCCCCGCACCACGACCTGCGCCGGTACGACGCCCTCAAGGAGATGGGCGCCAACCGGGTCTCGTTCTGCTTCGAGATCTTCGATCCGCAACGCTTCATCGAGGTCTGCCCCGGCAAACACCGCCAGTACGGCCTGAAGCGGTACCTCGCCGCCGTGGATTACTGCGCCAGGCTGGGCCGCAAGGGCGGCTTCGACCCGTGGGTGTCCAACGGCGAGATCATCGCCGGGCTGGAGAAGCCCGAATCCTCCATCGCGGCCATCGACTGGATCACCAGCGTGGGGGCCATCCCCACCGTGTGCGTCTTCCGGCCTCTGAAGGGGACCGACTACGAGGACGTCCCGCCGCCCCGCACGGAGGATCTAGTGCCGGTCTTCAGACGGCTCTACGAATCCTGCATGGAGCGCGGCCTCCCCATCGGCGTCGCCCCCAACATCCACGTCAGCCTCGTACTCCTGCCGGAGGAATGCCGGTGGCTTACGGACAACCCGCGGCGCTACTGGAGGAAGGAGATCAAGCTGAGGGCGATGTCCCGCATGTTCGCCTGGAGGTTCGAGCGCCAGGTCAGAAGGGCCTTCGCCGCCCACGAGGCGGCCTCCGCCGCGGCCTGAACCCGAGTCGGGCGGCTACGGGGGGAACAGCCGCGTGAGGATCTCGGGGTTCTCCTCTTCCAGGGCCAGGAGCGTGTGGCAGGTCTCGCACTCGTTGCTGATGAGCCTGCCGTCCTCGCTCGCGTGCTCTCCGTCGTGGCAGCGGAAGCAGCCCGGCGAGTCGTTGTGGCCGATGTGGTTGGGGTAGGTGCCCCACGTGATCTTCATCTCCGGGAAGACGTTCGCCCCGTGGATCTCCGCGAGCGCCGTGCCCGCGATGCGGATGGCGTCCGGTTTCTCCGACAGGAGCGCGGGGTAGTTCTTGCGGTAGTAGTCGTCGAGCAGCACAGGGATCGCCTGCGCGGCCTGGCCCCGCGAATCGTACGGCCGCGAGAGAGTCTCCACCGACACCTTCTTGATGAACGGGAGCGTCCTGTCGATCTTGCCGGAGCGCATCGCCTCGTCCACCTCCGCGCCCGGCATCTTGAAGACGTGGGTGGGGCGGTTGTGGCAGTCCACGCAGTCCATGCGGCGGCCGGACGCCGCTATCGTCTCATTGCCCGGCTTCGAGGCGCCGGATTTCAGGTAATCGGTCACCCTCCCGGCGCGGTCCTTGAAGCGGACGAACGAGATCTTCTCCCGGGCCTCGTCGTCCGCGACGTAGGTCACCTCGTTGGCGATGTTCATGTGCCAGTGGATCCCGGAAGCGAACCCGGACTCGAGGCTGCCGCCTCCGACCTTGAGGATCAGCGCGGTCTTCAGCTCGGTGTTCTTCTCGTCCAGCGAGTACGTCGTCTTCACCTTGATCCGGTCGCCATGGAACTTCTCGGGCCAGTGGCACTGCTCGCACGTCTCGCGCGCGGGCCGGAGGTTCCTCACGGGGACCGGTATCGGCCGCTCGAAAGTCTGGAAGGTGACGGCGAAGACCTGCCACGTCCCCGAGAGCTTCGACTTCACGAACCAGCCGGCGCCGGGGCCGATGTGACACGCGACGCAGGCGACCCGCGAATGGGGAGACCGCCTGTACGCGGTGAACTCGGGATCCATGACGCTGTGGCACGTCTGACCGCAGAACTGCACCGAGTCCATGTGCTCCACGCTCCGGTACGAGACCGTGGCTAGGATGACCAGGTTCACGAACGTCAGCACCGAGAAGCCCAGGAAGCGGCTGCGGTGATGGTCCAGGTTCAGATTGATGACGGGGAAGACGCCGCCATGGACCCCGGCGCCGGAGCGCCTCCGCTCCCGGAGCACGCCGATGGGGACGAGGATGAGGCCGAACAGAAAGACGCCCGGAAGGACGAGGAATGTGAGCACGCCCACGTACGGGTTCGTGTGGAAGCCGAGGATGTCGAGCAGGAGAATCGTGAGGATGAGGGCGGTCGCCACCGAGGCCAGCGCGGCGCCCAGGAGGCTGATCGGATCCCTGAGGGAGGCGCTCAGGAGATCGCGCATCCATCGGAAGACTCTCATGGTGTGCTCCGGCGGCCGTCGCGGGGCCGCGGCAGGATAGCAGACCAGGTGCCACGCTCCGGCGGGAGCCTGTGAGAAGAGCCCGGCCTGCGTCGTTTCGCGCATCGCGGAGGATATCCCGCACCGCGCGCCTCCCCGGAGGGCAGGACCACGCCGGGTCCCTCTTCGGTTATCCTCTCCCCGTGAGCCACTTGCGGGCCGGGAAGGGCCGCCTCCGCGGTTCGCGCGATGGCACGCACCTTGACCATCCATCCGGCTGCACGATGAGGATGGGTTGCCGATGACCGATCTATCAGGGGACGGCGGGCGTCCCGCGGCGCGGATCCTCCTGGTGGATGATGACGTGCACACACGCCGGATCAACGCCCTCGCCCTGCGCGCCGCCGGCTTCGAGATCCACGAGGCGATCGACGGGCCCGAGGCCCTGCGGCTCTCGGCCGCCCTCCGCCCCGATCTCGTCGTGATGGACGTGGCCCTGCCCGGGATGACCGGCATCGAAGCCATGTGCCGCATGAAGCTGGATCTCGCTCCGCGTCCCCCTCTGGTCCTCGTCCTGACCGCGCGCGCCATGCGCGACGACGCCGAGGCGGCTCTCGCCGCTGGCTGCGACGGCTACCTGGCCAAGCCCATCGACCCGATGGTCCTCGTGGACGAGGTCGGCCGCCTCCTCTCGGCCCGGGAGAGTGGTGGGTGAAGATCTCCATCCGCCGCCGGATGTACGCCGCCGTGTCCATCACGACGGCCCTGGCCGCCAGCATTCTGGCCAGCAACCTCTACTTCGCCCGGCTCCTCTCCTCCGACAGCCGCATGCTGGAGGCCGCCTCGGCCGAGCGCGCCCGCATCGTGGCCACCACGGCCGAGTCGCTCCAGTACATCCGCGACGGCGGGCGCGAGAGGCTCGAAGGCATCTTCGAGAACCTCGCGGCCTTCGAGAGGACCGTGGAGGCGCTGGAGCGCGGCGACACCGCCCGCGGCCTCGCGGGCACGCGGGACCGGGCCACCCTCGGGGCCCTCGGGCGCGTGCGCACCGCCTTCGCCCGGTACCATCAATCGGTCGCCGGCGACCTGGAGACCTGGGCGCGGCTGGACGCGTACGAAGTCTCCGCCCCCTACCGGGGGATGATCCTCGAGCGGTCGCTTCAGGTGCAGGCGTGCATGGGCGAGGTGGTCGCCGCGCTGACGGCGGAGGTGAACGATACGCTGGCCCGCTTCCACGGCGCGCAGATCGCGGCGCTCGTCCTGATCGTCGCCGTCGGCCTCGCGAGCGTCGCCGGGATCCGCCGCCACGTTCTCGCGCCCCTGCCCGTGATGGCCAGCGCGCTCGAGTCGGTCGCACGGGGGGATCTGAGCGCCGGTGTCCGGATGCACCTCGACAGCGAGTTCTCGCGCGTGGCGGACGCCTTCAACCAGATGGTACAGGATCTCGATCGCGCGCGGGCCACCATCGCCCGCAAGCAGGAGGAGATCGAGGCCAAGAACTTCGAGCTGGAACGGGCCTCGCGGATGAAGAGCTCCTTCCTGGCCACCATGTCGCACGAACTGCGAACCCCGCTGAACGCGATCATGGGGTACACGTCTCTGCTGCGGCGGGGGCTGTACGGGGACCTCACCGCGGCCCAGCGCGAGGCGCTGGCGGGGATCGCGGAGACCTCCTCCGCGCTGCTGAACCTGATCAACGACGTCCTCGACATATCCAAGGTCGAGGCGGGCCGGCTGAGCACGACCCTGACAACCTTCAGCGCGGGAGATCTTGCGGCGGAGACCCTCGAGACGGTGCGCCCGCTGGCGGAGGAGAAGGGACTCGACGTGAGGGTGGAGTCGGAGGACGGGCGTCTCGTCGTGACCTCGGATCGCTCGCGCGTCCGGCAGATCTTGTTGAATCTCCTGGGCAACGCCGTCAAGTTCAGTCCCAGGGGCGAGATCGTCCTCGGCACGCGCCCGGCCGCCGGAGGCGGCGCCGCCTTCACCGTGCGGGACACGGGGATCGGCATCGCGCCCGAGGACCAGGAAGCGATCTTCGACAGCTTCCGCCAGCTCGACGGGTCCGACACCCGGGCGTACGGGGGCACGGGCCTCGGGCTGGCCATATCGCGGAAGCTGGCCCGCCTCATGGGAGGCGACGTCACCGTGGAGAGCCGTCCCGGTGGAGGTTCGACATTCACCCTCCGGCTTCCCGCCGCGCCGCCGCCGGCGAGGGGCGAGGCCCGAGGCGCCAACCAGGAACGAGACCCTACCGGCCGGTCCGGAGGGTGATCGAGGGACCGGGGCGGGAGCCCCGGCCCCTCCGCGGAGGTGAGCATGAGCGCCGAGACAGCCCCCAGGGGGGCCCGGATCTTGATCGTGGACGACGACCCGCACCACAACCGCATCGTGAGCGACCTGCTTCGCGCCGAGGGCTACGAGGTGGAGGTCGCCACGGACAGCCCGATGGCCGTGCACAAGAACTTCGACTTCCAGCCCGACCTCGTGCTGATGGACATCATGATGCCGCGGTTCGACGGCACGACTTCCACCCACGCACTCCGGGAGCTGCGGCCGGATCTGCCCATCGTGATCGTCTCGGCGAAGGACGCCCCCCAGGACATCCAGGAAGGGATGGATTGGGGCGCGAACCGCTACATCACGAAGCCCTTCGATCCGCAGCACCTGCTGGCGACGATCCGGGAGCTGCTCCCGCGGAAGTGAGGGGGGCTCCTTGACTCAGGCGGCGCCGGCGCGCCCGGCTGCGGCGAGCGCGTGCACGGGGGACAGCCAGTGCAGGTGCTTCCTTGAGCGGCCGCGGACCACCCTCTCGTAGAGGGCTTGAAGCTCCAGCGTGAGGGTCCCGAGCCTCCCGTCGCCCACCAGCCGGCCGTCGATGCGGGTCACGGGCGCGATCTGGGCCGCCGTCCCGCACAGGAAGGCCTCATCGGCCACGTACAGCTCCGTGCGGTCCACGGCACGTGCCTCGGTCCGGATCCCCTTCTCGCCCGCCAGCGTGATCACCGTGTCGCGCGTGATCCCCTCGACGATCCCTTGGGTCACGTCCGGCGTCACGAGCCTCCCGCCGCGGAGGAGGAAGATGTTCATGGCGCTTCCCTCGGCCACGTGCCCGGCTTCGTTCAGGAAGATCGCCTCGTCGAACCCGCGATCTCGGGCCTCCTGCGCGGCCAGGGCCGAGTTGACGTAGGCGCCGCAGATCTTGGCCCGGCAGGGAATGGCGTTGTCCTGGAGCCGGCGCCAGGACGACACGCCGCAGTGGAGCCCCTTCTGCGTGTCCAGGTACTGTCCCATGGGCACGGCGATCATGGCGAAGGCATCGTCCGGCGGCAGCACCACGCCGACCTTCGTGGCCGACTTGAACGCCACGGGCCGGATGTAGACGTCGCTCTCGAAGTGGTTCCTCCGGATGAGCTCGGCGGCCACCTCGGTGAGCCTCGGGGGGAGCAGCGGGAGCTTGATGTAGAGGAACTTCACGTTGCGGGACATCCGCTCGAAGTGGTCTTCCCCGCGGAAGATCATCACCTGCCCGGTCTCCCCGTCGTGGTAGGCCCGGATCCCCTCGAACACCCCGGTCCCGTACTGGAGCCCGTGCGTGAGCAGAGGGATCCTCGCTTCCGGCTCGGGCATGAACTTCCCGTTGAAGTAGACGACCTGTTCGCTCATAGAGTCAGCGTCAGCGCGAGCGGGTCCTCGGCGCTTGCCAGTCGGATGGTGTGCATGGTGCTGCCTCCACGGCCTTCGTCTGCGGCTGGCTTCGCGGGCTGCGGGTTCAGCCCGTCCGCCGGGCGCGCGCGTTCCATTCCTTCTCGACCGGCGCGTCCAGCTCCCGATCGAGAGCGTCGAGCACCTGGCTCAACGAGCGCAGCGTCTCGCCCGTCAGGTAGACGGCCCAGACCGGCGAGTGCGTGGCTATGCGCTCCTTGCCGACCCTCACAAGCTCGCGCATCTCCTTGATCTTCTCCCGGATCTTCTTCTGGTCGGACATGATCGAGTCCTCTGGGGGCTTCGTTTGCGGCTCCTCCATCTCTTTCACCCCTTTCTGTAGCAGCACCTGTGCCACCGCGGGCGCTCGGCCGCCGAACGGCGGCCAAGCGGCGGTCACGCGACGCCATCGGTTGGTACGCGGGTTGCTGAAAGTCTCTACGGAGGCGTGGAGATGTCCTGCAAGCGGCCGTCCGCCCGCCGGGAGTGTCGCCGGTTGCTCCCGCTCGCCTTGCTGGCGGCCGGAGGGTTCATCCTGCCCGGAGCGGCGGCGGCCCCGGTGACCGCGGAGGAAACCCCGAACTGCGCCGACTGCCACGACCTGGGCGCGCTGCTCCGATCCTCGGTCCACGGGAATGCGGGGCTGGAGTGTGCGTCCTGCCACACCGATCTCGCAGACGTGCAGGAATTCCCCCACCCGCAACCCGCGGCCGTGGACTGCACCGCCTGCCACGACGCTTCCGTCGCCCCCGGCCACCCCCCCGCCTGCGCCGACTGCCACGGAACGCACGCGATCGACGAGGCGGGAGGTGGATCGAGGCCGGCGAAGGTGGGGGCGCACCTGTCCGCCATGTGCGGGAGCTGCCACGAGGAGATCGTCCACGAATACATGGAGGGGATCCACGGGACCGAACTCAAGAAGGGGAACCCCGATGTGCCGACCTGCCTGACCTGCCACGGGGGGCACAGGATCGTTCCCAAGGGCGACCCCAACTCACCCGTGAACGCCTCGGCCCTGGCTCCCACCTGCACCCGATGCCACGACGACGAGGAGATCGTGCGCAAGTACAGCCTGCCGCCGGCGCGCCTGCAGACATTCCTGGGGAGCTTCCACGGCCTCGCCGGGGAGTACGGAGACCGGACTGTGGCCAATTGCGCCTCGTGCCACGGCGTGCACAGGATTCTCCCTTCGCGCGACGAAAGGTCCACCATCAACTCCGCCAATCTCCCGGCCACGTGCGGCCACTGCCACCTGCAGGCCGGCAGAAACTTCGCCATCGGGAAGGTCCACCTGGAGGACCGGTGGGAGGACAACCCCTTCACGTACGTGGCTCGGAGGTTCTACCAGGGGATGATCGCGTCGATGATGGCTGTCTTCGCCGTCTTCATGGTGGCGGACCTGACCCACCGGCTGCGGCGCCGCGCCGGGGAGCGCTCCGGGCCCGGCGGGAGAAGCGGATGAGCGATCGGCGCGAGATCATGCGGATGCCTCTCTCGCAGAGGGTGCAGCACGGCGTCCTGATCGCCACCTTCACGCTCCTCGTGCTGACGGGCCTTCCCATGATCTTCGATCCCTCGCCGATGCTGAAGAGCGTCCTGTCGCGCGGCGACCTCTTCTGGATCCGCGGGCTCATGCACCGGATCGCGGGCGTCGGGCTGATCATCCTGTGCTTCGCCCACCTCCTTTACATCTTGCTCTCCGGGCGCGGCAACCGAGACTTCAAGGGTCTGCTTCCGAGGATGCAGGACGCGCGAGACGCCGTCGGCACGCTGGCCCATCAGAGCGGCGCCGTGCGATGGCTGAGGCGCACCGCGCGCGGGCGGCTCCTGCGCCGGCGCTGGAGCCAGTGGCTTCCCGAGACGCACCCCCGCTACGGGCGCTACACCTTCATCGAGAAGTTCGAGTATCTGGCTGTGGTCTGGGGAAGTCTGCTGATGGCTGGCACCGGCCTGATGCTCTGGTTCGAGGAGGCCACCATGGCCCTCTTCCCGCGCTACGTCTTCGACCTGGTGCGCGTCGTGCACTCCTACGAAGCGATCCTCGCGTTCCTGGCCATCATCATCTGGCACATGTACCAGGTGCACTTCAGACCCGGAGCCTTCCCGATGAGCCGGATCTGGCTCGACGGCAAGATCTCGCTCGACGAGATGAAGGAGGAGCACCCCCTGGAGTACGAGGCTCTCCTGGCGCGGGGCGGGGGCGACGTGGAGGCGCCCGCCGGACGCGAGGATCTCGGCGTGACGGTCGAGGCGGCCGCGCCGGGCACCGCCACGGTCACCGGCTGCTGGCGCGCCCCGCGCTGACGCCCGGACGGGCGTCGGATATACTCCGTTGCGGCCGGCCAGCGGCCGCACGATGACGCCCGCGCGTTCCCACTCCGCAGCCCCACCCGCCCGCGCCCGCCGCGCCGCGGCGCCGGCCGCGGCCGCAGGCGGGTCCGACCCCGCCTCTCTCTTCTCCCGGCTCGCGGACTATGTCGGCTTCACGAAGAGGGATTCCTCCCTCCTGGCCTCCTTCCATCCCAAGGTGCAGCCGCACCTCGACGGGATCCTCGACGACTTCTACGCGAGGATCGAAGCGGACCCCCTCGCCCGCGGGGTCATCACGGGCGGGGACCAGCAGGTCGCCCGGTTGAAGTCGACCTTGAGGGTATGGCTCGATCGCACGCTGAAGGGACCGCACGACGCCGAGTACGCCGGGCTGCAGTCGGCGATCGGGACCCGGCACGTCCAGGTGGGGCTCGATCAGTCGTACATGGTGGCCGGGATGCAGGTCTTCCGCGAGCACCTGAACCGGGTCCTCTTTCGCGCCTACCCGCGGAGGACGCCGCACAGTGTGGCCGTGCAGCGCGCCTTCGTAAGGATCCTCGACCTCTCGCTGGCCCTCATGCTGGAGACGTACCGCGAGGACTGGGCGAGGAAGATGCTCCAGTCGGAGCAGAACTCGACCTTCCGCCGTCTCGCGGCCATCGGCGAGGTGGCCGCCGTCATCGCTCATGAGATCCGCAACCCCCTCACCGCCATCAGCAGCGCGATCCAGGTGATCGGCCAGGAGATGCGTCCCGACGAGCCACGCAAGGAAATCCTCGGCGAGATCCTCAACGAGGTCCGCCGCCTCGATGGGAAGGTCAACGACCTGCTGATCTACGCGCGCCCCTCGCTCCCGGCGCGGGAGCTGGTGGATCCGCTCAAGCTGATCCGGACGACGGTGAGGCTGATCTCCGACGAGCCGCGCTTCAAAAACATCAGGATTGTAGTCAGGGGGCCCAGAGATCTGCCCGCCTTTCCGATGGACCCCGGCCAGATCCAGCAGGTGATCGTGAACTTGGTGCTCAACGCCACGCAGGCCATGAACAGGTCGGGGGAGATCCGCATCGCCGCCCGGCGGCTCGAAGGCGGCGGGCTGGAGATGTCCGTGGAGGACACCGGCCCGGGCGTCCCCCAGGAGATCGCGGAGGAGATCTTCCGGCCCTTCTTCACCACGCGCGCGGGAGGCACCGGCCTCGGGCTCGCGATCTCGCGCAAGATCGTCGAGTCGCACGGGGGCGCGCTCCACCTCGGGCGCGCCCCCGGCGGCGGGGCCCGCCTCGTGATCACCCTCCCCGTGCCCGCCTGACATCGCCCTCGGTCGGGCCCATAGGCGATCCGGTAACCCTCGGGCGATCCTCTTCGAACTCACGGCCCGCGGCCTGCGCGCCTCTCGAGCTCGGCCAGGCCCCGGTTGGCCCACGGATCCTCTGGATCCTCGGCGAGCACCGCGCGGTACAGACGCCCCGCTTCCTGATGCTCACCCAAGCTCACCAGGGCCGCGGCCAGGCCGATGCGCGCTCGCCGGTGATCGTGCTGGGCCGCCAGGCTCCGGCGCAGGACATCCACGGCCTCCCGTCCCCGGCCGCGCAGGAGCAGCGCCTGCCCGAGCTGGCTCAGGGCGTCGGCGTCGACCGGATCGAGATCGACCGCTTCGCGGAACGAGCGGGTCGCCTCGTCGAGCAGGCCCTCCTCCGCCAGCGCGGTACCGAGCCCGGTCCGGGCCGCCGCGGATCGCGGAGCCGCCTACACAACCTTTCAGCGCGCGGCGGAGCAGCGTGAACTCGGGGAGTGGCTCGGGCTCCCGCCTCGCGGGCCCCAAGGGGACGTCCTGGCCGATCCTCGCGACGGGATGGCCTGTTCGTTGACACCCGGCGGGCGTCCACGATAGGATGGCTGCTCGTTAATCTCGCAGGATTCATCCTGGAATCGGACCCATCTCGCGAGCGGCCGCCCCGTCGAGCCCTGGAGCGGTGACGGCCGCCGCAACGCCCGAGTCGCTCCTCCCGTGGGCCCGCGGCGGGAGCGGAAGGCGGCGGGTTCCGGCGCGCGTCCGGCGGCCCCGGATGCGGCCTCGGGACCGCCCCCGGCACGGGGGGTGCCGTGGCGAACTCCAGGCCGGATCCCGGCGCAGCCGAGCAGGCCGCCGGCCTCGAATCGACCGCCTCCCTTCTCTCCCGCATCCGCGGCGGTGACGCCGCCGCACGCGAGCGCCTGATCCGACGCTTCCTTCCTCCTCTGCAGCGCTGGGCGCGCGGCCGGTTGCCGCTCCGGGCGCGCGATCTCCTGGACACCGACGACCTCGTGCAGGTCGGCCTCCTCCGAGCGTTGAACAGCATGAAGGGGTTCGATCCGCGGCACGAAGGCGCTTTCCTGGCCTACCTGCGGCAGATCGTGCTGAACCAGATCCGGGACGAGATCCGGCGGTCGGATCGGAGGCCCGAGCGGAAATCGCTCGATGAGGAGATGCCGGAAGGCGGCCCCTCACCTCTGGAGCAGGCGATCGGGAAAGAGGCCCTGGACCGATACGAAAGGGCCCTCTCCACCCTCCCGGAGGAACACCAGGAGGCCGTCATCATGAGGGTCGAGATGGGATTCACACACCGCGAGGTCGCCGAGGCGCTCGGATGCCCCTCCGCCAACGCGGCAAGGATGATCGTCGCCCGCGCGCTGGTGCGGCTGGCCGAGGTGATGGATGAGCGTTGAGGACGGAAAGCTGATCAGGATCGCTGCGGCCGTCGCCGACGGAGGGGATGTGGACTGGGAGGTCGAGGCGGCTGCGGGCAGCGAGGTGCGCGGGCGGATCGAGCAGCTCCGGCTCATCGCCTCGATCCAGGCCGCGCACGGATCGCTTCCCCCCGCTCCCATCGGGCCAATGGCAAGACTCAGCGAGATGACGACGGTGGATCGGTCCCCGTCGCCGGCCCTGGAGGCGCAGCCTCCGCCCGTATCCTGGGGGCCGCTCCGGATCGTGGCGCGGCTCGGAGGCGGGGCCTGGGGAGACGTGTACAGGGCTCACGATCCGTCGCTGCAGATCGACGTGGCGCTGAAGCTGCTGAGGGAGGATCGGCGGCAGGACGAGAAGGGCCTGGAGCGGTTCCTCAGCGAGGCCCGCCGGCTCGCCCGGGTCCGGCATCCGGGCGTGCTCAGGGTGTTCGGCGCGGACCGCCACGCGGGACGCGTGGGCCTCTGGACGGAGCTGATCGAGGGGAGGACCCTCGAGGAGATCCTCAAAGTGCAGGGGATCCTCGGCGCCGACGAGGCCACGATGATCGGCATCGATCTGTGCCGCGCCCTCGCGGCGGTCCACGCCGCCGGACTGATCCACAGGGACGTCAAGACCTCCAACATCATGCGGGAGGCGGGCGGCCGCATCGTTCTGATGGACTTCAGCGCCTCCGCCGAGAGGGATCCTCTCGATGCGGCCCGGAGCGGCGACACGGTCTCGGGCACGCCTCTCTTCATGGCGCCGGAGCTGTTCAGGAACGAGGACGCCGGCACGGCGTCCGACATCTACTCCCTGGGCGTCGTCCTCTACCGGCTCGTCTCCGCCCGCTTTCCCGTCGAGGCCAAATCCTTCGCCGAGCTGGAGGAAAGGCACCGGGGCCGCGAGTCGGCCCCGCTGCGGAGCCACCGTCCCGATCTCCCCGCGGCCTTCGTCACGATCGTGGATCGGGCGCTCGACCCCGATCCCTCCCGGCGCTACGCGACCGCCGGAGAAGTGGAGCGCGATCTGTGCGCCGCGGTCGGCGCCCACCCCCCCGCGGAGGCGCCGCTCCCGGCCCCTTCCTGGTGGAGACGCCCCGGAGCGCTCGCAGCGCTGGCGGGCTCCGCCCTCCTCTTCGCAGCCGGGCTCTGGGCCCTGCTCGGACCGCTCGTCCTTCCCTCAGACCTCAAAGTGGAGGCCTCCCTCTACCGGGCCGGAGAGGCCCTCGAGGAGCGGCTCGGGCCCGGCGCCGCGGTCGAGCCCGGCGATCACCTCTTCCTCGAGATCCTGGCCTCGCACGACGTGCACGTCTACGTCTTCGACGAGGACGAGGCGGGCTCCGCCTTCGTGCTGTTCCCGCTCCCGGAGTTGGATCTGGGGAACCCGCTGCCAGGCGGGCAGCGGCACCGCCTCCCCGGCTCGCTTCACGAGCGGCCCAAGCACTGGCTCGTCAGCAGCGCCGGAGGCCGGGAGTCGGTTCTCGTGATCGCGTCGCGGGAGCCTCTGCCGGCGCTGGCGCAGGAGATCGAACGCACTCCCAAAGCTGAGATCGGCGAGCCTTTCGAGATGGATGGCCGCCGGGTGGAGGAGACGCTGAGGGGGATCGGACACGTGGCGGACGCCGGCGCCCCGACGGAACCCGGCGGGCGCCGGACCCTCTCTTCGGTCATAGCCGGGATTTCCAGCGGCCGGAGCCCCGGCGTCGGGATCTGGGTGTGGCAGATCGACTTGGAGAATCCGAGGCAATGAAGGCACGGGGGGACGATCGCGCCGCCCGGGGATCCGCCGCGCTCGGAGCCGCGGCGCTCAGACTGTGCGGACGACTGGCCGTGGGCCTCGTCCTCTCCTTTCTGGTCCCTGGAGGGGAAGCCCGTGCGGATCCTCTCCCCGCGGAGGAGGCTGGGCGCGGAGCGCCCGCCCTCGACTCCGCGGCGCGGCAGGCGCTGGACGAGGCCCGGGCGCTCCTCAAGGGAGCCCGGTTCGACGAGGCGCATTCGCTCGCGCGGCAGGCGCTGTCACGCTTGACCGCGGATTTCGGGCCACGGTCGCTCGAGAGCGCCGCGGCGATGGATCTCCTCGCCGAGGTCTTCTGGAGGAGCGGCCGGGCGTCAAGCCCCGAGGCCCGCGAGACGGCCGAGCGCGCGCTGAGGATCAAGGAAGAGATCTTCGGCCCCGAGCACCTCGAGGTCGCGACCTCCATGCGGAACCTGGCCTGCGTCCTCGAGGCGGCCGGCGACACCCCGGAGGCCGGCCGCCTCTACCGCCGTGTCCTCGCGCTAAGGAGGAAGCTCCTCGGCCCGGACGACCCGGACGTCGCCCGGACGCTCATCGATCTCGCCGGGCTGTCGTTCGGCTCCGGCGACTACCGCACCGCGATCCGCGATTACGAGGCGGCCCTGCGGATCCTCACTGCGGCGTACGGCCGCCGGCACGCCGACGTCGCGATGACTCTGAACAACCTCGCAATTGCCCTCCACGGAAGCGGCGATTACAAAGGGGCGATGGCCCGGTACGAGGAAGCCCTCTCGATTCAGGAGGAGATCCTCGGCCCCGAAAGCCTCGACGTGGCCTGGACGCTCACCGGGCTCTCGGAGCTTCATGAGGCCGAGGGCGCGTACTCCCGCGCGCGGAATCTGTACGAGCGTGCACTGGCGATCCGCGAGAAGCGCCTTGGCGGCGACCACCTCCACGTCGCGTGGAGCCTCAGCAATCTCGCCTATAACCACGTCAGCGAAGGGGACTACGCCGCGGCGCGCTCCCTCTACGAGCGCGCGCTAGAGATCCAGAGGAAGGCCCTCGGCCCCGAGGATCGCGGCGTTGCGAAGACCATGGACGATCTCGCGGAGCTGCTCCATTGGACTGGGGATCTGTCGGGCGCGCGAGAGATGTACGAGAGCGCCCTCGAGATCCGGCGCCACACCCTGGGGCCCGGCCACATCGACCTCGCGTGGAGCCAGGAGCGTCTGGGACTGCTCCTCGCCGAGATGGGGGATCCTCTCCGGGCGCGCTACCTCTGCGAGGCGGCGCTCGCGATCCGGGAGAAGCACCTGGGCGCCACCCACCCGGAGATCGCCCGAAGCCTCGTGGGGCTCGCGGGCCTCCGCGCGACGGCGGGCGATCGCGAAGAAGCCCGCGCGCTTTACAGCCGCGCCCTCGGGATCCTTGGAGGCTCCGTCGGCGGCGAGCATCCTCTCGTGGCCGAGGCCCTCCGCGGGACGGCGCGGCTGGACCTCCAGGAGGGCGACCTCGCGGGCGCGCGCGCGGCCGGCGAACGAGCGCTGCGGAACGCCGAGAGGAGCCTCGGGCCGCAGCACCCGAAGGTGGCCGAGATCCGAAGAGATCTCGCCCTCGTCCTCTTCGCGGGCGGGCAATCCTCGGCGGCGCTCGATCAGGCTCTCCTGGCCGAGGCGATCGGTCGGGAACACCTGATCCTGACGGTGCGGACGCTCCCCGAGAGGCAGGCGCTTCGCTATGCGGAGGTCAGGTCCTCGGCCCTCGATCTCGCCCTCACGGTAGCGGCGACGGGAGGGATCCCGGGAGCGGGTGGGAGAGTGTGGGACGCCGTCGTCCGATCACGCGCGCTCGTCCTGGACGAGATGGCCGCCCGCATGCGCTCCGCCGGGGAAACGGCGATCGGGGAGGCCGCTCTGCTGTCTTCGGATCTGATCCAGGTCACCCGACGGCTGGCGCAGGAGTCGCTGCGCGGATCGGAAGCCGAGAACCTGGCCGCGTACCGCTCCCGCCTCGAGGCGCTGCGGGCGGAAAAGGAGCGGCTGGAGCGTCTCCTGGCCGAGTCCGGCGCCTCACCCGCCCCCTCCGGCGGCCGGAAGGGGATCGGTCTGGAGGAGATCACGCGAAAGCTCCCAGCCGGGACGGCGCTCGTGGCCTACACGCTCTACGACGACCTCCGGGACCCGGGGAAGGCAGCGAGCAGGTACGCCGCCTTCGTGCATTCTTCTGAAGGAGGCGAACCCCGCTTCGTCGATCTCGGCCCCGCTGGCGCGGTCCACCACGCCGTCGCGCGCTGGCGCGCCGAGATCCTGGAGCACCGCGGATCTCGCGAGGCCCCCGCGGGTCCCATCCTCGACGCTGGCGGGACCGCGGGCGACGCCCTGCGCCGCGCGATCTGGGACCCCGTCGCCCGTTCGGTCAGCGGGACCGCCGCCGTCTTCATCGTGCCGGACGGCGCGCTCCACAGGGTGAGCTTCGCGGCGCTCCCCGATGGCCACGGAGCCTACCTGATCGAGTCGGGGCCCCTCTTCCACTACCTGTCGGCCGAGCGGGACGTGGCCGCCTCCGGCGACCCGGCGCCGCTCGGCGCGGGGCTCCTCGCGCTCGGCGGGCCGGCCTTCGACGAGCGGCCCGAGGAGCCCGCGGCGGCACTCGCGGCCGTCCGGCCGCCGGGGAGCCCTCCTGGTTCCGATCGGTCGGGGGGCTCCTTCAGGGGCGAGCGCCGCGCCTGCGGCGATCTCCGGACGCTTCGGTTCGGGGACCTTCCAGCCTCCGGGGCGGAGGCGGAGGAAGTCATGGCGCTCTGGAGGAGCGCGGCCCCACAAGGACAAGCTGGCAACGCCCTGTACCTCGCCGGCCCCCGCGCGACCGAAGCAGCATTCAAGGAGGCGGCGCCCGGACGGCGGATCCTCCATCTCGCGACACACGGCTTCTTCCTCGACGGCGGCTGTCCTGCCGCCACGGAGGAGACCGGCCGCCGCGGCATTGGAAGCCTCGCGACCGCGGTGAGCGCGGAGCCGCAGACGCTTCCCACGGACGAAAACCCCCTGCTCCTCGCTGGCCTCGCGTTCGCGGGCGCCAACCGGCGCGACGCCGCGGCGCCTGAGGAGGAAGACGGGATCCTGACGGCGGCGGAGATCGCCACGCTGAACCTCGCGGGCGTCGAGTGGGCGGTCCTGTCGGGCTGCGACACTGGGGGCGGCGAGATCCGTCCGGGCGAGGGGGTGCTCGGATTGCGGCGCGCCTTTCAGATCGCGGGAGCCCGGACGGTGATCATGAGCCTCTGGCCGGTGGAGGACCGCGCCGCGAGGGAGTGGATGAGGATCCTGTACGAGAAGCGCCTCCGCGACCGGCTCGGCACGGCCGAGGCGGTGCGCGAAGCGAGCCGTGAGATCCTGCGGCGGCGGAGAGAGGCCGGGAGGGAAACCGACCCCTTCACCTGGGGCGGCTTCGTCGCGGCCGGAGAGTGGCGTTGAGCGCGTGACGGACGGATGCGGCGGCCTCGGGCCGCCGCTTGGAGGACCAAAATGGAACGGAATGTGACGCAAGTGATGGCGCTATCTCTCGCCGTGGCCATCCTGGCCCTGCTCGCTCTTTCCTACTTCTTCTACTCCAGGCCCCCCCAGTTGCAACTCGTCGGCATTCCGATCGTCGCGGGGGGGCCTGAAGTGACCCTTGTCATCCACGACGACGACACGGCTGTCTGGATGGCCGAGAACAACACCTTCACGTACCAGGGCGGGAATTGGGTGGAAAGAGAGAGGCTCTGGCACGGGGTCGTCTTCCAGCTCGGCAAGGCCATCCCGTACACGGGGGGGCAGCCGGCGAGCGAGCTCGACTCCGTCACGCTGCACAAGAACGACGGCTCCCTCGTCAAGACGATCTCGGAGGCGGAGTTCAGCGTCAGCGATCCCAATTACGCGATCTGGATCAACATCGTGGCCAGGGGTAGCCAGGCGTTCCCATCCTTTCCTCCGATGAGCCTCGCGGACCTTCCTCGGCAGTTCCCGATCGACACCAACACCGGCAAGCCCAAGTCGCTCCACAAGTACTTCGAGCCTTTCCGCGGCGGGATCACCCTGTGGGAGAACCGGGATAACGGCCTCTCCGTGAAGTCCGGACCGCAGGGGCTGCACCGCAAATACACCTTCACCCTCGCCAAGGAGGCCAACCACGTCGTCGAGGTCTTCAAGGGTAGGACTCCCGACGGATCCTGGACTGACGTCACCAGCATTGAGGTCCACGTGAAGGGAGGCCCGAACCATGGCCCGATTCACAACCCTCCCCAGAAGCCGTAGCGGCCTCGGCGCGGAGGCGGGATCCGCCGGGAGGGTGCGGCCGCGCGGAGGCGTGCTCGGCCGGTTGGCGGCGGCTCTCCTGCCGCTGCTGCTGGGCGGCTGGCTCCACGTGGAGTGCGACACGCTGAGTTGGTCTCCGTCCATCCAGCTCCCCCTGCTCCTGGTGGAGTTTGACGAGCTGAGAGACTACGAGCCCGTCCTTTCCGCCGGCGGCGCCACCCTCGGCGGGGCGTTCAGCAAGGCGGGGATCCTCGTGATGATCGACGAGCAGCCGTTCTCCTACACACGGTTGACCGTTCCGCGGGGTCGGCCCTCAGTCCCGGATCCGAACACGCTGGCGCTGGACTCGCTGAGGCTGGGGGGGCCGGCCTGCGACGTCCTCAGAGACACCAACCTTCCCAACGCTTACGAGGAGATCTGCTTCGAACGTGGCGAGATCGCTGGGCTCGTCGACTCGACACAGGACATGAAGGGCGGGACGTCTTTCTGGTCCCTGTACGGCTTCTGGTACGCGCACGGACTGGCGCTTCCCTGCTGCTGGGACAAGTCCGGCGGGAGCTGCAACTACAAGGGCGAGATCTGGCTGGAGTCGAGCCCCCTCGGCCATCTGGGCGGCCTGGCGGCAATCGAGTGCGGGAACCGCTGCCGCGAGGACTTTGTCGTGCACTACTGCGCCCACACATCGGACGGGGACCGGCTCGCGACGGCCATCCACGAACTGGGACACGTGCTCAACCTTCACCACGCCGAGATCGCCTGCGACAGCGTCTGCAGGGCGGACGACTGCCCCGGGACGACGTGGGCCTTCGGAGCCTGGGCCCTCGAGCATGTCGGCAGCCACTCCCGCGTCGAGGTGCGTCCAGGCTGGCACGGCTCCGACTGGTGCGACGTGGATCCGAACGCGCACGAGAGAAAGATGCATGGCACGACGGCGAGCGCCTGCGGCGACCTCTGCTCCACTCGGGCGCTGGCGGAGGCTGGATCGGCGCCGTCGTGGCTGAACCTCGTCGTCGTCCCCGAGAAAGATTCTTACATCCCCGGCGAGCCGGTCCGCGTGCGCGTCGTCGTCAACGTGGACCCGAATGGGGAGGGGATCGTCGAGTACCTCTCCGAGCGCAGCCTCGATCCGGCGCTCGGTTACCTGAAGCTCTGGACCGGCTCCTCGCCGGATCCCAACGACCTCCAGTCCGACTCCATCCCCTTCCTCGCCGACGAGGCGGGCCTCAAGAGCACGCCGCTCACGGCAAGCGTGAGCGTCACCGGCATCGATCTCGACGTACCCGCCGCTCCCCAGGGCGTGGCCTTGCACGACGGAGGTGCAGCCGCCGCCCCCGGCATCCACGTGATGGCGAGCCTGACCGGCATGACGGCGCGGAGCGCGCCCCCTGGCCTGGCGGCTGTCCCGCCGGCACCCTACTCCGTGGCGGCGAGATCCGCCCCGGTCGAGGTTTCGATCGCCCCGATGCCGTTCGCGCCCGCTTTCACCCCCGACGCTTACGCCCCCGACGCCTACGCCCTCATCACCGAGCCCGAGTCGCGGAGGTTTCTGCGCTTCCTGGGGGGTGACCACCTCGAGCGGGGGAAGAGAAACCTCGAGGAGATCGCCCGGCAGCACCCGGGCAGCATGTACGCCCCGTACGCCAACCTCGCGCTGGGCGTGAACCTCAGCTACCCGTTCCGCCGATTCGACCGCGATCAGGGCGTTCTCGTGCGGCGGGAGGCGGATCACGTGGCGGCGATCCACTTCCTCGACGCGGCGCGCGATCGCCTGAGCGACCTGCCTCTCTCCTACCGACTCGTCCTCCTGCGCACGAGGGCCCGCACGTACCGGACGCTGGCGCGAAGCGCGGCCGCCCAGGACCCGAAGACCGCCCGCTATCAGTACGAGACGGCCAGAAGGGACCTGGAGGAGATCGAGGCCCAGCTCACCGGCCTCCCCTGGCCGCTCTCGCTGAACGAGAGGGACGCGCGGGCCTCCGCGCTCGCTCAACTGGCCCAGATCGACGCCGAGATGGCCGCCATCCCCGGCTACAGCCAAGGTCCCTGATGGCTCTGCCGAGCCGGCCGTGAGCTTCAAGCTGTGACCGCGTGCGCCTCCCGGCGGCGAAGGGCCCACCCTAGAGGAGGGGCTTCCGGCGTCGGCCTCAACCAGAACGTCCCCAGCGGAAGGCCTCGCTGCACCGACTGACGAGGAAGACCGAGCAGTTCGCGCTTCGGCTTACGGTGGTGGGACCGGAATCGATGCGGAGGAACCCTCGAAGCTGGACTCCACGGCGGCGGCGAGGCGCGAAATCGTTATCGCTGCCGCGTACCCGCGTCGCTCGAGATCGTTACGGCACGACCGGCCAGGGCCGTTCCCAGGGCGCGAGCCGACGCTGGTGCTCGACGAGCGGCAGGCAGATGCGCTGCAGCTCGAGAACGATCCGAACCTTCTCGCGGAGCCGCATGTGGGCACGCTGTCGGTGGAGTTCGGCCTTGCCGGCCCGCAGTGCGGCCGTCAACTCCGGGGTCGGCCGCGGTCTCCGGCGAGGCGCCCCGGCCATGTCTCAGGGCTCCAGATCGAACCGCTTGAGGAGGCCCTCGAGCACGGCCAGATCGATCGTGGGCGATTCCCTGAGCGCGGCGGCCCGCTCCCGCCGCTTCAGTGTGCGTGCGCCTGGCTCCAGATAGAGCGCCGCGAGGTACTCAGGCCTGACGACACGTACGGGCACTCCCTCGTACTCGAGCGTCGCGGCCCGCTCAATCGCCTCATCAGCGAGGGCGTTGTGGGCCGGCAGGAACCGCAGCGGCACTCCCTCGATCATCACGTGCTCGGCCTGCGTCCTGTAGCCGCGCTCCGCCGTCCAGCGGTAGATCGGTTCGAGGCTGACGATGGTCGCCTCGTCACCGGGCAGGAACACGAGAAAGTCGAGGTCGAAGGTCGGGATCGGCTCGGTCCAGAACACCAGCGCCATCGCCCCGGCGATGGCATAGTCTTCAACGACGCCGTCGCCCTTCATCCCGTTGATCACACGGAGAGCGTCGGCGAACAATGGCATGGACCCATGGTAACCCATCCCGGCTCTGCCGGGAACTCCGGCCGCCCACCTCCCGAACCGGAGCCCCGGGCTCCACGACGCGGCGGCCCCCACGCGACCAAGCGGCGACTCCCTGCGGCCCGCAGCCGCGGACGCCGCTGGGGACGCAGGAGGATAGTGGGGGCCCCCTGTGCGAGCCGCCCGGCAGTCCTCCCGCGCACCGGTGCGTCGGCTGACCCACATGTCCCTCCGGCCGGGGCCGGCCGGCGGGCCCGACGCCCTGAATCCAAAGGTCTTAGACGGTTCAGCGCCCCACGGATCCGCTGGCATGTCGGTTGCGATGATTGGCGGCGTCGTGGACGGGAATCCCGCCGGACTTGGCGGGAACCGAGTACGGCGGGAAACGGAGGCGTCGTGGCCCTCAGCATCAGGAGAATGATCGGGATCCTCGCTGGGGTGATGCTCGTGATCTTCGCCACCTGGGAGATGCTGGAGGCGTATCTCGCCACCTTCGTGGACCCGGCCAGCATGCCCTTCTTCTACCTGACGCGCGGCGTCTCGACAGCGATCATCATGTCGGCCCTGACCGCCTACCTCCTGATGCGCTACCGGCGACGCTACGAGGAGGAGCTGCGCCGCCAGTCGCACGAGGCCCGCCGGATGCGGCTCTTCTTCGAGAACATCGTGCAGGACGCCGGCGAGGCGATCGTCAGCATCGACAGCGACGACATCATCCGGTCGTGGAACCGCTCCGCAGAGGAGATCTACGGCTACACGGCCCCGGAGATCGTGGGCCGGAACGTGCGCGTCCTCTTCCCGCGCGACCTCATCGAGGCCGGCGAGCCGGAGCGCATCCTCGAGGCGGTTAGGACGGACGGCTTCGTGCGGAACTTCGAGACAAGGCGGGTCTGCAAGGACGGGACCACCATCAACGTTCGGATCACCCGATCGATCCTGCGCGACGCGGAAGGCAGCATGATCGGTTCCTCCGCCATCGTCAGCGACATCACGGCGGAGAAGGAGATGGAGGCGAGGCTCATCCAGGCCGAGAAGCTTGCCGCCATCGGCGAGACGGCCGCCAGCATCGCCCATGAGGTTCGCAACGCCCTCGCGGGGATCGCGGGCACCGTCGAGGTGCTGAAGGGTAGTGATCTTTGGAAGGAGCTTCCCGAGGGCGTCGGCGAGGAGGTGGAGCTTCAGGTGGCGCGCATCGCCCACATCGTGAACGACCTTCTCGCCTACGCGCGCCCCGGGCGGCTCCTCCCCCAGCCCACAGACATCCACCGCGTCCTGGACCGGGTGCTCGCGTCCGCCGCCTCCACGAACGAGGCGGCCGGGAAGCGCGTCGCCCGCGAGTTCGCGCCTGGGCCGCTCCACGCCGAGGTGGACCCGGCCCGGGCCGAGCAGGCGTTCCAGAACCTGGTCACCAACGCCTACCAGGCGATGGCGCCGGGAGGTACACTGACGGTGACCACGGAGCGAAACGGGGCCTTCGTGCGGATCCGGTTCAGCGACACCGGCTGCGGCATGGCGGGAGCGACCGAGGCGCGGGCCTTCGAGCCCTTCTTCACGACCAAGGCCAGAGGCACGGGCCTCGGCCTTCCGATCGTCCGCACGATCGTGGAGGCCCACAACGGACGGATCCATCTGTCGACTTCCCCCGGAGCCGGGACCACGGTGACCCTCACCTTCCCGGCGACGGCGGACGTTCCATTCAAGGAGGCGGCTCCATGCAGAGAAGCGGCAAGGGCTTCCTGATCGGGATCGCGGCTGTGGTGATGATCGCCGCGGCGGCGGGCCTCTCGGCCGCCGCGGAGGCGCAGTACGTCGGCGCGGCCAAGTGCAAGGCGTGCCACCTGAACGAGCACAAGGTCTGGATGGCGACCGCCCACGCGAAGGCCATCGAGGTCCTCAAGCCCGAGGAGCGCACGAAAGCGGAGTGCGCCGGCTGCCACATCACCGGGTACGGCAGGCCCGCGGCCGCGGGCGCCGACCTCAACGGCGTCCAGTGCGAGTCCTGCCACGGCCCCGGAAGCCTCTACAAGGCCGTGGACGTCATGAACAAGGCAAAGTACCAGGCCGACCGCGCGGCCGCCCACGCGAAGTCGGTGGGACTCGGCCTGATCATCCCGGACGAGAAAGCCTGCACCACCTGCCACAACTCCAAGAGCCCGAACTTCAAGGGCTTCGACTTCGCCTCCGCCAAAGAGAAAATCAAGCACTGGAAGTGAGAGGTTTCCCGCTGGTGCGCTAAAATACGCACCCGCGGGACCTCCTGCCGTGGCCTGATGGGCCGGCGATCCCGCCTGCTCACAAGCACTTGCACTGCATCCTGCGGCGGCCGGTGTGGCATGCCCGTTGCCCATCGGCAGGGCGTTGCCCGCAGCACAACGGCGTGGCGCTAAATCGCCCCCGAGCGGCCGCGGCGGACGTGGAATCCGGCCTCCGGAGGAAAGGCTCAAGATGGCGAACGAGGCGATTCTGATCATCGAGGACGAAAAGCTCGTCCGCTGGTCCCTCAAGGAACGGCTCAAGAAGGATCACTACGATGTCTTCGAGGCGGAGAACGGGGCCGGCGGATTCGAGATGCTCTCGCGGGAGGTGATCGATCTCATCCTCCTGGACTACCGCCTCCCGGACACCAACGGGATCGAGATCCTCCGCAGGGTCACCTCCGAGCGCCCCGAGATCCCCGTCATCCTCATGACCGCCTACAGCAGCGTGGACACCGCGGTGGAGGCCATCAAGCTCGGGGCCTACGACTATATCAACAAGCCGTTCAACCACGACGAGATGGCCGTCGCGGTGGCGCGGGCGCTGGAATCCAGCCGGCTGCGCCGCGAGGTACGGCATCTGCGCTCCGAGCAGGAGAAGCGGTACGGGCTCACCAACATCGTCGGCCAGAGCCCTGCGATCCTGGAGGTGCTCGAGCTGATCGAAAAGATCGCCAAGAGCCAGGCGACGACCGTGCTCATCAGCGGCGAGTCGGGGACGGGCAAGGACCTGGTGGCCAAGGCGATCCATTACGCGTCGGAGAGGGCCCACCAGCCGTTCATGAACATCACCTGCTCGGCGCTGCCCGAGACGCTGCTCGAGAGCGAGCTGATGGGGCACGAGCGGGGTTCCTTCACCGACGCCAGGTTTCTCAAGAAGGGGCTCTTCGAGCTGGCGGACGGGGGCACGGTCTTCCTCGACGAGATCGGCGACATGGGCGTCCTGCTGCAGGCCAAGGTGCTGCGCTTCCTGCAGGAGAAGACCTTCAAGCGCGTGGGCGGCGTCAAGGACATCACGGTGAACGTGCGGATCATCGCCGCCACGAACCGAGATCTGGAAAGGGCCGTCAAGGAGAGGGCGTTCCGCGAGGACCTCTACTACCGGCTCAAGGTCATCCCCATCTCCCTTCCGCCGCTGCGGGAGCGCGTGTCGGACATCCACCTTCTCGTCAACCATTTCATCGACGGCTTCAACCAGGAGTTCAAGAAGTCAACGAAGGGCGTCTCCGAGGAGGCGATTCAGCGGCTCATGGCCTACTCCTGGCCGGGCAACGTCCGTGAGCTCAAGAACGTCATCGAGAGGGCGATGATCCTCGAGAACAAGCCCGATCTCACCGTCACGGACCTGCCCAAGGAGATCCGCGAGCCGGTCCACGGCGCGGAGGCCTCGGACGCCAATGGGTTCAGACTTCCGGACAGAGGCTTCCCCCTGGAGAAGATGGAAAACGAGATGGTGCGACAGGCCCTCGAGAAGACCCACGGGAACCAGACGCACGCGGCCAAGATGCTGAGCATCTCCAGGGACGCGCTCCGCTACAAGATGAAGAAGTTCGGCTATCTCTGAGATCCGCATGAACCCGGGAACCACCTTGCTCTTCGCGGCGTTCGGAGCGGCAGGGGCCTCCCTCGCCGCGTACCTTCTCGCCTGGTCCGGCGCTGGCGGGGCCCGCCGGCTGGCACGGACTCTCTACATCGGCATGACGCTGTCGCTGGCGGCCGCGTCGATCCTGCTCATGGCGGCGATCCTCTCCGACGATTTCAGCTTCCCATACGTTGCGGACTACTCCTCCCGCGCCACGCCGCTGCTCTACAAGGTCAGCGCCTTCTGGGGCGGGCAGGAGGGCACGCTCCTCCTGTGGACGCTCTTCCAGGCCGCCGCGGGGGTTTTGGTCCTCAGGCGAAAGGACGACTGGGAGTCCCCCGTCATGTCCTTCCTCCTCATCACCCAGATCCTTCTCCTCGTCCCCCTGCTGGCGCTCAAGCCCTTCCAGACGGCGCCCCCGCCGCCTGACGGCGCGGGACTGAACCCTCTGCTGATCGATCCGTGGATGGCCATCCACCCGCCCATCGTCTTCATCGGCTACGCCGGCTTCGCGATCCCGTTCGCCTTCGCGCTCGCGGCCCTGGCCCGCAGGGAGCCCGACGCGTGGATTCCGCGCGTCCTCCCGTGGGTCTCACTCTCGATCCTTTCCCTGGGTCTGGGGCTCTTCATCGGAGGCTTCTGGGCCTACAAGGTCCTGGGCTGGGGCGGCTACTGGGGGTGGGATCCCGTGGAGAACTCCTCTCTGGCCCCCTGGCTGGTCGCCGCGGCGCTTGTCCACGGGCTGCTGATCCAGAGGGCCACCGGTGCGCTGAAGCGGACGAACTTCGCGCTGGCGGGGATGGCCTACGTCCTCGTGCTGTACGCCACTTTCATGACGCGCAGCGGCGTTCTCGCCTCCTTCTCCGTCCACTCCTTCGCCGACCGCGGGCTGCACACGCCCCTGTTGGTCGCCATCGCGGTCGCCGCGGGCCTCACGGCGGCGCTGCTGCTGATGCGCTGGCGGTGGCTCAAGGCGCCCGATCTCTCGTGGCGCATCTCCCTGCCCGCCGCGCTGGCGTTGGGGATGGCCCTGCTCCTCGCGGCGACGGCGCTGCTGGTGGTGGGCACCTCCTGGCCGATCCTCAGCGGCCTCTCGGGGAGACCCGCGAGCCCCGGCCCGGGCTTCTACAACCGGACCAGCCTCCCCGTGGGCATCGGCATGGCGGCACTCCTGGTCGCGGCGCCGCTGATGACCTGGGCGGGCTCCACCTGGCGGGATCTGCTGCGGAGGATCGCTCCGGGACTGGCGGCCGGGATCCTGGCCGCCGCCCTGCCGTGGGCGCTCGGCGTGACGCCCCGGGGCGGCTTCCCGGTGCTGCTCCTGCTGGCCGCAGCCGTGGGCGCTCTGGTGGCCAGTCTGACCCGTGTGGCGAGGCAGATCGGATCGAGTCCCTTGGCCACGGGCGCCGGGATCGCCCACGCCGGCCTCGCGCTGATGTTCATCGGCATCGTAGCCACGTCCGCCTTCGACCGCACCGAGCCGGTGACGCTCCAAGCGGGCCGCGCGCACAAGGTCTTCGACCGCGAGCTCACCCTGAGAAGGTACGTGCCGGGACCGGGCGATGAGGCCCACTTCGAGATCGACGTCGTGCCGGCGAGTGGAAGTCCCTACGTGGCGGCGCCGATCATGTTCCGCGACTCCCGGAGGGATACGATTATCGCGCGGCCCCATATCGAACGAGGGCTCCTGGGCGATCTGTACATCGCGCCCGTCAGCCACCACCCCCCGGCGGGGCCCGAATCCTCCCTGACGCTCGTGAAGAACATCGCCCAGCCCTGGGGGCCCTCCACCTTCGCCTTCCGGAGGTTCGAGTCCCACTCCGAGGATGGAGGGGGCCTGAGCGTGGGCGCCGTGGTGGACGTGACGCAGAACGGTCGCACCGAGGCGATGACGCTTCTTCTGAGGATGTCTCCCGGGGGCGCCGAGAGCGCCCAGATCCCCATCCCCATGAGCGACGGCCCCACCGCAAGGCTCGCCGGGATGCAGGTGGAGAGCGGGGCGATCCGCGTTATCCTGAACGATCCCAAGGCCGCGGCCACGCCGGAGTCGCTGGCGCTGGACGTGAGCACCAAGCCGCTGGTGAACGCGCTCTGGCTCGGCATCCTCCTCGTGAGCGCCGGATCCGCCGTCGCGACCGCGCACAGGGTCCGTGAGGAGAAGCGCACGACGGATGCGGCTGCCGCGCGATGGCCTGCGAAGGCGCACTTCCGCGGTGTTTCCCGGGCGGCGGCGCCGAGGTAGAAGCCCCTAGACGGCCTTGGCGAGCGGGCGCGGCGACCTCGATGCCGGCCTCGCGGGGGCCCCCTGCGCCGTCGGACGCCCCTCGGGCTCGGCGAGGAGTCGGTCGATCGTCTCCAGCAGGAGACGCAGGTTCGAGGACTTGAGGACGTAGGCGTCGGCGGCCCACGACGAGAACGAGTCCTGGTACGAGGCGTAGGCCGTGTTCAAAACGACCCGGATGCGGCGATCGATGGAGAGGATCCTCCCCATGAGCTCGAGCCCGTCCATGCCGGGCATCCGGATGTCCATCACGACGACGTCCGGCCGGTCCTTCTGGACCTGGGCGATGGCTTCCTGGCTGCTGCGGGCAACGCTGACTCTGTATCCCGTTTCTTGCAGCTCCACCCGGTAGAGCGTGGCGAGGGCCTGGTCGTCGTCGACGATCAGGACGTGATCCTTCAGGCCTGCCATGGATCGCCTCTGATTTTCTCCCGCGAGAGCGGCGGGGATGGATGGTTGACGTCCTTTCGTTCGGTTGATCTTTGTGCTACCGGACCTGGAATGCAAGATGCGTCGCATGCCCTGGCCCTGGCAGGGAACGGCCCGCCGCGCTGCGGACGATTTCGAGGTGCGTGTGACGCCGCAGGGATGCGGGATACTTCGTGGCGGCGCGACTCGAGCAGCGTCCGGTGCTCCGGGGTGCTGCGTGTTTCAGCGCCTCAAGGGTCTGGCACCTTCCTTGCGAGGATCCTGTCGTGAAGGGGGCCCTCCAGGACCCCCGGGAGGGTCGATCATGCCTCTACCCGCATCCGCCTCGCACACGTCGCGTTCCGTCCGCACGATGCTCCGGGCGGAGATCGATTCCCTCAGGGAGCTTCAAGAGCACCTGCCGATCGAGATCGATCCCGACCTGAAGCGCCGGTTGGATCGCGCCCTCGAGATGGCCGCCTGCCCCGTCTGCGCGGAAGCCCAGGCCGACGGGGTCCCCTGCGTGTCGCCGTCCAGAGCCTGCGATCACTGCACCCGGGCCCTGGAGTCGGTGCGATCCGTCAGGGAGGGCCTCGAAGCCGACGCCGCGCGGCGCGCCCAGGAAAGGCGGCGGAAGATGGCCGGCTGGGAGGATCTCCCCTAGGGGGCGCTTCGACGGCGGTCCACGTCCCGGATCTTCAGGAAGAGCCCCGCCAGCAGGACGCCGATGAATACGAGGCTCACGGCCAGCCCCTTGCGCCGGTACTGAACCTCCGCGAGGGCATCATCCCCCTGGCGGCGCGCGTCGGAGGCCACTTTCAATCCCTCTTCCGCCCTGCGGGTCAGGCGCTCAGCGTCGAAGGAGTGGATGAGCGCCCGGGTCTCCACGAGACCGCTGATCCCCTCCTTCTTGAGGGTGAAGATGGCCCCGCTCACCTCCATCCCGGCCCGCTCGGCGCGCCCGAGCACGTCCTGGGCCTCCCCGAGCGCGCGCGCATAGCCGTCGATGGTTTTCCGGATCTGCACGCTCTGCTTGTCGCACTCGTCTCCGGGCGCGTGGCACTGGGAGCAGACGGTCCCGGCGCCCGTCCCGATCAGCCTGTCGGTCGGATGGTGGATCTCGTGGTTGCCGTGACAGGTCACGCACTCCGAGGCCCCCGTCTCGTCGAAGAGGTTCTTCTTGAACGAGTCTCTGAAGAGCAGCGCCTCTCGGGCATGGCACTGACCGCACACGAAGGCGAGCGAGGCCACCCCGGGCGGCGCTGCTCCGTGGTTGCCGTGGCAGTCGTTGCAGGCAGGGGCGGAAAGGTCCTCTCTTTCCAGGAGCGCCTCGGCATGCGTGCTTTTCATCCAATCGGCGAGCGGGTTTCCCCTGAGTCCATACGAGCCCATCAGCGCGGCGTCCGCGTGGCACTTGCCGCAGGTGGCGGGCACGTTCTTCGGGTACGCGGGCGATCGCGGGCTCGACACGGGCTGGATCCCATGCACGTCGTGACAGTTGATGCAGGTGGCGACCTTCTCGTCGCCTGCGGCGTTGCGGACGCCGTGCACGCTCGTGCGGTACTCGGTCACCTGGTCCACCCGCGCGGCGGGGTTGAACGTCTTCATGTACTTCGCGTCGGAATGGCAGCGGCCGCAGAACTCGGCCAGACGCGCGCGGGGCGGCCGCGCCACGAACCCCTTCGTCGGGTCCATGGCCGCATCGGCGTCCCGCGCGGCGCCGGGAGAAGGGTCTCCTCCGTGACAGGAGACGCAGGTGAGGCCCTTCGAGCGGTGGACATCGTCGGCCCACTTCTGCGCGGGGGCGGCGAGAACCCCGGATATCTCCGCCAGCTCCAGGTGGCACGAGACGCAGGGTTCCTCCCGGGCTGCGCCTTGGCCGCCCGCGCCCGCCGGGGCCGCCACGGCCGCGGCCCACGCGCTCAGGATCGCCGGAAGGGCGGACGGGAGTCTGCGGCCGGCGAACATCATGCTCGCGGGCCTCCACCTGTTGGAGTGTCCGCGGCGGCGCGGCGGGCTGCGATCAACCACACCAGCGCCAGAGCCACCCCCGGCGCGACGACGGGCCACGGCGACTCGTAGCCGACAGCCGTCATGCCGGTGATGTAGATCACGGCGGCCCATCCGGCGGCGGTGATGACGCGGCTCGCCGTCCCTGACGCCTCTCCGCGGTCGAGGAACGGAACCAGCAGGAGCAGCGCCCCTCCGAGGCTGAAGACCAGGATGGCGATGGCCTCGTACTCGACGCCGGCGATCTCGCCTCCGGGCACGAGCTTCAGCGTCTGGAACATGAACAGGAAGTACCACTCGGGCCTGATGTCGGCGGGGGCGGGCGCGAACGGGTCGGCCTTCGCCCCCAGCTCCCACGGCGCGTAAGCGGCCAGCGCCGCCAGGATCGCGAGCGCCACCGCCCAGCCGAAGAGGTCCCTGAGGAGGAAGTTGGGCAAGAAAGGCATCGGCGGCGATCCGGCTTTCCCCTCCTCGGAGGGCGGCACGCTCATGCCGTGCTTCTGGACCAGCAGGAGATGCAGCCCCAGCGCCGTCGTGGTCACGGCGGGCAGGATCGCGACGTGCCAGCCGTAGAACCGCGACAGCGTCCCTCCGGTCACCCTCTCCCCGCCCCGCAGGAACCGCAGCACCCACTCCCCCGCGAGGGGAACCGAGCCGGCGATGTCCGTTCCGACCTTGGTCGCGAAGTACGCGAGCGTGTTCCACGGAAGCAGGTACCCCGAGAAGCCGAACCCCATCGCCAGGAAGAGCACAATGACGCCGCTCACCCACGTGAGCTCCCTGGGTCGCCTGTAGGCCTTCAGGAAGAAGACCGAGAAGAGATGGATGAACGCGGCCCCGATCATCAGGTTCGCGCTCCACGAATGGATCGACCGAATCAGCCAGCCGAAGGAGACCCGCGTCACGATGAATTGGACCGACTCGTACGCCTCGTCCGCGCTCGGCCTGTAGTAGAGCATCAGCAGGATCCCGGTCCCCACCTGGACCAGGAAGAAGAAGAGGGTCATCCCTCCCAGGTAGTACCAGAGGCTGTGGCGGTGCACGGGGACTGTCTTGTGGCGTGCGAACGCGACGAGGGCGCTCCAGCCGAGCCGATCCTCGAGCCAGGCGACGAGCGCCTCGCGTTTCACGTCAGGCTTTCGAGACGTAGATGTCGTCGCCGCTCACGTTGACCGTGTAGGTCGTGAGGGGCTTCGGTGGGGGGCCCGACACGTTGGCCCCGTTGAGGTCGTACAGGCCGTTGTGGCAGGCGCACCATATCTGGCGCAGGTCCTTGCGGTACTGGACCGTGCAGTCCAGGTGGGTGCAGGTGGCGGAGAAGGCCCGGTACTCCCCCTCCCCCGACTTGACCAGGATCCCGGGGTCGTTACCGAACTTGAAGATCTTGAAGCCCGAGGCGTTGATCTCGGAAACCTTTCCGGCGAGAACCCGCGTCGTCTGGGCCTCCGGGATATCGGGCGGGCTGATGAACCGGATCACGGGGTAGATCATCGCCGCGAGGACGGAACCGGTCCCCGCGCCCAGGATCCAGTTCACGACCCGTCTTCGGGTGTCATCGGGTCTCTCAGCCATGCGCCTCCGTCCGGCCCGGCGCCGGCGTCACAGCGCGGCGAGTTTGCCGATGAGATCGGCCACCCGGCACGAGTAGCCCCATTCGTTGTCGTACCAGGAGATCACCTTGACGGCGTTCTCGCCCACCGTCTGTGTCGAGAGGGAGTCGAAGACCGACGAGTGGGGGTTTCCGATGATGTCGCTGGAGACGAGAGGGACGGTGCTGTACTCCAGGATCCCCCGGAGCGGCCCCTCGGCCGCGCGTTTCATGGCCTCGTTCACCGCGCCCCTGTCCGCCCGCAGCCGGAGCAGCGCCACCAGGTCCACGAGGGATCCGTCGGGCACGGGCACCCTCATGGCCATCCCGTCGAGCCGTCCGGCCAGGCGCGGAAGGACCTGCCCCACCGCAGAGGCCGCCCCGGTGGTCGTCGGGATGATATTTTCCGCCGCGGCGCGCGAGCGGCGCAGGTCCTTGTGCGGGACGTCCGCGAGCCGCTGGTCGTTGGTGTACGCGTGGACCGTGGTCATCAGCCCGCGCTCGATCCCGAAGGCGTCGTCGAGCACCATGGCCACCGGCGCCAGGCAGTTGGTCGTGCAGGAGGCGTTGGAGACGATCCGGTGCTCGGGGCGGAGGGCGCCGTCGTTCACCCCGATCACCACCGTGGCGTCGATGGCGTCCTTGGCGGGGACGGTGAGGACGACCTTCCGGGCGCCCGCCTCCAGATGCCGGGCGATCTCGGCCCTCTTGCGGAACCTCCCCGTGGACTCAACGGCCACGTCCACCTTGAGGTCCTTCCAGGGCAGTCGCGCCGGGTCCTTTTCGCTGAGCAGGCGAGACTCCACCTCCCCGACGCGCAGGGCCCCGCCCTTCAGGGAGACGTCTTTCTCGAACGTCCCCATCACGGTGTCGTACTTCAAGAGGTAGGCCAACGTGGCGGGATCCGAGACGTCGTTGACGGCCACCACGTCCATATCCCGGCGGTCCGACAGGATCCGGTAGACGCTGCGGCCGATCCGGCCGAACCCGTTGATGGCGACTCGCGTGGTCATTGCCTTACCTCCCCCGCCGGCAGCGACGAGAGCTTCCTGACGAGATCCACCACGCGGCTCGAATACCCCCAGCCGTTGTCGAACCAGGCGAGGACCTTCACGAGGTCGCCGCCGATCATCTGCGTGCCCAGCGAATCGAAGACCGCGGAGTGCGGGTTTCCCACCACGTCGCTGCTGACGATGGGGTCGGTCTCGTACTCCACGATGCCGGCGAGGTCGGAGGCGGCCGCCGTGCGGACCGCTTCGTTGACCGCCTCGACGGTGGCGTGCTTCTCGAGCTGAACCACCAGATCGACCACCGATCCGTCCGGCACAGGCACGTTCATCGCCACGCCCCCGAGCCTTCCCGCCAGCTCCGGCATCAGCTTCATCACCAGCTCGTGGGCCCGGGTGTCGGTAGGGATGATATTCTCGGCCGCCGCCCGGGAGCGGCGCATGTCGTCCGCGGGCACGTCGGCGAGACGCTGGTCGTTCGTGTAGGCGTGGATGGTCGTCACGAACCCCTGCCGGATGCCGAAGGCGCGGTGGAGAACCTTCGCGATGGGACCCAGGCAGTTCGACGTGCAGGAGGCGTTGGAGATGATCCGGTGGCGCGCTGTGAGGAGATGGTCGTTCACGCCGATGACGACGGTGATGTCAGGCTCGTCCACCGGAGGGACGCAGAGGATGACGCGGCGAGCGCCGGAGTCGAGGTGCTTCTGCACCTCCGCGCGCGAGCGGTAGCGGGCCGTGGCCTCGACCACGATGTCCACGCCGTGGGCTTTCCAGTCCACGTCCCCCGGCTCCCGTCCCGAGAGCATAGGGATGGATCGCCCGCCCACGATCAGGGAACCGTCCCGGACGGTCACCTCGTCCGGGAAGCGGCCCATCACCGTGTCGAACTTGAGCAGGTATTCGAGAGCCCGATGGTCGGCGATGTCGCTGATCGCCGCCACTTCCACGTCGTCCCTCTGGTAGAGGATCCGGAAGATGTTCCTTCCGATCCTGCCGAAACCCATCAGACCGATCCTGATGGCCATGGCGGTGACCCTCGTGTGCAGGCGGGCGACAGTCTAGTCCAGAACGCTCGGGTCAAGCCAGCGGCACGGCCTTTGCCAAACCACGTGCGTCGGCGGCGGAAGGTTCGAGGTTGCAGCCACTTCCGCGGCCCTCTCGTGAGAGAGAAGGCGCAGGTGCGGCCGCGGCTGCGCCAAACGACGCACCGGCGGCGGAAACGGGAGATGCCGTGTACCGGATCGTGAGGCGTGAGCAGTTCGGCCCCGCGACGTTCCTCTGGGAGGTGCAGGCGCCCGATGTCGCCCGGGTGGCCGAGCCGGGCCACTTCCTGATGGTCCGCGTGGACGAAACCGGGGAGCGGATACCACTCACGGTGGCGGACTTCGATCGCGAGCGCGGGACCGTCACCGTGGTCGTCCAGGCGGTCGGCAAGACGACCCACCAGATGATGGCGCTTCCCGAGGGAGCCGAGATCCTCGACTTCATCGGCCCGCTCGGCGTGGCCAGCGAGATCTCAAAGGGTGGCAAGGTCGTGCTGGTGGGAGGCGGCCTCGGCGTGGCGCCCGTCTTCCCGCAGCTTCGCGCGTTCCGCGAGGCGGGCAACACCACCCTCTCCATCATCGGCTTCCGCACCCGCGATCTCATGTTCTGGCAGGATCGGTTCGAGGCCTTCAGCGACGAATTCCTGGTGACCACCGACGACGGATCCTTCGGCATGAAGGGACTCGTCACCGACGCCCTGCGCGTGGTTCTGGATCGGCATCCCGACGTTGGGCTCGTGGTGGCCATCGGCCCCCTCGTCATGATGAAGGCCTGCGCGCACCTGACGCGCCCCCGCGGCATTCGCACTCTGGTTTCGCTCAACTCCATCATGGTGGACGGGACGGGGATGTGCGGGTCCTGCCGTGTCACCATCGGAGGCGGCATGAAGTTCGCGTGCGTGGACGGGCCCGACTTCGACGGCCACGGCGTGGACTTCGACGAGCTCATGCTCCGGCAGAAGCGCTTCGAGCGGGAGGAGCGGGAGGCGATGGAACGCTACGAGCGCGAAGCGTCCCGCCTCGCCTCGCTCGGTCCCGGCGGGTCGAACCCCGCCCAGGCCCCCTCGCGCTGCCGGGTGCTGCCCTCTTCGCTTCCTCCGCTCCCGGAGCCGGAGCCCCCTCCCACGGCGGGCGCTCGCGCGCCGGTCAAGACGCTGCGCACGGTGGCACCGAAGAAGACCCCCATGCCCGAGCAGCCGGCGCTCTCGAGGGCGCACAACTTCGAAGAGGTGGCCCTGGGATACACCCTCGAGCAGGCCGTCGCCGAGGCGGACCGCTGTCTCCAGTGCAGGAAGCCGAAGTGCGTCCCGGGGTGCCCCGTCGAGATCGACATCCCCGGCTTCATCGCCGCGCTGTCGCGCCGGGATCTCGAGGGCTCCTACCGGATCCTCAAGGACGCGAACACCCTGCCCGCCGTCTGCGGCCGCGTCTGCCCGCAGGAAACGCAGTGCGAGGCGAACTGCATCGTGGGGGCCAAGCTGGAGCCGGTGGCCATCGGCCGGCTCGAGAGGTTCGTGGCGGACGTCGCCGTCGGGCGCGGCTGGGACGTCGCGCCTTCGCCCTCGCCCGCGGCAAAGAAGGTCGCCATCATCGGATCGGGCCCGGCGGGGCTCGCCTGCGCCGGCGACCTCGCCAAGGCCGGCGTGCAGGTCACGATCTACGAAGCGCTCCACGTGGCCGGCGGGGTCCTCAAGTACGGCATCCCCGAGTTCCGCCTTCCCAACGACACCATCGACATCGAGTTGGAGAACCTCGTCCGCCTCGGGGTGACGATCGAGCTGGATAGGGTCGTCGGGAAGATCTTCACGATCCCACACCTGCTGGGTGCGATGGACTTCAGCGCGGTCTTCATCGCCACGGGCGCCGGATCGCCGCGCTTCATGAACATCCCGGGCGAATCCCTCAATGGCGTCTTTTCGGCCAACGAATTCCTCACGCGCGTGAACCTCATGCAGGGGTTCCGCCAGCCTCTCTACGACACCCCCGTGGGCATGGGCCGGCGGGTCGCCGTCGTGGGCGCGGGCAACACGGCCATGGACGCGGCCCGTGTCTCGCTGCGCATGGGCGCCGAATCGGTGAGCGTGGTGTACCGGCGCAGCCGCACCGAGTGCCCCGCCCGGGCGGAGGAGCTGCATCATGCCATCGAGGAGGGGATCGTCTTCCAGTGGCTCACAAATCCGGTCCGGATCCTGGGCACCGAGAACGGCTGGGCGCGCGGGATGACTTGCGTGAGGATGGAGCTGGGCGACCCCGACGAGTCGGGGCGCCGGCGGCCCGTGCCGGTTCCGGGATCGGAGTTCGACATAGACGTGGACACGGTCATCTGCGCCCTCGGGACGCGGGCGAATCCAATCGTCTCGCAGACCACGCCGGGTCTGGAGACCAATCGATGGGGCTACATCGTGGTGGACGAAGCGACCGGTGAGACCAATGTCCCCGGCGTGTACGCCGGCGGCGACATCGTCACCGGCTCGGCCACCGTGATTCTTGCCATGGGGGCGGGCCGCCGCGCGGCCCGCGGCATCATGGAGCACCTCGGCGTGCGCCGGCCGGACGGTCGCGGCCGTCCGGAGGAGATCGGAGGCGTGGCCCCGGCGCCCGCCGTCGAGGCGCCGGGAGTGGGCGGAAGGATCTAAGAGAGGAGGGAGGCGGCATGGCCTCGACCTGCCCGAAGTGCCACCAGGAAGTCGACGAGGACATCATCTGCTGCGCGGAGCTGCGACACACCTGGAGGTGCCGCGAGTGCGGCAAGCGTTCCACGGGCTTCGTCGTCCCGTACGGCCGGTGCTTCCTGTGCGGCGGCCAGAACGAGGTCGTGGAGCCCTACACCGCGGCCCAGGCGCGAAGCGCCCGCGTGATCGAGGAGGCCGTCCAGCTCGAGGTGGACATGTACCAGTTCTACCGCCTGGCCCGCCGGCAAACCGTCGACCCCACAGCCCGGGCCGTCCTCGAGCAGCTCTACTTCAAGGAGCAGGACCACCTCCTGGAGATCGAGAAGAAGTACCACGTCCATCTCGATCCGGAAGTACTGGCGATGCCGCCCGACGCCGAGCGGCTCCTGGCCCTCCGCATGTTCAAGGGAATCGACCCCGAGCCGGGCGTCGATCAGATCCAGTCGCTCTACGAGCGCGCGCTCATGATGGAGCGGCGCACGCGCGACCACTTCGCGCGGCGCGCCCGCGAGCTGCCGCCGGGCATCGAGCGCGAGATCTGCCGCGAGCTCGCGGCGGAAGAGGAGGAGCACGTGGCTCTCCTCGAGACCGAGCTGCAGCAGTTCGCGGCGTGAGGGCGCCGAGGGAGGCGCGGGGAGGCATTCGATGAACGAGAGCCGGCTCGACCCAATCCTTTCGGGGCTCCAAGCCTCGGAGTCCGTCGAGATCATCCGCAGCGTGATGCAGGTGCGGGAGATCCTCCCTACGCTCGCGGGCGCGGATCTGAGACGGGCGGTCGAGGCCCTGTGCGCCCTCTTCTACATCGATCTGTCCGACCGTCCCGACCTCGAGCCGGCGCTCGAGGCGGCCGAGGAGACCCTGGTCCGCGCCGGGGAGGGCGTCATCCCCATCCTGATCCGCCTGATGGAGGGCTCCGACATCAAGAGCCACCTCCACCTCGCGAGCGCGCTCGGCCGGATCGGCGTCGCTTCCCTTCCCCATTTGAGAACGCTCCTGGCCACCGCACAGGACTCCTACAGCCGCTCCTTCGCGCTGTTCGCCATCGGCAAGATCAAGTCGCCGACCGCGCACGAGTCCCTGCCCGAGGTCGTGGGATCCCTCATGCACCCGGACAAGGAGGTGCGCGACAGCGCCGCGCGGACGCTCGGCAAGATCGTCGAGGTGGTGCCCGCCTCCACCCTGACCGAGCGCCGGCGGCGGGAGATCTACGACGCATTGTGCCGGGCCACCGGCGATCCGCAGCCGGCCGTGCGTGCGAAGTCCGTGCGGAGCCTCGGGAAGCTGGCCGCGCACGGATATCTGGACGACGACAACCGGCGGCACCTCCGGAACCTCCTCGATCGGTTGGTGACCCGGGGCGAGGAGTCCGACTGGGACCGCGCCTACATCGTGCGGCGCGAGGCGCTGGAGGCCCTGGAGAAGATCCCCGGGGAGTGACGGGAGGGACCATGCGCGTTGAGGTGACGTTCGACGGAGAAGGACGCTACCGGATCACGTACGGCGGCCAGGCCGTGGCGCCCGGGCCCGGCCCTTTGCCGGCGCCGCCGATCCTGTTCATCGGGAGCCTCGCGGCGTGCGCGGGCGTCTTCGCGGTCAACTACCTGAGGACGCGGCAGCTCGACTACGCCGGGCTGCTGGTGACCGGGGACGCCGACCACGCGGAGGATCCCCGGAGGCTAGCGGACATCCGCATCCGCGTGGTGCTCCCGCACGCCATCGAGGATCGCCACATGACGCCGTTGCAGCGGTCGGTGGACTTGTGCACGCTCAAGAACTCGCTCACCCACCCGCCGACCGTGATCGCCGAAGTGATCGCTCACGGCCGGGCCGGTTGACCGCCTCACCAACGCCGGAGCGGCCCAGGCACACGGCGCACAGCGCGGTCTCCTTCAAGTCGATCGACTCCACGGCGTGCGACGCGGCCATCGCGCAGCGATGGTCCTCGCAGTGCACCAGTCCCAGGCAGTGCCCCAGCTCGTGCACGGCCTCCTTCAACGTGCGCTCCGCGAGCAGGTCCTGGTCCGCGGGCAGCCCGTAGAACTCCTGGCGCAGGCGGTGCGTCGAGATCACGGCGCACTCTCCTCCAAGCTGCGCCTCCCCGAAGACGAAGGTCAGGATGGGGATGAACAAGTCCACGTGCGCGACGCCCAGGAGCCGTCCCTGCCGGGGCGGCCGGGCCGAGCTGAGCCGGGCCAGGATCTCGGTGGCGTGGTACTGCTGCCGCTCCGGGTGGAATGCGAACGCCGGGTCCAGTCCGACGGACAGGATCTCGCAAGGGCGGCCGAACACGGATCCGAGGGCCGGGCGGAGGTCCTCGAGCGCGCGGCCGGGCACGCCACCGATGGCCATGAGGTGGATCACTTCGGTCAGCTCGCGACGGCCTTCTTCACCCAGCCGTACTTCTTCAGCTTGTTGTGGAGCGTGACCCGATCGATGTCCAGCGCCGCCGCGGCCCGCGTCTTGTTCCCCCCGCACTCCTCCAGCACTCTGAGGATGTGCACCCGCTCGACCTCCTCGAGCGTGCGGCCGGCGGGCTCCGCCGGGCGGAGCGTCAGCGTGAAGTCCCCCTCGCGCAGCTCGGGTTCCGAGGCCACCACCATCGCTCGTTCCACGGCGTTCTCCAGCTCGCGGACGTTGCCCGGCCAGTTATGCTGCACCAGGAGGTTCATGGCCGCCGGCGTCACCCTCGCGATGTGCTTTCCCATGGCGAGGGAGAAGCGACGGACGAAGGCATCGGCCAGGAGAGGGATGTCGTCCCGCCGTTCCCGCAACGGGGGGATCTCCATCCGGAAGACGTTCAGCCTGTAGAAGAGATCCGGCCGGAACCTGCCCTCCTCGATGAGCGCCTCCAGGTTCCTGTGGGTCGCGGCCACGCAGCGGAAGTCCACGCGCATGGGCCGGTTGCTCCCCACGCGCGTGATCTCCTTCTCCTGGAGGACGCGCAGCAGGTCCGTCTGGGTCTTCAGGCTGATGTCGCCGATCTCGTCCAGGAACACCGTGCCCCCCTCGGCCACCTCGAACTTCCCCTTCTTGCGGTACTGGGCCCCGGTGAAGGCGCCTTTCTCGTGGCCGAACAGCTCGCTCTCGAGGAGTGTCTCCGTGAGAGCGCCGCAGTGGATGACCACCAGGGGGTTGTAGCGGCGCGCGCTCGCGGCGTGGACGGCGCGGGCCACCAGCTCCTTGCCCGTCCCGCTCTCGCCCGTGATGAGAACGGTGGCGTCCGTGGGGCCGACGGTCTCGATGGCGCCCGCGACGCGCTGGAAGGCGGCGCTCCGGCCGATGAGCTCCGGCGCTCCCGCCGTCTCCGCCAGGACCTCCCGCAGCCGCACATTCTCCGCGCGGGCCCGCCGGTGCGAGAGAGCGTTGCGGATCGCGTGGGAGATGTCGTCGGGATCGAAGGGCTTCGTGACGTAGTCGTAGGCCCCGTTCTTGAGCGCCTGCACGGCCGTCTCCACCGAGGCGTAGCCGGTCATGATGATCACGACGAGATCCGGGTCGATCTCCTTCAGCCGGCGCTGCAGCTCGATGCCGTCCGTTCCGGGCATTTTGATGTCCACGAGGGCCAGGTCCCAGCGTCCTTCCGCCAGCCGGTTGAGGGCTTCGCGGGCGCTCTCCGCCGCGCCCGTCTCGTACCCTTCCTCGGCAAACCACTTCGCGAGCGAGTCCCTCACGATGGGCTCGTCGTCCACCACCAGAATCCTTCCCTTGTCGCTCACGGTCCTTCGCCCTCGCTACGCGGCGGCGCCCGCGTCCGGCGCGGCCGCCGCATCCCCTTCCACGGGCATGGTCACCGTCACCGTCGTGCCCTTCTGGAGGTCCGAACGGACCTCGACGCGGCCGCCGTGACGCTCCACGATGCCGCGGCTGATGGCCAATCCGAGCCCGACGCCATGCCCCTTCTCCTTCGTCGTGAAGAACGGCTCGAAGAGCTGCGGGAGGACGTCAGGCGGGATCCCCTCACCGTCGTCCTGCACCTCAATCCGCGCCTCTCCCATCTCCTCGACGGGCCGGCAGCGGATGGAAAGGTTCCCACCCCGCGGCATCGCCTCGATCGCGTTCATGACCAGCGCCAGCAGCACCTGTTCCAGCTGCGAGGGATCGCAGCGCACGGGAGGGAGCTCCCCGGCCATGTCGAGATGGAGCTGGATGCCTGCCAGATCCAGCCGGTGCCGTACCAGCCTCACGCAGCGATCCACGACCGCCCCGATCGGGACGGACTCCAGATTGAGAGGGGCCGCCCGCGCGAACATCAGCAGATTCCGGACGATCTCCCCGCACCGGCGGCTCTCGCTCTCGATGAGCCGCAGCGAGCTGAGCGCCTCCTCGCGGCGGCCGTCCCCCCACTGTGCGCTCTCGGCCCACTTCCTCAGCAGGCGGGCGTACGTGAGGATCCCGGAGAGCGGGTTGTTGATCTCGTGGGCGACGGTGGCAGCCAGGCGGCCGATGGAGGCCATCTTCTCCACCTGCACCATGTGCTCGTGGGCGCGCTTCAGCTCCTTCGTCTTCTGCGCGACGCGTTCCTCCAGGGTGCGGGCCCACGCCGTCGATTCCTCCCGCGCCTCGCCGAGCTGCCGGCTCATGGTGTTGAAGGAGGAAGCCAGCTCTCCGATCTCGTCGCTTCTCGAACCCACCTCGATCTGATGGCCCAGATCGCCGCGGGTCAGCCGCTCCGTGCCCACCTTGAGCGCCTTCACGGGGCCGTGCACCAGTCTCCAGACCAGCAGGCCCGACAGGAGCGAGATGGCGGCGATGGCGAGGAGGGTGTGGGCGAGCATCTGGCGGCTGCTCTCGGCGAGGCTGGCCTCGGCCACGGAAAGGGAGAGGTTGGTATCCAGCACGCCCAGGATCTTCTGGGAGGCCGGGTGGGCGTGGCACGCGGCGGAGGAACACGAGGGCAGGTTCTCGATGGGGTTGATGATGCCGAGCGCCCTCTCCCCGCCCGGCAGGCGGTAGATGCGGAAGCGGTCGGGACGGTCCAGGTGGGCCAGAGGCTGCGCCCGCGCGTGGCAGGCGTAGCAGGCCTCCCCCCGCTTGTCCACGTAGGTGTCCACCTCCCCCGGGTCGGTGGAGAAGCTGATGCGCCCTTCCTGGTTGAAGATGCGGATGCGCGCCATGCCCGGCTCGTCGGCCACGGTGTCGATGATGTGGTAGAGCCCCTCGCGGTCGTTGCGCAGCATGTAATAGGAGGTGCTGCGCTTGATGACGTCGCTGACCCGCTCGGCGCTGAGCAGCGTGGCCGCCTCCAGGTGCCGGCGGTGCAGATGGATGTTGAAGTACCCCAGCAGGGCGAAGATCGCCGCGGTGGCGGCCACCAGCAACGCCGTCAGCCGCACGCTCAGGCTGCGGCTCATCCGGCCCATTCCCGAGGCGCGGCCGCGCGCCTTCCCTCCCGCGTCAAGGGGCGGCATGGCGCGCACCGGCGGGGAGCGGCGCCGCAGGCGCGGGACGCCACCCCTCGGCCACGAAGATGGGGAGGTATTTGACGGCCATGCCGAAGACGGCGAACCCGGTCGCGATGATGCTCGCGGTCACGGCCATCTCCGTCCACTTGGGGATGTACCGCACGCCGGCCGAGGCCTCCATCCCCGTGATGCTCACGTTCAGCCGGTTGGCGATGAAGCCCAGTACGGTCAACACCGAGGCGATGTAGAGCCCGGCGGGGCTCTCGCGCAGGCGCGGATTGAGCAGGAGCGCGATGGGGAGCATCAGACCCAGGACCACCTCCAGAATGAAGAGCCGGGTCTCGTAGCCGTCCTGGAGCACCAGCCCCAGCGCCCCCCGGTGGTGGAGGTCCTGCACCCGGAGCACGCCGTAGACCATCAGCACGACCACGAGGATGCGGCCCAGCTCCCGCAGCAGCGGCAGCTCGAGCCTCTTGCCGAAGTACCTGCTACTCATGCACGACTCGAAGATCGTCATGGCCAGCCCGATCCCGATGGCCGAGAGAAAGAAGAACACCGGCAGCAGCGGCGTGTACCAGTACGGATGGAGCTTGTGCGGGACGATGAGATAGAGGCTTCCCAGCGAGGACTGATGCAGCGTCGAGAGGATCACCCCCGCGATCACGAGCGGGATGGAGATCATTCTCAGAATGCGCGATGCGCGCTCCAGCCGGAGCCGTTCGAACACCACCGGCGCGAACTCGAGGGCCAGGACCGTGCTGTAGAGCATCACGCACCAGCCCACCTCGAACATCACCGAGCGCGGGTTCCACATGATCAGCGGGTGCCAGATGCGGTAGGAGCGGCCGAGGTCGAACAGGAGCGCCACGACCACCAGGAGGTAGCCGAGGAACGCCGTCAGCACGGTGGGGCGGATGATGGGCTTGAGTCGCTCGATGTTGAAGATGTGGACGGCCGCGGTGAGGGTGAATCCGCCGGCCGCCAGCATCACGCCGCACAGGACGTCGAACCCGACCCAGAGCCCCCACGGAAAGGCGTCGCTCAGGTTCGTGGACGCCCCGAGCCCCTTCGTAAACCTCAGGATGGCCGCGTAGAGGCCCGCCAGCATGATGAGAACAAAGGCCCCCTTCCAGAAGGTCCACCTCGGCACAGGAACGGTCATGGCGATGTCACCTCCCCCCGCCTGACGCGGGAACCTTCGCGTCCCCTTCGGCGGCGGCGACCTCCTCGCGGCGGCTCGTGATCCACCAGATCCCACCCAGCATCACGCCGCCCAAGACGACCAGGTCGGGGATGCGCGAAAGCACCCGGTAGGTCAGAAGCGGGAGCGGCTGCTGGATGAGGTCCGCGCGGTAGCCGAATGACTCGAACGGCACACCGGAGAGCAGGAGCACGCTGGTCCCGCCGACCTCGGTCAGCCCGTAGATGTGGTCCACGTAACGGCCGGGGTCGCTGCGGATCCTCTCGCGCGCCTCGGCGACGAGAGCGTCGCGCTCCCCGACCTTGGTGGCTCCGGTGGGGCAGATCTCCGCGCACGCCGTCTGCCCGCCCGACGCCAGTCTGTCGGCGCAGAGATCGCACTTGCGCACCCGCGGCAGCACCTGGCTCCACTCGTACCGCGGGACGCCGAAGGGACAGGCCACCATGCAGTAGCGGCAGCCCATGCACCGGCTCTCGTCGTACACCACGGGGCCCTCCGCGGTCTTGCGGAACGCCCCCACCGGGCACACGGAGGCACACGTGGGATCTTCGCAGTGCATGCACAACCGGCGCATGAAACGATCGCCGGAGCCGGTGAGCACCACCGTCAGCTTGTGGTCCGACTGACGGGCCTCGGCGGCCACGGCGGCGTCGTACGGAAGGTTGTTGCGTTCGGCGCACGCCTGCTCGCAGGCCTTGCAGCCGATGCAGAGGGTCGCGTCGTAGAGGATGGCCTTGCCCATGGATCCCTCCGCGCGGGCTATCGATCGTCTGAAGGGCAATTCCCCTGCCAGCGGCGGCGTCGAGCCTGGTTTGTGCCCCGGTTCACAAGCGCCTCAGCGGCAACGGCTTAGCTTCCGGGCCGGGAAGGGAGGAGCGGTCTGGAGAGGGAAAGGGACGGATCGTTGAGGAAATGGACGCACGCGCTGGGTCCACTCCCGGACTGTTGCGGGACTTCACGATCCCGCGAGGGAGCGGCGCCGCCGCGGACGCTCACGCGCCGCCCCCCACCGCCTCGCAGCCTGTGATCTCCGTCAGGCGAGGAAGAACTCACGGGCCAGGTCGCTCCACGCCTCCTCGGGGATCTGCGATCCCAGATCCTCGACGCCCACGCCGCCGTCCTGGGCCACGGGCCCCGCCGGCGCCGGCAGCCGCCCCCGCAGCCGCGCCGCGGCATCCTCCATCCAGGATCGCGCCAGCGAGCCGACCAGCAGATTCTTCAGGTTCGTCCGGAGGTCGGGAGCCTCCACGGTCACCAGCCACCCCTCGCCGTACGGATCGCGGCGCGCCAGGTCGGGATCCCGCTCGAGCGCCTCGTTGACGCTCGCGACCGTCCCCTCGATCGGCGACAGCATCTCCACCTGCCGGCCGTCGCGCTGAACCGTCCAGAGCTTCTGCCCCTGACGGATCCACTGCCCGCGCCGCGGCAGCGTGACCTTCTCCAGTTTCCCGATCAGACGGGCCGCGAAGTCGTCCAGCCCGACGCGCACGAGAGTGGGGCTCTCGCTCAACGCCCAGGTGTGGCCCGGGTGGTAGCGGAGACCCTCCGGCACGGCGAACCCGCCCACCAGAGGCCGGCCCGGCCGGAGGACCGCGGCGGCCCGGGCAGCCTCCCCGGCGCTCCGCACCATGTTCTTCCGGCTAAGGACGAAGTCGATGGTGAGCAACACGATGAAGGTCGCGAGGACCAGCAGGACTGTCATGGGACACCTCCTCGCGGGACATCCCCGGCGGCCCGCGTCGCCCGCGCGTCCGGCGGGCGGTCCGCGCTCTTGCGGCGCCCTTCCGGAGACCCGCGCTCCACCCTGACGTAAGGCAACCGCCGTGCCGCTGAAGGGGGAGTGTGCTATTTTACGGAGGCGTTCGCAATTCGAGCATAGTCATAGAGATGCATTGTGCGGGGTTCCCTCATTTGAGGAGGCGGCGGAGGGGTTCAACGCCCCGCGATGAGAACCTCAACGGCGGGTGGGACGGTTCGAGGCGGTGGGGGTGGAGGTGCCGAAGGATCAATCGGTTGCGACGCAGGAGACGCCGCTGACATTCTCCACGGTCCTCGATGAGGAACTCACCGGCTCGGAGGCCGCGACGCGCTCCGCCGCCTCCTGCGCGTCCACGACGGCGATGGCGGCGACGTTCACGATGTCCTCGACCTCCGCTCCCAGCTGGAGGACGTGCACCGGCTTGCTCAGGCCCATCAGGATCGGTCCGATGGCCTCCGCGCCGCCCAGGCGCATGAGCAGCTTGTAGGCGATGTTGCCGGAATGCAGATCGGGGAAGATCAGCACGTTGGCGCCCCCTCGCAGCGCGGAGAACGGGTACGTCGTCTCCACGATCTCGGGCACCACGGCCGTGTCGGCCTGCATCTCGCCGTCCACCATGAGATCCGGATCGGCCTTCCTCACCAGCGCCACGGCCCGGCGGACCTTCGCGGTGAGGGGATGCTTCGCGCTCCCGAAGTTGGAGAACGACAGGAGGGCCACGCGCGGCGTGACGTCGAACCGCCGGGCGGCGCGGGCCGCGCACAGGGCGATCTCCGCCAGGTCCTCGGCGGTCGGATCGACGTTCACGGTGGTGTCGGCCAGAAAGTAGATGTCGCCGCGCTGCGTCACCAGCATGAAGAGGCCCGACACCTTGTGCACGTCCTCCCGGACCTTGATCACCTGGAGCGCCGGGCGGATCGTGTCCGGGTAATGCTGCGTCACGCCCGAAACGAGCGCGTCGGCGTGCCCCATGTGCACCATCATCGAGCCGAAGACGTTGCGGCTCGCGATCACCTCGCGCGCCTCGGAGGCGGTCATCCCGCGGCGCTGCCGCATCCGGTACAGCTCCTCGATGTACGCCTCCCGGTGGGGCCACTCGGCCGGATCCACGATCTCCATCCCGCTCAACGGCACGCCGAGATGGGATGCCTTCGTGTGGATCGCGTACGCGTCGCCCAGCAGTACCGGCCTGGCGATCTTCTCCTCCACGAGGATGTGGCAGGCGCGGAGGATCTTCTCGTGCTCGCCCTCCGGGAAGACAACCCGCTTCGGCTTCGCCCGGGCCTTGTGGATCATCATCCGCATCACCTCGTGGGCCCGGCCCAGCCGCCGCTCGAGTTGCTCGCGGTACTCCTCGAGGTCCACGGGTTCCTGCGCCACCCCCGTCTCCATCGCCGCCCGGGCCACGGCCGCGGCCTCCCACACCAGGACCCGGCGGTCGAACGGCTTAGGGATAATGTAGTCCCTGCCGAACTGCAGCCTCTCGACGCCGTAGGCCCGGCACACGGCGTCGGGAACGTCCTCCCGGGCCAGCGCCGCGAGCGCGCGCGTTGCGGCGAGCTTCATCTCCTCGTTGATGGCCGTGGCGCGCACGTCGAGCGCCCCCCGGAAGATGAAGGGGAAGCCCAGGACGTTGTTCACCTGGTTCGGGTAGTCCGACCGCCCCGTCGCCATGATGACGTCGTTCCGCGCGTCGCGGGCCTCATCGTAGGAGATCTCCGGGTCGGGGTTGGCCATGGCGAACACGATGGGCCGCGCCGCCATGGCGCCCAGCATGTCGCGGGTCACGACGCCGGCCGTCGACAGGCCCACGAACACGTCGGCGCCGCGCAGGGCGTCCGCCAGCGTCCTGGCGCTGGTGTCCTGGGCGAAGCGCGCCTTGTACGGGTTCATCCCTTCTTCACGGCCCTTGAAGATGACCCCCTTGGTGTCGCACAGGACGATGTTCTCGCGCTTGACGCCGAGACGCACGTAATGCTCCGCGCAGGCGATGCCCGCGGCGCCGGCTCCGTTGAACACCACCCGCACGGCTCCGACCTCCTTGCCCGCCACAACCAGCGCGTTGATCAGGGCCGCGCCGGAGATGATGGCCGTGCCGTGCTGATCGTCGTGGAAGACGGGGATCTTCATCGTCTTCCGGAGCGTCTCCTCGATGAGGAAGCACTCCGGGGCCCGGATGTCCTCCAGGTTGATGCCGCCGAACGTGGGTTCCAGCAGCCGGCAGACGAGGATGACTTCCTCGGGATCGGTCGAATCCACCTCCAGGTCGAAGACGTCGATGTCGGCGAACCGCTTGAAGAGGACCGCCTTCCCCTCCATGACGGGCTTGCCGGCGAGAGCCCCGATGTGACCCAATCCCAGGACGGCGGTGCCGTTGCTCACCACCGCCACCAGGTTGCCCCGGGCGGTGTACTTGAAAGCATCGTGGGGGTTCTTCTGGATCTCCAGGCAGGGTTCGGCCACACCCGGCGTGTAGGCGAGGCTCAGATCGCGCTGCGTCCGGCAGGGCTTCGTGGGCGAGCCCTCGATCTTGCCCGGGCGCGCGCCCGCGTGGTAATCGAGCACGTCCTGTTTGCGGATGGGCATGGGTCCCTCCTTCTCCCGGTCCCGCCGGAGCGCCGCTCTATCCGACGGCCGCGGACGCGGATCCCGCGGCGAAGGTCCTTCCGGCCTCCAGGGCGCGCCGGTCCACCTCCAGCATCTCGGCGTTGCGGATCGTGGACTCCAGCACCGCGCTGGCCGTCTCCGGCCCGAGCAATTCCACCTGATCCAGCAGCGCTCCCAGCATCACCACGTTCGCCGCCTTCGCCGAGCCGAGCCGGTCGGCGATGTCGGATGCGGGCAAGCAGATCACGCGGGCCCGCGCCGCGTCGAAATCCCCCGGCAGGGCGTCCCGGTTGTAGAGGATGGTCCCGCCCGGCGCGACCTCGGGGCCGAACTTCCGCAGCGACGGCTCGTTCATGGCGATCAGGACGTCGGGCCGGGAGATGAGAGGGGATCCTATCCTGCCGCGGGAGAGGCACACGTGGCAGTGGGCGCTGCCGCTGCGCATCTCGGGCCCGTAGGAAGGCAGCCAGCTCACCTCCATGCCCTCCCGCATCCCGATCTCGGCCAGGATCTGCCCGAGCAGCAGGATCCCCTGGCCCCCGAACCCTGCCACCTTGACGTTCAGACTCCCCCGGCCCGCCGCGCGCGCCCGTGCTCCGGCGCCAGGGGCCGGCGCCGCATCGCGGAGGCCCAGGACCTCGGCCACGGGGCGCACGGGAGGCGCGCCGTCGCCGGGGATGGCGGCCTTGCGGTCGCGGAACACGCCCAGGGGGAAGGCCGGCAGCATCTTCTCCGCCACCCACTTGCGGGCCTCGACCGGGTCCATCTTCCAGATGGTCGGGCACGGGGAGAGGATCTCGACGAAGGAGAAACCCGCTCCCTGGCGCTGGAGATCGATGGCTTTGTGGACGGCCTTGCGCGCCTTCATGATGTTCTTGCCGTCGCTCAGCGCCACCCGCTCGATGTAGACCGGAGCCTGCAACGACGCCAGCAGCTCCGCCACGCGCAACGGGTATCCTTCGTTGCTCGCCCGGCGGCCCCAGGGGCTCGTCGTGCTGATCTGCCCGATGAGCGTGGTGGGAGCCATCTGCCCGCCGGTCATGCCGTAGATGGCGTTGTTGACGAAGAAGACGGTGATGTTCTCGCCGCGGTTGGCGGCGTGCAGGATCTCCGCAGTCCCGATGGCGGCCAGATCGCCGTCCCCCTGGTACGCGATGATGATGCTGCCCGGCAGCGCCCGCCTCAGCCCCGTCGCCACCGCGGGCGCGCGGCCGTGGGCGGCCTGCACGTTGCCCACGTCGAAGTAGTAGTAGGCGAATACCGAGCAGCCCACGGGGCTGACGAAGATCGTTGAGTCCTGAAGCCCCATCTCGGCGATGGCCTCCGCCACCAGCTTGTGGGCCACACCGTGGCCGCAGCCGGGGCAGTAGTGCGTCTGGTGCCGGAGGTCCGCCTTGCGTTCGTAGCGATCGTAGAAGACCGGCGATTTCGACTGGATGACCTCGTAGTCCGACACGATGACCCCTCCGCGGGCGCGATCCTCAGCGGACCGGCGCCGCGACGCCCGCCGCCAGCCGATCCAGGATCTCCTCGATCTGCGGCACGTTGCCTCCGACCCGGCCGTACAGATCCACCGGAACCCGGCCCTCAAGAGCCAGCCTGACGTCCTCCACCATCTGGCCCGTGCTCATCTCCACCACCAGGACCGAGCGGCACCGTCCGGCCGCCTGTGCCAGGGCCTTCGAAGGGAACGGCCACAGCGTGATGGGGCGGAACAGCCCGGCCCGCAGCCCTTGCGCGCGGGCTTCCTCCACCGCCGAGCGCAGCACCCTCGAGACGATCCCGTATCCCACCAGCAGCACGTCGGCGTCGTCGGTCCTGTAGGTCTCGTGGCGCTGCTCGGCCTCGGCGGCCACCTTGTACTTGGCCTCCAGCCGGCGCACGTGCGCTTCGAGCTCGTCGGGTTCCAGGTAGATGGACGTGATCAGGTTCTTCCGGGTCCCGGCCGTGGCCCTCACGCTCCAGGGCTTTTCGGGCGCGGACGGCTCGACCTCCTCGAGCTCGAGCGGCTCCATCATCTGACCGATGAAGCCGTCGGTAAGAATGACAGCGGGGTTGCGGTACCGATCCGCCAGATCGAAGGCCAGGCGCGTCAGGTCCGACATCTCCTGCACCGAAGCCGGGGCCAGGACGAGGTTCCGGTAGTTGCCGTGGCCCCCTCCCTTCACCATGGCGAAGTAGTCGCTCTGCTCGGGCGCGATGTTGCCCAGCCCGGGCCCGCCGCGCACCACGTCCACGATGACGCAGGGCAGCTCGGCTCCGGCCATGTAGGAGATCCCCTCCTGCATCAGGCTCACGCCCGGTCCCGAGGAGCCCGTCATGGCTCGCAGGCCGGCCGAGGCCGCACCGTACACCATGTTGATGGCCGCCACCTCGCTCTCCGCCTGGAGGAAGACGCCGCCGACCTGGGGCATGTACAGCGCGGCGGCCTCGGCGATCTCGCTGGCCGGCGTGATGGGGTACCCGTAGAAGGCGCGGCAGCCAGCGAGCACGGCGCCCTTCACTACCGCGACGTTGCCCTTACAGAGCTGCCGCATGGGGCGCTTCCTCCTTCTCGATCTCAGGCTCGCCCGCGGCCTTCTTCTCCGGCGCCGCCCGGTGGACCGTGATGGCGCCGGGCTCCGGGCAGCAGTAGAAGCAGATGCCGCACCCGGTGCACCCCGCACCCGTGTACCGCGCGGGATGGACGCCGTAGGGGTTGAGATGCGGATCCAGCTCCAGGCACTCCGGCGGGCAGGTCTCCACGCAGAGCGCGCACCCCTTGCACTCCTCTGAATCGATGGTCACGTGACCGCGCGGTTTGGGCGGCATGCGTCACCTCGGCGCGAGCACGGGCCGCTGTAGCCAGCGTGTGCGCTCGCAGTAGTCGTAGAGTTCTTCGCGGAACTTCGGATGGGCCGCCTGGATCAGCGCTTCGGCGCGCTGGCGGATGGTGCGCCCATGCAGGTAGGCGATGCCGTGCTCGGTCACCACGTAGCGCACGGCCCCCCGGGATGTGACCACCCCGGCCCCGGGGCTGAGCGCCGGCACGATCCGCGACACGGTGTCGTCGCGCGCCGTGGAGGGGATGGCGATGATGGGCCTGCCCCCGGGGGCGCGCGCCGAGCCGCGGATGAAGTCCACCTGCCCGCCGATGCCGCTGTAGAAGTACGGTCCCAGCGAGTCCGAGCAGATCTGACCGGTCAGGTCGATCTGGAGCGCCGAGTTCACCGCAACCATTCGCTCGTTCTGCGCGATCACCATGGGGTTGTTGGTGTAACTGCTCGGGCGGAACTCGAAGATCGGGTTGTCGTTCACGAAATCGAACAACTTCCGGGTGCCCAGGACGAACCCGAGGATCACCTTGCGGGCGTGCAGCGTTTTGAGGCGGCCGTTCACCACGCCGGACTCGATGAGCGGGATCACGTTGTCGGAGAGCATCTCGGTGTGGATGCCGAGGTCCTTGCGGTCCTTCAGGTAGAGGAGGACCGCATCGGGAATGCCGCCTATGCCGAGCTGCAGCGTCGCGCCGTCCTCGATGAGGCTCGCCACGTTGCGGGCGATGGCCAGGTGCAGCTCCGTGATGTCGGCCTTCGGAAGCTCGCACAGGGGCCTCGAGACCTCCACCACCGCGTCGATGTCGCTCACGTGGATGAAGCTGTCGCCGTACGTCCGCGGCATCCGCTCGTTCACCTGGGCGACCACGTAGCGCGCCGTCCTGGCGGCCGTCAGCGTGGTGTCCACGCCGACGCCGAAGCTGCAGAAGCCGTTCGGGTCGGGCGGCGAGACCTGGATCAGGGCCACGTCGAGGGGCATCTCGCCGCTCTCGAACAGACCTTCGATCTCGCTCAGGAAGATCGGCGTGTAGTCGGCGCGGCCGTCGTTGACGGCCTCCCGCACGTTGCCGCCGATGAACATGGCGTTGTGGCGGAAGTGGCCGGCCATCTCGGGGGCGATGTAGTCCGCCCGTCCCATCGTGAGCAGGTGGACGATCTCGACGTTGCGCACCTCGGGCGCGCGCTGGATCAGGGCCTCCACCAGCGTCTCCGGCTCCGCGCAGCCCGGGTGGATGTACACGCGCATGCCGGATTGGACGCAGCGTAGGGCCTCGTCCGGGCTCAAGACCTTGTTCCGGTAGGCGTCTTTCCAGGACATGAGATCTCCTTCGCCCCGCCGGGGCCCGTGTTGGAGAGCATCGCGCCGCGCGGACCGGCCGGGCGCCGGGCGGGCTTCCGATCCCGGCATCCGAGTCGAGCAAGGGCAAGCACGATGCCACGCCCCCCTGCAGGGCAAGTCCTTCCGGATCAACCGCCTACGTGGTTCGAAGGGCGACGGACGGGCGGGAGGGTGGTTGTGGGTGATCTGTTGCGCGCGAAATCACGCAGCGGCCCGATCGTTTCCGGCGGCGCGGGTTCACAGAAGAGACGTCGGATCGACGTCGATGACCAGCCCCTGCGACGGCGCCCGCGCTCGCTCGAGGCGCTCCACCGCCGCATTCAACGTGTCGGAGAGGCGCCTGCGCTCCGCCGATCGGACCATGATCTGGAAGCGGAAGCGTCCCTTCAGGCGCGCCAGAGGCGCGATGGCCGGGCCGACGACCCGCACGGCGTCGCCTCCCGCCTCACGGATGGCGGCCGCCGCCGCGCGGGCGCGGCGCAGGGCCGTCTCGAGAGTGGACCCCGTGGCGATGACGTTGGCCATGGCGGTGAAGGGCGGATACCCCATCAGCCGCCGGTAGCGGCTCTCCTTGCGGTAGAAGGCGGCGTAGTCCTGAGCCGCCGCGGCCTGGATCGCGTAGTGGTCCGGCCGGTAGGCCTGCACGATCACCTCGCCGGGCCGATCCCCCCTTCCCGCCCGCCCCGCGACCTGCGTCAGGATCTGGAACGTTCGTTCCGCGGCGCGGAAGTCGGGGAATCCGAGCGTGAAATCGGCGCTGATCACCCCCACCAGCGTCACGTTGGGGAAGTCGTGCCCCTTGGCGACGAGCTGCGTCCCCACGAGGATGTCGTATCCGCCTTGTTCGAAGGCCGCCAGGATCCTCCCCGGCTCGGCGCGCCCGCGCGCGACGTCACGATCGAGCCGGGCCAGCCGGGCCTCCGGGAAGATCGACGCGATTTCCTCGGCGAGCCTCTCGGTGCCCGTGCCGGTGAGATGGATCCTCTCCGATCCGCACTCCGGGCAGACGGGCGGCAATCCGCGCTGGTAGCCGCAGTAATGGCACAGGAGCCGCCGGTCGATTTTGTGGTACGTGAGCGCGATGGAGCAGCGAAGGCACTTCACGTTCTCGCCGCACCTCCGGCACAGGAGAGCCGGGGCCCACCCCCGCCTGTTGAGGAAGACGATGGCCTGCTCACGCCGCGCCAGCCGCTCCCGCAGCGCCTCGCGCAGCCGCCGCGAGATCGGTTCCTCGCCGCCCGTCTGCGCCTGCTCCGCCCGCATGTCCACGAGCTCCACCGGCGACAGCGGCCTGGATTCGATCCGCTGCGTCAGCGTCAGCAGGGAGATCCTCCGCGACTCGGCCAGGCGGTACGACTCCAGGGAAGGCGTGGCCGATCCCAGAAGCGCCACCGCTCCCTCACGCTTCGCCCTGACGAGGGCCAGATCGCGCGCGTTGTAGCGGGGATCTACGTCCTGCTTGAAGGAGGCGTCCTGCTCCTCGTCCACCACGATGAGGCCGGTCGCGGGAAGCGGCGCCAGCAGGGCCGAGCGCGGCCCCAGGACCACGCGGGCCTCCCCCGAGCGGACGCGGCCCCACTCGCCGCGCCGCTGCGCGGGCGTCAGCGACGAATGAAGCAGCGCGAAGGTCTCGCCGAACCGTGCCTTGATCGTGCGCGCGAGGAGAGGCGTGAGGGAGATCTCGGGCACGAGGTACACGGCACAGCGCCCGCGGCGGAGCGTTTCCTCGATGGCGGCGAGGTACACCTCCGTCTTGCCGCTCCCCGTCGGACCCTGAAGGAGGAATCCGCGGTACGCCCCCTCCCCCAGCGCCGCCGCCACGGCGGAGGCGGCCGACGCCTGCTCGGCGGTGAGGGAGGGTCGCTCCGCCGGGGCGGGAGGAGGCAGCACCTCCGGCCGGCGCGCCACGGCGCGCCTTTCGACGCGGACGATCTTCTTCCGGCGCAGCGCGGCGAGGACCGCACCGATGTCGCCGAGCCTGTCACGCAGCGTGGTGGACGGAACCGGGGCGCCCGCAGCCGCGAGAAGCTCGACGGCCTGCCGCTGCCGCGGCGCACGCGCGCACGCCGCGAGCGCGCCCGCTGGATCCAGAGCGAGGGCGAAGTAGGATTCCGTCGCCTCACCGGAGGAGCCCCGGCGCCCCCGGCCCGGAGGCAGGGCCGAACAGAGCATCGGCCCCGGCGCCGCCACATAGTAGCGCGCCGCCCAGAGGAGCGTGGCGAGGAGCGGCGCGCCGACGGCGGGCTCCACATCGGGGAGCGCGACGACGTCCTTCACCCGGGACGCATCCAGATTGCAGGTCGGGGAGAGGGCGGTGATGACGCCCGTGAGGGATCGGCGCCCGAAGGGCACCACGGCCCGGCAGCCGGGCTCGGAGGCACCCGGAAGGCCTTCGGGGATCCTGTACGTGAACACTCGCCGTACGGGTACGGGCAGCGCGATAGCGGCATAGCGGCTCTGATAGGATCGCCCCGTGGCCGATCCCGGGATACTCTCGCGCTTCACGGTCGTCCTCTGGCGCCCCAAGAGCCCCGGGAACGTAGGCTCCGTCGCGCGCGCGATGAAGAACATGGGCTTCGGCCGGCTGCGAATCGCCGATCCGATGCGTTACGAGGACCCGCTCCACTTCGGGATCGAATCGGAGCGGATGGCCTGGGGCGCGGCGGATGTCCTCGCCGCGCGGGAGGAGCACCCCAACATCGAGTCGGCCCTGGCCGATACGGTGCTGGTGGCGGGCACCGCTTCCGATCCGCCCGACGGCCACGCGGTCCTCACGCCGCGCGACCTGGCGCCGCGGCTGCTGCAGGCGGCCCGGCTCGGCTCCGTGGCGCTCCTGTTCGGCCAGGAGGACATCGGTCTCACGCGCGAGGCGATGGCGCGTTGCCAGGTTCTCGGCGCCGTCGCCTCCTCGAGCGCCTACGCCTCCCTCAACCTCGCCCAGGCGGCGCTCATCTTCCTCTACGAGATCCGGCTCGCGGCCCTCTCACCGGCCGGTGCCGGAGCGAGCGCGGGGGCGGCTCGGGCCGACGAGGCGCCTCCCACGCAGGAGGACGTGGAGGGCTTCTACGCGCGCCTGACCGCCACCCTCGACGGCATCGACTTCTTCGAGGGAACCGGGCGGGCACACATGGTGCGGGAACTGAGGAGGATTTTCAACCGGGCGCTCCTCACCCGCAGGGAATTCCGGATCCTCGAAGGGATCTTGCACCGGGTCAACCGGATCCGATCGCCTCGCCCCGGCGGGCCAGAAGCGAGATGACCTTCTGCATGTCCTGCCAGACATCCTTCTTCTTGTCAGGGCTGCGTAGGAGGTAGGCGGGGTGGAACGTGGGCATCACGGGGATGCCGCGGTACTCGCGGATCTGGCCCCGGATCTTCGAAATGCCGCCCGCGGCGCCCAGCAGGGCCTGCGCCGCCACCGCCCCGAGCGTGACGATCACGTCCGGCGCGATGATCTCGATCTGCCTGTCGAGGAACCCACGGCACGCGGCGATCTCGTCCGGCTCGGGGGCGCGGTTCTCGGGCGGGCGGCACTTCACGACGTTGGCGATGTAGACCTGTTCGCGCGTCAGCTTCATGGCCCGGATGATGTCGGTGAGGAGCTGCCCCGCGCGGCCGACGAAGGGCAGGCCCTGCACATCTTCGTCGTGCCCCGGGCCCTCGCCCACGAACATCAGCCTTGATTCCGGATCGCCGGCGCCGAAGACGATGTGGGTGCGCTTCTCGCAGAGGCGGCACCGGCGGCAGTCTCCAATCTCCTCCTCCCGCAGAACCGCGAGGGCCCGAGCGCTCGCGCCCCGGGCTCGGGCGGCCGAAGGCGCGGGGCTGCGAACGGCGCCCGAGAGCGCCGGCGGCGTCCCAGGCCCGGGAGCACTCGCGGCGGCGCCGGGGCTATCCGGCGCCTGAGCGGCGGGCGGCGGCGCGCCGCCGGGGCGGACGCGGATCTCGCGCACACCCAGCTCGCGCAGGAACCGGAGGTGCTCGATCAGATCGGCGCGGGGGTCGCGGGCGCCATCGCCGCCGCCCGGGAGGCTCACGCGGCGAGGCGCTCCTCGATGAGATCGAGCAGGCGATCGGCGATCGCGGACTTGGGCATCCGCGAGAGGCGCTCCTCGCGCCCGGCGCGGTCAAGGATCACCACGTCGCTCTCGTCGGCGCCGAAGACCGCGCCGCCGCTGACGTCGTTGGCGACGATGAGGTCCAGGCCCTTCTCCATCAGCTTCCTGCGGGCGTTGTCCACGAGATCGTCGGTCTCCGCGGCGAAGCCCACCAGGAGCCTGCCTCCCTTGCGGGCGGCGATCTCCTTGAGTATGTCCGGGGTCGGGACGAACTCGACCGTGCGTGACGCATCGGCCTTCTTGACCTTCACCGCCGCGGGCGCCGCCGGCGCGAAGTCGGACACCGCGGCCGCCTTCACCACGATCGTCGAGTCGGGCAGGGCCTGGAGGACCGCGGCGCGCATTTCCTCGGCCGTGGTCACGCGGACCACCATCACGCCTTCCGGATCGGGAAGGGACGTGGGGCCGGACACCAGGACGACGTCGGCGCCGCGCCGCACCGCCGCCTCCGCCACGGCGAAGCCCATCTTCCCCGAGGAGGGGCTGGTCACGAACCGCACCGCGTCGATGGCCTCCCACGTCGGGCCCGCGGTCACGAGCACCCTGTGGCCCGTGAGGGTGCGCCGCGCGCCCAAGAGCTGCAGCGCCCGGTCCACGACGGCCTCGGGCGCCGCCAGGCGCCCCACGCCGTAGTCGGATTCGGCCATCTCCCCTTCGTCGGGACCGATGAACTCGCACCCGCGCTCCTGCAGCCTCCGGACGTTCTCCCGCACCGTCACGTGGTCCCACATCCTCGGGTTCATGGCCGGGGCGATGAGGACGGGGCAGCGGACGGCGAGCGCGAAGGTGGTCAGGAAGTCGTCGGCGATCCCCGCCGCGAGCCTGGCCAGGAGGTTCGCCGTTGCTGGGGCCACCAGCAGAAGACGGCACTCCCGGGCCAGCGCGATGTGGGCGACGTCCGTCTCGCCGAGATCGAAGAGCGACGTGATCACCTTCCGCCCCGAGAGCGCCTGAAGCGTCACGGGGGTGATGAACTCGGCGCCCGCGCGCGTCAGGACGACGCTCACGGAGCAGCCCCGCCGCCTCAGGCCGCGCACGATCTCGCAGGCCTTGTAGGCGGCGATGCCGCCGGTCACGCCGAGGACAACCGTCACTCGGTAGCCCCCGCCGGCTCGGGCACGGGTTCGGGCTCCCTCGCGGATTCGGCCTCGGCGGCGATCTCCTCGGACGTCATCGCCCTGACGTGGCCGGCCAGGACCTCTTCCTGCGCCACGGTCGTGTACTTGCGGGAGCGTGAGGTCACCCGCTGCCGCGCCCCCTTCTGGAGCTGCTGGCACCGAAGCGACGCGACGGTGGCGAACCTGAACTTGCTCTCAAGGTCGTCAGGGTACTGGATCATTCTCATCCTGCCTCCTCGTGCGGGATTTTCTCACGGAGACGGCGCCGGTCTCGGGGTGCCGAAGGCCGCGACGATCTGACGGACCTGATCGGTCGCGCGATCGCGCCTCAGCCTGCGGGCCCTGATGATCGCCTGCAGGTCGCGGAGCGCCTTCTCCAGCGAGTCGTTGACAACACAGTAGTCGTACATCTGCCAGGCGGCCACCTCGCGGACCGCCGCCTCCAGCCTCTTCTTCATCTCGTCGGGGTCGTCGACGGCGCGGCCGGCCAGGCGCTCCCGAAGCGCCTGCACGCCGGGAGGCAGGACCAAGATCAGAACCGCCTCCGACCGCAGCCTGCGGATGCTCGCCGCTCCCTGCGTATCCACGTCCAGCAGCACGTCCTCGCCTCGCCCCAGGGGCTCCTCCACCTCCCGGATGGACGTGCCGTAGCGTCGCGCGTGGACCTCGGCCCACTCGAGGAACTCCCCGCGGGTCACCATGGCGTCGAACCGCGCCCGATCCACGAAATGGTAGTCCACGCCCTCCGCCTCGCCGGGCCTCGGCCGCCTCGTGGTGTGCGACACCGAGAAGCGCATGCCCTGGATCTCGGACAGCAGCCGCCGGATGAGCGTGGTCTTCCCCGATCCCGACGGCGCCGACACGACGAAGATATCGCCTCTGGACACGCATGCTTCCTATTCGATGTTCTGGACCTGCTCGCGCACCTTCTCGACTTCGGCCTTGATGGCCAGGGCGTCACGGCTGATCTCGATATCCTCGGACTTCGCGTTGACGGTGTTGGCCTCCCGGTGCATCTCCTGGAGCAGGAAGTCGAGCTTCCTGCCCACGGGCTCCTTCGACGACTTCATCGCGCCCAGGGCCTGCTTCACGTGCCCCTGCAGCCGCACGATCTCCTCCGTGATGTCGCTCCGGCTGGCGAGCAGGGCCACCTCCTGCGCGAGCCGCGCCGGATCCACGCTCCGATCCGCCATCAGCTCGGCCACGCGGGCCGCCAGCCGCTTCGCGTACCTGCCGGCCGCCCCCTTCGCACGCCTTTCGATGAGGAGGCGGTGCTTCTCGATGCCCCTGAGGCGCCTCTCGACCTCCGCGGCCAGATGCTTCCCCTCCGACGTCCGCGCCCGCTGGAGATCCTCGACCGCAGCGCCGAACGCCGCCGCCACCGCCTGCTCCTGATCGGGCGCTATCGAACCGTCGGCCGCGCGCAGGCTCACCACGCCCGGGAGCGACAGCACCGACTCCAGCGAGACCGTCCCTCCCAGGGAATGCCTCGAGGCCACCTCGCCGGCGGCCCTGAGATAGGCCGCCACGAGCGCGTGGTTGATCTCGACCGGGACCGGCTCCTCGAGGCCGGAGATGCTGACCGTGGCGTCCACCCGGCCGCGCGTGACGGCGGAGGCGAGCCGCCTGCGGAGAGGATCTTCCATGGCGGCCAGGGCCGCCGGCAGCTTCACGCGAAGCTCCGCGTGCCTGTGGTTGACGCTGCGGATCTCCACGCCGACCGTCAGGGAGCCGACCCTGCGCTCCCCGCGGCCGAAACCGGTCATGCTCCTGATCATCGGATGGATCGTCTTCCCGGTGGACAGGCCACGGGACGTGCACGAAGGCCCGCGGACAAACAGTCATTATGACCGCCGCGCCGGCCGGTTTCAATGCCCCCGCTGGAACGGCCTCCGTCAGGGCCGCGGGGCCAGGAAGGCGCGGAAGTCGGCCGGAGTCATCCTCGGCGTGGCGGCGAGCCCCAGGTTCTCCTCCACGTGGCGGCGGCTCCTCATCCCGACGAGCGCCGTCGTCATTCCCGGGGCGGATCGAACCCACTGGATCGCCTTCTGGGCGTTGCTCCGGCCCCCCGGGATCCGCTCCGCGAGCTGGGCCGGCATCCTCATCATGAGATGCCCCTGGAGGATCGAGGCAGAGGCCATCACGATGAGCCCCGCCCGCGCCGCCGCCGCCAGCGCCGGCGCCGGCTCGCCGGCCGCCATCTGGGTGAGGCGGATCAGCGCCTCCGGCATCGCGAGGTTGAGAGGAAGCTGCACCGCCCCGAAGTGGTGTTCCTTCGAACCCGTGGCGAGTGCCGCATCCTCCGCGGCCTGAAGCACCTCGGCCAGCGACAGGTGACCCGGCTCGCCGGGGCCCTTGCGGTATCCGTCCCACGTCGCCGTGCCGTACATGAGGAGCTTCCCCTCGGACACTTTCCTCTCGAGAACCTCGAAGGTCGCCCTCAGGCGCGAGAGGAACTCGTCCCTCTCCACGGCCTGGAGCTGCGTCTCCGGATTGTGCACGTAGTAGATGTCGAGAGTGCTCAGACCGAGGTTCGCCCGGCTGCTCTCGAACTGGTGATCGATGTAGCCCGGCGCCATGCAGTGGCAGTCGGCGACGATGTCGCCGGGAGAGGCCAGGCCCGGCTTGAAAAACGTCGCCTCCAGCCAGGCGCGCGGATCCCGAGGGTATTCGCCGTCGAAGGGGATGAAGCCGCCCTTGGTGGCCACGACGAACTCGTCGCGGGCGAGCCGGCCTTCCTTCACCAGCGCCGACAGGGCCCTCGCCAGGGAGCGCTCGCTCCGCTGGAAGCGGTAGTTGATCGCCGTATCGAGGACGTTGCAGCCGCTCAGGAGGGCGTCCCGCGCCGCCTCCTCGTAGGCCCGGTCGTCCTCGGCGACGGGCTCGCCGAGGTAGGTGCCGAGCCCCACGGAGGAGAGCCAGAGCCCCCGCGCATGGCTGAAGTGATCGGCGGCTACCTTCGCCGCGAACCGCTCCCGGTATCGCGCCGTCCCCTCCGGCGTGGCCTGTCCCTGAATCATCGAGGCCGCATGATACCCTTTCGCCGCCGGCAGGAGAACCCTCATGAACCTTCCCTACCATCCGATCGTGGTCCACTTCCCCATCGCCCTGCTCCTCGTGGGCTTCGCCGTCGATCTCGCCGGCCTCCTCCTGAAGCGTGACTGGCTCGCCCGGGCGGCTCTCCTCCTGCTCATCCTGGGGAGCCTCGGCGCCGTGGCCGCGAGGCAGACGGGCAAGGCCGAGGAGGAATCCATCGTCAAAACACCCGCGATCGAGGCGGCGATCGAGACGCACGAGGAGTCGGGGAACTTCACGATGTGGTTCTTCGCGGGGATCACGGCCGTGCGGGCCGCGCTCACGGGGCTGAAAAAATTCACCCCCGCGATGGGCTGGATCTTCGTGGTGATCTGGGCCGTCGGGGCCGCCCTTCTCGTGCGCACGGCCTACTACGGAGGCGAGCTGGTGTACCAGCACGGCGTCGGCAGGGCGGCGGTTCCGGGTGCGGCCGGCGGAGCCGCCGCGGACGACGACTGAACCGATGGCCGCCCCACCGAAGCCCCGGCGCCGCTTCCTCTTCGCCGGCTTTGCCGTCTCTCCCGCCCGCCGGACGCTCCTGCGGGAAGGAAGAGAAATACCCCTCATCCCGCGCTACTTCGATCTCCTGGTCCTCCTTCTCGAGCGACGCCACGAGGCCGTGCACCGCCGCGACATCCTCGATGCGGTCTGGAACGACGTGGTGGTTTCGGACGGCGCCCTCAGCCAGGCGGTGCGAACGCTGAGGCGAGCGCTGGGGGACGACCCGCGCGAGCCGGCGTTCATCCGCACCGTCTCGCGACACGGGTACCGGTTCGTCCATCCCGAGGTCGTCGAGGAGGCCGAGGACTCCGAGTCTGTTTCCGCGCCGCAGGCCCCCGATCCGGGGAAGGCGGGGGCCGGGCCGGCTGGCGGCGCTGATCTGGTGAGCGCCGGATCCGGGATGGAGGCGGGACGCGCCTCCCAGCGCTCCGGAGGATCGGCCGCGGTCGTCTCAGGTTCTCGAGCCGGGGCCGATCCCCTCGAAGCCGCCCTGGAGAAACTCCTGTCGCCGGAGGGCGTGTCCTTCGAGGATCGGGATGCCGCGCGTCGCGAGGCGGCCGAGACGCTCCACCTGCTGGGGACCGCCGAAGCCCTGCGCCGTCTCGAGCGTCGCCCCGGCCACGAGATGGCGCGGGCGATCCTGAGGGACTCGAGATGGGATGTCCCCGGCGCGGGGGAGGTGCCCCTGATCGGCGGCCCAGGCGCCCCCTCGGCGATCGTCGCACTGATCGCGCTGCGACTGCGGCGCGCGGCGCGCCTCGCGGGGAGCCGGTGGGGAAGCGCCTCCGGCGGCGGCGCGGCAGCCGGTCTCCTCGCCGGTGCGGTGGGAGGGATGCTCCTCCAGATTGCGCCGGGCAGCACCGCGCCCCTCAGCGTGCCCGTGGCCATGGCTCTGGTGGGCCTCGTCATTGGAGGGCTGGGCGCCGCGGGAGTCGGAGCGGGGCTCGCCGCGGCCGAAGCTGTGGTCCGATCGTACCGCGGCGCCGCTCTCGTCGTGTGCGGCGCTCTGGGCGGCGGCCTCATCGGGGCCGTCGCGCATCTTCTCGGCCGATTGGCCCTGGAGGGGATCTTCGGTCATGATCTCTCGCCCGTCGGAGGCGGCCTCGAAGGCCTAGGCATCGGCGGCGCCGCGGGAATCGGATACGCCCTTTCCACGCCGAGGCCGGAAGGCGGCGGCTTGGCCGCTCCGCGCGGCGTGGAGAGGATCCGGGCGGCCGCCGTGACCGGCGCGTGCTGCGCGGCGGCGGGCGTGGCGCTCGCCTGGGCGGGGCGGAATCTCGGGGGAACGAGCCTCGATTTCATGGCGCACTCCTTTCCCGGCTCCCGGGTGGGCCTGGCGCCGCTCGCGCGTCTCCTCGGAGAGCGCGACCTGGGACCTCTCACCCGCATCGTTATCGGCGCCTGCGAAGGGCTCCTCTTCGGGTTCGGGCTGGCCCTGGGCCTGACGCGCCGGCCTCGGACCCCGGAGGAATGATGCAGCCTGGGGCTCAAGGAGATCTCACCTTCTCCTCACCCGCCGCTCATGTCTTCCGCGAGGGAACACCGCATCCTTTCGCGCGTGAGCCGGACCTGCCTCCCCCCACAGGAACTGGCCTTCGAGACCTCGGTCGGCATGAATCCCCGTGCCGGCAGCGCCTCGCCGGGTCGGCAACGACGCCGAGGAACGGCTCCCGAGGAGGTGAGAAGATGCGAACCCGATCCCCCATCACCGCGCTTCTGGTCGCGTCGCTGACGCTGGCAGGCTGCCAGCGGGCGAGGCCGGACACGCCTCTGACGATCGCGGCGGCTGAAGATCGCGCCGACGACGTCCGGGCCCTGCTGCTGCGGGGCATCGCGGTGGACGCCACCGACCGCTATGGCTGGACCGCTCTCATGTGGGCGGCGCGCACCGGCAGCCTCGAGACCATGAAGGTCCTCATCGACGGAGGTGCCGATGTGGATGCGCGGGACCACTGGATCAACGGCTGGACCCCGATGATGCACGCCATCCACAAGGGCAGGACCGAGGCGGTGCGGCTCTTGATCGGGCATGGCGCCGACGTGAACAAGGCGGCCCCGAACGGGATGACGGCCCTCATGCACGCTTCGGCCGGAGGATGCGACTGCGACGGCGACGCCGAGCCCGAAGGCGAGGCCCTCGTGCGGTTCCTGCTCGATCACGGCGCCGACCCGCGCTCCGAGACGCTGGATCACACCAGCGCGCTGACGTACGCCGTGACCGCCGGCCGCACCGCCGTCGTGAAGGCGCTTTTCGAGAGGGCGCCCGATCTGACCCTCCAGCCCGTCCTGGAGAACGAGGCTGCGCTGCTGCTGGCGAGGCTGCGAGGCCGCGCCGAGATCCTCGAGATGGTGCGGAAGGCTCGCGAGGGGGTCTGACGCGGGCCTACCTCTGAAGCTCGATGTGGCCCTTCCAACCGGAGGGGGGCTCGAACGCGAGTGTCTCCGCGCGGGCGAGGGTGAGGAGGCGCGTCCACTTCTCGGAGTTGGATCGCAGATCCAGCTCCTCCACGTCCGCGAGGGGCGGGAAGAACCCGTTGCCGACCGCGTAGTTCAGGAGCGGGACCTTGCGCTCGTCGAATCCCATGAGCCGGCAGCAGACGACGTCGGCCGCCAGCGGGCTCGCCGAGGCGACGATGACGCCGCCGCGCTTCGGCGTGGGGTGCATCGGACCTTCGCCTTCCCCCGCCACGACGCCGTCGATCACCGCCAGGTAGCGCCTCTGCGGTTGGTCGCGCAGGATCCCCTCGCGGTCGGCGAAGAAGAGGACGCGGTGCAGGTCGTGGACGGTCCGCCAGATGGTGTCGTTGCCGTACCAGGAGCCCTCCGAGAAGGGATCGGGGAACGGCACGAGGCGCCGCGTGTAGCCGACGGCCCGATCCAGCGTCTTGAGCAATCGCTTGGACATCCGGCTCCCGGCCGATTCGATCCGGTCATGCAGCGCGGAGGAGAGGCGCTTCCGGAAGCAGGGTGCCAGGTACTCGTCGCCCCCTTCGGCCGTCGATCCGGACGAGTGATGCGGCAGCCAGTCCTTCGATCCGTTGATCCCGACGAGGTTCTTCATCGCCGCCGTGACGCCGGCCTTGCGATGTGTCTTCAGCTTCGGGAGGTTGATCAGCACGTCGGCGTCGAGGACCGTGGCCGGGAACAAGTATGCGTTGCGGGCGGCGCCGTGGCTGAGGGACATGGTCTCGTGGTCGTACTGCGTGACGCGGAAGCGGGGGCTCCTCTCAGCCAGGCCGCGGAAGCGACTGGACTCCCCGAGATCCACGCTCCGATATCCCATCGGGTCGCCGTTGTTCGGTATCCGCGAGACGATGACGCCGCCGCGCTTCTCGGATCGCTCCTTGCGGAAGTCCACTGCGCGCACCGGCAAGCCGGCCCTGTCCCGAAGCGCCGCAAGGACGGCGTCGGCCCCGGAGATCCTCATGCAGGTGGGAAAGTCCGCGTACTGGAGCGGGGAGTCCCCCACGGTGATCTTCCCTTTCCGGCCGAGGGCTATGAGGACGTAATCCAGGACGGCGCGCAGGATGGAGCCGTGCGTGATCAGCGACTCCGTCGTGAGCCCGTCGCCGTGGAAGTGCCGCACCAGGTTCGGTTTCACCACCACCCGGTCGCCGGAGCGGATGAAATGTCCCAGCGGGTTCCACTCCCGCGTCCCGAAGCGCCCAGCGTCCAGTCCCAGCAGCCGGAAAGTCTCTCGCACGGCCGGGTAGATGCGGTTGGCGGCGTCGAGCCGCGCGGGCCTCGGCGCGAGCTCGGGGTACGCTTCCGGCGGATCGAACGGAGGGCGATCCGGGTAGGGAGCGTCCTGGACGTCGTAGATCGAAACGGGAACGCGGCTCACGTCACGGCCTCTCCGATGGCTTCTCCGACCGGCTCGCGGCGAATGTAGCGGCCGTGGACGAGGGTGTCAAAGAAGCCCCGCCGCGGGAACGCTCGAGGAACGAAAGCAGGCTCCGGGCGGCGCGGGCGTAGGCGCCGCCCTCCCCCAGTCTCGAGCGCACCTGCCTCAGCGCCTCCACGGTGCCGGCGTGGAGCTGGGGGTCGGCGAGGTACCGCTCGACCTCCTGCGCGATCCGCTCGGGGGTGCACCGCTCCTGGAAGCACTCCGGCACGATCCGTTTCCCGGCCACGACGTTGACGAGGCCGAAATTCTCGATGGTCGTCATCCGCCGGGCGGCCAGCGCCGTCAGCGGATGCACGCGGTAGATCACGACCATCGGCACCTCCATCAGCGCCGCCTCGAGCGTGGCCGTGCCCGAGGAGACGATGGCCGCCCGGCAGACCGACAGCACGTCGTAGAAGGGCTCCTTCGTGAGGACGATCCGGAGGTCCGGGTACGCTCCCGCCGCCGCCGCGACGTCTTCCACCCGCAGGGTCGAGGCCACGGGCAGGACGAGCTGGAGGTCGCGCGAGAAACGTTTGAGCCTCCTGGCGGCCCCCAGGGCGGGCGGCAGGTTGCGGCGGACCTCCCCCGGCCGGCTGCCGGGGAGGATCCCCAGCGTGGGCTTCGCCGGATCGAGGCCGAGCCGCCGCGCGGCCTCCTCCCGCGGCAGCGTGGATCGCGCGGCGTCCACCAGGGGGTGGCCCACGTACTCCACGTCCAATCCGCGGCCCTTGTACAGATCCGCCTCGAACTGGAAGACCACCAGAAGGCGATCCACGTCGCGGGCGATCCGGTCGACGCGGCCCGGATTCCAGGCCCAGACCTGGGGGCTGATGAAGTAGAGGACCCGCGCGCCCAGGGCGTGGGCCCGGGCGGCGAGGCGCAGGTTGAACCCCGGGTAGTCCACCAGGACCACCGCGTCCACGCCCTCCCGGAGGACCTCGAGGCAGGCGGCGAAGGCGCGCCGGAGGCGGGGCAGGTGCCGGACCACCTCCAGGAACCCCACGACGGCGATCGACTCGGCGTCGAAAATGGAGCGGAGTCCGGCCGAGCGCATCTCCGCGCCCCCGATACCGATGAACGTCAGCGAAGGATCGAGCGCGAGCGCCTCGCGCATGAGGCCTGCGGCGTGGTGGTCTCCCGATGCCTCCCCCGCCACGATCAGCACCCTGCGCGGCGCGCTCAACGGGGCCCCCGCAGCGGCTTCAGGGAGGCGAACCGGCGGGCGCCGGCAGAAAGATCGGCGGCTTCGGACGTGCCCTTCCCGAGTGCGGCCTCCAGGCGCGCGCGGGCCTCCTCCATCTCGGCCTCCCGCGCCGAGGAGGCCACCCGGATCGGCTCGCCGTACACGAACACGCCGCGGGAGAAGGGCATCGGCAGCACGAACCCGTCCCAGGAACCCATCGTCCTGGCCCGTGAGGATGCGAACGCCACGGGCACGATGGGCAGCCCCGACAGCCGCGCCGCGGCGATCACGCCCATCTGGACCTTGTGGCGCGGGCCGCGCGGGCCGTCCGGCGTGAACCCGAGGTCCCACCCCTCGCGGGCCAGCCGCACGGCTTTCCTCAGCGCCGCCGCGCCGCCGGACGTGGTGGAGCCGCGCACCGAGGCGTGTCCGAACCGCTCCATCGTCCTGGCGATGTACTCGCCGTCGCGATGCTCACTGATCAAGATGGCGATCCGTTTGCCCGGGTAGGCGTAGGGCATCAGGAACAGATGGCCGTGCCAGAAGGCGTGGATGTACGGCCGACCCTGCGACCGGATCGCCTCGAGTCCCTCCCTCCCCGCGCACCGCAGCCGCATCGTCGCCCTGAGGATCCGGATGAGCCACGCCGCGAGCCGCGGGACCAGCGGGAGCGCGATCGATTCCGGAAGCCTCAGGATATCACCCCATCCCCTCGGGGCCGCGGGACCCGCCCGCCGCCGTCGAGCCGCAGAGTATAGGCCACCCGCCTCCCGCTTCTTCGCCTTGACGCGGTGGCCCGAGCGGGCTTGAATGCTGCGATTCGCGGGATCTCAGACCGCGCGACACGGGAGGGGGCTTGGCCAAACGGATCCTGATCACGGGCGGCGCGGGATTCATCGGATCGCACCTCTGCGAGTTCCTCATCCAGAGGGGCGACCGCGTCACCTGCGTTGACAACCTCCTGACGGGCGCGCCGGACAACGTGGCGCACCTGATGGGGCATCCGTCGTTCACGTTCATCAACCTCGACGTCACCAGCTACATCTACGTGGCCGACGAGGTTGACGCGATCCTCCACTTCGCCTCCCCCGCCAGCCCCATCGACTACATGGAATTGCCCATCCAGACGCTCAAGGTCGGCTCGCTCGGCACGCACAAGGCCCTCGGGCTGGCGAAGGTGAAGAAGGCGAGGTTCCTTCTGGCCTCCACCTCCGAGGTGTATGGCGACCCGCTGGTCCACCCCCAGGAGGAGTCGTACTGGGGAAACGTGAACCCCATCGGGCCGCGCGGGGTGTACGACGAGGCGAAGCGCTTCGCGGAGGCCATCACGATGGCCTACCACCGCTACCACGGCGTGGACACGGCCATCGTGCGCATCTTCAACACGTACGGCCCGCGCATGCGGATCCGGGACGGCAGGGCCATCCCGACATTTCTCTCGCAGGCGCTGCGGGGCGAGCCGATCACCGTCTTCGGCGACGGATCCCAGACCCGATCCTTCTGCTACATCTCCGACCTGGTGGACGGGATCATCAGGCTCCTCGACTCCGGCGTGCACGAGCCGGTGAACCTCGGCAACCCCGTGGAGATGACCGTGAAGCGGCTCGGCGAGGAGATCGTCCGGATCAGCGCGAGCCGCAGCCGGCTCGAGTTCCGCCCCCTGCCCGAGGACGACCCGAAGGTCCGCCAGCCGGACATCGGTCGCGCCCGCCGCCTCCTGGGATGGGAGCCAAAGGTGTCCCTGGACGAGGGTCTGCGGCGGACGATGGAGGACTTCAGGGCCCGGCTGGGTTTGTAGTGGGCGCGCGGCCCTTCGACGGTCAGAGGTGCGGCGGCGTGCAGAGCTTCGGCCCTTGATCCTCAAGAACGAGGACCGCCTCTCCCTGGACGAGGCTCCATTGGGCCACGCCTCCGCACGGGTGAGTGAATATCATCCCGTCCTTGGCGTCGAAGCGAGTGACCGTAGCGGTGCTGCTCAACCCGCACGCGACGCACAGATCCTGCGGCGTTCCGAAGGTGGTGTGGTAGTCCACGGGGAAGAAGTTCCAGCCAAGCGGGGCGGTCCCGAGGTCGTAAATGGTAATGACCTTCGCAGGGTCGTCGGCGCCGACGAGCAACCCGATTCGCTCGGCTGTGTCGGTGATGAGGACTCCTCTGCCATCGAGGAGGTTGAACTGCGGGCTCGGAAAGCTGCAAATGTGGGAAAAAATATTCCCAACGCCGTCGTATAGAATGATTTGGGCGTCGGGCCCGAGCCCAAGTGCGACGCACAGACGCGCTGGGCCTCCCGACCCCTGGTAGGGATTCCTGGCGGGCAGCGCGACCAGGTTGTACCCCAGCGGGGCGGTCCCTAGAACGTACACGGTCTTTTCGAGCCAGAAGCCCATGTTTGAGGCCATGGCCTTACCGGCCGCGAGAAAGGTCGCCGTCAAGGCGACCGCCGCAGTGGCGACCCAGTGGATTACAGGCCTGCGCCTCATTCTCGCTCCTCCTTCGGCTGCGACTCCCACGAGCGTTCCTCAGGGCTCGCCGCCGATCCCCTGGATCGTCTGGCGCATGAAGCGGATCGAGTCCTTCCTTCCCGGGTAGGACCTCTCGAATCGGTCGAGGGCCTCGATGGCGTCCCGTTCCCTTCCGGCTTCGTGTAGGGCGATGGGGAGCTTCTCCGATGCTCTGATGGCCGCCGGGTGGCGAGGCCAGCGTGCCAGGAATTCCTCGAGCAGTTCCGCCTCGAGGTCGGGCTGAGGCGCTGCGTTGATCCCGCGCCATCCAACTGTCCCGGCCAGGTCCAGCAGGACGTGCGGAGCATAGGCGGAATCCGGATGGTTCCTTACAAGCCCTCGCAACTCCTCAAAGCATTGAGCCCGCGGCTTCCCTTCACAGTGGGCCGAGGATCCGCGGCGCTGAAGCCCGATGAGGTCCTGCCAGGAGCCCAAGTCCTCGGCCAAGCGTCGATCGGCCTCTCTCGGATCCACGACGCTGATCTGGATGGGAGGAGCCATGATCTTTACTGCCTTCTTCAAGTGAGTGACACTGAACTCGCCGTGGATCGTGTACCGCCCTAGCCGGGGGAACGCCAAAGATTTCGAGGCATCGTTGTGAAACATCTCGAAATGAGCGGTCAAGAACTGACCCGGGCCGAGCAGCTTGGGCGGGCCCACCAACCCACAGGCGATACCACCGTAGGTGAAGGCTTGAGGCTCGCCGTCCTCGTATTGGATGGTTAGTTCAGGATGACGCAAATCAATCCAGATGTACGCCTCGATAGGCAATTCCGTCGGGTTGGTCAGGGTGTAGGTAATGGAGACGGGCTCGTAGAGCACGTACGTCGAAGCATGGGAGTCGAGGCGGAGAGTCAGACCAGCCGGGTCGCCAGTCGCATTTCGTCCAGCGCCTACCTCAGGGGGAGCCGCCCCCGCTCCGGCGACGACTGCCATGATGATGAGGACCGCTTGGGTGGACATACTCCTACTCCTCACTGCTCGGAAAACCGCCCTGCTGGCCGATGCTCCGGACCTGACGGAGCTGGCGTGGGATGAAGCGGGGAGATGGCCACCCCGCTATCTCCTCCATGATCCCGCCCGTCCCGTCGCTCGTTCCTTCGTTTGGCAGTCCAAACTGGTGCCCCAGCTCATGGAGCAATACGGCCTCTCTGAGGTAGGTTTCCGGGAAGTCGGCTTGCGGGGCGGCGGCCGCATCCCTGATGACTTCAGTGAACGCGAAACTATACCTCCCCTGGCTGATGTTTGTCAGGCCGAGCGCGCCGCCCTCCGTCGCGGGATCCAGGTCGTAATCGTTCGGCCCCTCATAGCTACCTTGAACATAGAGTCTCCAGACTCCCGTAGAGGACGAGTACGTACTTTCGCGGCCGAGTTGGCCTTGTGCGTTCATTTGCTGTCTGCCGAGCTGGGTAAGGATCTGGGCACGGAGATCGGGCACGTGTCCATCGAAGGCCACGTTCGTCGCCGTGCCGGGCCCATCGTGGAAGATCTCCACATAGGCCGGCCTAAAGAGGGCCTCGAGGAGCGCTGTGGCAGGCGGGTCGGGAATGTCCCCGATGACGGCGTCGTCCCCCGTCGGGTCGGGCGTCCCTGTGACCATGCCCATGGAATCCAACTGCACGTGAGCCCTCTTCCAAACGGTCATCGTCCGGCTCTTCACGATGGCATCTCCGAGCTGGGTCCGCAACCGTGCCTTGACCTGGAAGTTGTCCCCCGGGGCGTCGGAGAAATGGAATTGAACCTTCGAGCAACCCGCACTGTCATAGATCGTGCCGTATTGGAGATCGCCAAGAGATCCCACGAGTAGGCCATAACTCCCTTCCTGCGTGAACGGAGCCGACCCGTCGAATCCGCCGAGGTTGTCCCCGCCCGCAGGGCCGTTGGGGTCCAGCTCGGCGTCGGTGGCCGGGTCGTCCACATCTTCCATCGTCCAGTAGACGCGGTCCGTGGAGAGCCGTGGGACGAGCGGGTCCGATAAACAGGCCGTGAGGACGACGAACTGACTGTCAGGGGTCTCGGTGCCGGACTTCGGATCGTAGTCCGCGAGCACCTTGGCGGCGTCGCCGGTGAGCGTTCCGCCGAAGTCCTCCGCGCAGGCGGTCACGGTGAAGTTGGTGAGCCTTTGAACGGCCGAATCTGTCCCGATGAAGAGGCTTCCCTTCGCGTCGATGTCGACCGCAAAGGGGAAGACCGCCCCGAGATCTGCGATAACCTGACCCGAAAACGAGCCGAGCACCTTCAGGACTTGCCCAGCACCCCCATCAGTCAGATAGACGGTACTCCGACAATCTACGGCGATCCCCGTCAGGTAGGATCCAGTAAAGTGTAGGAACGGTCCCCTGTACAGGCCCGGGTTCCCATTCGAGTCCACCCAGATCCAGTAAATGTTCCCGCTGTCGTCCACTTTGAGATCGAAGACCAGGGTATTGCCCAGAGGGAGAGAGGCCATTGCAGTCTTGGCCTGCGTGTTCAAGTCGATCCGCAATGCTACCTGCGAGGTGTCCGGCAGAATCGCCCCCACGTACACGTACGGGGGCCTTGCGTCGATGCCGCCCGCGTCACAATACGATCCGGCCGCCGCCGGCAGAGTGGAGCGGAGCGTCGCGGCACCTGTCGGCGCTATCGAGTAGATCCGACCAGTTTGGTAGATGATTGGGGGACTCTCGTACACCGGATCTCCGCGCGTCAAGACATAGAGCGTCGTCCCTGCGGGATCGAAGGCCATGCCGGTGATTTCATCGGACGTGGAGAAGAACGTGGTCGAGCCCGTGCCATCCTGGTTCATGCGGATGATCTGTTGCAAGTTGCTGCTCACACGGTAGATCCGACCCTGAGAGTCGATCGCCACCCAGTAGGCGGTGCCCCCTGCGCTCGTGAAGGCGATGTCGAAGGGCAGAGGGTTGCTCTCGATGCCGTTCACGCGCACCGTGACGGGGCCGTCGGTGGCCCCTGCGGGCACGGTGGCCCGGATCTGTACGGGACTGACGCTCTGGATGGCGGCCCCCGTCCCCCCTGTCCCGGAGAAGAGGACCATGGTGCTGTTCGGATCCTCGCCGAGCGCGGCGCCATTAATGGTCACCGCGGATCCTGGGAGAGCCTTCGACGGCGTGATCGAAGTCAGTCGAGGTCCGATGATGCGGAAGCGGACTGACACGCTCTGTGTGAACCCGGCGAAGTCCTGGATAGTAAACTGGAGCACGTGCTCTCCTAGGCCGAGCGTCTCGGCGTTCGAGACCTGCCATGTGGCGCCTGTGAAGGTGATCGCTTCGAAGGAGGCGGTCACGTCGGTCCCGTCCAGGTAGGCCCGAAAAGTCGTGTTCGGATCCATCCCCGCCTCCGGGTCGGAGTAGCTCACCTGGATCAGCGGGGTGACATCCGGCACGTCGGATCCGTCCTGGGGTGAGAGGACCTGTATCGAGGGCGGCTGGTTGCCCGGAAGGCGCTCCACCTGAACAGAGGCATGCCGGATATTTCCGTCGTCAGGGTCCGTGTGGGCTACGGCGGTGATCGTGTTCTGTCCCAGGGCCAGAAGGACCCCGTCTGCGCGGAAGCTAGAGCCGCTGAGCTGTTGCGCGGCCAAGCCATTCACGTGGACGCTCGTCACGCCCGCCCCGACAGTAACCGACACCGTGACGCTCGCCGACGGCGTCGTCGAACCGTCCGTTGGGGAGGTGATCGTCACGGCGGGCGCGGTTTGATCTCCAACCCGGAAGTACCCGACCTTGCCTGCGGCCTGGGCGACGGCGGAAGTGTCTGAACCCTCCCTCACCAGCACCGTGACGGCGCGGCTCAGGTCGGTCGTGCCTCCCATGTACGCGTTGTAAGGAGCCGTGCCCCCCGCCCAGTTGAGGAGGATCTCTCCCGGGGCGGCGCCGTGCTCAACCGTCAGCTCGAATCCTCCGCTTGAAGCGCTGCCCGGGCCCCCGGTGCTGTCGCCGGTAGTAGGAGGGCCCTTGAGGGGGTCAATCGGGAGGCCAGCGTCGTCCCCTGTTGGCTGCTCAGGCGGGCTCCAGGCGCTGGTGCGCACCCAAGTGCCGGACACCGGATCGAAGCAGAAACCGCCCGAGGCTACCTCGTAGCCGATGTCGCCGCATTGGCCGATGCGGCAGTTGGCCATCGCGGTGTCCGTCGTCTCGGGCTTCTTCCCGAAGAGCGTCCTCAGCCGGAAGCAAGAGCCGTTTGACACCGTGACGCCGAATAGGACCGTGTCCGTCGTCTCCGTCTGGCTCGTCGGGGTGACGAAGTTCGGGTCGGTGTCCCCCGCCACCTGCACGATGTACCGAACCAGCCCCCCGAAGGCCCCCTCGATGTCCGCCACCCCCGGCCCCGGCGAGCGGGTCGGATCCGCTGGCGCCATGGCCGGGTTGGTGGACGGCCTCAGCGACTGGTCGCTGTGCAACACAGCCGCGTCCCAGACCAGATCCAGGACGTGATGGGAGTTCGGATCGTTCGGGTCGGCCGGAGTGTCCCCGAAGACGAACGGATTTGGAACCGGCTGCCAAGGCACCACGTTGAGCACGCCCGGCGTCGCGGGGTTCTCGACGCCGTTGTTGACGTCCCTGAACTTGTACGAGCCCGGCCTGACGTCGCACGCGGCGACGTTCGTCCCCGGCGGGGTCGCGCACGGACCGTTCCCCCCGGTATTGTTCCGGAACTCGCTCGCCACCGCCGCCACCGCGAAGAACGACCCCGACGGCTCCCGCAGCAGGACCGCCACCGGGTAGTCCTGCTGCCAGTCAAGTGAGTAGACACCCGGCTGGCCGTAGTTTCTCTTCTGACTGACCCCGTAGTAGGGGTTGAGGATGTCATCGTCGGCGAAGAACTGGGAGAGGCTTCTCGGGTTGTCGGAGCAGCCATCGATTCCGCTGTTGCCCCAGTTGTTGGCCCCAAGACAGATCGCTCCAAGCGGAACCGAGGCGCTGCCGGTCGCGGCGCGAGCCTCCCTGAGGTGCACGACGGCAGTTCCCTGGTCGTTTCCATTGAAGGTCGTCCCCGCAGAGTTTCCGGTACCGCTCGTGCCCTGGCCAGAGTTGAGGCTTTGGTTCCCGAATCCGATCTGCCAGAAGACGATGGAGATGTTCGTCACGCGCGAGCTGTCGTTCGGGTCAGCAAATTGGAGAGTGAAGTTGGGGTCTGGCACCGCCCCGAAGAAGGCAAGATCGGCGCACTGGTGAATGGCGAAGCCTCCGAGGTTGAGACAGTTGGCGAAGGCTTCCGGCGCTGCGGCGGCAGCCGCCAAGCTCAGAACGAGAATCGCGGCGAGACGAACCGCGACCCTGGTCGGCTTCCTCGGCACCAGCTGGAGTGCGGGATGGGTCGGCATCGCGACCCTCAGCAACGCGGAGAGGCGGGCGTTTGGCAGTCTTATACCCTAGATGGATGATGCATGTCAAGGGGAAAAATGAGCCTTATCTTTCGGCCCGCGTCCCTGATGCTGCCGGGAAGCAGCTTTGTGCGCGTTCAGTCCTCATGCTACCCGGCGGCACGCCGAAAGCACCAAAAGGCGTCGCGCCAAGGGTTTCAAAGGCAGAAGGCACCGAGGTAAGAATGGCCCGGAGACGCCGCGAGACACCCGGCCTGAGGGCTACAGCACCGCGGGGCGGCGGCGCGACCGCGCGACCGCGGTCTCGTCGGCCGGGCGGGCCGGGGGGTACACGGCTCCGTAGGAAGTGCTCGCCTCGGCGCGGGTGATGTCCACGCCGTTGAGGACGGCGCCGATGACGGATGCGTTCATGCGGCGGACGGCGGCCAGGGCGCGGCGCACCATCTCCCTGTCCGTGGCCCCGTGGCGGATCACGAATACCACCTGGTCGGATGCCGAAGCCAGGAGCGAGGCGTCGGCCAGGCCCAACACCGGCGGGGAATCGAGGATCACCCAGTCGAAATCGGCCCGGAGCGCGGCGATGAGCGATCCGAAGGCGTCCGTCGCGAAGAGCTCGGGAGGGTTGGGCGGCAGCGGACCGCACGGCAGGATGCTCAGCCCCGGCACGTCGCCGGGTCTGAGGTGACCTCGGTAGCCGGCCGGCGCCTCCTCGCCGGAGATCTGGTTGCACAGCCCCGGCGTGGACGGGATGGAGAAGGCGGTGTGAACCGCGGGGCGCCTGAGATCGGCGTCCACGAGGCAGACGCTGTCGCCGCCGCGGGCCAATCCCCGCGCGAGCGCGGCCGCCACCGTGGTCTTGCCCTCCTCCGGTGCCGCGCTGGTGACCAGCAGCACCCGCTTGTCCCGGTCGCGGCTTGCGATCTGCACGCCCATGCGCAGCGTGTGGAACGCCTCGTTGACGGCGCTCGCCGCCTCGGGCGTGTGGGTGGGCACCACCGACAGCACGCGCAGTCCGAGATCGCGCTCGACGCTCTCCGCGGAGCGAACGGTCGTGTCGATGTACTCGAGGAAGAAGACGAGACCCACGCCCACTCCGAGCCCCAGGAAGACCGACAGCGCCAGGTTCAGCAGCTTCTTGGGCCGCTCCGGGTGCTGCGGCACGACGGCGTGGTCGAGGACGGAGACGTTGTTCCGGATCAAGGCCGCGTTCAGGTCCACTTCCTTGATGCGGCCCGTCATCAGGTCGTAGATGCGTTTCGACTCGGTCGCCTCGGTCTCCAGCATGGTGTAGCCGGAGACCTTCTCCGTCACGTCCAGGGCCTCCGTCTTGGTGGCCTCGATCGTGGTCCTGAGGTCCTTCTCGCGATCCTGCGTCAGGGCGTAGTCGGTCCGGATGGAGCTGATGATGCGCTCCGTCTCCGCGTCCATCTTCTGTCTGAGCTTCTCGATCTCGGAGGTGATCTCCTTGACCTTGAAGTGGCCCGGCTTGAAGGTCACCAGGAGGCGCTTCTGCTCGGTCTCCAGGTCGATGCGCTGCTTGTTGAGGTCGCGCAGAACCAGGTCCTCGGCCACCTGGGGGATGACGTGGTAGTCACCGCCCATCTTGTCGATCTCGCTGATCTTCTGGAAGACCGCCTCGAGCTGGAGCCGCTTGAGCTGGGTGGTGGTGAAGTCCTTCTCGAGCTGCGACACCCTCTCGTCGTACGACTTCTTCTCCACCTCGGGGACGAAGACCTTCTGCTCGCGGGCATAGCGGAACTTCTTCTCCTGGGTGTCCGCCAGCCTCTTGCGCCACGGCTCGATCTCTTGAAGCAGGGCGTCCACGGCGGCGCGCGTCGCGTTCAGCGCCTGGTCCATGTTGCGCTGGACATAGGCGTCGGCCACCGCGTTCACCCAGTCGGCCGCCTCCTGGCGGTCTGGCCCCTCCATGCTCAGCTTCACGATGCCTGTCTCGGCGACGGGATCGATCTCGAGAAGGCGGGCGAACTGCGAAACCGGGTCCTCGCGCCCCTTGAAGCGGGGGTGGTCCTTGAGCCCCAGCCGCTCGAACGCGCGGTCCGCCACGTCGCGGCTCTTGAGCACCTCGAGCTGAGTCTTGAAGTACCGATCCTCGGCCGACCAGCCCATTTCGGTGGTGCCGATCTGCGACACGTCCGCCACGGGCGCCACCTTCTGGGCGCGGGCGTGGATCTCCAGCGTGGCGCTGGCGCGGTAGATGGCAGTCTGGAGGTAGGTGGCCAGCAGCCCGACGGTGACGATGACGGTGAAAGTGGCCAGGACGCTCGTCTTCCCGCCCCACAGGACCCGCCAGTAGTCCCTGAGGTGGGTCGCCCTCTCACCGGATTCGATCGGCGTTTCCATCACCGCGGCCTACGACCGGCGCTTCACGACCACGACGTCCCCCGGACGGAGGACCGGGTCGGGAACCTTCCGGTCCTCGATGTCCCTGACGTTCACCGACACTCGCTGCCGAGAGCCCCCCTCCTCTCGGATCAGATCGAGCATGGAGACGTTGGCCGAGGCGGTGAAGCCGCCCGCCAGCGTGATGACCTTCAGAAGAGTCGTGCTGCGCTCCAGAGGGTACGCGCCCGGGTTGCGGACCTCCCCCGACACGTAGATGACCTCCCGGGCCAGCACGTTCACCACGTCGCCCGGGCGCAGCCTCAGGATCGCCGCCGCCTTCTCCTCGCTCAGGAGAGACGAGGTGGAGAAGCGGAGCACCTCGCCCGCCGCGGAGGGGTCCGACTCCCCGGCACGGCGCGTCACCAGGATGGACTCCCCCGCCGTGGGCCGCATCCCTCCGGCCTGCGAGATGGCGTCCACGAGCGTCGTGGGGCCCGTCATGTAATAACGGCCGGGCTTGGCGACCTCGCCGATGACGTTCACCCACTGGCTCAGGTATTCCCACACCGACACCGTCACGTGCGGGTCCACGAGGAAATCCTTCTCCAGACGCTCCTGGATCTCGGCGGAGAGATCGTCCACCGTGCGGCCCGAGGCATGCACATTGCCGATGAGCGGGAAGTTGATGAGACCGTCGGGGCTCACCTTGCTGGTCTTGGTGAGGTCGTCGTGGCCGAAAACCGAAATGGCGAGGACGTCGTCCGGACCGATCCGGTACGCCTCGGCCCCTTCGTTGCGCCGCGCCTCCGGAGGAATCAGCAGGAGAGCGATCCTTCCACCCTCGTGGTCCAGACGGACCAGCGAGTCGCCCGCGCGCGGGAAGACCACCCGCACTACCGGGGCTCCTTCCTCCTCGAGCGTCGAGATCTCGATCGAAACCGCCGTGTCCGACCCCGACACATCGGTGGGAGGGACCGCGAGGCCGCTGACGGCTCCCCGGATCTTCACGACCAGGTCACGCTTCTCGGGGGGGCCCTGCCTCGAAAGCGTGAACTTCTCCAGAGGCGCGCTGCCCGAGAGAGTCACACGCACCAGCTTCCCTTCGGGGGAAACCTCGACCCCGGTGAGCGTGACGGCCGGCTCGGCCGCGACGGCAAGGTCCATGAGAGCGGCGAGACAGAGAACTGCGGAGGCGCAGAGGACGGAGGCCGCAAAGGTCTGGCCCCCGCGACAGGGGGGCCCCGCAAGGTCGCTCAAGTAGGGGAATCCTCCGATCCGAATCGCGAAAGTGCTGAAAGACTAATGCCTTACGGGCGCATCGTCAAGAAAGCCCGCGCGGGCTGGCCTATTTCACGGCCCACAGGCTGGTCGTGGAAATGGCGCAAAAGAAGGGGATCCGGGCCGCTCGGAGGGACTTGAGGAGAGGAAGCAGGGGCGCCGCGACCCTTTTCATCCCTCTCAGATCGCCTGGACGGACCAGATCGAAGACATCGAAGACCTGCCGGAATCCGGCGCCGCGGAGCGCCCGCCGCAGGCCCATGGGAGTGAAATGGTTCCACGCGAGGCCGTTCTCCATGACGTCCGGCCCCTTCTTCCGGACGGCGATCCTGATCTGGAGCGGGAGAGGCAGCCACTGATAGAAAGGGAAATCCACCTCCGTGGAGACCGGATAGAGCCGATTGGTGGTCCCCACGAAGAGGAGCCCTCCGGGCCTCAGCACGCGATGGGCTTCGCGGATCGCCTCACGCCATCCCTTCACGTGCTCCAGGACGGAGTTGGCGTACGCGACGTCGAAGGAGGCGTCCGGCAGGGGGAGTGATTCGGCGCGCGCCTCGTGGAAGGGCGCCTCGATCCCCGCCTGCGCCGCGCGCTCCCGCGCGAACTCCACCAGCTCCCACGACACCTCCACGCCGACGGCCCGGAATCCGTTCCGCCGGGCGAGGAGGGTGAACCAGCCGCCCCCCGATCCGATCTCGAGGATGTCGGCGCCGTCGCCGAACTTTTTCGCCCGGCGCAGCAGCGCGAGGGTTTTGCGGAACTCCGCCTCGTAGTCCTGAAGCGTGAGATCGCGGATCTCCTCGATGTACTCGCACACGGTGGCGAGGGATCTTCGTTCCGGCGCGGCCTGCGGCGGCACCTTCTACCTCAGGCGCGGCCGCGAGCCGAGGAAGCGCAGCCGGCGGGCCACCTTGTCGGCCCCGAAGCGGAGCGCGTCGCGGGGGCTGTCCATCACCAGCAGCCCCTGCACCAGCTGCATCGGCCGCCGGTCGTCGCCTCGGAACAACCGGTCCGGCCTCGGCGAGCGCAGCGGCGCCAGGAGCGCACGGTGGAGCGGCCCCGGCAACGACTCCTGGATCACCCGGGCCGGCACGGACCCGGGGAAGGCCTTCTCCACATAGGCCAGCCCCAGATGGAAGATCGTGGCCATCCCCCATTCCCCCGCACGGCGCCGGACCACCTCCCAGTCCATGGGGACCTGGCGGCACAGGAGATGGATGTCGTACAGCCACAGCAGCCTCGCGTCGAAGTAGTGATACGCCAGGTGCAGGAGGAGGCTCAGCAGGAGGTCCTCGTTGCCCAGCCGGCGGAACTCCCGGCCTTCGTGCGGGAAGGGGACGGACCTCTCCCAGAGCCCTCCCTCGTCCACGCGGTAGCGGATCTCCTGGCTCAGGCCCCAGTGGACGTCGAAGGAGGCGGATCGCGGATCGGGCGAACGGATGGCGAGGTTGAAGTAGTTGGCGAGCCAGTACGCCTGCTCCGCATCGCCGGGCAGGAGGTAGCCGGCCGCGGCGAGCGCGGAGCGGGCCGCGTCCCAGCGCTCGCGGCGGATCAGGATGTCCACGTCCACCATGGGCCGCAGTTCCGGGGCCTCGTACAGGAGAGGCGCCAGGGCGGCGCCCTTGAGGACGATGAAGGGCACGCGCGCCTCGCCGAGGACCTCCGAGAGCCTGTCCAGCCTGTCATAGAGGAGCGCGAGGTCGGCCCGGAGGTGGTTGCGCTCCTTCACCAGCGCGCTGGTCAGCGCCGCCGGCTGGCTGTTCTCCGCGAGGCGCCGCAGCGCCAGGGCCGTCAGTCCGGCCCGGCGCAGTCCCTCGGCGATCCTCGGCGCGTCGGCCTCGTTCACGGGCGGGGGGGCCTCGCCCCGCAGGAGGGGCAGGGCGAACTCCGCGACGGATCGCTCGTTGTGGTGATGGTGCTCGATCATGGGCGCACGCCCCCCGACGCGGCGGAGGCAAGCCAGCCGAGCCGCTGCAACTCCGCCGCGATCCGCGCCGCCGCCAGGGCGTGCCCCGCGGGGTCCGGGTGGGCGTCTCGCGGCACAAGATACAGCACCTCCCCGCGCGCCGCCGCCTCGCGGAACGCCGGCAGAAGGTCAAGGCACTCGAATCCGGAGCGCGCCGCCCAGCCCGGGAGGATCTCCGACCCGAACGGCCTCTCCGAACCTTCGACCTGGCCGTGCGAGGGGTAGAGGACCAGCATCGCCCGGCGCCCCTCCGCGCGCAGGGCCTCCCCGAGCCCGGCCAGGGAGCGCCGGTAGGCCTCCCACGCCTCGGGAGCCGCCACCGGCCCGGCCCTCGCCGGCTCCACGGCCGGGATCGCGGCGTGCGATCGCGCGGCGACGCGGATGCGGGCGGCCAGGATCTGGCCTCCGTTGAACACCGCGGTGTTCTGGAGGAGGCGGATGGCCGGGCCGATGAGAGGGCGGGCCTTCAGCGCCGCGTGTTCGCGCATCTGCTCGATGATGGGGACGGGGCGGGTCATGTCCGAGATGTCGTTGGGGGAGAACGTGAGGAGGATCACGTCGGGATCGAGGCGCGCACCCTTGGTGCGCCAGTACTCCGCCTCGTCGAGAATGCCGAAGCCGTCGGCTCCGGCGTTGACGACCTCGAACCTCGCGCCGGGCCTCAGAGCGCTCAGCGATGCCTGAAGCCGGGCCGGATACGTCTCATCGTCGTCCACGTGATCGCCGAAGGTGTAGGAGTCCCCCAGCGCGAGGACGCGGAGCACTCCCGGAGGCTTCTTCTCGTCGAGGTCGCGACCCCGGAAGCCCAGGTTGTTGATCCGGATCCTCGCGGGGAGATCCTTCCGGACGAGATCCGTGAACTCCTGCCCGGGCTCGTAGAGTCCCGGAATGGCCTGCAGCGTCGGCAGGTCGGGGGACCGCAGCGCCCGCGAGGGGGCGCACCCCGTCATACGCAGAGTCCCCTCCGCCCCGCCGAAGACGGCGAGGCACGAGGCGATGGCCAGAGAGAGGTTCCGGAGCGCGGCGCGCAGACGGCCTCGCGGCTCAGGAGGCATCTCAGTAGCCGGGGCGGAAGACGACGGTCTGGAGGGTCTTCAGGAGGATCACGACGTCCAGGAAGAGCGACTTCTCCTGGATGTAGTAGAGGTCGTACTGCAGCTTCGTGTGGGAGTCCTCCACCGAGTTGCCGTAGGGGAAGTTCACCTGGGCCCACCCCGTCAGCCCCGGGCGCACGGCGAACCTCAGCCCGTAGTACGGGATCTCCTTCTCGAGCATCTCCACGAAGTGCCGCCGCTCCGGGCGAGGCCCGATGATGCTCATCTCCCCTCTGAGGACGTTCAGGAACTGGGGGATCTCGTCGAGGCGGAGCCTCCTGAGGATCCGCCCCATGGCCGTGATGCGGCTGTCCTGGGGGCTCGCCCAGCGCGGGACGCCTTCTTTCTCGGCGTCCGCCACCATCGTGCGGAACTTGATCAACATGTAGGGGCGCCGGTCGAGCCCGAGGCGCTCCTGCGAGTACAGGACGGACCCCCGGGAGGTGAGCCTGATCGTGGCCGCCACGAGCAGCGCCACGGGAGACAGGAGGACGAGGCACACGGCCGCGATGGCGATGTCCAGCAGCCTCTTCATCCGGAGCATCTCCCGCGCCGCGAGGCCCGGGAAGTCCTGGCCGAAGAGGAGCCACCGGTCCTCGATGTAGCGCACCGGGACCTTCCCCGTGACCCGCATGTAGAAGGTGGGCATCTCGTACACCTTCACGCCGCGCGTCCTGAGATCCAGGACGTGATGCACCAGGTGTCCATCGAGGACGCTGCGGTACCCCGAGGCGAACACGATGGCCTCGACTCCCTCCCGCGCCGCCACCTCCCCTATCATCCGGCTGTCGCCGAGCACCGGAACGCCGCGCACGTCCCTCCCGGCCGCGGCCGGATCGTCCTCGATCACCCCCACGATCCGGTACTCGTGGGAGTATCCCGATCGGATGTCCTGGATCAGCGACTCGGCCGTCTCGCCGGCGCCCACCAGAAGTACCCGGTGCGGGGCCACGAAGCGGCGCGAGACTATCTCGTAGCCGCTCCGCCACAGGTGGATGAACACCGCCACGATGGGCGCCTGGATGGCCATAACGCGCCGGGCGATCCGCCAGAACGGGATGGCGTAGTACAGGGTGGCGATGATGACGAAGGCCACGGCCACGAGGAGGCAGGTGTAGAAGAACGACCTGGACTCGCGGTATCTCTCCTCCAGCTCGTAGAGCTGTCCCACGTAGAAGACGAGCAGGTACACGGAGAAGTAGATGAGGCTGCCGCCCGTGAAGCGGTCGAGGACGAAAAGGACGTTGAAGCGGGCGAAGCGGGCGATGACGAACGCCAGCAGGAGCGACACCAGGAGGATGGTGAGGTCGCCGGCGACCAGCAGGATCTGCTGCCTCCTGACGGGGACCCGGAAGATGCCGGCCATAGCGACCTCAATATAGG
>CAYNUH010000002.1:8718-40881 GCA_964400605.1 uncultured Acidobacteriota bacterium | reverse complement strand
CCCGGACCGGGGCGGTTGCCCGGGATCGCGGCGCCCACCGCCTATGACATCACCCTCGAAGTGGACCCGCGGCTGCCGACCTTCAAAGGCGAGGTCGTGATCCACCTCGACTTGAAGACGCCCTCGAGCACGATCAACTTTCACGCCGTGGACCTGACCCTCGGCGCGGTGACGGCCGAGGCCGGCGGCAAGAGACTCCTGGGCGAGGTGGCGGAGGCCAGCGGGGAGGGATCGGAGCCGGAGAGCGGAGAGAAGATCGCCGTCTTCCCGGAGATCCTGCCCAAGGGAGCGGCGCGGCTGGGGTTCACGTTCGAGGGGCCCTTCAACCAGCGCCTGTCCGGGCTCTACCGCGCCAAGGACGAAGGCGGCCGATGGTACGCCTACACGCAGTTCGAGACCGCCGACGCACGCCGGACCTTCCCTTGCATGGACGAGCCCCGCTTCAAGGTCCCCTTCCGGTTGACCCTGATCGTACCGGAAGGGATGAGCGCTTTCGCCGGCACGCCGGAAGCCTCGAGGGAAACGCGGGACCAGCGGACGGTCCATCGGTTCCGGGAGAGCCGTCCTCTTCCCACCTACCTCCTGGCCTTCGTCGTGGGGGACGTGGACGTCGTGGAGGGGCCGAAGACGCGCACGCCTCTGCGCGGGCTCGCCGCCAAGGGGAAGGGGACGATGCTGGCCGAGGCGTTGCGGATGCACGCCGCTATCCTGGGAGTGCTCGAGGACTACTTCGGCCGTCCCTACCCGTACGAGAAGCTCGACGTATCGGCGCAGATCGAGTTCTCCGCCGGCGCCATGGAGAACGCGGCCCTCATCACGTACCGCGAGGAGCTTCTCCTCGCGGATCCCGCCACCACGCCCGAGAGCCGCCTGCGCACCATCGGGAGCGTCGCCGCGCACGAGATGGCGCACATGTGGTTCGGTGATCTGGTGACGATGGAGTGGTGGGACGATGTCTGGCTCAACGAGTCGTTCGCCACGTGGATGGGCGCCCGCGCCGTGGACACGTGGCGGCCCGAGATCGAGGAGCGGAAGGATCTGCTAAGCAGCCGCGCCCAGGCCTTCCAATCCGACGCCCTCGCCGCCGCCCGTGCGGTGCGACAGCCGGTCCGGCGGCTCGTCGACGCCGAGACCTCCTTCGACGCGCTGACCTACACCAAGGGGGCGAACATCCTCACGATGCTCGAGCAGTGGCTCGGGGAGGAGGCCTTCCGCGAGGGGATCCGGCGGTACCTCGACGACCACGCTTGGAGGAACGCCACCGCGGAGGACCTCTTCACGGCGCTCCAGGCCGCCTCGGGGAAGGACGTCCGGGGCATCGCGAAGTCGTTCCTGGACCGACCCGGCGTGCCTCTGATCGCGCTGGATCTCGAGTGCCCCGACGGCGGCGAACCGGCCGCGACCCTCACGCAGAGCCGGTATCGCCCGCTCGGCAGCGCCGCCCCGGCCGGCCTTCCTGAGGGCGGGCCCTGGAAGATCCCGGTGTGCCTCGCCTACCCCGCGGGAGAGACCGTGGCGCGCACGTGCTTCCTTCTGAGCCGGGAGGGGGAACGCCGTCCGCTCGAAGGCGCGAAGGGCTGCCCCGCCTGGATCCACCCCAACGCCGGGGAGTACGGCTACTACCGCTGGGCGGCGCCCGCGCAGGCGGTCCGCGCCCTCGGCGCCGCGACAAGGCTCCCCTGGGCGGCAGCGCCTGGTGGGGATGCGGCGTGGGGGAAATCCGCGGCCGAGCGATCCCGGCTGGCGCTCCTGGATCAGACGGCCGCCATGGTGGCGGCCGGACGCGCCGAGCCCGGCGCGTGGCTCGACCTCATGGAGGAGATGGCCCGCGGTGCGGACCGGCCGCTGCTCGAGGAGATCGTCGGCGGCATCGATCGGATCGCGGACGTCTGGGAGGACCTCGCCGGGGAGGACTCATTCCGATCCTTCGTTCAGCGCGTCCTGGGCGCCGAGGCTGACCGGCTCGGCTGGGAGCCGAAGCCGGAGGAGAGTGAGGAAGATACTCTTATGAGGCCCAGGATCCTGGCGGCCCTCGGCCGCCGCGCGCGCGCGCCGTGGGTGATCGAGGGGGCCGCCGCCCGGGCCAAGGCCTACCTCGATGATTCGTCTTCGGTGCCGCCCGAGCTGGCTTCCATTTCCCTCGCGCTCGCGGCCCGGCAGGGGAATGTGTCGTTCGAGACGCTCGCCGGCAGACTGGCCCTCGCCCGCACGCCGCAGGAGCGGACCAACGCCCTCGGCGCCCTCGGCTCCCTTCCCTCAGGCAAGCCGCTGGAGGCGGCCCTCGGGTTGGTCCTCACCGACGCCGTACGCGCCCAGGACACCTTCAGGGTCGTGTCCACCGCCCTCGACGAGCCTGCGTCCCGCACCCAGACGTTCGCCTTCATCAAGACGCACTTCGACGATCTGATGGCGCGGATGCCGTCCTTCGTGAGGCCCCTCGCGCCCCGGCTGGCCGGGAGCTTCTGCACGAAGGCGGAGAGGGACGAAGCGCGGGAGTTCTTCGAGGCGAAGGCCATCGAAGGAGGAGAACGCGCTCTCGCCCAGGGGCTCGAGGGCGCCGATCAGTGCATTGCCCTCCGAGCCTTCGGGCGTGAGGCGCTGGCGACCTATCTCCTGCGTCCCGCTCCCGCCTCCGGCGGCGGGTGGGTAGGGCCCGGCCGCTCCTTCATCGCGCGGCTCGCCCCACCCGCGCCCCTCACGCGGGCGTTTCGCGATAGTTCTCCGGGAAGAGCCGCCGCTCGACCAGCTCCACGAGGATGTGGATGACCTTGATGTGGAGTTCCTGGACACGGTCCGGGTAGGCGCCGCCGGGCGTGCAGATCTCGATGTCCGCGGCCATGCCCAGCGAGGATCCGGGCCTTCCGGTAAGGGCCACGACACGAAGGCCCATCGCCCGCGCCACCCGGGCGGCCTCCACGACGCTGCCGCTCTTCCCGCTGGTGCTGATGGCGAGCAGCGCGTCGCCCGTCCTCCCGTGGGCCTGAAGGAAGCGCGCGAAAACCTTCTCGTATCCGAAGTCGTTCGCCGTGCAGGTGATGTGCCCGGGGTCGCTGATCGCCAGAGCGGCCAGCGCCGGACGATCGCGCCGGAACCTCCCGGACATCTCTTCCGCGAAATGCATGGCGTCGCACATCGAGCCGCCGTTGCCGCAGGAGAACACGCGCCCCTGCCGCCCGAGAGTCTCGACCAGACACTCCGCGGCGCCGCCGACGGCCATCAGAGCCTCCTCGCTGGCCGCCAGGTTTGAGAGCGCCGAGGCGCTCTCCGAGAGCGCCGCACGGATGTGTTTCAGTATGTCGTCGTCCGGCATCGTCCCGGCCCATCCGAATCGGTCACGTCCACGTATCCTACGAGCTTGCTCCGCCTCCCGCCGACGGGTTCACGCAGTGTTAGCCAGAGCGAAGCCATCGTTAGGACCACTTCTTCCCGAGGGCATCGAGGCCGGCTCGTTTCAGATCCTCGGGGCTCATGACCGGGTGGAACTCGACGTCAGCGTTGAACGTAAGGAACCACGGCTCGGCGAACGTGGGGATCTTCGATGCGTCCGCCATCTCGACGATCATGACGGCCCCGCGCTGACCGTCCCGTTCCATGAAGTACACCGATTCCGGTTTCGTTTCTTCCAGAATCCGGTTCAACTTCGAACCTGCCGATCCGTCGCGCACCGCAGCATTGAATCGCTCGTGAGGGATCCTTACCTGCAGAAGCATCCGCATGCTGATCTCCTTTCCGACAAAAGGGACTGCGTACCCCTGTCTGGCTAACTGAGTATATGCCGGATCGCCCGGCCCGCGGCGCGCCGTCCTCAGCGCGTCTTGTGCCAGGTGACTTCGCGGCCCAGAAGGCAGGTGACGATTCCCACCAGCGACGCCGCGTTCACCACGATGAAATAGGCGGGCACCCCCAGCCACCCCCGGAGGGGCGATACGGCTCGATCGTAGGCGAGGAAGGTCAGAGCGACGGCGTAGAATCCGGCCTGCGCCGCGGCCGCGGCCTGGAAGAACGCTCCGCGATCGAGCAGCAGCAGGTTCGACGAGAACAGCCCGGCGAGCCAGAGCGGCACGGCCCAGCGATTGATCTTGTGCGAGAGGAGCTGGAAGGCCAGGAGCCACCGACCTCGCGCGAGCGCCTCCGCCACCAGGATCAGCGCGCTGCGGAGCATCCAGTTGATGATCCGCACCTTGCGCCGGTACTCCTGCGCGAACCCGGACGTCGCCTCCTCCACCGAGATCGCCTCGGGCTCCAGGACGGATCCGTAGCCGTCCAAGATGCACCGGATGGGGATCTCGAAGTCGTCGCCCCGATCCTCGGCGATGGGGCGGTAGCAGCGCCGCCTCACCGCGAAGAGCGAGCCGTTGGCTCCCGGGAGGGAGAAAAGGCGGCTGCTGGCCCTCTTGAGGATCTGCTCCATCCCCCAGTAGAGGCCCTCCGACTCCCCGGCGGCGCCGCCGCGGGGATTCGCATAGGTGAGCCGCCCCGAAACCGAGGCGATCCGCTCGTCGGCGAAGTGGCGCACGATCTTCCTCAGAGCGTCCTTCGCCAGCATCGCGTTGGCGTCGGTGAGGAGGAGGATCTCTCCGCGGCTCTGCGGGACGGCGCGGTTGACGTTCGCCACCTTCCCTCTCCTCACGGCGCTCGGCAGGAGCCGGACCCCCGCAGGAGCGTGGCCCTGGACGATCGCGTCGGTCCGGTCGTTGGACTCGGAGGCGACGATCACCTCCAGGCTCTCCCGCGGGTAATCGAGCGCCAGCGTGTTCTCGATCTTGCGGCCGATGACCTTCTCTTCGTTGTAGGCGGGGATCAGCACCGTCACCGAGGGGGTGTGCGCCTCGTCGGTGCGGCTGGGCCGGCCGAACACCGCGGCCAGGACCCAGAGGAGGATGGGATAGGCGACGTAGGAGTAGAAGATGAGGGAGGCGAAGATCCAGAAGGCCGCGAGGGCCATCAGCGCGAGCCCCCCGAGGGCGGCGCCAGCAGCGCGTGCAGCGCCTCCGCGCTGCGCGCCACGTCGAACCCCTCCTCCACCTTGAGCCGCCCCGCCCTGGCGAGCCGATCCGCCAGGGACGGATCCGAGAGCAGCCGCTGCACCGCGTCCGCGAGGGAATCGGCATCTCCGGGCTCGGCCAGAAGCCCCGTCCGGCCGTCCTCGATGATCTCCGGGATCCCAGACAGCCTGGTGGCCACCGCCGGGACTCCCAGCGCCATGGCCTCCATCAGGACCACGGGGATGCCGTCCATCTGCCCGTCGCGCCCCCGCTCGCAGGCCAGGACGCACGCGCTCGCTCCGGTGAGAATCTTCCGGACCTCCTCCTGCGTGCGCGCGCCCAGAAGCCGCACGCTCCCGTCGAGCCCCAGAGCGCGCACGGTGGATCGCACCCGCGTCTCCTCCGGCCCCTCGCCCACGATGTCACAGAGCACCTCCACGCCCCGCGCGCGCAAGCTTGCCACCGCCCGGAGCAGCGTCGGAAACCCCTTGTAGTCCACCAGCCGCCCGATGGAGACGATCCGGGGGGGGCCCTCGGGCCGGACCGCCCGCGGGACGTACTGCGCGAGCGGCACCCCGCAGTGGATCACGTGGATCTTGGCGGCGCAGCGCGAGCCTGCGCGCTCGATCAGGCGGCGGCGGTTGAACTCCGAGATCGTCACCGCGAAGTCCGACTCCTCGATCTTGAGGCGCAGCAGGGGGTTCGGCAGGAAGATGTCGTGCGCGTGCGCGGTGATGGAGTAGGGGATCCCTTCGAAGCGATTCACCGCCCAGGCCACGAGGGCGGGATAGGTCGCCCAGTGCGCGTGCACCCTGGTGACTCCGCGGGAGCGCAGGCGGTCGGCCGTCTCGGCCGCCGCGGCGACGAGGGGCAGGGCCCTGGCGAGCAGGGCCGGGTGCCGGAGATGGGAAAAGACCACCCTTGCCAGGACGCCCGCCGTCACGGATGGCTGCCGCCACGCCCGAAGCGCCAGTGCGGCGAGCGCCCGGTCGGGCGGGGCCGCGTAGGTCGTCGCGGCGAGAAACGCCGCCGCCTCCGGGTGCTGCATCGGTTCGAGCCGCCGTTTGAGCGACACGACGAGGATCTCCACGCCACGATCGCGCAGGGCCTGCATCTCGCGCAAGATGAAGGTCTCGGAGATCTTCGGGAAGAGCGAGACGACATACGCCACCTTCACGCGAGCCCCCTCTCGAAGGCCTCGAAGGTTCGACGCAGCGTCGTCTCGACGGCCGCCTGCGCCATTTCGGGGAACGGCAGGGCGCCGTCCAGACGGACGAAGTCGAAGGCCGACCGGATCTCGCTGTAGGCGGCCCCCAGATCGCGGCGCGCCTGCACCGAGGTGCCGTCTTCCTTGCGCGCGTGGGCCAGGTCCGGGTCCACGTCGATGAGGAAGGCGAGATCGGGCGCCGGGACCGCCGACATCAGAAACGCCGCCGCCCGCCGCGGGATCCGGCGCCCGTCCCGGCCGGGTGCGCGCGCCAGGATGTCGGCCAGCGAGTCGTACACGTAACGGTCGCACACGACGCTCCTCCCGAGGGCGAGCGGCACTCTCAGCCGCAGCAGCGACGCGGCCTGCTCCAGCGCCACGGCCCACGCCCAGCCGGCGCGGCGCCACCCGGACCGGAGGAAGTCCCGCTTGCCCGCCTCGTCCGCCACGCCCGGGACGCGCTGCGGCGCGACGCGGCGGGCGAGAGCCTTCCCCGAGACCGCGAGGGCGGAGAAGCCTCCGCGGCTCCACACACGCACGGACGGAACCTCGCAGAGGGAAAGCGCGCCCGCGAGGCAGGACGCGAGGCGGCTCTTGCCCGCCCCGTCCGGCCCACTGATGGTAATGAGGCGAGCGGGGCGGCACCGGACGCCCAGCCGGTTCGCCAGCAGATTCCAGCCGCTGCCGGCGAGATCGAGGAGACGCCTCTCGGGGTCGCGCCGGTCGTCGGCGAGGACAAGGCCGACCAGGTGCATCTTGGAGAACCACTTGGGGAGTCGGAGCGGCAGCGATCGCACGCGCCACGGCACGACGCGGTCCAGCAGCCATCCGGTCCACGGCGATCTCCCGAGGGCGTCCCGCACCAGACGGGCGTCCTCGGCGCCCAGCACCGAGCGCCCTTCGATGGCGCGGAACACGCCGTCGTAGAGCGAGAGCGCCGAGGCGGCCGACGCCTCCCACCGGTCGCGCTGCGCGTCCTCCAGCAGGGCGGCCACGCCCGCGCCGTGCGCCAGGCACCAGCGGAGGATGCGGATGTCGGCGAGACGGACTTCGTCGGTCTCCAGGATGGTGTGCGCGAGCGTCGCCGCGAGGGCGTCCTGCGCTCCGGCCACCCGGACGTCCGCCTCCTCTCCGGGCACGCCGCGCTGCACGACCTCCGCGCCGCCGGCGATGACCACCTTTCCCCACGAGACGGCCTCGTGCAGGTGGACGCTCAAAGAGGGCTCGCCGTTTTCGAAGGTGCGGAAGAGAACCTTGTGATCCTCCACGTAGTGCGGGATCCGGATCTGCCCTGAACGCTCGATGACCCGCGCGCTCTCCCGGAACTGATGCGGCGGGACGAGAACATCCAGGTTGCTGCTGAGGTACGGGAACCACCGCGGCGACTTGAACAGCACGGGGTCGATCCCGGTCGAGCGAAGCGCCGCCGCCAGCCTCAGGTAGGGGCCGAGCAGCGCCGCGCTGAGAGCGCGCTCACGCTCGAGGGCCTGGGCGAAGGCGGGATGGCGCTCCAGCCTCCGCCACAAAGGATCGCCGCGCTCCTCGCATTCGCGGGCGACGGAGACGAGAGGGATCTTGTTGGCGGCCAGGATCCCGGCCAGCTCGCGGGGATCGATCTCCGCGGGGTCCGGCTCCCCCGCGTCGGACGCCTCGCCCGCCGCCGGCGGCCCCGAGGCGAGCCTCAGGGCGGCGCGCAGGATCGGGGCCGCGCTCATCCTCGAACCTCCAGCGCGCGAGGGACGCGGCGCAAGGCGGCCTCTTCGAGGCTCACCGCAATCCTGGCGGCCATGGCATCCCAGGTCAGCGAACGCACGCGCTCGCGGAGCTGAGGGCGCGGATGGTCCTTGCGGAACGCCATCACGAGGCGGGGCACCTCTTCCTCGGAGGCAATGAACGCCACGCCGGCGCCCGCCTCCTCGAGGAGAGCGGGCACGCCGCCGAACCGCGAGGTGATCAAGGGCAGGTTGCAGGCCATGGCCTCCAGCACCGAAAGAGGCAGCTCGATGGCATCCAGCGACGAGGTCACGGGGAACAGATAGCAGTCGGCCGCGCGGTAGTAGTCCTGCACGTTGGGAAGGTGCTGGTCCACCACGCGCACGCCCGCTTGCTGCAGCTCCCGCCTCGTGTCGGCGTCCACGGTCGTGCTGGTGCTGGCGATCATGACGGCCTGAACGCCCGGGAGGGCCTGCGCCCCCTTGAGCGAGAGGATCCCGCGGGAGGCCTTGAGGTGCCCGACGTGGAGAACGATGAAGGGCGATACGGGAAGCCCCAGCGAGCGTCTCAGATCGGCCCGGGACGCCTCCCCGAGCGGCTGGAACCGTTCGAGATCGACGCCCCCCTGAAGACGCTGGAACGGAAGCTCCAGAGCGGCCGCCTGCCGCTCCACGGCCGGACCGACGGCGAAGAGGCGCTCGGGACGGCCGAACCTGACGGCAAGGCGTGCCGGCCACCCCGCGTCACGCGGCTGAAGGGCCACCACGCCGGCCGGAACGCCGGGCGCCCGGTGGTGCAGCGCCCCCACCCTCAGGAAGGTGCGGAGCGTGAGGGAGGTCCACGGGACGTATAGGATCGCCTCCGGCTTCGCTTCGGCGAGGGCCCTCGCGAGCGCGCGGCCGAGGAAGTAGCGATCGGTGAGAACCCCCTGGACGGGCAGCCCCCTCACCTCGGCGTCCCTCCCGCCCATCAGCGTGACCTGCCCGAGACGGGCCAGCGCGCCGGCCACCTCCGCCGCGAAGATCCGCACGCCCTCGTCCAGGGGCGGATGCAGCACCTCGCAAAGAAGCGCCAGCCTGATCACCGCCCCCACCCCCATCTGCTCATGCGGCTCTCGCCCCTCCGAGACCCGCCAGCACTTCCTCGTAGACCGTCTTTGTCCCCGCGATCATCCTCTCGAGGCCGAACTCGGCTGCGATCCTCGAACGTCCGGCCTCTCCGATGCGGCGCCTCAGCGCCGCGTCGGTGAGCAGGGGACGGACCGCCTCCAGGAGCGGATCGAGCCGGCGGGGAGGCACCAGCCGTCCCGTCTCGCCGTCCGTCACCAGCTCGTGCACCCCCCCCACGCGCGTGGCGACCACCGGAAGTCCGGCCGCCATCGCCTCCATGACCGCGTTGGGAAGCCCCTCCGTGTCCGAGGTCATCACGAACACGTCCAGGGCCGAGAGGACTTCGGGGACGTCGGCGCGCGCCCCCGTCAGGATCACCGAGCCGTCCGGAGCGGTCCGCCTCACCGCGGATTCGACGGCCCCACGGTGAGGGCCGTCGCCGATGATGGCGAACCTCAATCCCGCGTGCTCGCGGGCCAGCCGTGCGGCCATCTCCACGAAGAGCTCGAGGTTCTTTTCCCGCGACAGGCGGCCGAGGGTCCCGATGAGCACGTCCGCCTCCCCCACGCCCCAATCGCCACGCACGCGGGAGGCGGCCTCCACGGCAGCGCGGAACGGAGCCGGATCCACGCCGTTCGGCACGACGCGGATTCGCGCGGCCGGCACGCCGTAATGGGAAGCGGTGAAGTCGCGCACGAAACGGGAGTTGGTGATCACGGCGGAAGCGTGGTTGAAGACCCACGCGTGGATCAGCCACGAGGCCGCGTTGCGCGCGGGCATGCTGGTGCGCGATGAAGCGACGAGGCGAGGGACCCCGGCGAGCCGCGAGGCGGCATAGGCATAGGCGTTCGCGCCCACGAGGAAGGCGTGAACCAGATCGGCCCGGCTCTTCCTGAGCAGATCCGCCAGCGCCCGCACGCGCCCGAGATCGCGGTTCTTCCTCCTGGGCAGCACCGTCACCGGGACCCCTTCCGATCTCAGCAGCGACGCGTGCGGTTCGGCCACTTCGGAGAGGCACGCCACCGACGGCTCGTATGCGGACCCGGCCAGGCCGCGCGCGAGGTGGACCAGCTGCCCCTCCGCCCCGCCCTGCTGGAGCTGTCCGATCACCAGGACCACCCGCCGACTCACGGGGCGCCCGCCCGCTGGGCCGCTTCCGCGGCGGCTCCGTGCTCCTCCGCCGCCCGGGCGGGAGCGGCGCGTTCAGCCACGCCGGGCTTGCGGAGGACGAAGAGGTAGGAGACGGCCAGCCACTGCAGCGGCCGCCACCTCGCGGTGAGGCGGTCGTAGTAGACGCCGAGGTGAAACAGGAACGGAGAGAGCTTGAGGTAGTCGGGAGGATGCTCGCAGGGGAGAGCGAGCTCCACCTCGAGCCCGGCACGTGCGGCCAGCCGCCGCACGGCTCGGCGAGTGTTGGCCTTGTAGTACGTGGGGAAGTTGTCGTAGACGTTCATGCCGAAGATGAGGCGCAGGAGACGCGAGACGGCCGGTCCCGGGAGGAGCCTCCCGACCATGGAGGAGTAGAACCACTTGTTCGGGCACAGGATGACGGCGGCGCCCCCCGGCCTGAGGACCCGGGCGATCTCCACGAAGGCCTCCACGGGCCGGGGCAGGTGCTCCGTCACGGAGCGAAGGGCCGCCACGTCGAAGGCGCTCGAGGCCAGCCCCAGGGCGTGGAGATCGGAGACGACGCCGGGCACTCCCCCCGCGTCCGGCGCCGGCCGTTCCAGGTCCATCGCCACGGCGAGCGAGCATCGATCACGAAAGATCGCGGCGAGTGTGCCTTTCCGCCCGCATCCGGCGTCCAGGAACCTCCCGCTCTCCGGCAGGTGCCGGGTGATCGCCTCCTTCATCCGCGTGTCCCTGTGCCTAGCCAGCGTGTAGTACCTCGCCCCGATGAGAGCCGACGTCCGGCGGCGCTCCACGAGGCCCTTCACGCCCCCGCGCCCCCCTGAACCAGGGCCCGGTCCGCCGGGGCGCGTTCGCGGAGGTGCCCGCGGTACAGCAGCAATCCGAAGCCGAGCATGGTGAAGACGCTGTACTCGAACTCCACGTCCCCCGAGAGCCCGAAGACGCACAGGTTCACCAGGAAGCACTGGACGGCCAGGTTGCAGGCGTAGGGAAACGACCAGCCGCCGCCCCGCCCCCTGAGATCCACTTCCATCTTTCGCAGCCCCCGCCAGGTGACGATGAGGATCGCCCCGTAGAAGAGCAGCGCGGGAAGCCCCAGCGTCGCGCACAGCTCCAGATACATATTGTGCGTCGGGAGCGGCCGCTTGAGGTCCCGGGTGTCGTAGTGGTTGAACTCGCGCAAAAAGTTCCCGAACCCCACGCCGAAGAGCGGGTTCTCCGAGGCGGCGTTGAGCCCCACGACGGCGTAGTCCAGCCGCTCCACGTCGCGAACCTCGTCCACGCGGGCGAACCGCTTCGCGAGGTTCGTCTGCGAGAGCCCGCCCAGCGTAACGGCCAGGATCAGCGCGCTCGCCAGCGCGCGGGCGCCGCGGGTCACCTTGAAGAACATGAAGAGCAGCACCGCCACCAGCGAGATGAACCCCGAGCGCGAGAGGGTGGAGAGGATCACGGCGCAGTCCGCGACGGCCAGGACCAGCAGCGCCGCCCGCAGCCAGCGGTTCTTCACGAAGAAGAACGTGAAGACGGTGACGATCAGCATGGTGGTGAGGTCGAACGCCAGGTTGTTGGGGTTGTGCACCAGCGCCTGCGTGCGCAGCATCTTCTGCTCGATGTAGATCCTCTCCCGGCCGAAGGCCCCCATCCGGGCCGCCACCGAGGCGAGGACCAGCCCCACGTTCGAGACAGCGAAGACGGCCACGAACCGCCTCATCGCCGCCTCCCCCGCGATGATGTTCGTCACCAGAAAGAAGAGGATCATGCGGGCGAGGTAGAGGTTCCGGATGGCGTCGAGGTTTTCCTCGTTCACCCGGCCGTTGATGAGCAGCGACACGACCGCCCAGAAGGTCAGCGCGGCGAGCAGGATGTGCTGCGGCGACCCCAGGAACAGCCGCCGCCGCCCCAGCATCACCTGGACCCCCACCGCGACGGCGAGGATGGCCTCGAAGGCGATCGGGACCGACAGGGGCCCAAGGCGGGGCAGCTCCGTGATGTGCGTGAGCCCGACGAGAGCGTTGATCAGGAGGGCGTACAGGCCCACCTCCGGGTAGAGCACGGTGGCGGCGGCCACGGTAGCCAGGACGGCCCCCGTGAAGACGGCGGGCATGGAGATCCCGAGGAAGACCATGGCGAGCAGGATGGTCAGCGACGCTCCCCCCACGGTGAGGAGGGCCGCCTCCTTCCGCAGAGAGCCCGGGCTCCCCCACCCGGCCGCCGTCATCGACCTCACGCGCCGCCTCCCGCGCCCAGTACCTCGTCGTAGAGCGCCTCGTGCTCCCGCGCCATGCGCGCCGCCGTGAAGAGCCGCGCGAAGCGCTCGCGGGAGGCCGAGCTCATCCTCTGCCGCAGAGCGGCGTCGCGGAGGAGAGCGTCGATCCGCTCCGCCATCAGCGCCGGATCGCGGGGCGGCACCAGCCGGCCCGTCACCCCCTCGTCGATCACCTCGGGGCAGCCGCCCACCGTGGTGGCCACCTGAGGCACCCCGGCCGCCATCGCTTCCAGGAGGACGTTGGGCATCCCCTCCTCGATGGAGGAGAGCACCAGGAGATCCGATGCGGCGATGAGGGCGCGCGCATCGGGGCGGTATCCGGCGAAGAAGAGATTTCCCACCAGGCCGAGCGATTGCGCCAGCGCCGCGAGCCTCCCCTCCTCCGGTCCCTGCCCCGCCAGGAGCAGCCCCGCCCTTGGGTGTTTCCGGAGGACGAGGGCGAAGGCCTCGAGGAGGTGGCGATGTCCCTTCTTCGCAAACAGCGATGCCACGCAGATGAGGCGCGGGGAGACCCCCGGAGCCGCCCAGCCCGCGGGGAGCGATCCCGATACGGGGCCGTTCGGGGCCGCGGGCAGCCCGTTGTAGATGACCCGCGTCTTCTCCCACGGGATGGCTTCACGGCCCGACGTGATCTCCCTCACGTGCATCGAGTTGAAGGTCACGGCGGCCGCGCCCGCGTGGGCCCACCGGCTGGCGGCGGTCTCCATGGGACGCCTCAGCAGATCGAGGTTGCGCACTGAGGTGATGTAGGGCACTCCGGCCCGGCGGCCGGCCACGGCGGCGACGACGTTCCCCTGCAGCAGGAAGCCGTGAACCAACCTCACACCCTCCTTCCGGATGAGGCGCGCGAGTCCCGAGACCGCGGTGATGGTGCCCGCCCTCCAGGCGCCCCGCAGGCCCAGGTTCGTGACCGGGACGCCGATCTCCTCCAGCCTGCGCCTGAGGGCGTCGTCGAGGTTCAAGGTGCACAGCCTCGGCGCCAACCGAGCGCGATCGATGGCCGCCAGGAGCTCGAGCACCTGCGTCTGGGTGCCGCCGTGAGCGTTGAAGTCGCAGACGAGCAGAAGGGGTGCGGCCATCAGGAGCGCGGTGAGCGCGCCGGCAGGGCGCGGCCCCACATGATGGGCGACCCCAGCGGTGGATACTTTCCCGGAGCCTCCACCCGGGCGCCGTGCTCCGGCGCGTAACGGGGCATCTCGCTCCTTCCTCCCTGGAGCCGCCGGAATCGGCCTGGCCTGTCCGGCGCGAGCCTAACCCCTTCAATTTATAACGGATACGCGATCCACGCAACGAGACCCCACCGTCGATGCGGATTCGCCGCCTCGACGAGGCGTGCGACCGCGCCTTGGACCCTCAGGCCGTATGCGGCACTACAATACGCGGATGCGCGTTGCGCTGGTCAACCGGCTCGCGGGAATCCACCGAGGAGGCGGGGAGGTGTACGACCTCAGCCTCGCCGCGGCCTTGCGCCAGGCCGGCACCGACGTCGTCGTGGTGACGGGACGGCCTCTTTTCTCCCCTCCCAGCGCGCCCGTGCATGAGGCGCCGGCCCGCTACGTGCGAAGCCCGTACTTGAGAGGCCTCTCCCACCGGATGGGGCGCGTGCGATGGAGGGTGTTCGATCTCGATCTCAGGTGGTTCGAGCGGGGAGCCTTCCGCGCGCTGGCGCGGGAAGCGCCGAAGCCCGACCTCGTCCAGGTGACGGGCTTGCCGCGGCTGGCCCGGAGGATCGAGAAGACCCTTCGCCTTCCGGCGGTGCTCCTCTTCCCCGGACCCCCTTCTCCCGGCCATCGCTCAGAGATCAACGCCTGCCGCACGGTGGTCGGCGTGGGCGCGGTGACGCCGTACCTCAAGGCGAACTTCCGCGAGGACGTCCACGACATGACGGCCGGCGTGGATACGTCCCTCTTCCGTCCCGGCGGCTCGGAAGATCGGTCCCGGCCGAGGATGCCTTCGTCCCGACCCGTAATCCTCTTCGCGGGCCGGCTGGTGCCGCTGAAGAACCTGCCGCTTCTCATCGACGCGTTCTCCGGCATCCGCGAGGAGATCCCCGAGGCGCGCCTCCTCATCGTCGGTGACGGCCCGATGCGCTCCGACCTCCTCAAGGGGGCGGCCCGCGCGGGACTGCGGACGGCGGCGCGCGCCGCGAAGGGGCCCAGCTGGGACGCGGGCGCCGCGGACCTCGTGCACGTGGGAGAGGTCCCGCACGACGCCATGCCCTCCCACTACGCCGCGGCCGACCTCCTCGTGCTGACCAGTCTGAACGAGTCGTTCTCGCTGGTGGCGCTGGAGGCGATGGCGTGCGGGTTGGTGGTCCTCGCGCCGGCCGTGGGCTACCTGCCGCGGCTCATCGAGGACGGCGTCAGCGGCGCCCTCTATCCCGCCGGGGATCGCCGATCGCTCGTCGAGAGGGCCGTCGGCCTCCTCCGCGATCCCGCCGGGCGCCGGGCCATGGGGGCCGCCGCGCGGGAGGCCGCCGTGAGGCGCCACTCGTGGGTGGCCGTCGCCTCCGAGTTCAGCGCGCTGTACCGGAACGTGCTCGCGGTATGAGCCCCGCCGAGCCGAGCGCCCGGCGCGCGGTGGCCTCCGGGGCGTTGACGCTCGTGAGTTCGCGCCTCGCCGTCGCCGCCCTCGCCATCGTCTTCATCGGAATCAGCACGCGGATTCTCTCGCTTCGCGAGATGGCGGTGTTCGCCGTCTACAACTCGCTGTGCGCCGTACAGGCCATGATCTGCTCGCTGGGACTGCTGACCACGTGCACGCGCGAGCTGCCGGCGCGCATGGGACGCGGCGATCTGGATGGGGCGGCGCGGCTTCTCCGGACGTCGTTGCTCTCAAACGCCGCCGCTTCGCTGCTGTCGGCGTGCGTCATGGCGGCGGCCGCCCGGCCGCTCAGCCTCCTCTTCCTCAAGGACGACGCCTTCGCTCCCGCGATGAGGCTCGTGGCGGCGGGCGTGTTTTTCTGGAACCTCTTCGAGGCGAACCAGATCCTCCTCGTCGCCCTGCAGAGATTCGGCCCTTACGGAAAGGGGAACCTCGCGTGCGCGCTGGCGCAGAGAGGGATGTCCCTGCTCCTTTTCGCGCTGCTCGCGGGCTCCGGCCTCGGGCTGACGGGCTACCTGGCCGGTTACGTCGCGGGGACGCTCGCTGGAGTAGCGGCGAGCTTCGTTCCTCTGCGCGATCTGCTCGCCCGCCGCAGCGGCTTCGAGCCTCTCGCCCCCCTGCTGAGATACGCCGCGCCGTTCTACGCCGACGGGTACTTCCGTTACCTGTACATGCAGGCCGACCAGCTCCTGATCGGAATCTTCCTGGCGCCGGAAGTCCTCTCCCTGTACTTCGTCGCGAAGAGGTTCGTCCAGTACTACCAAACGATGGTGGCGTCCTCCATCGATCCGGTCCTGGCGAAGGTCGCCGAGATCCGGGCCCGGGGCGAGGGATCGATCCGGCGATCGCTCGGGTCCGCTTCCCGCTACTTCACGCTCGTTTACCTTCCCTTCAGCGCTGGGGCGGCCTCCTTGAGCACTTTTTTCCTCGATGTCGCCGGAGGCGCCCCTTACCGGCCCGCCGCCGCGGTGCTGGCGCTGCTGTCGGTCTCGGTGGCGGTGTACGCGGCCTTCAACCTCGTCACCGGATACGTGTACGTGCTGGGGATTCCATCGGATCGGCTCAAGCACGACCTGGTGGCCGGGGTCTCCCAGATCGCGTTGACGGCCGCGCTCCTGTACGCGGCGGCGCGCACGTCCTCGTCGCCGCTGGCCGGGGCGGCCGCCATCGCGGTGGCGAGGATCCTGTCGCTCCTCATCGGGCTGGCCTACGCCCACCATCAGCTCCGCGCCTACCTGGACCCCGGCTACGACCTGGCGCCGTTTCCGAGGGCGGCCGCCGCCTCGGGGATTCTGGCCGCCACGATCGCACTGCCCCAGGTCGCCTTCTACCATCCGGCGGTGGTCCCGTTCTACGCGCTGGCCGGCATGACGTTGCTGGTTGTGGCCATGCGCCCCGCCGTCCGGAAGGAGGATCTCGATCTGGTGAGCGAACTCCTCGGGGGACGCGCCGCCTCGCTTCAGCGCTTCGCGCGCCGGCTGTTCGACCGCCCGGCGGCGGCGTGATGGCAGCCCGCAAGGAGGCGCGTCCGGTCAGGTGAGGTCCTTGCGGGCGAGGGCTTCCAGAGACGCCACGACCTCGCGGACTTTCTGCGACTCCCCGCGGCGGCAAACGAGCAACGCGTCCGGCGTGTCCACGACGATCAGCCCTTCGACCCCCACGATCGCGACGAGGCGGCTCCCGGCGCGCACGAAGTTGTCGTGGCTCCCCACCGCCAGGACGTCGCCGGCGAGGACGTTGCCCGCCGCGTCGGCCGGACCCAGCTCGAAGACGGCGTCCCACGAGCCGACGTCACACCACCCCGGATCGCACGGCACGACCAGGACGTTGGACGCCTTCTCCATGACGGCGTAGTCGATGGAGATGGACGGCTGCGTCGCGAACACATCCTCGATGGTTCTCGCCACGCCGGGGGCGGAGAGCGGATCCGCCGCCGCTCCGGAGATCCCGGCCCTTTCGGCGGCCTCGCGAATCCGCGCCAGCCCGGCAGCGAGGACGGGGTGGTGCCGGCCGATGGCGTCGAGGATGGAGGAGACCTTGAAGACGAAGACCCCGCTGTTCCAGTAATGCCTCCCGGATGAAGCCAGCTTCCGGGCGGTCTCGAGATCAGGCTTCTCGACGAACCGGGAGACCCGCCTGACGTGAGGCAGCGGGCCCGGGCCCTCCGCCTCGATGTACCCGTAGCCTGTTTCCGGCCGCCGGGGCGCGATCCCGAGCGTCACCAGAAAGTCGCCCTCGAGAGCCGCAGCCGCCGCTTTTCCGATCGCTTCCCCGTAGGCGCCGGGATCCGCGTAGACGTGATCGGCGGGGCAGAAGACGGCCACGGCGCCGGGCTCCGTCATCGCGAGCCTCAACGCCGCCAGCCCGATGGCGGGCGCCGTGTTCCTCGGCTCCGGCTCGGCGATGAACCGTGCGGCATCGAGTTCCGGCAGCGCCGCGAGAACTCCGGCGCGATGCTCCTCACCCGCCGAGACGAAGATCCGCTCCGGGGCGCCGGAGGCGGTGCATCGGATGAAAGTCTGCCGGATCAGCGCCGACCCGCCCGCGAGGGCGAGGAACTGCTTGGGATGGTTTCGGCGGCTGGCCGGCCAGAAGCGGGTGCCGGATCCCCCCGCCAGGATGACGTGGTGCAGAAGGGGCTCCACGGCTCAGCCCATGTCCGCGCGGCCGAGTTCGCGGTGCAGGGCCCGGAGCTGATCCTTGAAGACGGGCTCGTCGGGAAACATCTCGATGAGTCGCCGGGCGAACGGGATGGCCTTGTTGATCTGCCGGGTCCGCCGGTACATGTTGATGAGCGCCGTGTACGGTCCCGCCCGCGTCGGATCCAGCCTGATGGCGGTCAGGTACTCGGCTTCCGCCTCATCGACCCTTCCCAGCATGTCGTAGGCGTGCCCCAGGTCGGTGGCGGTGTAGGGAGACTGCGGGCTGACCCACCGGGCCTGCTTGAGGTGCTTCACCGCCGTCTCATTATCGTTGCGGGCCATGGCGATGCGCCCCAGGAGGGTTAGCGCGAGGCCCTTCAGTCTGGGCTGGAGGGTTCCCCGCCGGAGCGCCTCCGAGAGCGCCTTCTCCGCTTCGTCGAAGCGCTTCTGCGTGAACTGGAGCGACCCCAGCATCTCGAGGTAGGGTGAAGGGTCCGCGGCCGAATCCGCCGCCCGCTGGTAGTCCAGGGCCGCGGCGTCGACGTCCCCTCCCCTCTCGGCGAGATCCCCCATGTTCTGCCAGATCTTGTCCTTCGTGAAGCCGGTGTTCGTCTTCAGAGCGCGCTTCAGGGCTTCGCTCGTGATCTGGTAGAGGTCTTCCGGCACCTCGGCCCTGGGCAGGTAGTAATGCCACGAGAGGTCCGGCATGATCTCGACGGCGCTGGCGTAGGCCGCGAGGGCCTCCTTTCTGAACCCGCGCTCATCGTAGAAGTCGCCGAGGTAGGCGTGGTAGAAGTAGTTGTTGGGCTCAAACCGCACGGCGCGCCGGTACGCCTCGATCACGAGCCGGTCCTCTTCCTCGTAGATCGTGGCGGCCTGCTCACCGAGGACGTCGAGGTCGAGGGTGGCCTCCTTCACGCGAAGGATCCTCACCTTCTTGAACAGTTCCGCCATCCCCGCCCACGCTCTGGCGGCGCCGGGCTGGCGCTTGAGCGCCTCGGCGTACGCCAGAAAGGCGAGGCGCCCCAGCGTCCGGGGGTCGTCGATCTTGTAGAAGTGCTGGAAGACGCCGTCGTCAAGGGCCCACACGGCCATGTCTCCCAGATCCAGGCAGGGCCTGGCGTAGAGACGCGTGCCGCGCACCGCCCTCAACAGGTATGGATAGGCCAGCCCAGGCTCTCCGGAGTTGTAGAGCGCGGCGCCCCTGAACCCGGACGTGATGACCGAGGCGCGGTGGTACAGCAGTACGCCCGCCAAGAGGGCGATGACAACGAACCCCGCCGTGACGCCCCACTGTACGGTGGGCGGGGGGCCCTCGGCGCGGGGTGGTCCTCCTGGAAATGTCTGCCTCCTGGGCGCCCCCGCCGTCACACCTTCACTCCATAAAAAGAGGCCACGGCCTCGCACACCTCGTCCTGCTCCGCGTCACGCAGTCCAGGGAAGATCGGCAGCGCCAGGACCTCGGCCGCCGCGCGTTCCGCGGAAGGGAAGGCTCCTCCGCGGTATCCCAGGGAGGAGAAGCAGCGCTGAAGATGCAGGGGCGTCGGGTAGTACACGGCGCACCCCACGCCACGCTGCTTGAGATGGGCCATGAGGTCCTGCCGTCTGAGGGCGCGGATGACGTATAGGTGGTAGATCGGCTCGTCGCCGCCCGCCGGCGGCGGAGGCACCACCGGCGTCTCATCGTCCGGCAGCGCAGCCGCGCCCGCCGAGGCGGGAAACAGATCGCGAAGCACGCGCGTGTACCTGGAGGCAAGGCGCCGCCGCTCGTCGTTCCACTCGTCCAGCCGGCCCAGTTTGACCCTCAGGACGGCCGCCTGGAAGGCGTCCATGCGGCTGTTCATCCCGATCTCCCGATGATCGTATCCGCCGGCGTCGCCGTGAGCGCGCAGGAGCCGAACGCGCTCCGCGACGTCGGCACGGCGGGTCATCACGAGCCCACCGTCGCCCAGGCCCCCGAGGTTCTTCGTGGGGTAGAAGGAAAAGGCGGCCGCATCCCCGAAGGAACCGGCGGCGCGGCCGCGGGCACGGGCGCCGACGGCCTGCGCGGCGTCCTCCACCAGCGCGAGGCCGCGCGCTGTACAGAGGGGTTCGAAGTGATCCCAGCGGGCACACCGGCCGTAGAGGTCCACGGGCAGGACGGCCCGGGTGCGGTCCGTGAGGGCCGCTTCGGCTCCGGCGGGGTCCAGATTGAAGGTGACCGGATCGATGTCAGCGAAGACGGGACGGGCGCCGGCGCGCGCTATGGCCCCCGCCGTGGCCATGAACGTGAAGGGCGTGGTGACGACTTCGTGACCCGGGCCCACGTCTAGGGCCAGAAGCGCCAGGAGGAGGGCGTCGGTTCCGGAGGCCACCGCCACGCCGTGAGGGACGCCGCACCTCGCGGCGAGGGCGCGCTCGAGCGCCTCGGTCTCGGGGCCGAGGACGAACCGGCCCGAGTCCAGCACCCCCGCGAGGGCCGAGAGGAGCTCCTCCCGGAGCGCCGCGTGATGGCGCGACAGGTCGAGGAAGGGCACGCTCACGCCGGGGCCTCCGCGAGGGTCCTGTGCGCGACCAGCAGACCCGCCAGCACCACGAAGAGCACCGCGCAGGCGTTGATCTGGAGCGGGAAGTCCACGACGGAGTGCAGCGCGATGGCCAGGATCCCCGCCGCGATCCCGTGGACCACGTAGCCGTCGCGCCGGCGGCGGGAGAGGACCCCAGCCAGGAGGTATCTCCACGTGAAGACGGCGAAGGCGGCGGCGAATATCACGATCCCCACCACGCCCGTCTCGGAGAGGAGCTGGAGGTAGTCGTTGTGGGCCTCGTGCCAGACGGCGGCGGTGCCCGGTGGATAGTACCGGGCCCAGGCCTCGGAGAAAGTCCCCAGCCCGGTTCCCAGCAGAGGATGGTCCCCGATGATCTTGAGGGTCCACTGCCACCCCACCACGCGCGAGAAGAGCGACGGTTCGGCCTCGATGTCGCTGATGGCCTGCAGCTTCTCGGCCAGGGGTCCGGCGCCGAGCCAGAGCGACAGCCCCAGCGCCAGCAGGAGGAGCACCGCGGCGACCGACGCCTCCGGCCGCCCGATCCTGCCCTGCACGGCCAGAGCGCCGCCGTACAGGACGAGCGCCCCTCCCAGAGCGAGCGTCGCGCCTCGCGAGGCCGAGAGCACCATCGCGCCCACCATCACGCCCACGATGAAGGCGGCCAGCAGGAGCCGCGCGAACGGCTCCGGGCCGTGCGCCGCGAAGGCACGGGCGAACGCGCTTCCCCGCCGCCGGGCACGACTCCCGTCCGATCCCGCGTCCTCAGCGCCCTCCGGGTGCCGAGGCGCCAGGCGCCGCGCCTCGTCCATGAGCATTCCCGTGGCGACGGGCACGATCATGGAGAGGAAGGCGGCGAAGTGGTTGTGGTTGATGAAGGGGCCGAAGGGCGAGGCGCCGGGCTCGACGTCCACGGTCCAGTAGATCTTGCCGTTCCAGGACAGCCTTTGCACGATGCCGAAGATGGCGAGCGCGAAGCCATAGAGCACGATCCAGCGCAGAAGCGACTCAATGCGCGATCGTGATCTGAAAGTGTTCACCACGACCGTAAAGAGGGCGGTAAGCGTCATTAAGATAAGCAGCCGATTCACCGTCGCGAAGGGGTAGACGCTGATGGGACGCAGGTTCGATCCGCCGGGCGACAGATCGATTGAGGAGGTCCCGGCGGCGGTCAGCAGCTTGGCGACGACCTCGTCGTGTCCGGCGCCCAGGAGGAACGAACCCAGGCGGGTCAGGTCCACTCCTTCCGCGCTTCCCCATCCCGGCAGGGAGGACTCGTACAGCCGCGCCGTGAGCGGGCTTGCGATGCGGAGCAGCGAGGGAGGGACCGGGACGAGCTGCACGAGGACCAGGAGCACGAAGAGCGCGATCGGGGGGCCCACGCCCGTGGAGACCAGCGGGTGGCCGAAGAGGTGGAAGCGTCTGCCCCCTGCTGCCGGCGCTGCGGCGGCGACCGTGGCCATGTAGGCCGGCGGCACCCAGAGCGATCGCAGCACCCAGGTCAGAAGGATGACCAGGACGACCCACTGGAGCGCAGCCACGGCCGTCACATGAACCGTGCCCAGCGCGAGGGGGGTGGCGGCGATGACGAGGAGGATCAGTCCTTGCAGACACGCATCAAAGATCCCCTGCCGCCCGATCACCTCGGCCTCCCTCCGAAGAACGCCGCGGTGCGGCGAAGGCCCTCCTCGAGCGGCACCTTGACGTCGTAGCCCAGGTGCTCCCGCGCCGCGGAGATGTCCGCCAGCGAATGCCGGACGTCTCCGGGCCGCGGATCCACGTGCCGGGGCCGGATGGACGTCTTCAAGATCCCGTTGAGGATGTCCACCAATTCCAGCAGCGAGACGCGCCGCCCGCACGCGACGTTGAAGGCCCGGCCCAGCGCCTTTGTTCCGGCCCGGCAGGCCAGCAGGTTCGCCTCCACGGCGTTGTCGATGTAGCAGAAGTCGCGCGTCTGGGCGCCGTCGCCGTAGATCGTGGGCTCACGGCCCGCGGCCAGCGCGGTGATGAAGCGCGGGATGACGGCCGCGTATTCGGACGCCGGGTCCTGCCTCGGACCGAAGACGTTGAAGTAACGCAGCGAGACCGTCGGCAGCCCGTAGAGGGCTTGGAAGACCCGCGCGTACTGCTCCCCCGCCAGCTTCTGGATGGCGTAGGGGGACAGGGGGCTCGTAGGCATCGTCTCGATCTTGGGCAGCGCAGGCGTGTCTCCGTAGGCGGAGGAGGACGAGGCGTACACGAACCTCGTCACATTCAGCTCCCGCGCCGCCATCAACGCGTTCAGGGTCCCCGTGGCGTTGGCGGCGTGCGTCATCAAGGGATCGGCCACCGAGCGCGGCACCGAGGGAATGGCGGCCTGGTGCAGAACATGAGAGGCGCCTTTGAGGGCGCTCCGGGTGAAGACGGCATCCGCCAGGTCCCCCTCCACGAGCTCGAGGGAACCTCCGGGGGCGGCGGCCGCCCCCGCGGCCTCGACGTTCTCCCGGCTCCCGGTGGAGAAGTCATCCACCACGCGCACCGAGCAACCGTCGCGCAGCAGCCGCTCGACGATGTGCGAGCCGATGAAGCCCGCCCCTCCCGTGACGACGTAAAGATCGGGCATCCGCCGCGGCCTCCTCAGGCCGAAGGCGCATCGGCGCCGGGGCGGCCCACGCATCGGTAGGCAAACCCCAAGCGTTTCATCTCGGCCGGGTCGTAGATGTTCCTGAGATCCACGACGACCGGACGCCTGAGGAGTTTCCTGATGCGCGTGAGGTCGATCTGCCGGAACTGGTTCCACTCGGTGGCCACGATCAGCACGTCCGCCCCCTCGGCCGCCTCGTACTCGTTCCGGGCGAACACCACGCCCCCGATCTCCCGGCGCGCCGCCTCCGCCGCCACGGGGTCGTAGGCGCGGACACTCACCTTCCATTCCTTCAGCTTCGCGATGATCTTGAGGGCGGGCGCCTCCCGGATGTCGTCGGTGTTGGGCTTGAAGGAGAGACCCAGGACGGCGGCCGTCTTGCCCGCCGGCTCGCCGAGCGCCTCCCGCACCTTGTCGATCATCCGGCCGATCTGGGCGGCGTTCACCTCCATCACGGCCTCGACGATCCTCATGTGGTAGCCGTGGTCCCGCGCGATCTGCGCCACGGCCGCCGTGTCCTTCGGGAAGCACGATCCGCCGAACCCCGGGCCCGGATGGAGGAACTTCCGGCCGATCCGGTTGTCGAGCCCCATGCCCCGCGCCACGTCGTGGACGTCCGCTCCGATCAGGTCGCACAGGTTGGCCACCTCGTTGATGAAGGAGATCTTCGTGGCAAGGAAGGCGTTGCTGGCGTACTTGATCATCTCGGCGGTGACGACGTCGGTGATCAAGAACGGAGTCTCGATGAGGTACAGCGGCCTGTAGAGGTCCTTCAGGATGGCCGTGGCCTGGGGATCTTCGGTGCCGATGACCACGCGGTTGGGCCGCATGAAGTCCTCCACCGCCGCCCCCTCACGGAGGAACTCGGGGTTCGAGGCCACCGAGAACGCCGCCGGGACCTTCCTGTTCTCTTCGATCAGCCTTCGGATCATGGAGCCGGTGCCCATGGGCACGGTGCTCTTGGTGACGACAACCTTGTATTCGTTGAGGTGGCTCGCGACCGCCAGCGCAACCTCCTTCACGAACGTGAGGTCGGCCGCGCCCGAGTCGTCCGAAGGAGTCCCCACGGCGATGAGGATGACCAGGGACGTCTGCACCGCGGAGGCCAGGTCGGTCGTGAACGTGAGGCGTCCCTCCTTCACATTGCGCTCGACCATCTCCTCGAGCCCGGGCTCGTAGATGGGTATCCTGCCGGACTGGAGGTCGCGGACCTTCGCCTCGTCCTTGTCCACGCAGGTGACGTGCACGCCGAACTCGGCGAAGCACGCTCCCGTCACCAGCCCTACGTAACCCGTTCCGACGACCGCGATGTTCATTCGACGACGTCTCTCCTGGAACGGCTCGGGGAATCAGTCCACGAACCGGTACTTCACGATGCTCCAGACGGCGGCGACCCCGTCCCTCCAGCCGATCTTCTTTCCCTGGGCGTAGTCGCGGCCGTGGTACGAGATGGGGACCTCGTAGATACGCCACCCGCGCCGGGCGACCTTCATGGTGAACTCCGGCTCGAAGCCGAAGCGGTCCGACCGCAGCGGCAACCCGTCGAGGACCCGCCTCCTGAAGACCTTGTAGCCGGTCTCCATGTCGGTGAGGTTCAGGTTCGACAGCATGTTGCTCAGGAGGGTCAGAAAACGGTTGCCCACATAATGCCAGAAAAGGTGCACCCGGTGGGGGCCGGCCAGGAAACGCGAACCGAACACCACGTCGGCGTGGCCGTCGGCGATCGGCCTGAGGAGGACGGGGTATTCCTCGGGGTTGTATTCCAGATCGGCGTCCTGGATGACGATGACGTCGCCGGAGGTCATCCGGAACCCGGCCCTCAGGGCGGCTCCCTTCCCCTGGTTGGAGGGCATCAGGTGGATCTTGACGCGGGGATCGCTCAGGGCGCCGAGCGCCTCCCGCGTGCCGTCGGTCGATCCGTCGTCCACGATGACGAGCTCCTTGTCCAGATCGACGGCCAGAACTCTGTCCACGATGGCGCGTATGGTGTGGACCTCGTTGTACACCGGCATGACCACGGAGACCTTCACGAGTGCGGCCTCTTCCCCGCGGCCGCGGCACGCTTCTCACTCAGCCACGCCACGAACCTGCGTATCCCCTCCTCGATAGGGACCTTCGGGTCGTACTCCAGATCGGCGCGGGCGCGCGCGATGTCGGCCCACGTCGTGCGCACGTCGCCGGGCTGGTCGGGAAGTGCCTGGATCTTCGCGGGAGCGCCGATCTCCTTCTCCAGCAGGGCGATGAGCGTCGCCAGCGGGACCCGCCGCGACTCGCCGAGGTTGTAGATCCGGAAGCCCGCCGGACGATCCATCGCCCTGACGACGCCCTCGATGATGTCGTCCACGTAGGTGTAGTCACGCTCGGAGGATCCGTCGCCGAACCTGGGCAGCGGCCTTCCATCGAGGATCTCCCGCGCGAACTTGTGAATGGCCATCTCGGGCCGCTGCCTCGGCCCGTACACCGTGAAGAAGCGCAGGCACGTCACGTCGAACCCGTGGATGTGGTGCTGGGCGTAGCAGAGCAGCTCGCCGGCCGCCTTGGTGGCGGCGTAAGGCGACACCGGGTTCGCCACGGGGTCGTCTTCGGAGAACGGCACCTTGTTCTGGTTGCCGTACACCGAGGAGGAGGACCCGAAGACGAAACGCTTCACCCCGGAGCGGCGGCACGCCTCCAGCAGGACGGCCGTGCCTCTCAGGTTGACGTCGGCGTACAGGACGGGCTCGGCGATGGAGGGTCTCACGCCGGCCCGAGCGGCGAGATGGACCACGGCGTCGAAGCGCTCTTCCTGGAGTATCGCCTCCATCGCGGGCGCATCACGGATGTCCGCGGAGACGAGCCTGTAGCGCGGGTTCGTGAGGCAGGGCATGACGTTGTCCCGCTTGAGCGCCGGGTCGTAGAACGGGTCGAAGTTGTCCACGGCGACGACGCGGTCCCCCCGCTGGAGAAGGCGCTCGCCGAGGTGGGACCCGATGAAGCCGGCGCCTCCGGTCAGGAGGATCGAAGCCACGCGCCGCCCCTCCCGGCCCTCACAGCTTGATCACCTTCGAGCGGCCCCGTCTCAGAGCCCGGGTCGCGTTTCGCGTGTCCACGACGACCGGGCAGCCGTCCACCAGCCTCTGGTAATCCACCGCCGAATGGTCGGTCACGATGACGGCGCAGTCGAAACGGCGCAGCGAGGCCTGCGTGAGTCTCACCGAGCGCTCGGCGGGGCCGTGGGCGCCGCTGGGCAGGGCCGCGACGTGCGGATCGTGGTAGCGGACCCGGGCGCCCCGCTCGCGCAGCAGGCGCATGAGATCCAGCGCCGGCGACTCGCGGGTGTCGTTGGTGTCGCGCTTGTACGACACGCCGGCGATCAGCACCCTCGACCCGCGGAGCGCCTTGCGGCGCACGTTCAGCGCGTCGACGACCTTGGAGAGGACGTGCTGCGGCATCTGGCCGTTGATCTCGGCCGCCAGCTCGATGAAGCGCGCCTGGTAGTCCAGGGTGCGGAGCTTCCACGACAGGTAATGAGGATCGATGGGGATGCAGTGCCCGCCCAGGCCGGGCCCCGGGTAGAAGGGCATGAAGCCGAACGGCTTCGTGGCCGCGGCGTCGATGATCTCCCACACTTCCAGGCCGAGCCGGTCGCAGATGAGGGCGATCTCGTTCACCAGGGCGATGTTGACCGACCGGAAGGTGTTCTCCAGGAGCTTGATCATCTCCGCCGCGCGCGCCGTGGAGACCGGCACCACGTTCTCTACCGCCTGCCGGTAGAGGTGCGAGGCGACCCGGCCGCACGCCGGCGTGATGCCGCCCACGACTTTCGGCGTGTTGCGGATGCCGTAGCGGGTGTTGCCCGGGTCGACACGCTCGGGGGAGAAAGCCAGGAAGAAGTCCACGCCGGCGCGCAGGCCGCCCTGCTGCAGGCTGGGCAGGAGGATCTCTTCGGTGGTGCCGGGGTAGGAGGTGGACTCCAGGACCACCAGCATCCCCCGGTGCACCCGAGGCACGATCTCCTCGAGCGCCGAGACGATGTAGGAGATGTCCGGATCGCGGGTCTTGCGGAGCGGCGTGGGCACGCACACGATCACCGCGTCGATCTCGCCTATCACTTCGAACTCGGTGCCGGCCGAGAACCTTCCCGAATCGAGGGCCTCGCGCAGCGCGCTGGAGGGGACGTCCTGCACGTACGACTGGCCCCTCTGGAGCGAAGCCACCTTGCGCGCGTCGACGTCGATCCCGTGCACCCGGAACCCGCTGCGCGCGAACTCCAGCGCCAGCGGCAGCCCGACGTAGCCCAAGCCGAGCACGCCTATCTGCGCGCGCCGCGCCCGGATCTTCTCCCTCAGCTCCGCCGCGGTGCCGCGACCGCGAGTCCCTTCCCGCGTCACATCCCCTCCTTCGCCTCGGCGTCCTTCGCCTTCTTTTCTTCGTTGAGGCGATCCGTCTCGCCCTTCTCCCTGTAATGGCGGATGAGCCATGACATCATCCGGCTCTTCTGGACGCCTCGCAGGACGTCCTGCACGTCCGTGTAGATGGAGGGATCGTTGATGAACGCGCCGGCCGCCCCCTCGCCGCGGTTCAGCTTGCCGGTGATCTCCTTCAGGTCCGTGGTCACCTGCTTCAGGTTCCCCAGAACCTCCTCGGCGTACGCTTCGTCACTGACGAGCCTCCCGGCGACGCCCTTCCCCTCCTTCAACCCCTCCGCCGTCTTCACCAGCGTCTCCGCCGCCGCCTGGAGGTTCTCGAGGATCCGGTTGGCCGGGCCGTCGGGGGCCAGCGCCCTCATGAAGAGGCCTTTGTCGTCGGTGAGCCGCTCGAGAAGGGACTCCATCCGCGAGAGCGATCCTTCGATCCGCGCCAGCGTGGCGTCCGCGAACTCCTCGTCGGTCAGCAGGCGGCCCGCCAGACCCCGCCCGCCCTCGATCTTCTCCAGGATCCCCCTCGCCGAGATGACCGAATCCTTGATGTTGCCCAGCGTCTCGCGCCCGAAGTTGGGGTCGAAGAGCGCCTGCCCCAGGACGGTCTGCCGGTTCTGAAGCTGATCGAGGATGATCTTCAGCGACGCCGTGACGCTCTGGAGATCGTCGGCGATGGTGGCGCCGATGGCCTGCAGCTCCGCCATCCCCATCTCCGCAGGAACGCTCACGGTGGAGCCCGGAGGCAGCTCGGGAAGAGAGGGGCTTCCGGGCGTGAGCTGGAGGAACTTGTCGCCGCCGAGGATGGAGAGCACCTTGAGCGTGGCCCTGGTGTCGGACCGGATCCGCGATCGGACGGCGCTGTCCACGTTGAACATCACGTCGATCTCCGTCTGGTTGGGATCCTCGGAGAAGACGATGTCGGTCACGGTGCCGACCTGGACCCCCACGAGGCGTACAGGGGCGCCCACCTGGAGGCCGTCCGTGTCGGTCAGCCGGATCTTGTAGGGAACCTTTCGCACCCAGAGACTCTGCTCGCTGCCGATGGAGAAGATGGCCACCGCCAGGATCGCCGCCGCCAGCGTGACCACGATCCCGACGCTCAGGTCCCGCGCGCTTCGCCGGCCTTCTTTCATGCCGCCCTCCCGCCGTCGGCCTTCCCGCCCAGGAAAGCCCGCAGGAGCGGCTCTCGGCTCTCCTGCGCTTCCCCGACGGTCCCGGTGAACAGCAACTTCCCGTCGTGAAGGAAAGCCAGACGGTCCCCTACGGTGAAGGCGCTCTGGATGTCGTGGGTCACGACGACGGAGGTCACGCCCAGCGCCCGTTGGAGGCCGCGGATGAGCGCGTTGATCGCCGCGGCCGTGATGGGGTCGAGGCCCGTCGTGGGTTCGTCGTAGAGGAGGCACGCCGGCTCCAGGGCGATGGCGCGGGCGAGAGCCACTCGCTTGCGCATGCCGCCGGAGAGGTCCGAGGGCATGAGAAGCTCGACCCCTTCCAGCTCGACCAGCGCGAGCTTCTCCTTCACCTTCGCCGCGATCTCCTCCTCCGTCAGGGCCGTGTGCTCGCGCAGGCCGAAGGACACGTTTTCGTACACGTCCATCGAGTCGAAGAGCGCCCCCGCCTGAAACAGCATCCCCACCTTCCTCCGGATCGCCATCAGGTCATCCTCGTTGAAGTCGGTGATGTCCTCCCCGTCGACGTGGACGCGACCACCGTCCGGCCGGTGGAGCCCGATGGTGTGGCGCAGCAGGACGCTCTTGCCGGTGCCGCTGCCCCCCAGCACCACCACGGTCTCACCGCGATGCACGTCCAGGCTCACGCCGTCCAGCACTTTCTTGACGCCGAACGATTTGGACAGGTCCACGTACCGGATGAACGGATCCGACAACGGCGCCTCAAAAGATGATGTAGAAGAACTTCGTGAGGAAGAAGTTGGAGATCAAGATCAGGATGGAGGCGCCCACCACCGTGTGGGTGGTCGCGCGGCCCACCCCGTCGGCGCCGCCCGAGGCCCTGAGCCCGTTGTAGCAGGCGACCAGCGCGATGATCAGCGCGAAGACCGGGGTCTTCCCCGTGCCGGTGAAGATGTCGCGGAAGCCGAGCGAGGAGACCACCTGGCGCAGGTAGAAGGTGGATGTCTGGCCGAGCTCCATCACGCTGATGAACATGCCTCCCAGGATGCCCACGAAATCGGCGAGGATGGTGAGCGCCGGCAGCATGATGAGCGTCGCGACGACCTTGGGCATGACGAGCTTCTTCACCGGATCCGCACCGAGGGCCCGGATGGCGTCCACCTGCTCGGTGACGGCCATGGAGCCAATCTCGGCCGTGATACCCGCCCCCACGCGCCCCGCGACCACGAGGCCGGTCAGCACCGGCCCGAGCTCCTGCACGATGGAGAGACTCACCGCCTTGCCGATGAGCAGCTTCGCGCCGTACTCGGACAGGGTATAGGCCGTCTCCAGCGCCAGCACCATGCCCGTGAAGATCGCCGTGATGGTCGTGATGGAGAGGGACCGCACCCCGAGATGGTGCAACTGGTCCATGATCTGCTCCCCTTCGAAGGGGCGGCTGAAGAGGTGCCTCAGGGTGTTCCGGAGCAGGATCGCCACGGCGCCGGCGTGCTCGAGGCCTGTGCGGATCGTGTCTCCCATCGGGTGGTCGCTGCTGGAACCCGGAGTCCCCTGTCCTGCCGTGGCGGGGGCGCGCCGGGGAACCGACGCCGTCCGGCCGGCCGCTTCGGCCCGTAGGTGCCTGAAAACCTATTACAGGACCCCCGGACCGTCAAGGAGACCCGTCGTACCCTCGCGGGTGGGCCTTGTGCCACGCGAACGCGGTGTCGAGGATTGTCCTGAGGTCGCTGAACCTCGGCTGCCAGCCGAGATCGCCGCGGATTCTTTCGGAGGAGGCAATGAGAATGGCCGGGTCGCCCGGCCGCCGGGGGCCCTCCAGAACGGGGATCCCCTGGCCCGTCACTTCCTCCGCCTGCGCGATCACCTCCCGGACGCTCACGGCCCTGTCGGCCCCGAGGTTGTACGCCCGGAAAGGACTGTCCGGATCGAGGCGGTCCAGGGCCTCGAGCGCGAGGATGTGGGCCTCGGCCAGATCGAGCACGTGGATGTAATCGCGCAGGCAGGTCCCGTCCTGTGTGGGGTAGTCCGTGCCGAAGACCTCCACGTAGGGGGCAAGACCCGTGGCGGCCCGCAGGACATTCGGGATGAGGTGCGTTTCGGGATCGTGGTCTTCCCCCATCACGCCCGCCGGGAGGCCGCCGCCGGCCGCATTGAAGTAACGAAGCGACACCGCGCGGAAGCCGAACGCTTTCCCGTACCAGTGGAGGATCCTCTCGAAGGCGAGCTTCGTTTCGCCGTACGGGTTCGTGGGCAGCGTGGGATGTTCCTCCGTGATCGGCACCGCCGCCGGCTCGCCGTACACGGCGGCCGTCGAGGAGAAAACCATCCGGTCCACGCCGCGGGCGCGCAGGAGGTTCAGGAAGGCGACCGACTTGACGATGTTGTTCTCGTAGTAGGAGGCCGGATCCCGCATGGACTCGCCCACGAGCGACGAGGCCGCCATGTGAATGACCGCCTGGATGCTGCCCATGGACAGGGCGCGGTCCACGGCCTCCGGATTCACGATGTCGCCCTCCACGAGCGCGGCGCTGCCCACCGCGCGGCGGTGCCCCGTGCTGAGGTTATCGAGGACGGTGACCCGGTCGCCCCGAGATCTGAGAAGGCTCACGATGAACGAGCCGATGTAGCCGGCTCCGCCCGAGACGAGGATGTCCACCCTCAGTCGCTCCGATCCGCGGGCGGGCGGGGCGCGAGATCGGCGCCGGCCAGCCGCCAGATCCTGGGCCCGGCGAAGGGCACCAGGGAGACGTAGTGCACGGCCGCGAAGGCGAGGTCGATGACTCCCAGGATCAGGAAGGGACGCGGCTGGTCGTAGGCCGCGACAGCGACCACCATGAAGATGCCGCCGAGCGCGCGGATCGCGACGGCGGCCGCGACGTTTCCCAGGTACCGGCCGGGGTAGGCGGCGGGGAGCAGGTAGAAGAGGGCGAACCCCAGGAGGAATACGGAGGTGAAACGGAGGTAGATCTCCTGCGCGGGCATCGCGAGGCCCAGCAGGGGCGCCAGGCGCTCGGGGGCCACCAGGATGGGCACGGCGAAGGCGGCATCGTAGACCGCGCCCGCCAGCATCGTGACCCGGATGAATGCGATGAAGAGGTCGGTGGTCATGGGCCCGGCTTCCCCCATCCCCCGCCTCCGGGAGTCTTCACGACGAGCACGTCGCCCGGCCGCACGCGCACGCGGAATTTGCCGGGCATTCTCTCCTCGGCGCCGCCCGGACGCATCAGGAAGTCCTCACCGGGAGCCCCAGGATCGCCGCCGCCGATGCCCCAGGGCGAGAGGCGGCGCCGCTCGGCCAGGAGGGTCACCTCGGCGTCGGAGAGGAACTCGTACTCGCGGATGAGTCCATCGCCGCCGCGGCGGGCTCCGGCGCCGCCGGATCCGTGGCGGAGCGCATATCGGCGGATCATCACGGGGATGTCGTGTTCGAGGGCCTCCACGGGCGTGTTGAGCGAGTTGGTCATGTGCGTGTGGACGCCCGAGAGGCCGTCGGCTCCGGGCCGGCCCCCCATTCCCCCGCCGAGGGTCTCGTAATATGCGAAGGCCCCTCCCGTTTGCGGGTTCGCGCCGCCGATGGTGATGTTGTTCATCGTTCCGCTGCTGGCGGCGGGGATGCGGGCGGGCAGGGCCTGCGCCAGCGCGCCGAAGAGGACGTCCACGATGCGCTGCGAAGTCTCGACGTTGCCCGCCGCCACCGCCGCCGGCGGGAGGGCGTTGACGATCGTCCCGGGTGGGGCCAGAACGCGCAGCGGCGAGAAGGAGCCGTCGTTCGCGGGGACCTCCGAGGGCAGGAGGCACCGGAAGACGTACAGGACCGCCGAGCGGGTG
>CAYNUH010000002.1:0-8708 GCA_964400605.1 uncultured Acidobacteriota bacterium | reverse complement strand
AAGGCCCCCAGGACGACGTCCACGATGCGCTGCGAGGTCTCGACGTTGCCGGCCACCACCGCCGCCGGCGGATTCGGGTTGACGACCGTACCCAGGGGCGCCACGACCTGGATGGGGCGAAACGTGCCGTGGTTAACCGGAACGTCGCCGAGGACGCAGCGCACCGCGTACCAGGTCGCGGCGCGCGTCACTGCCTCGACGGCGTTGACCGGCCCGGCGCACTGCGGTGCGGTGCCCGCGAAATCCAGCGTGGCCGCATCACCGGCCACCGTCACGCGGACGCGGATGGGCAGCGGGCCGTGGCCGAAGCCGTCGTCCTCCACCGCGTCCTCGAAAGCGTAGTCGCCGTCGGGGATCGACGCGATGAGGGCCCGCATGGCGCGCTCCGCGTAGGCGATGAGCTCTGCGGCGCGCGAGCGCACGGGATCGGGACCGTAGCGCGCGCACAGGTCGGAGAGGCGCCGCTGGCCGACGCGGATGGCCGCTACCTGAGCATTCAGGTCGCCCGTGCGCTCCCGGGGGGTGCGGACGTTGGCCAGGATGAGCGCCAGGAGGTCGTCGTCGAGGCGGCCGGCCTTGACGATCCTGACGGGCGGCACCCGCAGGCCTTCCTGGTAGATCTCGGTCGCGAGCGGCATCGAGCCCGGGGACATGCCCCCGATGTCGGCATGGTGGGCGCGGTTGGCGACGTAGAAGAGGGGATCGGGGGCTCGGAGATGGAACGGGGCCACCAACGTGACGTCCGGAAGATGAGTGCCGCCGCGGAAAGGATCGTTGAGCGCGGCGACGTCGCCTTCTCCGAGCGGAAGCGCGTCCAGCACGGCGCGGACGGAAGCGGGCATCGATCCGAGGTGCACGGGCATGTGATCCCCCTGGGCGACCAGCCGGCCCGCGGCGTCGAAGAGGGCGCAGGAGAAGTCTCGGCGCTCCTTGATGTTGGCCGAGTAGGCCGATCGCTGGAGGGCCGCGCCCATCTCGTCGCAGACGGAAGCGAAGAGGTTGCGGAAGACCTCGACGAGCACGGGCGCGCTCACGCTTGCTTCCTGAGGCGCAGCGACCCACCCGCCGCCACATGGGCCTCGCAACCGAACGGGACGTAGATCGTGGCCCCGGATTCGGCGACGACCGCCGGGCCCGAGACGACGTGGCCCGGGGTCAGGGCGGCGCGGGAGACCACGACGCCGTCCCTCCACGCTCCCCGGTCCCATATTCGGCGCGGACGTGGGGCGGAAGCGGCGGGATCATCGGCGGAGGGCATGGAGGGGGGGGGCGCGACGGCGAGGCGCCCGAAAACCCTCAGGGTCACGGCGACAACTTCCTCGCCTCGGCGGTCGAAGCCGTAGCGGGACCGGTGCTCGGCGTGGAAGGCCTCGATCCAGTCGCCTTCGGCCTTGACCTGAAGCTCGTGGGACTGGCCCCGATAGCGGGCCTCGATGACGTGTTCGAGGACCGGGCGGGCCTCCACGTCGGCGTCGGCTGTGTGCTCGGCGGCCAGGGCCTCGGCGACGGCCTCCTCGAGGGGGGCGAAGGCGCGGCGCAGGGCGCCGGGATCGTGGGAGGAGGCCGCGAGCAGGACGGTGGCCGAACGATCCACGACGATGTCGCCGGCCAGAAGGCCCCAGGCGGAGAAGACGCCCGGCCCCGCAGGGATGAAAACGTCACCGATCCCGGCCGCATCAGCGAGATCCGCGGCGTGCAGCCCGCCGGCCCCTCCGAAGGCGCAGAGGGTGAAGGCGGCCGGATCGTGGCCGCGGAAGAGGGACACGTACCTGAGGGCCCGCGCCATGATCGCGTTGACCACCTGCAGGATGCCCCACGCCGTCTCCTCGGGAGAGCGGCCCACTCTGGAGGCGATCTCGGCGATGGCGCGCGCGGCGGCCGAGGCCTCCAGCCTCATCTGCCCGCCCAGGAAGCGGTCGGGGTCGATCCTCCCGAGGACGACGTGCGCGTCCGTGACGGTGGGGGGGCCGCCGCGGTTGTAGCAGGCGGGGCCCGGGTCGGCTCCCGCGCTGGCGGGGCCCACCTTGAGGGCGCCTCCGGCGTCAATCCACGCGATGGAGCCTCCTCCGGCGCCCGCAGTGTGGATGTCCACGGTCGGCGTGCGGATCGGATAGCCCGCCACGACCGTCTCGCCCGTCAGGAGGATGTCACCAGGGATGAGCGAGACGTCCGTGGATGTGCCCCCCATGTCGAAGGAGATGACCTGCGTGATCCCCTCGGCGGCGCACACGCGGCGCGCGGCCACGACGCCGGCCGCGGGGCCGGACAGAACCGTGCGCACGGCTTCGGCCACGGCGCGACGGACGGAGAGCGCCCCGCCGTTGCTGCCCATGATCCGGAGCGAGACATCGGGGAGGGCCGCGGCGAGCCTCTCGAGGTAGGCGCCGACGATGGGAGCCACGGCCGCGTTCACGACTGCGGTGCTGCAGCGCTCGTACTCGCGAAACTCGCGGAGGAGATCCGAAGAGACGGTGATGGCTCCTGGGAAGATCCCGCGCGCGAGGCTGGCAGCCTCCTGCTCGTGCTCGGGCCTGAGGTAGGAATGAAGAAAGCAGACGGCGAGAGACTCGGCGCCCGCGGCGGCGGCGGCCCGGGCGGCGGTGAGGACCGACTCGCGGTCGAGCGGGGTCCGGACCGCGCCCGACGCCAGCACGCGCTCGCGCACACCGAAGCGCAGCGGGCGCGGCACCAGCGGCTTGGGCCTCTGCACCTCGATTTCGTAGAGGGCGGGCCTCGCCTGCCGGCCGATCTCGAGGATGTCCTCGAACCCCTCGGTGGCCAGGAGCGCGGCGCGCGCCGTCTTCCCTTCCAGGAGGGCGTTGGTGGCCACGGTCGAGCCGTGCACGACGGCCGGGCGGGATCCGGGCCCGCGGGAGGCACCCGCGGCGAGGGGGTCCGGGTCGGCCCGGCGGTCGAACTGAGGCGCGAGACCGAGGCGGGCGAGCGCCTGGAGGATGGCCGCGGCGGGATCGCGCGGCGTCGAGGGGATCTTGAAGGAAGTGATCCGCCCACCGTTCACCAGGACGACGTCGGTGAACGTGCCGCCGGTGTCGATCCCCACCCTCATTGTCGTCGCCTCCCGCCGAGACCGTAGAGGATGCCGCCCGTCGCGGCGAGAATCCAGCGCGGGGCTCCCGGAGGCCGCCGGCCGGCGCCTCAGCGCTCGTCCGTGCTGAGGCCCGGCCAGTCGTCGGTGCGGAAGGGCGATGCCGGCAGGTCGGTCGCGTTGTAGAGGTTGCAGTCGGGGTTGTTCGCCCAGGCGTAACGGACAGCCACGGGCTCGCTCACCTTGTCGCTCCACACCAGGAGCGAATCGCCCTCGATCTTGGCCTGGGCCCAGACGAACTGCCTGTTGGCGCCGGCGACGGCGAATCCCTTGAGCGGCCCATCCCCCTTGGCCACCAGCCCTCCGCCCACGTGCTTGAACCGCACCCGGACCTTGGAGCCCTCGACCCCCATGGACTCGTAGACGGGGCCCGAAGGAACCACATCGCGGCCGTAGACAAGGGCCTGCGCCGCCAGCGCCAGGCGCCGGCCGACTTCCTGCTTGTTCGGCGGATGGATATCGTCTTTCTGGCCGACGTCGATCGCCACCGCCATCCCCGTGTTCGGTACGGACAGGGTCATGAGCTGCGCTTCCCGCAACTCGGCCCACGTGCTCTCGGACGGCTCGGGGACGCGGTAGACGAAGTTCGCGAGCTGCACGAAGAGAAAGGGGAAATCGCCCTGCCCCCACTCGGTGCGCCAGCTCCGGATGAGCGCGGGGAACAGCTTCCGGTACTGCTGGGCCCGCGCGGCGTTCGACTCACCCTGGTACCAGATCACGCCCCGGATGCCGTAGGGCATGAGGGGCACGATCATGCCGTTGTAGAGCCCGGCGGGACGATCCTGGTGATCGGGACCGAGCGGCGGCGCGGGCTTGGGCGGGGGCTTCTGACCGGAAGACTCCGCCTTGGCGGCGGCCTCCTTCCACTCCGCCATCTCCCTCTCGTGTACCTCCTTGGCGCGGGGGTAGTCGGCCACGGCGGCCGCGAACCGATCGAGGATGGGCTTGAAGTCGGGATCGGCCTCGAGCGCGGGCCGGCCCATCCACGCCTCGGCGGGCGTCCCGCCGGCGGCGGCGTCGATCAGCCCGACGGGCACGCCGAGCGACTTCATGACGTCGCGGCCGAAGAAGTAGGCCACGCCCGAGAACCACTCGACCGTCGCGGGGCTGCAGACGTCCCAGTGGCCCTCCGCATGGGCGGGCGGCTGGTCGGCAGGGGCTTTCCTGACCGAGAAGAGACGGATCGTCGGATGATCCGCGGCCGCGATCTCCCGCTCGGGGTCGAGCGACTTGCGCACCGGCCAGGCCATGTTGGACTGCCCCGAGGCGACCCAGACCTCACCCACCATCACGTTGCGCAGTGTGATGGTGTTGCTCGCGGCCACGGTCATCTCGAACGGGCCGCCGACCGGGAGCGGATCCAGCCGCACCAGCCAGCGCCCCTCGGCGTCCGCCGACGCCGACGCATGCCGATCCCCGAGGCTGACCGTGATCTTCTCCCCCGGGGCGGCGGTGCCCCAGACGGGGACGCGTGCGTCCCTTTGAAGGACCATGTTGTCGCCGATGAGAGGCGGGAGCCGCACCTCGCCGAGAGCGGGGGATCCGCCGGCCATCAACGCGATGGATAGCGCGCAGGCGAGCCCGGTCGTCCGTCTCATGGAATGGCGATCTCCGCACTAGGATGCTGCGCGAGCATGATGTACTGCACCTCGCCGGGCGGTCAACCCGGCGCGCCGCTGGGTAGTGTCCTACTTTGCTCGCGGGGACGCCTCCGCGCGCCCTCCGGCCGCGCTCGGCTCCCCCTTCGCTGCGCCACCCTTCCGCCTCGAAATGCCTCGGCGGAATCTCGCATGCCGCCGCTCGCCGGCTCGCGGCGCTCGTGCTCCTGGCGTAGTTGTTGATGATCATTGCTGGTTTCGCCAAGCAGTCGCGGGTACCCGGCTGGTCTCAGAGGGCCCCGCTCCGCAAAGTCGGACACTACCCCTCCCTGAGAGATCCCCGGTTCTCCAGAAACCCGGTGAAGCGGCACTCCTGCCCGCGCCGGGTAGGAGAGCCGCGGGTCGGGTTGCTTGCGGGAGACGGCCCCGCGCCGCAAACCGCCCCGCGGCCGAGACGAGCACGACGCTGCGTGGTCTGGATCCCGACTGGCATGGACACCCCGGCAGGTCTCGCGACGTAGACTACCAAGAGGTCCTTGTCCCATAATGTGCCTACGGGCGCCCGACGATCCCATTGGCGGTCCATGTCGGGTCGCTCATCTTCGCATCTGGGCAAGGTCAGGCACGGCCGCCGTGCCTAGCAGCGCATGAGTAGAGGACCGATGGCTGTCAAGTCTACGGCCAAGGACGCAGCGCCCTGGTGCTGGTCGGGACGGCGGCCTGGGCATGGCTTGAGGCGTCGACCCTGGTCGCATCTCCACGGCCTTTATCCGGCTATCCAGCCGGCCGTTGCCGCCCATCCCGCCGGAGGCGCATCACAGCCTCGGTCCAATTCACGGTGGCAAAGGCACATGTGACGACGAGGGGGGCCAGGGTGGCCGCGCTACCCCGCAGGGTCGAGACTTCTAACTCAGGTATCCCTGCTCTTGCACTCTACTCACAGTTGGGCAGAACACGACAATGCGACACCTTCATACACATTATGACAATCTGAAGGTTGGGAGGGGAGCTCCCCTCGAAGTAATCCAAGCAGCGTACCGGATTCTTGCGAGGAAGTACCACCCTGATCTGAATCCCGGCGAACCCCAAGCGGCCCGAATCATGGCGATTCTCAACCGCGCCTACGAGGTGCTCTCCGACCCTCTGAAGCGTCAGGAGTATGACGCGTGGCTTGCCATCCAGGAGAGCCGTCGCGATCCTGACCCCGTTGAAGGTGATCCCATTGACCCTTCCTGGAACGACTATGAAGCCCAGGCGCAACCCCCTGCTGCACCCTCGCCATCTTCTCCGCCCCGCAATGATCCGCGCCTTCGCCTGCTCCTCGCCATATGCTCGGTGTTCATTGTCTTCATTATCGCCATCTCCCTGCGGAGTGCCCTAGAGGGCTACCGTTCAGGGCGGCGCTCTGCCGAAGCCTTGGAGCCCACATCTGGATTCCAGCCCGTTCGCACACCCTCAGCATCGCGCACGCCACGGTCAGCCCCGCTGGCAATGGCTCGCGAACCTGTCAACGAGCTTCGACGGAACGCCCCGCCTGCGGCGCAGGGCCCCATGCCACCGCCACAAGGCGATGCGAATATGGCCGGCCTGAGTCCGGCCGGGCGAGTAGCGCTTGAGTCCCTGCGGAGGGCGCTCACAACCATGCCGCGCCCTTCACACGGCAGCACGCCCGGGCCGTCAAACGGGCCCGCTGCTGGGCGATCGCCCGCTCCCTCACCCCGTGAATCAGGGTACACGAAGCCTCCGACGGCGGACAACGGTTCAGCCTGGCCAGCGCGCTCCGGCTATGTTCCAGGATATCCGCTCCGCCGTGTTGACGGTCGTTCCACGGTGACTGTTGATAATTCGCGCGGCGGCTCGGACGTTTTCGTCAAACTATTCCACGTGGATCCCGCCAAGCCCATTCCAATCCGGGTCTTCTTCATCTACGCAGCTGGCAGCTTCACCCTTGAGGCCTTGCCCCCGGGCGCCTATGACGTCAGGTACCGCGATCTCGAAACGGGCGACCTTTACCGATCTGAGCGCTTCGACATCGAGGAGCGAAGTACCTTTGATGGCATCGAGTACACCGCGCTGACGCTTACCATTTACAAGTTGGTAGGTGGCAACATGCGCACCTATCGCATTGATGAGTCAGAGTTTGAGTGACCTCTGCCCAACAACCGCATCAACCCCGCGGCGGCGCTGGCGGCAGCGGTCGTTCAGACATCGGAGTTGCGCCGCCGCGGGTTATGCGGAGCGTTGACCGTCAGACACTTGAGTGGAGAGATGGTCCTTACGATCGACAATCTCCGACGCGGGATGCAGGACTGGGTGTCTCGCCCACGATGGCCACGCGACTTCCACGCCTCGCTGTATCCGACCCTGGCACGATTGCAATACGATGGCCTGTCACCGGAATGGTGGCACCCAATCGTCAATCATCTAGCCGATTGGAAGGCGATACGGCCGCTATCCAAAGCCACGATCGTTCAGACTGGGATGCCGCTACTGGCCAGCCTCACCGTAGAAAAGGGGGCGATCATTCAATCGTCGCGACCTCGACCTCCGAGTCTCGACACATGTAACTGGGATCAGATCGCTGGCCTGTATGACGTCGCTCAGTCTATCAAGGGAGCTTCCACGCCTGTTTTCGGAAGCAAGCTCTGCCACTTCATTCTCCCAGACGTGTTCGCAGTGATTGACGGGGACTTCATCGGCGTATCTCCGTACCGCGCGTACTGGGAACGCTGCAAAGAAGAGTGGATCTCGTGTCAGGACCGGCAGCCACTCGTCGCCGTAGTCTCTGCCTGCATACAATCGAGTGACGCGTCTTCGTTTCCTTGGACCACGAAGATCACAGAACTATGCATTGCAGGCAGTCGAGCGCTCTAACAACCTATCTCGTGAAGCGGACGCGCGCGTGGTGCGCGTCGAGGTGAGGGACAAGTGACAAACGCGCGCGCCGCTTACGCCGGGCGTTGACCGCCGAACATCGTGGCGAGCCGTGCGCTCGTCAGATTGGGTAGACGATTCGAGGTGGGCGATGAAAAAATGCCCATTCTGCGCGGAGGACATACAAGACGCTGCCGTCAAGTGTCGGTATTGCGGCTCAGATCTGACACCCCATGGTTTGCGGTTGTGCCCGTTTTGCTCGAAGCCGCTGCCGATGTCTGCAACGGTGTGTCCGTCGTGCGGGGACGATGTGAGTTTTGGCGCAGCGACGGCCCAGGGCGGCGCCCGCGCTTCGCCGACCACGCTGACACCGATGGTTGTGAGGGCGGCGAGGAGCCGCGGCGTGTTCATCATTCTTGGGGTGTTGCTTGGCCTACTCGGCATTCATAACTTCTACGCCGGCTACTACGGCAGAGGGGCAGCGCAGCTCGTCATCACCGTTCTGCTCGGCTGGGTGCTCGTAGGCATTTTCATCACCGCCATCTGGGTGCTCATTGAGCTATTCACCGTCACAGCGGACGCTGACGGGAACAGGATGGCCTAACAGGCTGTTGACAAACCCCGAACTTTTTTGCGTCGAGGATTGATCGTTTCGACGGAGCGGACGGTATATATAGATGAAGGAGGTGCCGTCCGATGATGGGAGAGAAGGATCCGCAGCTGACCCTCTACTACAACCTGTCCTTGGAGAGCTTCGTTCCGCCGGATCACCCTCTGCGCAGCATCCGGCCCCTGGTGGACGACGAGGCGATTCGCCGACACTGCCGGCGGCTTTACTCGGACATTGGACGGCCTTCGATTCCGCCCGAGCAGTTGTTCCTGGCGTTGCTGGCAGGCTACCTCATGGGTATCACCAGCGAGCGGCGACTGGTGATGGAGCTGCAGTGCAACATGGCCTTGAGATGGTTCGTGGGGCTGAACCTGAACCAGGACGCGTGGGACCACTCCACGTTCAGCCAGAACCGGCGCCGCCGGTTCGACAAGGATGGGACGTTGCAGTGGCTGTTCGACGAGACGGTGAAGAGGGCGCTGGAGGAAGGCCTCGTCAGCCGGCACGTTTCGGCGGACGG
>CAYNUH010000001.1:0-128880 GCA_964400605.1 uncultured Acidobacteriota bacterium | reverse complement strand
ATGTGGCAGTGGTACGGATACTTGCCCTTGTACCCCTCGAACCGCGCGATGACGCGGACGATCTGGTTGGGCCCTACCATCACGGTGTCCTTCCAGCCGTCCTCCTCGGCCGTCGGCGGCTGAGGGCTGCCACCAGGGATGATCACCCCGTTCGGGTCCTTCGTGAACGAATTGCGGTCGAGGACCTGGAACATCACGAGGTGCATGTGCATCGGGTGGGCGACGCCTGAGTCGTTGACGTACCTCCAGATCTCGGTCGTGCCGAGCTGCGGGTACTCCGTGATGTCGTCAAAGTGCAGCCCGTTGATCTCCCACATCGAGCGCCCGCAGCCGTCGGTGCCGGACTGCTTGAGCCGGAAGTCCCGGGTCATCACGGCCTGGGCCGGATCGAGCCTCTGCAGGGTACGCAGCGTCCCTGGCAGGGGATCCGTGTCCCCGGCGGTGGCAAGGACGCGGAACTTCATCACCTTTGTAAGGTCAACGGCTCCGTTCGGGAACGGCGCCCCCGCGCTGTTCTCGAGGAGGATCTCGTCGCCGGCGTTGTAGCCCGCGAAGTCCACGACCACGTCGTAGCGCTCTCCAGGGCCTATCGTGAGCTGGCCCACACCCGGCGCGGGCGCCTCCAGCAGGCCGCCTTCGGTCCCGATGACGGTGAAGGAGAGGATCCCGCTCGGCGGGGTCAGCGAGAGCGTGTAGACCCGAGATCCCGATCCGTTGAGGAGCCGGAAGCGATACTTCCCGCGCTTCACTTCGAAGAACGGCCAGACCTTTCCATTGACCATGACCTTGTCGCCGAACCAGTGATCCATCCACATGCTGGGGTACTTCAATGACCCGTCGGGATTGAACTTCCGGTCCTGGATGACCAGGGGGACCTCATACTCGCCCATGGGGAGGTTCAGGGCGTCCTCGACGGCGTCGCGGATCAGGTACAGGCCCGCGAGACCCATGTACACGTTGAGCCGCGTGATCCCGAGGGCGTGGTCGTGGAACCAGATATACCCGGCCTGCTGATCGTTCGGATACGTGTAGGCTTCGGGTGGATCACCCGGCAATGAAGTCGCCTCCGGGTACCCGTCGAAGGCCGCGGGGACGTGGCCGCCGTGCAGGTGAACCACGGTCTTGGCGGCGTCCACCGCCCCCATGATGCAGACCTGACCGAAGGAGTCCGTCTGGACGTCCACGTCGAGGTAATGGTCGTTCGTTCGGGGCGCGTTCGTGACGAAGTCCCTGATGTCGTTGCGCCAGTTGACGGTCACGGGCAGACCCGTGCGCGCCTCGATGACCGGGCCCGGGGAGCCGGGAGCGGCGAACCCGTCGTTGTAGCCCCACACGCGGGTCGGGTTGGGAAGCTGGCTGTGGAGCTGTTGCCTGAACTCGAGCATCGTGATGTCGTACGTCGCCGCGCCGCCCGGAGAGCCCGAAACCGGCGTCGCCACTCCGGGTATCGGCAGCGGATCGAGGTAGGGCGTGAGCTGGATCGAGCATTCCACTGCCGAGCAGGTCGAGTTGTCGCCCTGGAAGGCGCCGGCGGCGGTCTGGCAGGCGCTCTGGGTGATCTCCGTGCACGTACCGTTCGCGGCGCAGCACGCTCCCGTGACCACGATGCAGGGGTTGGGCGAGCAGCTCGTCCCGTTCCCCTGGTAGAAGCCGGCCTGGGCGGTGCAGTTTGCCGGCGTCTCGACCGAGCACGAGGCGCCCTGGCAGCAGGCGCCGCTGATCGCCTGAGGCGTGTAGCTCACGACAAGCCTGGGCTTCCATGAGACGCCGCCCGTGCTGCCCGTGTTCTCCCGAGTGGCGAAGCGCTTGCTTGTCTCGGTTTGCGATTCGTCGCCGATGACGATCCAGCCGAAGCTCTGCGATGGGTTGTTGAGCCAGAACTGGACGTCGGCCACCATCCCGGACGTCGAGCCCCAGGTGTAGAACCCCGTGTTGCCGACGGTCCTCGTGGCGCTGTTGGACGGCGAGAAGTCGCCGCCAGGAACCGTCCAGAATTGGCTCGGATAGAACGTGTGATTCCAGGTCGCGTCGCCCGCCGTGGGGGGCTCGCCCCGGCCCTGTTGCGAGTTGCCGGTGTTCGAGGTCCCCTCCCCCCAGTCGGCCTGGATCCGGCGCAGACTGAGGTTGAAGGCGGTGGTCAGCTTGACCTTGTCCGCGTACAGCGTGAGCTGGGCACCGTCGATGGTCGCGCCGGCGGGGATGTTCCCCGCGACGTTGAACGCCAGCACGGACCTGCGCACGGCGGCGCGAATGGCCGTGCCCGGGTCGGCGTCGGCGTCCTTCGTGCGCCCGGTGAACATCGTGGGGCCGGCCCCGTCGCTTCTGTCCTGAAAGCCGTCCTGCGCGATCGGCTCGTAAAGCGTGTTGTCCTTGATCGGATTGAGGGTGACCGTGTCGGCCAGAAGGGCCGGCGCCTGAAGCAGGATGAGGATCAGAGAAGGTACGATAGCGCGCGCGCGAATTCGGATGCCCATATCTCCTCCTGCGGCGCTTGCATGTCCGAGGCGGCCGCCGGCGGGCCGGCCTTCTGCCGGCCGTCCGCGCGAACCGCCCGATAAGGCCGGTGAAGTTGGTCAGGAAAGCGACGTCATCGCCATGGAACCGCGCGCGGATCCTCGGCAGGAGTCGGTTCGTGGGGATCGACACTGCTCGGCACGCGCGCGTCCCCCCGGACGATCGGCCTCATGGCTGCACGTTCGGAAGCGATCATGCAAGCGCGGTGCCGGGCGCGGCGGAAAACGCCCCCGGAGGCTGGAGGGACCTGGCGAGGGCGCCCTGTGAGGTTCTTCGCCCCGCGAACGGAAGCGATAAGGGACGGTCAAGGCGCCGCAGGTCCGCTGAGTAATGCAACACTCGCGGCCCCGCATCGGGGAACGCTCGTCGTCGGGCCCGAGAGTGTGGGTCCTCGCACGCCCTGTGGAGATTCCCTCAAGGGGGATCAGCGGCGCGGCGCCGGTGCGTGCCGCCAAGCCCTACGCTGCGGCGGCCTTGGCGAGTGACGACACCGGCCCGCCTGCGGACGAGCCTCTCCTGTTTCAACTCCCCTGAGGGTCACTCGAACCCGCTGTCGGCGATCTGCTGCTCGTCGAGGCCCATGAAGTGGCCGACCTCATGGAGCAGAGTGATGCGGATCTCCTCGACCAGCTCCTCGCGGCTTTCGCAGATCCGCTCCAGGTTCCTCTTGAAGAGGTAGACGGCGTCCGGCGCCGAGGGCACGTCGCTGAGGCTCTTCTCGGGGAGAGGTGTGCCGACGAAGAGGCCGAGGATTCCCGGTGACGGGTCCTCCAGCGTCTTGAGCAGAGCTTGCGACGGCACGTCCTCCACCACCACGGCCAGGTTCTCCATGCGGCGGCGGAACTCGCCGGAGAGCTCGGAGGCGGCCGCCTCCACGGCGGCGTCGAACTCCGCGCGCGTGAAACGTGGCGGGAGCGGGTACGCCTCCGGCGCGAGGCGGTGAGCCATGCGCTCCTCCTCCTCGGCCACGGCGAACTCCCCGCGCCTCTCGGCGAGCAGCGACGCGAGGTGGTGCGCGTGCGGGTCTTCCGGATCCTCCTCCAGGAGGATCCCCGTCTCCACGCGCGCCTCCTTGAAGCGGCACGTCTCGTAGAGGAGCTGCGCGAGGGCGGATCGCGCGTCGAGGTCGGAGCCGTCGATCTCGAGGGCCCGCCTAAGATGCGGCTCGGCCTCCTCGAGCCGGTCCGCCTCCATCAGCGCGGATCCGGCGAGGTAGTGCGCCTCCGAGTCGGAGTCGTCCTCGATCACCAGCGCGCGCGCCGTGGCGAGGGCCGCGTCCACCTCCCCCTCCTCCAGCGCCTTCCATGCCTCTTCCAGCCGCTCCTTCCGGCCTCTCTCCTCGTCAGGCATCCTCGCGATGATACCACCCGCCCGCGGCGGGAACGCAGAGCCCCCGGAGGGGGCGAGCGTCGGGGTCAGCGTAACCCTCACTAGCCCGAGGACTCATTTGACACTCCCCGGGGACTCCCCTTACGATGCAGGGCACTCCACACCCGCTTCTCCGAAGAAGGAGGCCCTGCCTTCAGCGTGCACCCGGTCCGTGCGTTTCCAAGCATCTCCCGCGCGCTGGGAGCGTCGGGGCTGGCGGCCGCCCTCGCGGGCGCCGCCGTCGCTTCCGCCTCCGCACAGCAGGCCGGACAGGGCCCTTCCGGGTGCGGGACTCCCACCGCAAGGGCCGTACGCGCGTCGGGGCCAATCAGACTTGACGGGCTCCTCGACGAGCTCGACTGGGGGCGGGCCGAGCCGATCACCTCCTTCACCCAGAGGCACCCGGCCGAGGGCGAGCCGGCCACCCAGCGGACCGCTGTGCGCATCCTCTACGACGACGAGCGGCTGATCATAGGGGCCGAGCTGCGCGACGAGCGCCCCGAAGGAATCGTCGGCCGCGAGATGAAGGAGGACGCGACCCTCTCCAACGACGACGCATTCGCCGTCTACCTCGACACCTTCCACGACCGCCGAAACGGGTACGTCTTCGAGACGAACCCCCTGGGCGCGCGCTCCGACGCCCTCATCTTCGACGAGGGGCGCAACAACTCGCCGGACTGGGACGGCGTCTGGGAGGTGGCCACCCGCGTCACGGAGCGCGGATGGTCGTTGGAGATGGAGATCCCCTTCAAGACGCTCCACTTCAACCCGGTGCAGACCAACCCGTGGGGGATCCAGTTCCGCCGCATCATAAGACGCAACGCCGAGGACGCCTTCTGGTCGCCCATCCCGCGCAACGAGGACGAATGGCGCCTCTCCCGCGCGGGCGAGCTGATGGGGCTTCAGGAGATCCGCCAGGGGGTCAACCTCGCGTTGAAGCCCCATCTCCTTGGGTCCGTGGCGGAGCGCCCGTTGCTGGGCCGGGGGTCGGCCGACGGCACCGGCGACGTGGGACTGGACCTGCGCTATGACCTGACGCCGAACCTCGCGGCGATCCTGACCGTGAATACCGATTTCGCCGAGACCGAGGTGGACACCCAGCAGGTGAACATCACCCGCTTTCCGCTCTTCTTCCCCGAGAAGCGCGAGTTCTTCCTGGAGTCCAAGGGGTACTTCGATTTCGGTTACAAGAAGCCCGGGCCGGGCACGCCGCTGGGTGCCATCCCGTTCTTCAGCCGCCGGATCGGCCTTTCGGCCTCCGGTGACTCCAAGATCCCCGTCCTGGGCGGCGCCAAGCTGGCGGGGCGTCTGGGCCGTTACAACCTCGGCTTCCTGGCCATCGAGACCGACGAAGACGGCGGCACGCCGAAGACGGACTACACGGCGTTGCGGATCAGCCGCGACATCCTGACGCGATCCAACTGGGGCGTCCTCGCCATCTCGAAGGAGCCACAGGGACCCGACGTGCCGGTCGATCCCAACCATCCCGGACGGATCGTCGATCCCGACGACCCCTCAGGTGGAATCCACTCCAACCAGACGTATGGCGCCGATGTGAACTTCTCGGTGTTCCGGAACACCAAGTTTGGCGGGTCGTTCCTCGCGACGCGCACGGCGGACCTGCGCAGCGGGCAGGGCCTCGGGCGCGTCTACGCCGATTGGAGCAGCAGCAATTGGGAGACGGAGTTCTCGTACTCCGACGTCGGCGCGCGCTTCAACCCCGAGGCCGGCTTCATCCAGCGCCGCGGGATCGAGCAGGTGGTGGGTTACCTGGGCCGTTCGTGGCGCTGGCCCGACGCGATGCTCCGCCGCGTCCAGCCGCACACCCGCCTCACGTACACCGCGGATCAGGAGCACGATCTGGCCACGCGGCGGCAGCACTGGGCGGTCAGCTTCGAGTTCCGCGACGGATCCGAGCTCGAGGTGGGCTGGAACCCCGCCTTCGACGAGCTGCTCGACACCTTCGCGCTGCGTGACGGCGTGGTGGTCCCCGCCGGCTCCTTCCACCCGCACACCTGGCTGGTGCTGTGGGAGGGCGACCGCAGCCGGGTGCTCTCGGCCTCCGTATTCTCGGAGTTCGGAGAATTCTTCGACGGGAAGTACCAGTCGGTGGACGCCTCCGTGAACGCCCGATTGTCCCGGCACTTGAAAGTCTCGCTCGGGGCGAACCGGAACGACATCCATCTGCCAGCACGCCGCGGAGACATCGCCGTCCCGCGTCCCGGGACCCCGGCGGCGGGCGCCATCCCGCCCTCGGAGTTCCTCGCCACGATCCTTCAGGCCAGGATCGGGGTCACCTTCACGACCCGCATGTTCTTCGACACGTTCCTGCAGTACAACACCGACTTGAAGGACTTCTCGTCGAACCTGAGATTCAACTTCAAGTACCGGCCCGGCTCCGACCTCTACGTCGTCTACAACGAGCGCCGCGATGTCGAGGGGCTCCCCGCGGACGTGGTGGATCGATCCTTGACGGTGAAGTGGACCTACCTGCTGGCGGTCTGAACGAAGGGCCCCGATTCAAAGTCGTGCCGGCGCCTCTACCCTGCAGCCGTTCTTCTCGGGATGGCGGTGCGTCGTTGAGCGTGCCCCGGCGCTCAGGGGGTGAGGGCCGGCGGGGGCTCGCTCGGGCGGCTCCCCCACGGCCAGTGGTCGAACGTCTTGATGAACAGGACGCGGAAGGAACCGGTGCCTCCATTGATGTCGAGCGTGGAGACGATGCCCCACCCTCCGCGCACGCTCACCAGGGTCCCCCATGGACCGCTGAACGACACGCCCGCGCCTCCGCCGACGACGCGCTCGCGGATGCCGTCCGGCTCGAACCGCGAGCGCGTGCGCTGGCTGACGTCCGGATCCAGGCGGGGCCGGGCGCCGAAATCTTCCTCGTTTTCGATGAGCGCCCCCTCCGCGCTGAACTCGACGCTGACGCCGCCTCTCGGGAGCGCGACGAGGTAGCCTATCTGGCCCGTCGCGCCCCGGTCGAACGTGATGTCCGCGCCGTTGTACCCCCGGACGCGCACGTTGCGGAAGTCACCGATGCGGAACCGCGAGAAGCGGTCGAGGCGCCGCCCCGCGTTGAGCGTGGCGCCGAGGCTCACCTTCTGGAGGGCTCCCGGGTAGAACGCCTTCAGCAGAGAGGCGCCCCACCTCTGGAAGGCGTCGTCGCCGGCGACACCCCCTCCCCCTCCGGGCAACCCCCAGTCCTCCCAGCCGAACCGGTGCCCCGAGGAGAGCCAGAGATCGAAGAGGTACCCGCCGCGCGTGTACTTGAAACGGCCCGTCGTGGCGGCCGTCAGCGAGGTGGCGGGCAGGACCATCGCGCCATCCGTGTGCTCGGCCCGGTCGAAATTGTCGAACTCGAGATCGAGCTGGACCTCGGTCTTGCCGAACGCCCCCACGGGGCGCGCGAGCGTGAGGAGGGCCCTTTCCTCCAGCACCCTGAGATCCTCGTCGTCCATGAAGCCGATGTCCGTCACTCGCTTGAAGCGATCCTTCAGGCCGAAGAGCCTCCCCTCCGCGCTCAGCTCCCACCGGCTCCGGCCGAGCCTGGGATCGGTCCACGCCACGTCCAGGAAGGGCCCGGCGAAGGCCACGTCGAGCTGCGTGCCCGTCCCGCGCCAGTTGAAATCGAAGTAGTTGATCCCTGCGAAGGGGAACCCGATGCTGGGCTCCGCGTTGAAGCCGATGCCGCCGAAGAAGGCCACGTTGCGCAGCGAGTCGGTCCGCCGCGTGAGGATCCCGTCGCTCTCCTTCACGAGGTAGACGTACCCGGTCTCGTCGTCCCTGAGGATCGGGCGGCCGGAGTCGTACGCCTGCGACCGGCGCTGCTCGAAGTCGGGCGCGTTCACGGAAACCTCTTCGTACACGGCCCGCCGCTCGACCGCGACGGTGCGCCCCAGCACCGTGAAGATCATCTGCCGCGAGCCCCGGAGCGGGAGCCAGTATGCGCGATCCGGCCCGGCCGCCTCGCCGTACTCGATCTCGTCGGCGTTGCTGGTGATCGGGTCCTTCAGCCCGTGCTGGACGAGACGGATCCGGCGGCGAGCGAAGGTGCGCTCGTCCACCCACACCCGCCCTGAGAAGAGCGACCGCTCCCGGTCGACCGGCTCGAACGCGAGGACATAGCAGGGGTGCGAGTCCACCTCCTGGCGTCCCTCGAGCCGGTACGTGTAGGAGGCGTCGAGGCGGATCTCGATGGGAACCTCCTTCACCTTCTCCGCCTGGATGAAGGGAAGGCTGGGCGCCTTGCCGCGCCACCGCGCGCCGTTGATGAACAGCTCCGTCTCGTCGTATTCCCCCACGCCGCCGCGCCAGAAGAAGCGGTTGACGGAGGTGACGTCGATGGCTTCGTTCAGGGTCTCGGCCCGGTAGTGGTACGAGAGGATGGCCTTCGCCGTGTAGTGCCGCAGGCCGCGCTGCTGCGCGGCGTCGAACGCCCGCTGGCGGGCGATGATCTCCTCGGCGGTCATCTCGTACTCGGCGGTGACGCCCACCGTCTCCGCCGCGCCGCGCGGTCCCCTCTCGCTCGTGTAGCGCAGCAGCACCGGCCCCGCCGCGGGCGCCACGCTGACAAGCGTCGCCCCGGCGCCGGCCTCGGCGAGCGAGATCGAGAGCGCGAGCTCGCGTCCCGATTCGAGATCGAAGGCACGCGCTCCCCTCAGCGGGTCGGGGCCGATGGTGACGCGCATTCCTTCCCCCGGGCCCCCGCGCGCCGGCGGCAGCACGACGGCCCGTTCGGGTCCCAGCGGGTCCATGAAGTGGCCCAGCGGCTCGGCGGCCGCCGGCGGCTCGCCGGGCGGACCTTCCGCGGCCTCGTCCGAGGGGGCCGGCCTCGGTGGGCCCCGCGTCTCGTGGATGGCCACGACAGGCGGATCCCGTTCGATCACGAAGCGGGACGGCAGCGCCCGCGCCAGGTTCAGGAGAGCGCCCGCGGATCCGGGGTACTCGGCACGCGCGAAGAAAGTCGCCACGCCCGCGGAACGTGCCTCATGGAGGCGCCGGAGGATCGAGACATTGTCGCCCGGTTCCGCGTGGAGCCACAGCGGCACGGCAGGGTACGCCGCCGCGAGGTCCGGAACCCACGCGGAAAGATCGATCGGATCCTGGAGGGCCAGCGCCTTGACGTACGGTGCCACACGGTTCGGAGGGATCGCCTGAAGCCACGCTGAGGCGCCGGAGCCCAGGGCCCCGAAGACGAGCGAAGCTCCGGGGTCGTGAGATCTCAGGAGCGTCCCCACCTTCTCCGTGAGGAAGGCGTACGCGTTGGGCTCGAAGCGCTTCTCCGGAAGATGGCCGAGCTGGAAGACCCTGATTCTCGACACGTGCGCCTGCACGAAGCGGTCCAGGGAGGCCATCCAGGGGGCCAGAGCGGCGTAGGGGTCCGGCGCGGTCTGCCACTCCGATGGCGGAAGCAGCCGCACGTGGATCCGGAGGTCCCGTGCCTCCGCGCACGAGAGCAGGGGCGCAAGGAGCCTCTCCGCCTCGGCGTCCGCGGGATCCAGTCCCACGAGGACCGGCAGCGGCTCGTCAGCGCTCCTCCCGGACCACGTGCACGCCGCCCCCGGGGTCGGGGCCTCCATCGCGATGGGCGCCTCACGGAGGCCGACGTCCGGCGCCGGCTGCCCCGAGGCCGCCACGGAGAGAGCCGCTTCCGCCGCCGCGCCGGCGGCCAGCAGCAGGAGTGCGGCCCCGGATGCCGCTCGGTGGAAAGGATGGGTCACTGCGGAGCCCGCGATGAAGGCTCGGGCGTCCCTGGGGCGGCACACGCCGCGAGTATAGTGCGCGCCCGCCGGGGCGGCGCGATGCGTGGGGATCGGCACCGCGCGCGGAGGCCTACCGCTTCCCGCCCATCTCGTCCCAGACCTGATCCACGTTCTGCGCGAGCGTCATGAACGACGCCTTCAGGCCGGCGTGGGCCTCCAGCTTGATCTCCCGGACCGCCTCCTCGAGCGATCTGCCGGCCTTCACCTCGAGGAGGCCGCGGTAGGCGGGATCGATGGTCCGGCCCGGAGCGAGAAGGGACTCGAGCTCCTGGATGCGGCCCGGCAGCGAGGCGAAGGCCTGCGGCGGTCCCGCGTACAGCCTCGCCCGGACGTTTTCGTGGCCGACGATGTCGGCGATCTTCGCGAAATACTTGTTGCCTCCGATATGGTCGGGGTGATAGTGGGTGTTCACCACGTACTTCACGGCCGCCGGGCTGAGCTTCCGGATCTCGTCCATGATCGAGGGGGCGAGGTCCTCGAACTGATCGTCCACCACGAGGACGGAGGCCGGCGTCACGACGATGCCGACGTTGCCGCCCCGGCCATAGAGGCAGTAGGCGCCCTCCGCAAGGCGCTCGATGCGCAGGGTCGGCTTCTCGGGTTCCGGCGGCGCGGCCGGACCCATGTGGGCCGCGGCCGCCGCCGCAGAGGCGAGAGCGCAGGAGAGCAGCACGGCGGCGGATCGACGCATCGGCGGGTCCTCCATCATTTCTTGAAGAGAGAGTCGAACTTCTTCTTCGCGCCGTCGGGAGCGGAGGCGCGGGGCCGGTCCACCCTCTCGACGAAATCGAAGTACTCGCAGAAGTTGGCCCCTTCCTTGTCGCCCACGAACTCGGCGGCCGGCTCACGGCACTGCTTGGGAGCGGAAGGATCGAAGTGCAGGCAGTTCTTGCAGCACTTGAGCGCCATCTTGCATCGGGAGCAGATCTCCTTGCGGGCGATCTTGCCCGTAGGGATGACTTCGGAGCCGCAAAACCAGCAAACCTTCATGGGGCGGTTCCTCGCGCTCGAGACCGTCGGGCCGCGCCCGCAGCTCCTCGAGGCCCGCAGACTACCGGCGGCCCGGAGCGGGTGTCAACGCGCGCAGGAGACACGGGCGGGGCCGGCCGGAGTGGCCCATCCGGGCGCGCCGGTCGCTGCGCTAGACTCCCGCGCCCATGTCCGGAGGAGAGACCGTCACGCTGACCCGCGTGCTGCACCCGTGCGTCCTCGTCCGCTGCGGGCGCACGCAGGTTCTCATCGATCCCTGCTTCGGATTGTTCGCGCGACGGCCCCTCACCTCCCGGGTGATGGGGATAGAGCTTCCCGATCCGGGCGTCGCCCCGGAGGCGATGGCGGGCCTGTCGCTCATCGCGCTGACGCACGGCCACGAGGACCACTTCGACGCGGCCGGCCTGGCCCGGCTCCCCACCCGGGCCGCCCGGGTGATCGCTCCGACCGCGTCCCTGGCGCGGCGGCTGCGGCGGCTCGGCTTCGCCGAGGCGGAAGTGCTCGGGACCTGGCAGACGGCGCACGGCGAGGGCTGGACGCTCACGGCCGTGCCGGCGCGCGCGCCCAACGCCCCTCTCGAGGTCTCCTACGTGCTCGAGGTGGGCGGGGTCAGGCTCCTGCACGCCGGCGACACGGCGATGCACGGGCGCTTCGAGGAGATCCGCGAGCGCTGCGCTCCGGTGGCGGGCTGCCTGCCCGTCAGCGGCGTCACGCTGCTCGGCGTGCGTCTCACCATGACGCCGGAGCAGGCCGCGCGGGCCGCGGCGATCCTCCGGTTGAAGGCCGCCGTGCCCATCCACGCCGAGATGCGATTCCGGCGCGCGTCGCGCCTGCTGTACCGGGCGCGCGGGACGGCGGAGGCGTTCGCTCGGGCCGCGCGCCGCCTCTGCCCGGACACGCGGGTGCTTCTCGCGGATCGGGGAGCGCCCGTGACGCTCGGCCCTTTTCCTTGAAGGGCCTTCGTCGGTCGGATACTCTCATGGTAGCGTGACTCATCTCTTGGACCTCCTGCGCCCCGCGGCGATCGCCCTCGCACTCACCGGCATCGCAGCCGGCCTTTCGTTCGGGGGCGGCGCGGGCGACCCCAACGCCGTGCCTCCGCGCACGGCCGCCGGGGAACGCTCCCACCCTCTTGAAAGGGAGCCCGGCTCGGATGAGGTTGCGGCCTCCGGGCCCGTCCCCTACCTGCCGGCCGACGTGCTGGTGGCGCGGGGCGAGATCTTTCTGGATCAGGCGGACCGATCCTCCGTGACGCGGGCTAACCAGGTCTTCCGCTACGCGCTGCAGGCGGATCCCGCGAGCGGCGCCGCCTACGCGGGGCTCGCGCGCGTCGCCGCGATGACCGTATCGCGCCGGTGGGAGGAGGATGACGCCCTCGTCGAGCGCGCCCTGGAGATGGGACAGAAGGCCACGGAGCTGAGCCCGGGCGATCCGCGATCTCACGCGGCGCTCGCGGCCGCGTCCCTGCTGGCCGAGGAAGGCAGCGCCGCCCTCGAGGCGGCGGACAGGGCATGGTCCCTCCGGGCGGCGGGCACGCCGCCCTGGGTGGAGGAGATTTACGCTCAGGCCCTCCTTGCCCGGGGCGATCCCGGGGGCGCTCTCGGTGTGCTGGAGGGCGTGCGCTCGAGGCGTCCCGAGCGCGTGCAGGCCCACTACCTGACGGGAAACGCCCTGCTGGATCGCGGCGACCTTTTTGAGGCCCTCGATGCCTACCGTCGGGCTACCCTTCTTGATCCCGACTTCGTCCCAGCCCTGCTCCAGACGGCCTACACGTACGACCGCCTCGGCAACCGCTCCGCCGCGGGTCCGATCTACGAGGACGTGAGCCGTCGCTTTCCGGAAGTGAAAAGCCTGGTCTTCACACGGATGGCCGCCTCGATGATCGCCCGGCGCGACTTCGCAGAGGCGCTGAGCGGCCTCGAACAGACCCACTTCAAGACGCGCCGGGGACTGGGCGAGGGCACCGTCGTCTACCTCAAGGGGGCTTGCCACGAAGGGCTGGGCCGTTTCGACGAAGCTCGCGGGCAATACCGGCGCGTCATCGAGGAGTACCCCATGGCGTCCCTGGGCACGTCCGCGAGCGAGAGCCTCGCGGCGGCCTCCTACGAGGCGCTCGCCCGGATCGAGATGCAATCAGGCCGACCCGAGGAAGCCGTCCGCCTGATGGAGCAGGCGGTCTCGGCCGTCCGGCCGACGCCATCGGTCTTCCTGCGCCTGGCCGCGGTCTACTCCGAGTACAGCCTCCACGACGAAGCCTACAGGCTGCTCGAGCGCGCGGCGGCCGCCGATTTCGGGCCGCGCCCAATCGGCGCCAAGTCTCTGATCTATGCCGGCTGGGCGCGCGCCTCGCGCAGGCTCACGGAGAACCCCGGCGCCTCCGGCGTGGTCTTGCAGGCGCTCGAGCGCGACGCGGATCAGATCCGCGCCCGAGGCGACGTGTACGACTACCTGCAGGCCGCGCGGGCGTGTGCCGTAGCGGGGAGCCCCACAAGAGCGCTGGAGTGGGTGCGCCACGCCGTCAACCGCGGCTACCACCATCTGGATTGGGTGGCCTCGGACGCCGAGCTGGCGCCCGTGACCCTGGAGCCCGGCTTCGAGGCGCTCCGCAAGAGCGCCGCGGCCCCCTGACATATCCGCCGCGCACGGCCGAGGGCGGGTTTTGACCCGGTCCCGAGGGCCGTGGTAGCGTGACTTGCCGCGGCCGGGCAACTCGTGCCCACCCCGGCGTGTCCATGTCTTTGATGCCCCTCCGCGCGCGCCCTCCAGCGGCGACCGCCGCCCCGCTGCTTCTCATGCTGGCGGGGACCCTGTTCGGGTGCGGCTCGGCCGGCGACGATCAGGGATCGCTCTTCGAGGCCCATTACTCCGGCCCGACCTCGCAGGCCGCCGGCGACGTGGTCTTCCTCCGGCTCCGCAACCTCGATGGAAGGCTCGTCGTCCTCGACGTCGTGGCGCGCAACATCTCGGCGCCTCTGGACGGGTTCAACCTGGCCATCTCGTTCAACAAGATGGTGGTGGAGGCGTTCGGGGTCCTGGACCAGACCTTCCTGGGCACCTGCGGGAGGAGCCGCCCGGACAACGCCGTGCTTCTGTGCGCCTTCGACCTCGGGACCGCCAACCAGACAGGGACGCTGATCTTCAGCGCGGTCCCGCAGGATCCCCATACATCGGACACCTTGAGCGGCGATCGGGTCCTGGCGACGATCTCATTCCGCGGGATCGCCGCGGGAACGTCGTCCATCGACTTCTACGTCAGCGGGAGGCCGGCTCCGGGCACTTCCAGCATCTCCGAGATCTTCTCCGATTCGGACCCGAACGCCGCGGCCTCGGTGGATTATGTCCCCGACGTGACAGGTCTGGCTTCCATCCGCGTGCGGAGGTCGAGATGAAGCCCGCCGGTCGGACGATCGCCTCGGGAATTGCCGCGGCGGCGTGCGCGGCCGCCCTCTTCGCGGGTGACGGTCTGGAGGCTCCCGCGGCCGGATCGGCCGGCGCCCCCGCAAAGCGCCGCGCGGCCCCAGCCGTATCCGCCGTCATCGCCCACGCGAAGCCCGGCAGGGTGAGGGTCGGGGATCTGGTGACGGTGGAGATCGCGGCGCGGGGGGTCGAAGGTGCCGGCGCCGTTTCCTTCCATCTGGTCTTCGATCCGGCGCGCCTCGAGCCCGTCACCGACAGGTTCTTCGAGGGCGGCTGGCTCCGCCGGGACGGCGCGTCCACGGCGTTCCTCGCCCGCGCCGCGTCATCCGGGGACCGCGTGATGGTCGGCATCACACGGCTGGGGGCCTACCGCGGGGCGCGCGGGAGCGGCACGCTGTGCCGCCTCACCTTCCGCGCGCGGGCGCCCGGGAGCACCGCCTTCCTCTTCGACAGAGCGGTCCTGAGCGCTCCCGACGCGTCCCGGACGCAGACGCGCTTCGTGCCCGCCCGCGTGATCATCGAGCCCGCGAAGGAGAAGAGCCCATGAGCGCGCGCCGTGGGGCCTTTCTCCTGACGGGTGCTCTGATCGCCGCCGCCGCGGCGGCGGGCACCGGGTTCCTCTTCTCCGCATCCGCAGCGCGGGCCGCGACCGGCTCGTCGAAGCCGCAGCGCCTCCTCATCGAGAAGGACGCCGCCTACGCGCGCCAGGCCGCCGGGCTCGCGCAGGGGGGCCTGAGGGTGGTGGCCGACTACGGGGCCTTCGTGCTCGCCGAGGTGCCCGCCGGATCGCCGCGCTCGCGCCTCGCGGCCGCGGGCGTCCGGGTGCGCCGCGAGCGTCCGGAGGGAGTGCGGTTGAGGCGGCGTCTCGTCACGGCTCTCCCGCGAGCGCCGGCGGCGACGGCCGACGGCCGCGACGACCTTCACCTGATCCGTTTCAGCGGACCTCCTCGCCGCTCCTGGGTCCAGTCGCTGGCGGAACTGCCCGGCGCCCGCGTCCTCATGACGCTTCCGGAGGACGCCTACATCGTCTGGCTGCCGGAAAGGGCGCGGGAGGCCCTCGCCTCCCTGGACGCCCCGGTGGAGTTCGTGACGCCGCTTTCTCCCTCGGATCGAACGGATCCCGCGCTGGACGGCATGAGCAAGCCTCTCGACGTGACCGCGATCTTCGTGGACACCCCGGAGGGAGCCGCCGCAGAGAAAGCCGCGGCCTCACGCGCGGTGGGGAGGCCGGCCGTCGCGGCCCCGCACCTCAGGGGCATGCGGACCGCGACGATGACGCTCACGCCGGAGGGACTGGACGAGATCTCGCGGTGGAAGGAGGTCGTCTGGCTGGAACCGCGCCGGCCCCCCGTCCTGCACGACGAGGTCTCGGCGCTCATCACGGCGGGGATCGTCGCGGCGGGCAGACCGCTGGGGCCTCACTACCGCGAGTGGCTTACGTTCCACGGGCTGGACGATCTCTCCTCGTACATCGTCCAGGTCCAGGACACGGGAATCGACACCGGCGGGCTCGGCGCCTCCCACCCGGCGCTCGCGGGACGTCTGGCCTTCTCCCTCGACGAGACGGTCGAAGGGTCGCTCGATGACTGCGTCGGCCACGGGACGCACGTCGCGGGGATCATCGCGGGCGACCCTCCGCCCGAGGCCGACCTTCGCGACGCGGACGGGTACACGCTGGGGCTCGGCGTCGCTCCCACGGCGCGCGTGGGATCGTCGCGCATTTTCACCTGCGCGGGCTTCGCATCCACGGTGCGGTCCTACACCGCGATCCTCACGGAGGCCTACGGCCTCGGAGCCCGCGTGAGCAACAACTCCTGGGGTGATGGGGCGGGGACCTACTCCGCGCTAGCCCGGGAGTTCGACGGCCTCGTGCGCGACGTCAACGCCGATCCGGCCGACGGCGAGCAGCCGATGATCGTGGTCGCCTCCGCCGGCAACGAGGGGCAGAGCGGGGTCGGCACCGTCGACCCGCCGGGCGCCGCGAAGAACGTCATCGCCGTGGGCGCCACGGAATCCTTCCGCCCGGAAGCGACGGACGGCTGCGACATAGGGCCCGAAGGCGCCGACGACGTGGACCACGTCCGCGTGACGAGCAGCCGCGGCCCCACCAACGACGGGCGCCTCAAGCCCGACGTGGTGGCGCCGGGCTCCCACATCATCTCTCTTGTCTCCCAGGCGCCCGGCTACACGGGGCTTGGCGTCTGCGATCGGTACTACCCACCCTCCCAGCGCCTCTACACCTGGACCGGCGGCACCAGCCAGGCTGCCGCGCACGTCAGCGGCGCCGCGGTTCTCATGCTTGCCGATCACGAACGGACCTTCGGTTCCGTCCCGAGCCCCGCCATGGTCAAGGCCGCCCTCATCGCGTCGGCGCGGGACCTGGGCAGGAGCCGGCCCGGGGCCCCACTCCTCGTGGAACACCGGCCCGATCCCGCGCAGGGGTGGGGGCGCGTGGACCTCTCGGCGCTGATTGGCCGGCGCGACCGGGCGGCGTTCGACCAACAGGACATTCTCACCGGATCGGGGGAGGAGCGGGTGAAGGGGCCATTTCGCGTGGCCGACCCCAACCGACCGCTCGCCGTCGTGCTGGCGTGGACCGACGCGCCGGGCACGCCGGCGGGCACCGCCTGGGTCAATGATCTCGATCTCGAGGTGACAGCGGGCGGGACGACCTACCTGGGAAACGTCCTCGCCGACGGCTTCAGCGTCTCCGGTGGATCCGGAGACCCCCGAAACAACGTCGAGACCGTGTTTCTGGCGCCCCCCGTCCCCGAGGTGTTGACCGTCAGGGTGGTTGCCGTGTCGCTGCCGGGCGACGGAGTCCCTTCCTCGCCGGGCCTCACCGATCAGGATTTCGCCCTCTACCTGGACAACGTCATCGAGGTCGGCCCTGCGGGCAAGGTGATCCTCGATCGTGACGCCTACGCCTGCGGCGGGGAGGCCGGGATTCTCGTGTCGGACCGCCATCTCGCCGGAGGTGGAAGCGTGAGGGTGGAATCCGCAAGCGAGTCGGAGCCGCTTGCCGAGAGCCTGGACCTCGAGGAAGACCCGGCCGGCAGCGGGCTCTTCAGGGGATCGATCCGGATCGAGTCCACGCCGACGGCGCGCGACGGCATCCTGCAGGTCACCGACGGCGAGACCATCACCGTCACGTACCACGATCGCGACACCGGCGACGGAGCGCCCGCCACGATCACCGCCTCCGCCGCCGCCCGATGCGCGCCTTTGGGCATCAGCGACGTGAGGGCCGAGAACCTGGGACGCGATAGCGCCGTCGTCGCCTGGCGGACCAGCCGGCCCGCCGATTCGACCGTGACGGGAAGCCCCGGGATCTCCTTCCACGATCCGGTCATGGTGGTAGAGCACAGGGCCGTACTGAAGGCTCTCAGGTTTTGCACGAGCCACGCGTACCAGGTCTCCTCCACGGACGCCTCGGGGGCCACCGCCACTTCCCCCGCCTCGGGCACCCTGACGTTCTCCACCGGATCCGGCCAGACGATGCCCGTCTTCTCGGACGACTTCGAATCGAACCTCAGCCACTGGACGCACGAGGGCGCGGGCGACGAGTGGGAGCTGGGGATCCCCCGGGCGGGCCCGGGCCGGGCCTACTCGGGGGCCCACGCGTGGGGGACCGATCTCGACGGCACGTACGAGGTCTCGGCAGACATGAGCCTGGCCTCGCCGCCCATCGATCTTCGAGGGCGCACCGGCGCGGTCCTCTCGTTCAGGCACTTCTTCGACATCCCCGTTCTGAGCGCTCCCGGGGGTCCGCAGGACGGAGCCTGGGTGGAGGCCTCTCTGGACGGCGGGGCGACCTGGGACGTCATCGCCCCTGTGCAGGGCTACACACTCTCCGAGGGGCCGAACAACCCCTATCTCCCGCCGGGCTCCGGCGTCTTCGCGGGCACCCTGCCCGGCTGGACGGTAGTCACGTTCGACCTCACGCCCTTCCAGGGGAGGATCGTCCGAGTTCGTTTCCGGCTGTGGCGCGATCCGCACTCCACCGTGCCCCCCCGATCGGGTTGGTACATCGACGATGTCATGGTCACCGTCTCGCTCCCGTGCCGCCAGGGGATCCTGATCCTCGACGCGCCCGATTACGGTTGCTCCGGCGTGGTGCGGGCGACGCTGGCGGACTCCGATCTCGACCTCAACCCCGTGGATCGAGACGTCGCTTCGGCGATCGGCACCGGCGTCTCTGGCTCGGTGGGCATCCTCCTGGTCGAGACCGGCGACGACACCGGCGTCTTCACCGGGTCTCTCCCCCTCGGCAGCGTCAATGCTCCGGGCCGCCTCGCAGTGTCCTCGGGAGACACGATCTCGGTGAAGTACGCCGACGCCGACGACGGATCGGGCTCTCCCGTGACGGTTCAGGTTTCAGCCTCGGTGGCCGACTGCAGCGCGCCCTCGCCGCCCACCGGCGTGCGGGCGGCGCCCGGCGGCAGCGGAAGACTGCGCGTGGACTGGATCGATCCGCCCGAGAGCGACCTCGCCGAGGTACGCCTCCACTACGACACGGACGCTCCGGGGCCGATTTACACTGGGCAGGGCGCCCTCGAGGGCAGCTCACCGGTGAGGGCCGAGACAGGACGGGGCGAGGCGGTGCTCTCCGGATTGCCCCCCTGCAGGCCGCATTTCGTAACGCTCTCGGCCATGGACACGTTCGGCAACGAGAGCGTCTTCTCGACGGAGGCTGTGGGGGTGCCCGGGGCCGGCCCTTGCCCGCGCGCGACCCTCACCCTGACCCCCGCGGACGGCGCCGGCTGCTCGCAGAGCGTGGCTCTTGTTCTGGACGACGCGAACGCCGATCTCGATCCCGGCTCGCCCGGAACCGTCACAGTGGCCGCAACCTCCCCCTCCGCCACGGGGCCCCTCTCTGTGCTGCTTCAGGAAACCGGGGCTTCGACGGGACGCTTCGCCGGGACGCTTCCGCTCTCGGCGGCCGCGGCGCCGGGGAGGCTTCGCGTGAGCGAGGGGGACACCGTCGAGGTGACGTACGACGATGCCGAAGCCGGCTCGGGTGCGGCCACCATCCGGGAGCGCCTCCGTATCGACGACTGCACGCCGCCCGTCATCTCCGGGGCGCGGCTCGCGTTCCTGGGTCTCGACAAGGTCCGGCTGGAGTGGGCGACCGACGAGAGGGCCTCCGCGCGCGTCGAGTACGGCCTCGATCCCTCCTTCGATCTGTCGGCCTCGGACCCATCACAGGCGCCCCGGCACACGGTCACGCTCGGCCCGCTCCCTCCCTGCGCCGCCGTCTACTACCGCATTTTCTCCGCCGACACGCGCGGCAACGCCGCGATGTTGGACGACGACGGCGCGCCTTTCCGTCTGGGCACGGCTCGCGAGCTGCTCTCTTTCTTCGACGACTTCGAGAGCGGCGCCGCCGGCTGGACTCACGGGGGACTCCAGGATGAATGGGAGCTGGGTGCGCCCGCGGCGGGGCCGCCCGGACCCTACTCGCCGGCGACCGTGTGGGGGACCGACCTGGACGACACCTACGAGCGCAACGCCGACATGTCCCTCGTGAGCCCGGAGATCGATCTCACGGGCATCGACAGCGCCCGGCTCACGTTCCGCCACTGGTACGACATCTACACGAGCGAGCCCGGGCGGGGGCTCGACGACGGAGCCTGGGTCGAGGTGAGCCGGGACGGGGGGCGGAGCTGGACTTACGTCGTCCCCGAGGGCGGCTATCCGGACATCGTCGCCAACAACTCCTACATCCCGCTCGGATCGGGCGTTTACGCCGGCACGACCGCGACCTGGGAGGCGGCGGCCTTCAACCTCGACGCCTTCGCGGGCGGACCGATCCGGATCCGCTTCCACCTGGACCAGGACGAGGCGGACAACTCCAACGTCCCGGGCCTCGGATGGTACATCGACGACGTGGAGGTGCGTTCGGCCGTCGCGTGCCGGCAGGGGCGTGTGCGGCTGGGCGCCGCCGAGCGGGACTGTGGCGCGCCGCTGACGGTGCGCTTGTGGGATGCCGACCTCGACGACGACCCGGCCGCCCAGGACACGGCCGCCGTGCGACTCACCTCTCCCAGCGACCCCACGCCGTTCGACGCCGTCCTCCTGGAAAGCGGCCTCTCCACGGGGGCTTTCATCGCCGCGATTCCAATCGGCCCCACGGGCGGTCCTGGCACGCTCAGGGTCTTCGAGGGGGACGTGGTGACGGCGGCGTACGACGATGCCGACGACGGCACCGGCGCGACGGGCCGATCCGAGGACACGACCCGGGTGCGCGACTGCACACCCCCGGTGATCCGCGACGTCCGCGTCCGCTCCCTTTCGGCCGACTCCGCCCTGGTGGAGTGGGAGACCGACGAGCCCTCGACCAGCGAAGTGCGCCTCGTGCCTTCGGGACCCTCCTTCGGCGGCACCGCCCTGGTCACCGGCCACGCCGTCCTCCTGACCGGCCTCCTGCCGTGCACGCCCTACTCCCTCGAGGCGGCCTCGGCCGACGCGGGAGGAAACAGAAGCGTCGCGGACAACGGAGGCGTTTTCATCCCTCTTGACGCCGCGCGCGAGATCGACGTCCTCTCGGAAGGGTTCGAGGCGGGCGCGCCGGGCTGGACGCATGGGGGCGTGCACGACGAGTGGGAGTTCGGAGCGCCTCTCACGGGCCCGCCCGCCGCCATCGAGGGGGCGGCGATGGCGGGCACCGATCTGGACGGCGACTACGACAAGGACACCCTCCGGCAGCGCGGCGAGTCGTTTCTCATCTCGCCACCCTTCAGCCTCGAGAACGCCTCGGCGGCGACGCTCGCGTTCCGGCACTACTTCGATTTCGTCCCCACCACGGAAGGGGACGGCGCGCTGGTGGAAGCCTGGGACGGGATGCACTGGAACACCCTCGCACCCCAGGGGGGCTACCCGGGCTTCCTCCGCCTCGATCGCAGCGAGGCCAAGGTGCGCGCCTTCACCGGGTCGAGCCCCGGCTGGATCGAGTCCCGCTTCGACCTCGCCGCCTACGTGGGGCGGACGCTGAGGCTCAGGTTCCGCGTCGTCCTCGACCACGGCACGCCGGGGACCGCCGCAGGCTGGTACCTGGACCGGATCCGGGTGACAGCCGTCGCGCCCTGCCGGCGCGGGGTCGTCCTCCTGGATCGGGACGCCTATGCGTGCGGGCCGGCAGCCGCCCGCGTGCTCCTCTCGGACGCCGACCTCGACAAGGACCCCTCAGAGAGAGAAACGATCTCGTTGCCGGCGGCTGCCGGAGGGAACACCTCCTCCATTGACCTCACGGAGACCGGCGCCGCCACCGGAGTCTTCGAGGGGCAGGTGTCGCTCGCCCCTTCACCGGGGAGCGGCGATCTGGTCGTGAGCGAGGGCGACGTTCTGGAGGTGACCTACGCCGACGACGACGATGGGACGGGGGCGCCGTTCATCGCCCGCGATGCGGCCGCAATCGGCGATTGCCGCGCGCCCGTCATCGCGGGCGTGAGCGTCTCCCGGATCGACGACGGCACCACGGTGCGGGTTCGCTTTCGCACCGACGAGCCTTCCACGACCGAAGGAAGCCTCGCGGCCGGAACGGCGGCTGCCGAGGTGGTCTCGACGGCGGACATGGTGACCGATCACCTCCTGACCTTCCCGGGCCTGCCCGACTGCGAGCGCTTCACCCTGGCCGTCTCCGCAACCGACGAGGCGGGCAACACGGCCCGGGCGGCCGGAGCGGAGCCGCCGTTCGCTGCTGAGACGATCCGCCGCCGCATTCTTTTCCGCGACGACATGGAAGGGCCGAACCCGGGCTGGTTCGCGGTCGGCCGCCTCAGCGAATGGGAAAGGGGGGTGCCGCTCGTGGGGCCACCGGCGGCCTTCTCGGGTGCGCTGGTGACGGGCACCGATCTGGACGGCCAGTACGAGATCAACACCGACTCGGTGCTCCTCTCGCCGCCCATCAACCTCCGGGGCGTCGCATCCGCCACGCTCACCTTCTGGCACTTCTACCACATCTTCGCCCAGGGCTCCCCGAACGCCGACGACGACGGCGCATGGGTGGAGGTGGAACACTCGGGACTGCCGTTGCCCGAGTACATCCGGCCCGTGGAAACCTACCCCGACACCATCGACAGGGACGCCCCGCCTCCGATCCCCGGCGGATCGGGGGTGTACGCCGGGTTCACGTCCGCCTGGCGGCGCGCCGTCTTCGATCTAAGCCGCTATGCGGGAGAGGTGATCACGCTTCGGTTCCGACTCTGGAACGACTCCCTGAGCCTGCAGACCGGCAGCGGCTGGTACATCGACGACGTGGAGGTCACCTCCCCCGAGACCTGCGAGCCTTCGCCCTCCCTGACCGCGGCCTCCGCCGGGCGCCTGGTGCAGGGCGCCTCCGGCGTGCCCCTCGCCGTGAGCGGAACGAACCTGCGCGAGCCGCTTCTCCTGGTGGGCGGCGCCGGAGTGGTCATCCACTCTGTGAGCGCCTCCACTCCGGATAGCGCCACCGCGCTCGTGGACGTGGCCGCCACCGCCGCCGAGGGTCCGCACGACCTGCGTGCCGTCAACCCCGACGGGCAGTCCGCCACTCTCACCGGCGCGTTGATCGTGGAGATCGATCCCGACCGATCCGACATCGACGGCTCGGGAGGCGTGGACGGCCGCGACCTCGCGGTCCTGGCCGGCGCGTTCGGCGCCTTCTCCGGCGAGGCGCGCTACAGGATGGATGCCGACCTCAACGGCGACGGCGCGGTGGACGGGCGTGACCTCGCCATCCTGGGCGCCAACTTCGGCCGCGCGCTGGGGCCGTAGCCGCCAAGCGGGCGGCCGTGAGGGGCGGCGGGGATAGTTGACCGCCGCCGTACTCATTGGAGTTTCTCCAATCCCGGCGTCCGAGATTGGAGATTCTCCCATCGGCGGGCTCTCTCGGCGTTTTCCCCACTCGATGGAATCCCCCGCAACTAGCTCATTCGCAAGCGATTCCTTCACGAAGACTCTCCGCGTCAAAACTGGCCTGCGCCTTGCTGTTGTATTCGGGCACCGGTCGTCCGCGCCTGTCGAGGAGGTGTTGCATGAGGACGTCGCTCCCCCTCCGAGAGCACTCGGCGGCTTCCAGCCGTGTTCCCGGCAGTACAACTCGACGGTCGATCCGACGCGCCTCGATCCTGGCGGCAGTCGTCATCGGCGCCACCTTTTGGCCCGTGGCCGTTTTCGGCTCGGTGGCCGACACCGCGCCCGGCTTCATGCCGCGTCAGGCCTACGACGCCGGCCTCGGCGAGACCGTCAACCTTTACAACTTCAACCTGGTCGGTTCCCTGACGCTGTCGCCGACCTACCCCGTCACCGACCGCTTCGCCTACGGGCTGACCGCCTACTACAACGGCGGGCTCTCGTGGAGCCGCTACCAGGACGCCAACCAGGTATGGCACTCCGTCCTCGGCAACGCCAACGTCAACAGCTGGCTGGGCGTCGGTTGGCGGCTCGACTTCGGCAAGGTCGTGAACACGGACCTGGCGCCTGCCGGCTCGTGCACACCGGTCGCCAGCTCGTGGCTGGATCCTGGCGGCTTCGGCCATGCCCTCGTTGGCGGCGCCTATGCCTACACGGACGATGGCTCGGGCGTGTCGGTGATCCAGCCGTCCTACCGCGACACGTACAGACAGCTCTGCCCTGTTCCGGCCACGTTGGAGTTCCAGACACCCTACGTGCTGAAAGACATCGACCCGAATACCGGACAAGTCACCAAGATCTGGCCCCAGGACGGGCCGGACACGGTGAGCATCGCCTACTGGGAAGCAGCCGACTTCCTGGCCCTGGATCCGAACGCGCCGGCATCTTCATACGACTATCGCCGCCCCGCCCCGCCTGGGCAACCCGCGAACTACTTCTCCGAGCAGACGCGGGCCATCAAGCAGATCACCGACACGCTGGGAAGGAGCCTCACGACCACGATGGCGCGCGAGAGCGCGACGGGGAAGTTCCTTCTCTCGGAGGTGGCCGCGCCCGTGTTCGGCGGCGCGACGGGCCACTGGACGCTTCATTACGAGGCACGCACAATCTCCTCCGCCCCGCCGGGGTGGCCTGCCTGGGATGCGGGGCCGTGGATCCTGCCGTTTCTCGTTCGGGTGGAACTTCCGGCCGACGCCTCGGGAGCGCGTCTGACGTACACCTTCGACTACGACGAGTGGGGCGAGATGACGGAGATGCGCACGCCCACCGGGGCGCGCACCGCCTTCGTGTGGGGCAACGAGTTCATCTCCGCCGAGCCCAACGAGACTGCTCCGGCCACGCAGCCCCGCGCCCGCGTCGTCACGCAGAAGATCATCTACCCGTCGCCGTACGACGACCCGGCGACGGCCTACACCTGGCGCTACGTCCACAACCGCCTGCCGTACGGAGGGTCCTGCACCCAGACCCCGTTTCCTCCTTTCGACAGGTGGCGGGCGATCGTCTCGGACCCGGAGGGCAACGACACGGAGTACCGCTTCTACACGACGGCCTCGCTCTCCTACAACGACCGACCCCTCTACTACCCCAGGACGGGCCTGCCCGGGGCCGTGAAGTTCTACAAGGGGCAGGCCAAACGCTATCTCGACGGGGCCGAGTGCTACTCGCAGGTGGATCCGAACTACCCCGGCAACGGCCTCCTAGTGCGGGCGCAGTACCTGCGCTACGGGATGCACGACCCGAATGACTCGACCACCTGGAACTGGATTCACCTCCTGGGTACCCAGACGGTCTACTTCGACGACCGGCTGGACTCGGGCTTGCTGGTGCTGGATCCGAACGCGGCGAGTACCTTCGGCCCCGGCGCCCAGGCAAACGTCGAGATGGGCGCCCCCATCGGAAACCCGGACCTGGAAGGCTGGGCCTGGCACGCGCGGGTGCACGATCCGAATTACTGGCTCTCGAATCCGACCTACGACGGCACCGAATACGAAGTCACCGAGATGGGCAACCTCGTGGGGCCGGAGCCGATCCAAATCCTCGGTGAAGCGGAGGCGTGTCCGGAGTCGCCCAGCTACAATTGGAACAGAACCGTCAAACAGGGCGGCGTGACCAAGGAAGTCTCCCAGGTTGCGGAGGACCCGAACGGTCAGCCGATATGCACGCGCCGGTTCGACATGTCCAGAACCTACAACGTCACGAACCGTGCCATCCTGTACGACCACGACGTCCGGCAGACCAGGCAGTACTCCATGGGCCGGCTCGCCGGCGTCGCGTACAGCGGCGGCGACCCCGTCTCCGCCGACCCCAATGCGACCGGCAGCTCGGGCGTCACGTACTCCGAGGCCATCGGTTACGCCAGCGGCGTGCGCAAGAGCCGCAAGTTCGACGTTGTGGACTGGTACTCGCAGGATCTCGACGTCGACGCGTCGACGGGACTTCCGGCCGTGAGCCGGGATATCTCAGGCTATTTCTCCACGGCCCACTCGTACGATGCTCTGGGGCGCGTAGGAACCGTGGCGCCGCCGGCACCCGAATACCCCACGATCACCGTGTACGCCTCCGAGTCGCATACGTTCACCGACGCGGCGGGACAGACCAACACCCACACCTTCTCCACGGCCGTGGAGACAACTCGCGGGGCCTCTCTCACCGATGTGGAGCATCTCTACCAGCGCCAGGACCACGACGGGCTCGGGAGGCTCACCCGTGAGAAGCGCCTCCTGGCCGACGGGTCGATAGTCCAGCGGACGTTCGCCTACGACGGCCTCGACGCTCCGACCTTCGCAAGTGAGTGGCACCTGCCGTCCAACCCGACGCCCCCCGGCACGACCACCTGCTACAGGGAGGGGGCGGTTGGCTGCCCGCCCGCCGGCAGGCGGGATCCTTTCAGCCGGCCGCTGAAGATCACCGACCCCTCGGGGCCGACGAGGGAGATGAGCTACTTCGGGTCGAACGAGTCGGTCACCGTCCGGAACATCAACGGCTCTCCCACGCAGAGCGCGACGACGACCACCTACCGCGACTACCGCGGCAACGTCCGGATCGTGGACGCCCCCCAGGGAGCCGACGCATCGTACGCCTACGACCACGCCGGAAGGCTCGCCGAGGTGAAGATGGTCACGTCGTTCTCCTGGCCCGCCTACGACGACCCGAACACGACCACGGGAGACTTGCGAGCCAACCGGTTCGCGGTCGTCCTAGCGCCAGGGGTCTTCGTCCAGAAGCGAACTTTCGAGAGGGATGCCCTTGGAAATCTGAGACAGTCGGTGGAGCCCGAAAAAGGAACGACGATCTATCACGCCTACGATCCGATGGGGGCGTTGACGCTGTCGCAGGACAACGGCGGACGACTGATCAGGCGGAATTACGACCCCGCCGGACGGACGACGTTGGTGGAGACTGCCACGAATCCCAACGCCCCCTTCCACGTTATGGAGAAATTCACGTACAAGAATGTCTCCCCCGGGCCCGCGCCCAACCTGGGGAAGCTGGTCATCGCCAGCGCATACGAGCCTGGAGCCGCGACTGCTGTGGGCCCCTCCGACCGGCTCTTCGTCTACGGCGGACTCAATGGGCGAGTTTCAGAGGAATGGGTCCAGTACCCATTCTGGTCCGCGGGGACAGGAACCGCCGCGCCTTACCTGAAGACGCTCTTCAGCTGCAACTATCTGGGCCTCCTCGTCCGCCTGACATATCCATTGCCGGCGAATTCTCCTCGGGATCCCACGCAAATCGCTTACAACTTCCAGCACGGTTTGTTGACTTCAGTGCGTTCCAACAAGGCCACGCCCGACCCGACGGTGTTCTCCCCTCTCGTGAACGTGGGCTATCATCCCTCCGGTGCCGTGGCCACGCTGAATTTCTCGAACGGGGTGACGGAGACGATGGCGGTCGACGTCCTCTCGCGGCCGTCGAGCATCAGCGTGAGCCTCTCCGGTGTCTCGTACTGGAACAGCGGCACGTACCAGTACGACGGCGCAGGGAACCTCACCCACATCGGAGCGCAGGACTACGTGTACGATGGAATCGGGAGGCTCACCGGCGCCTCCACGGCGACCATGGACACCCCGCCCTCCTTGCAAGGGCAAGCCTTCGGCTACGACATCTACGGATCCATGGATTGGCGCAGCGGAGGGCCGATGGGAACGCAGGACTTCATTCTCGATCCGAACACCAACCGCCTCATGGGCATCAATCCCAGCGGCGCCAACTTGCAGATGTTCTACAATGCCAACGGGTCGGTGACCTCCGACGGCGTGTACGACTACATCTACGACGGTCTTGAGCGAACCACGAACGTGCGCTTGAAGGGCTCCCCTTCGGACCTCGAGACCTACATCTACGACGACCGCGGCTGGCGCATCCGTAAGGGCGATTTCACCGAGAGCCGCGCCATCGTCTACGTCCGGGGCGGCGACGGGCGGGTCCTCTCCGAGTACGCCAAGCCGATGGGCACGACGCTGACGCCTCACTGGAAGAAGGACTACGTCTACGCGCTGGGGCGCCACATCGCGGCCATCGAGAACACCGAGCCGGTCGAGCCGGCGGGGGCGACCTCCTCGGCCTCCGCCCCCGGCACGTCGCCGTGGGTGTCGCTCTCCTGGCTGGCGGTCTCCTCGCCGGACGTCTACGGCTACAACGTCTACAGGGCCACCACCGATCCGAACGGGACCTACGTCCGGCTCACTGCGGCCCCCGTCACGGCGACGACGTACCTGGATGGCTCGCTCCCCGACGGCGTCGCGGGGTTCTACAAGCTGACTTCGGTGGACACGGCCTCGATGGAGTCCAGGGAGACGGCGCCTCGCAAGATCACTCCCGGAGACGCCGTGCCGCCTCAGCCGGTTCCTTCGCTCACGGGGTACCTTGAGGAGGTGAGGATCATCCTCTCCTGGGCTTCCGCCCCCGACGCGGGAGGGGACCTGGCGGGCTACAAGGTCTATCGCAAAGCCGCCAGCGACCCTCCGACGCAGCCGTTCTCGCCCCTTACTACGGGGCTGCTGCCCGTCACGGCGAACTCGTACATCGACACCACGGCCCAGCAGGGGTACACGTGGCTCTACGAGGTCCGCTCGGTGGACACGGCCGCGAAGCAGTCGCTCAACAACCCGCAGGCGGCGGTGGAGTACCCCGTACAGGACCCCGGAGGAGGCGGAGGAGGAGGCTGCGAATTTGACTGCCCGCCCCCCAGGGAGGGCCGGTTGCTCCTGCCTCCGTGCCGGGGCGGTGGCGAACGGGAGCCCCACGGATTTGGCGGCCGCCAACGAGAGTCCTTCTGCTTGCCGGGCGAGCTCATCGATCCCCTCGCCGACCACACCGGAACCGAACCCGACTGGAGGATCGTGTTCTACCACGTGGATCATCTCGGCACTCCGCGCGTGCTGACGGACGAGTACGGCGCCGTCATCAGCAAGCACGCGCTGTTCCCGTTCGGGGAGGAGGTGCCAGGGCCCCCGGGCTGGGCCCTGACGAACTCCACCAACACCCACTGGTTCACGGGGCATGAGAGGGACCTCGACCTGAACTCTGACTACATGCTGGCTCGGGTGTACAGTCCCACGGGAGGGAGGTTCAGGAGTGCGGACCCGCTCTTCCTAAGTCCCATCGCCCCTGACAAGGCGAACCTGTACGCGTACGTGCATGAATCGCCGGTCCGTTACGTTGATCCGAAGGGCAACTTCGACGCCACCTCGTGGGTCGTGGGCGTGAATCTGCTCCAAGGGCTGCTCTCGCACGGGCCGACCCTCGGCGGCTACTGTGGCGGCGGGTACACAGGCGGCCAGTTCTATGGCCATGACTATAGTAGCGCGGCCCAGGGCCCTGTCGACGGCGCCTGCAAGGAGCACGACAAGGCCTACGAGGAGTGCGGGCTGAGCCCTGACCCGGACTGCTACATTAAGGCGGACGCCAGGTTGCTGGAGCAGCTAGACGAGATGGATCCCGAGAGCCTGAAGCCTGCTGCCGCTCGTTATAGGCAAGTGGCGCGGACCTGGTTCACAGGGAAACTCTTCTTCAGCGCGGTGGGGAGAGGTGAGGATCCAGGTATGTGGCGGATATGCTTGCAGAACCCCGTCTACTGCGAACCCCCGCCGGGCTCCCCTCCTATCATCATACTGCAATGACTACTCGGAGTCGGAGAGGAACCTCGATGCAGGTCCCCACGAGAGGCACTCGCAATGGATCGCGTGCCGCATCTGCTCCCGCGTCCTCTTTCGCCCGTACCCTCCGACGAGTGCGGAGGAAGCCCCTCACGCCATGGAGCCTGACGGCGCTGCTCGTGCTCGTGGGCTGTCTCATGGGCTGCACCTCGCAGGGGCCTGAGAGACCCGATGCAGAGATAGTCATGCGCGAGGGGATGAGCATTGAGGCACGGACGCCTAAGGGCACGATTGGGATCCGGGCGGGGAGCGGGTACTACAGGACCTACACGTGGGGTGGCTGTTCGAAGACCGCCTGGCTGGAGGCGAGGCCCGCTCGCTGGCACGGAAGTAAGGGCATTAGCAATGAGGGGTACATGTGGTTCATCCCTCCGTGGTTTCCCTGTGAAGGTATCTACCGCCCCGTCGTCGAGGAGGGTCAGCAGCACCTCCAGACGGAAGAGGAGGCTCTCTCCTGGCTGCGCTCGAGGGGGTTCCCGGTCGTCTATAGGAACGACGGGTTGGCAGTCGGGTGGATGACCTGGCCGCCCCGTGGTCAGCTCAACGTCGAGGTATGGCAGATCTACATCGGCGGGAGGAAACCAGAGGAGCTGCAAGGCGCGGACGACAGCCTGATCAAGGTCGAAGGGTGACGACAACCTCGTGCGCTCTCACTTTGTATCGCGCCGAGCCCGATGATCGAAGGAGCCATGAGCGGCCCCTGTCCGCGCATGACGGCAAGGGCGCCTCACGAACGTGCGCTTGAAGGGCTCCCCTTCGGACCTCGAGACCTACATCTACGACGACCGCGGCTGGCGCATCCGTAAGGGCGATTTCACCGAGAGCCGCGCCATCGTCTACGTCCGGGGCGGCGACGGGCGGGTCCTCTCCGAGTACGCCAAGCCGATGGGCACGACGCTGACGCCTCACTGGAAGAAGGACTACGTCTACGCGCTGGGGCGCCACATCGCGGCCATCGAGAACACCGAGCCGGTCGAGCCGGCGGGGGCGACCTCCTCGGCCTCCGCCCCCGGCACGTCGCCGTGGGTGTCGCTTTCCTGGCTGGCGGTCTCCTCGCCGGACGTTTACGGCTACAACGTCTACAGGGCCACCACCGATCCGAACGGGACCTACACCCGCCTCACCGCGACCCCCGTCACGGCGACGACGTACCAGGATGGCTCGCTCCCCGAGGGCGTCGCGGGGTTTTACAAGCTGACTTCGGTGGACACGGCCTCGATGGAATCCAGAGAGACGGCGCCTCGCAAGATCACCCCCGGAGACGCCGTGCCGCCTCAGCCGGTCCCTTCGCTCACGGGATACCTTGAGGAGGTGAGGATCATCCTCTCCTGGGCTTCCGCCCCCGACGCGGGAGGGGACCTGGCGGGCTACAAGGTCTATCGCAAAGCCGCCAGCGACCCTCCGACGCAGCCGTTCTCGCCCCTTACTACGGGGCTGCTGCCCGTCACGGCGAACTCGTACATCGACACCACGGCCCAGCAGGGGTACACGTGGCTCTACGAGGTCCGCTCGGTGGACACGGCCGCAAAGCAGTCCGTCAACAACCCGCAGGCGGCCGTGGAGTTCCCCGTACAAGATCCCGGAGGAGGCGGAGCAGGAGGCTGCGAGTTCGATTGCCCGCCCCCGAGAGAGGGCCGGTTGCTCCTGCCGCCGTGCCGGGGCGGCGGCGAACGGGAGCCCCGAGGATTCGGCGGCCGCCGACGAGAGTCCTTCTGCTTGCCGGGCGAGATCATCGATCCCCTCGCCGACCACACGGGAATCGAGCCCGACTGGAGGATCGTGTTCTACCACGTGGATCACCTCGGCACGCCGCGAGTCCTCACAGACGAGTACGGCGCCGTCATCAGCAAGCACGCTCTGTTCCCCTTCGGCGAGGAGGTGCCGGGACCCGACGCCATCGCGGATTCCACCAACACGCACTGGTTCACGGGGCATGAGAGGGACAGCGGGGTCAACTCCGACTACATGCTCGCCCGTCACTACGCAGCGAGTAGCGGAAGGTTCAGGCAGGCGGAGCCAACCCCGTCCAATGTGAGTCTTGCCCACGAGAAATCATGGCACGGGTACGCGTACGTCAACCTGGCTCCGATTATGGCAGCCGATCCCACGGGGCTCGCGGCCCTCGTCGTCCGAGGAATCGATGTCTTCGGTCTCGGTTGCTCAGCGCCACCAATCCTTGGCCACGCCCTTCCCCGCCCCGGGACCGACCTCGTCCATACCGTGTTCCGCTACAATGATGGCAGCACTTCCGCCTTCCGCCCCAACGGCACTATCGGACCTGACGGCGAGGCCTACCGAGACGACTACTTCGTGATTCTTGACCGGCTCGACGACGGTGTCCTAAAGCAGGCAGAAGCCGCCACGGGCCCACGATTCGTTGGTTCCTATAACGCGACTTGGAAGAATTGTCAGCACTACGCCATGTCCGTCCTCGGGGAGTACAATTCGCTGGTGAACGAGGCCCAGAGACTCTACGACAAGTGCAGGGCAGGCGATCCAGATGCGTGCAGGAGTCTCCGCAATCGATGCAACCAGGGCGCGGCGCCTGAGGATATCTGCAGGCAGTATGAGGCTGACAAGAAGGCGGGAATCCTTCCAGCGCACCGATCCCTTGACCTACAGGGGATTGGGGGGCTTTTCTGACGCTCGCCTTCCGTCATCATGAGAAGGAGCACGATACCCATCCCACAAGACGCCACGCGGCTCCAGGAAACGCTCGTTCACGGCGGCGTCGACCTGGCGATGGACCGCCGCCTTCTTCAGTCGGGTAGTGCTTTGGCGAAGCGCTCCGTTTCATGGATCTTCCTCGTGCTGTCCACCTGTGGATGCTATGACGTCCCATTCCGCCCGCCCGAAGGGATCAGGGGAAACCTCTACATTCAACGCGGCTACACCTCCGTGGACCGCATCGACATGGTCACCGGAGCGCAGCAGTCGCTCCAGCTGCCAACCGATCTCGGGGACCTCGGGCTGGTGGACCTCAACCTTCTCCCAGACCGTAGAAGTTTCCTCGCCCAGGCACGGGCCGCGCATGTCTATGCGTCGTTCGATCTCGACGCGAAGCTACTAGAAGCCGGCCCATGGGGCCTCGCGCTGGATCATGCAGATTTCGTCACTCTTTCGCCAGATGGCTCCCGCGCCGCGTACTTCGATCCCGATGCCTACCTCGTATTCGAAGATCTGCCTTCCGGCCAGCGAATGAACTCTGGTTTTCGCACCTGGAAGGGCCCTCCGAGGCCCGCATGGATCAGCGAAGAAGTAGTCGTTGTTCACGCCAGGGAAGGTGAGGGGAAAGGTGAGTACGGTGCTTGGCTGGTCGATTCGAATACCATGCAGGCGACACGACTCGAAGGCGGCCTGGTCACCTGCTCGTCGTATAATCCCTCTCTGGGCGCCGCCGTCTGCAGTTCTCTCGATGGAAAGTTCTTCGAACTCCGCATGCCAGGGGTCAAGAGGACGATCGTGAAGAGGCGTCACGGAATGAGAGATCAACCCTGCTGGTCTCCAGACGGCAGGTGGCTCGCCTATTCCCGCTGGCACGACTGGGGCATCATCGAGGGGCCATACGGCCTTTATGTCATGGATGTGGTCACTGGGGACGAGATCCAGGTCGCTTTGGAAATCGCAGACAGTTGCTTCTGGATCGAATAGCGATGGGCTGCTGGCGCTCACAGGGCGGTCGGTGCTGACGTCGATCGCAGGCTCCCGGCCGTCACCATGAGCAAGTGCGCAAACCGCCACCGTCACCCCCTCGAGCTCGCCCATGGGCGGGCCTCCAGGCCGCACCACATCGCGGCCATCGAGAACACCGAGCCGGTCGAGCCGGCGGGGGTGACCTCCTCGGCCTCCGCCCCCGGCACGTCGCCGTGGGTGTCGCTCTCCTGGCTGGCGGTCTCCTCGCCGGACGTCTACGGCTACAACGTCTACAGGGCCACCACCGATCCGAACGGGACCTACGTCCGGCTCACTGCGGCCCCCGTCACGGCGACGACGTACCTGGATGGCTCGCTCCCCGACGGCGTCGCGGGGTTCTACAAGCTGACTTCGGTGGACACGGCCTCGATGGAGTCCAGGGAGACGGCGCCTCGCAAGATCACCCCCGGAGACGCGGTGCCGCCTCAGCCGGTTCCTTCGATCACGGGGTACCTTGAGGAGGTGAGGATCATCCTCTCCTGGGCTTCCGCCCCCAACGCGGGAGGAGACCTGGCGGGCTACAAGGTTTACCGCAAGGCCGCGAGCGACCCTCCGACATGGCCATTCTGGCCCCTTACTACGGGGCTGCTCCCCGTCACGACGAACTCCTACATCGACACCACGGCCCAGCAGGGCTACACGTGGCTCTACGAGGTCCGGTCGGTGGACACGGCCGCAAAGCAGTCCGTCAACAACCCGCAGGCGGCGGTGGAGTACCCCGTGCAGGACCCCGGAGGAGGCGGAGGAGGAGGCTGCGAGTTCGACTGCCCGCCCCCGAGAGAGGGTCGGTTGCTGCTGCCGCCGTGCCGGGGCGGTGGCGAACGGGAGCCCCTCGGATTTGGCAGCCGCCAACGAGAGTCCTTCTGCTTGCCGGGCGAGCTGATCGATCCCCTCGCCGACCACACCGGAACCGAGCCCGACTGGAGGATCGTCTTCTACCACGTGGATCACCTCGGCACTCCGCGCGTGCTGACGGACGAGTACGGCGCCGTCATCAGCAAGCACGCGCTGTTCCCGTTCGGGGAGGAGGTTGCGCCGGCCTCTCCGGAGTGGGCCATCGCGAACTCCACCAACACCCACTGGTTCACGGGACATGAGAGGGACGCGGGGGGTTGGAAAGACTACATGCTGGCGCGGTCGTACTCGAACTCCACGGCGAGGTTTCAGTCCCCTGACCGGCTCCGGGGAGATCTCTACAAACCCGGGAGCGGCGCCCTCTACACCTACGTCTGGAATCGACCGCTCGTGGCGGTCGATCCCGACGGTGAGGCAGGATGCTTCGTTGATCGGGAACTTGGCTCCCCGGAGGGACCGGCGACGCCTCAGGGCTTCTTTAGACATAGAATGTCCGCCGTCTTCGACCCAGCTGGGACGGATGAGCATCCGAACGGCACCGTTCAACACGTCTCGAGCTGGAATAACGGGACGACGACGGTGGATGATCCCGACGACTTGGCCGTTGCTCAGGAGGCGATCGACAATGGCTTCCATGAGATCGTGACACCGGATTCTCTCGACAGCTTTGTATATGCGACGATGCTCGAGGCGAGGGACAACCCAGGTCACCCATCACATCATCGGTGGGGACCCAAGGGAACCTGCAAACGCGAAGCGTATCTTCAGTGATTCGATGGAGATCTTCCTCCTCGAACTCCGCCAGAACCCGCGCGGCCGCTGCCTCGGTCTCGTCTGCCCTCTTCCTCCGAGATGAGTCCTTGCGATTCTTAGGGAGGACCATGACTAGTGGGGAGGCGTCGACAGTTGTCGGCGGAGCTCACGGACTCGAACTGCCTTTCGGAGTCATGCAAGGCCGCATGACTTCGCAGGTTGGGGAGATCGAGCAAAGAAAAGGATTTCGGCGCGGCGCTTGGATCTCATCCGCAATCGCGGCCGGCCTCCTGACAAGCTGCGCCCTCAATCCCTTCCCTGCACGGATAGGAGCGTACCGAGGGGACGGGGAGATTTCGCGAATCCGTTTCCTCCCAAACCAGGGTCTCAAAATCGATTTCGAGGAGTTCTCGCTCGCTGCTCCGTATCGGGCGGTCTACCGGCTGAACGGCCTCCCCAAGCACCGTTCCGGCTACACAATCGGTCTGATCGCCTACACAGGCTCCAATGAACAGAGACCTCCCGAGCTCACGGGGAGGCCCGGCGGAACGCTGAGCGTGCGGGTCCTGGACGGGAGAGGACGGACGATTCTGGAGTGCGCCGCTACGATTGATCGCCTAGGCTGGGGATACGAGGCAGGGGATCGAATGGGTGAGATCCATAACACGAAGAGCGACGGAAGCTTCGAACATTCGTATCTCGCGCCCGCGGAGTTCAGGCGACCGCCAGATGTGCCGACGACTTTGGAAGTTAGCTACGAGCCAAGCTCTGACGCTCCCGATATCCGGGCGAGGATCCGCCTCTCCGCGGGCGGCTTCACCTGATCTAGTGATCTATGGGCGGCTTCCGGCCGCAACGCGGCCCCCTCTCTGCCTTCCTGCCTGGTAGATACGCAGCCTACCGAGAGCCAGCCCTCGGCCTCCGCCCCCGGCACGTCGCCGTGGGTGTCGCTCTCTTGGCTGGCGGTCTCCTCGCCGGACGTCTACGGCTACAACGTCTACAGGGCCACCACCGATCCGAACGGGACCTACGTCCGGCTCACCGCGACCCCGCTGACGACGACCACGTACCTGGATGGCTCGCTCCCCGAGGGCCTCGCGGGGTTCTACAAGCTGACTTCCGTGGACACGGCCTCGATGGAGTGCGCGTTTCGCTCCATCGTGATCGCCAGGATCGGAGCATCGTGATCACCCCGCCTGAGGCACCCTCCCGACCGGGAGGGGCCGGCCCGTAGAGCCCAAGCGACGCTGGATGGTCCGTCAGGGAGCCGTCCGCCTCCCCCCAACGGGAGGTGCGATGGCGACGGAGAGACTGTCCATGCGAAAGACGCGGGAGATCCTGAGGCTGAAGTACTGCCTGGGGGTGAGCGACGCCGGCGACGAGGGGGAGAGCTTCGCTTAGACCGGACGGCCTCGCCGGGTGCTCAGGGCCGGTCGCATCTCCGGCCCGGGGCGTTCTCCCTCCGCCCTTGACGTCACGGTGGGCCTCTGCGACAATCGCGGCGCTTGGCGGATCGTCGCAGCGGGTTCCTCCCACCCGAGAGAACACAGCACACATGGCAAACGTCATCCCCTTCAGGGGGCTCCTCTACAGCCCCGCGCGGATACCGGACCTCAAGCTGGTCGTCACGCCGCCCTACGACGTCATCTCGTCCGACAAGGACGAAGAGTACCGGCGCCGGCACCCGCACAACATCATCCACGTCATCCTTCCCCGGCAGGAAGGCCCGGTGAGCCGGTACCGGCACGCGGCGAACCTGCTCGACGCCTGGACCCGGGAGGGGATCCTCGCCCGCGACGAAGCCCCCTGCTTCTACGTCGTCTCGCAGCGCTACACCGTGAAGGGCCTCGGCGAGCGCACGCGCTTCGGCCTCGTCGCGCGCACCCGCATCGAGGACGACAAGACGAGAAAGATCCTCCCGCACGAGCGGATCATGGATGCCACCAAAGAGGATCGCATGGAGCTTCTGGCGGCCACCCGTGCGCAGCTCAGCCAGGTCTTTCTCCTCTACTCGGATCCCGATGCGTCTCTCTCGAAGATCGTCGAGTCGGTGGCCTCGCACCCAGCGGAGAGATGGGCGGTGGACGACTTCGGCACGGAGGCGAGCCTGTGGCGCCTGACGGATCGCTCCGCGGTCGCCTCCCTGACAGATGGGATGAAAGACCGCACGCTCTGGATCGCGGACGGCCACCACCGCTACGCCGCCGCGAAGGCGTTGCGCGACACGCTGCGGGCCCAGGACCGTTCGGCCCCCGGCTCGCGCTCCTACGACTACATCATGGCCTACCTCACCTGCATGGAGAGCTCCGGGGTGACGATCCTCCCCTACCACCGCGCCATCTGGGGGCGGGAGGACCTCGATCGCGGCGTCCTCACCCGGAAGGCGTCGGCCTTCTTCGACGTGAAGGAGTTCGCCTTCGAGGGATTCGACCCGCGCTCGGAGCAGATCCGCCGCAAGCTCCGGGAATCGGCCCGGAGCGGCCGCAGCGTCTTCGCCGCGTACACCCAGCGGGGCTCCTACCAGATGCTGCTGGTCCGGGCGGACCTCGACCGCGCGCGCCACCTCGGCGACGCGCTCACGGGGCCGCTCCAGGACCTCGACGTGGCCGTGCTGCACCATCTTCTCTTCGAGAAGGCGCTGGGCATCTCGAGCGAGGAGCAGCGCGAGAAAGATGGGCCTCTGCGCTACACCGACGACATCGACCGGGCGCTGGCGTGGGTGGACGCGGGGGAGGCCCAGGCGGCCATTCTCCTGAACGCGACGCTCAAGGAGCACCTGACGGCGGTGGCGGGCGCGGGCTTGCAGATGCCCCAGAAGTCCACTTATTTCTACCCCAAGGTGCTCACGGGCCTCGTGCTCAACCCGCTCGACCCCGTCGAGGAGGTCCACGCCGCCGTCGCCGCGGCGCCCCCCATCTGACGCCTGCATGGACCGCGCGCGCGTCTCGGAGGCCCTCGAGGAGATCGCGCTCCTGCTCGAGCTCAAGGGGGAGAATCCGTTCAAGGCGCGGGCGTATCAGAACGCCGCGCGGACGATCCTGTCCCTCAACGCGGACCTCGGCGCGCTGGTGGAATCGGGCCGTCTCCCCGGCCTGAAGGGGATCGGCGAGGCCCTCTCGGCCAAGATCGCGACGCTGGTGAAGACAGGCTCCCTGCCGTACCTGGAGGAACTCCGCGCCGAGGTGCCGAGGGGTCTGCTGGAGATCCTCAAGGTGCCCGGCCTGGGGCCGAAGCGCGCGCGGACGCTCCACGAGAAGCTGGGCGTGGACTCGCCGGCCGCGCTGGAGTACGCCTGCCGGGAGAACCGCCTGTCTGCCCTATCCGGCTTCGGTGAGAAAACGCAGGCGAAGATCCTCGAGGGGCTCTCGTTCATGAGGCGCAACCTGGGGCGATTCCTGCTCAGCGAGGCCACCTCGCAGGCCCGCAGCCTCCTCGCCGTCCTCGAAGGCCACAAGGACGTCATCCGCGCCTCCATCGTGGGCAGCTTCCGCCGCCGCAAGGAGGTCATCGGCGATCTCAACCTCGTCGCCTCGAGCCGCAACCCCGCAAAGGTCATCGCCCACTTCACGAGGCTGAGCGACATCGAGACGGTGCTGGGGGCGGGTGACACGAAGGCCTCCGTCCGCCTCCGGAGCGGCCTCCAGGCGGACCTGCGCGTCGTGGACGATGCCTCCTTCCCGTTCACGCTGCACTACTTCACGGGCTCGAAGGCGCACAACATCGCAATGCGGAAGCGCGCCGAGTCCGACCTCATCAGATTGAGACTCGACGAGTACGGCCTCACCCGCGGCGAGGGGGAGGGGGCGGTTCTGCTGCCGTGCGCCGGCGAGGAGGCGATCTTCACCGCTCTCCAGTTGGCCTTCATCCCGCCGGAGCTGCGCGAGGACGCCGGCGAGATCGAGGCGGCCTCCCGCGGTGCGCTCCCCCGGCTGGTGGAGGAGGCCGACCTCAAGGGGATCTTCCACGTCCACAGCACATGGAGCGACGGCCGCGCCACGCTCGCGGAGATGGTCGAAGCCGCCGCCGCGAAGGGGTTCGAGTACGTGGGGATCTCGGATCACAGCCGCTCGGCCGGCTACGCCCGCGGACTGAAGGAGCCGGACCTCGCGAAGCAGCGCGCCGAGATCGAGTCGCTCCGGAGCCGGCTCCCTTCCATCCGCGTCCTCCACGGGATCGAGAGCGATATCCTCCTTGACGGCTCCCTCGACTACGCCGACGAGACGCTGGCGAAGTTCGACTTCGTCATCGGATCGGTGCACAGCGCCTTCGGCATGAGCGAGGCGGAGATGACGGCGCGGGTGATCCGGGCCCTCGAGAATCCGCGGCTGACCATCCTCGGACACCCCACGGGCCGGCTCCTGCTGGGGCGAGAGGGATACCGGATCGATCTCGATGCCGTCATCGCGGCGGCGGCCCGGACGGGATCCGCCATCGAGATCAACGCCAACCCGCACCGGCTCGACCTCGACGCCGCCCGATGCCGGCAGGCGCGCGACGCGGGCGTCCTCCTCAGCATCAACCCGGACGCCCACGACGTTGAAGGGATCGCCGACGTCGCCTACGGCGTGGACACGGCGCGGCGCGGCTGGCTGTCGAAGGAGGACGTGCTCAACACGCGGACGTGGGAGGAGATCGGATCGCTCGAGGCGCTCGGGAGGGCGAGAGCGTGAAAACCGGTGCGGAGAAGGCCCGCGTGGGCCGGATCTTTCGCACGCTGGGGGAGGCCTACGCCGACGCCCGGTGCGCCCTGGTCTTCTCGAACCCTCTGGAGTGCCTCGTGGCGACCGTGCTCTCCGCGCAGTGCACCGACGCCTGCGTCAACCTCGTCACCCGTGATGTCTTCAGGAAATACTCAACGGCCGCGGACTACGCCCGAGCCCGCAGGGAGGACCTCGAGACGGACATCCGATCCACCGGCTTCTTCCGCAGCAAGGCGAAGGCGATCCAGGGGTTCTGCGAGGCGCTCGTGAGGGGCCACGGCGGAGAGGTGCCCGCCTCGATGGAGGCGCTCGTGGCGCTGCCCGGCGTGGGGCGCAAGACCGCCAACCTGGTCCTCGGGGAATCCTTCGGGATCGCCTCCGGGATCGTCGTGGATACCCACGTCCACCGCGTGTCGCGGAGGCTGGGGCTCACCCGCCACGACGACCCGGTGAAGATCGAGCGCGATCTGATCGAGATTGTCCCCCGTCCGGGGTGGATCGCCTTCGGGACCCGGATGATCGCCCACGGCCGGCGGGTCTGCGGGGCGCGCAACCCGCTGTGCGGATCGTGCGCCCTGCTCGCGGAGTGCCCGTTCGGGCGCAAGCGAGAGGCGGCGGGGCGGACGCGGGCGCCGGAGCGCGCGGCCGGCGCGAGCCGCGCCCGATCCGGCCGCGCCGGGCATTTGACTCGGCCCCGCCGGCGAGTCTAGATGGGACTCCGACAGGGGCGTCGGCCTCCGTCCAAGCGTGCCCGGCAGCGGGGCGCGAGGGCGGCGTGGAGCGGCGTGACGAGCCGCCTTCGATGAGGTGATCCGAGGGGAACGGAGATGGTCTTCAAGGCACCATGGCTGGTCGAGGAGAAGGCGGTCCCCCCACCCGAGCGGCCGGCCGGCCCCCACTGCAAGTTCATCACCTCCTACGGCGGGGCCGCGTACTGCCAGGACCTGGTCTACCTCCTGGGCTTCTGCCGGTTCCATTTCGACGCGTTCGAACGCGCCGAGATCGACGAGAACGGGCGCATCTCGGACCACCTCGACGATCAGGACCGGCGGCGGGCGATCAACTACCACGGTTTGAAGCTGCCCGATTCCCTGAAGCCGGCCTTCTGAGCCGGCGATCCGGCCGCCTTCCCGGGCGCCGAGGCGGAGGCCCTCATGCCACACCCCGAGCGGGCAGGAAACGCGGGGAACGCCGCCGCTCCGCGCGCGCGGGCTGACATCGAATCGATCCGGGCCCTCTCGCGCCTCATCGGTTTCGACCGCCTGGGCGTCAGCAGCGCGCGCCTCCCCGAGAATGGGACCTTCTTCAAGGAGTGGCTCGCGCGCGGGTACCAGGGGGAGATGGCGTGGATCGAGCGCTCCGCCGAAACGCGGCTCGATCCGTCGCTGGTGATGAGGGACGTGAGGTCGATCCTGGTGGGCGCCGTGCGCTACGCGCCCCAGCCCGCTCCCGCTCCGGCCGCCCTCACGGGGGAGGTCTCCTGCTACGCGTGGGGGGAGGATTACCATCTTGTCGTCGGCCGAATGGCCGCCGATCTGGCGGCCCACATCCGCAGCGCGTACGGCGCGCGCGCCGTCGAGTACGTGGATACGGGACCTGTGCTCGAAAGGCTCTGGGCGGCGCAGTCGGGGGTGGGGTGGGTGGGGAAGAACTCTCTCGTCCTGCACCGGGACCTGGGCTCGTACATCTTCCTGGCGGTCGTGCTGACCGATCTCGATCTCCCACCTGACGCTCCGGCGCTCGACCAGTGCGGCGCGTGCGCGCTCTGCGTCGAGGCCTGCCCCACGGACGCGATCGTCGAGCCCCGGGTCGTGGACAGCCGCCGCTGCCTCTCCTACCACACGATCGAGAAGCGCGGGACGTTTCCCGTGGAATACCGCGAGGCGGCGGGCACGCGCGTCTTCGGGTGCGACGAGTGCCAACGGGTCTGCCCCTGGAACCAGGCGAACGCGGCCGTCCCGGCGGCATTCTTCCCCCGGCCGGGAGGCGCGACGCCGGACCTCCCCTCCCTGCTCGCCATGACGCTCGCCGAATACACCGAGCGCTTCCGCGGTTCCGCCGTGAAGAGGGCGACGTACCAGGGCCTCAGGCGCAACGCCGCCGTCGCCCTGGGGAACCTTCTTACCGGCCGGCCGACGGACGATCCTCTCCGTCCACCCCTCACCGCGGCCGACCGAGAGGCGGCGGTCTCGGCGCTGCGGTCCGCCGCCTCGGATGCCGACCCGGCCGTCGCCGACGCCGCCTCGTGGGTGCTCCGAAGATCGGGCGAAGCCGCCTCCTGAGGGGCCGGGACCCCTCTCAACTTCTGTGAGCCGGTGAGGGCGAGAAGTTTCGCCCCCCCCGTCCGCGAGTAGAGCGCCGGCCACGTGAACGGATGCGGAGCCGGCCGGCCTACCTGGGAAGGGGCGCAGGCGGGGCCGCGGACGAGCGGCCGTCGAGGGTGCGGAGGTAGCGGACGATCACAGCTCGCTGCTCGGGCGTCAGGCGGGGCTTCGGCATCTTCGCCTTCGGATTGACGGCCCTGGGGTCCTCCAGGATGGCGAGCATCTTCGCCTCGCCCACCCGGAGCGCCACCAGCGTCAGGTTCGGGCCGACCATCCCGCCGGCTCCCGCGATCATGTGGCAGCGCACGCAGCGCTTCTTCTCCATCAGGATCCGCCCCGCGACCTCCGGAGGCCCGGGCGGGATCGAGGTGTCCTCGCGCAGGCTCTGCGCGTAGAGGACGAAGCCCACCACCGCCGCGAACGAGACCAGGATGGCGATGCGCGGCATCCTCTGGTAGCCTGATCTCATGTTTCAGCGGGATCCCCAGGCGGCGCCGTGACCTGCGAGCCCTCTCCTTCCCAGGCCCGCAGCGCACCGCCGGAGGCGCTCCGCTGCGACGTGTGCGGCGCCCCGGCCATCGAGATCCACTGCCGCATCACCTGCACCGCCTGCGGCTACGAGCGGGACTGCGCCGATCCCTGAGCGGCGCGTTTCCGCCGGGGCCGTCACCCCGGACCTCCCGCGCGCCTCTCCACCTCCTTCAGCGCCGAATCCAGCCTCCGCTGCAGCCTCACGTTGGCGCCGATGACCGTCACACCCTTCCAGGCGGCGGTCAGGTTGAGAGCGAGCGTCGCGAGCGCCGTGCCGTGGTGCAGCCACGAGGGCCACACGCGCGTGTGGGCCCCACCTCCTGTGATGACGGCCGCGACGGCGGCGAGGATCGCGAACGTGAGCCACGGCGATAGGACGCGATGGAACCGCGCCATCTCCGGCAGGTACTCGCGCCAGCCATAGGGTCGGATCGCCTCGCGGACGTTGCCGCTGCTGCCGATCAGGTAAAACAGCGTCATCGAGTGCGTGAAGGCGACGACAAGCGCCACCAGGAAGCCCCAGCGGATGTGGGAGGCGACGCCGACGCCGCCCCATGCGGCGCCGTACCCGAGCGCGACGGCCCCCGCCACACAAAGGCCGGCCACGATCTGGAGGGTCTGGAGTCCCCGGGCCATGTCCGGAGCGCCCGCCTCAGCCGGGTCCGGGGCGCACCGACACCCCGTGCGCCTCGGCGCCGGGCGCCGTTCTACCTTCCTGTGCCGAGACTCTCTCAGTCAAGGAGCTGACCGCAGTTTCACCTCTCGGCTTCAGCAAAGGTCGGGATGGCGCCAGGAAGGCACGCACCCGGCACGCGAGCGTCGTGTCGGCCCACCGCGCCAGCGGCACGGCCACGTCCTGCACCGCGACGGGGGCGTTGGCGCGCGCGCCGATCTCCCGGGCGAGCGCTAGGGCGGGGGGCGAAGGGGCGCCGGCTTCCGTCTCTTCCGGCGCCCGGAAATCATTGACCACAACGAGGTCGCAGCGCGCGATCAGGTCCCAGGTGTCGCTCTTCCATCGCCCGCGAGGCACGTGGGGGTTCGCGACCACCACGAGGGCCTCGGGAGACAGGATCGGCACCGCCCGGTTCCCCTCCGTGATGAGGCGCTCATCCGGGGCCAGGAACTCCGAGGTCAGGTGACGCCATGCCTCGGCGTGGGCCGACGGGAGCGCGAGGCACCACAGCGTGCGTGCCGCGCCCGCGCGGGAGAGCCGGCCCGTGTCCGTGTCCGGCATCTCGATGATCGTGGGGTCCGAGATGATGGTGTAGCGCCCGTGCAGATCCCGGCAGGCGCAGGCGACCTCGGTCCGCGGGCAGTTCCGTCCGTCGCGGTAGACGGTGGTGAACTTCAAAGCCGAGAACGCTCCGGGATGCGCCTCCAGGATCGTCGCGGCGAGCCGGGTCTTCCCCGAGCCGTTGCCCGGCGACGCGATCGAGAGAACGCGGGGCGCCATCACGGTCTCCGCCGGCCGGCGCGGGAGGCGACCTCTTCGGACGTCCCCACCGCGTCCCGGGCGGCCTGCACGTCACCGGGGGTGTTGAGGTTCGCCAGCCCGCGGCTCGTTGCGAGGCCCGGGAGATCCGCCTCGCCGAGGTAGCGCGTGCAGACCGCCGCCAGAAGGTCGCTCATCGCCAGGAGTCCTTCGCGAAGACAGCGCTCCGCCTGCGGAGCGACTTCGGCGCGGTAGAGGGCGTGGAGCGGCTCGGGGCGGCCGTCCCTCACCGGGACAAGCGCGTGCGCGTCGGACCCACCGGCCAGGGACGCCAGACGATCGATGAGGTCGCCGTCGAGGGAGGGCATGTCGCACGCCACCGCGAAGAGCCAGGGCGTGCGGCACGACAGGAGGGCGGCTTGGAGGCCGGCCATCGGGCCCGATCCCGGGAAGACGTCCGAGACCACCCGCAAGCCTCGCGAGACGCACCCGGGATCCGGCCCGGCCGCGGCCACAACGATCTCGGCGAACCGGGGCCTCAGGACGCCGATCTGCCGGTCCAGGATCGCCTCTCCGCCCACCTCGAGGAGGGCCTTCGCGGCGCCTCCCATGCGGATCGCTTTCCCGCCCGCGAGGATGGCGGCGGTGACATCAGGGAACCTGGGGGAGAGGGGGGCTGTCATCCTCGGGCCCTTCCGGCTCATCGCAGGCGGCCGCCTCGGCGGCGGCCGGATCCACGAAGATGGTGCCGGATTCGACCTTGACCGGAAAGACGCGCACGCAGCCCGCCTCGCGGCCCTTCCTCCGTCCCGTGGTGACGTCGTAGGTCCAGCCGTGCCACGAGCAGGTGAGATCCGTCCCCCGGAGGCGCCCCTGCGAGAGAGGCGCCTTCATGTGCGCGCAGGCGTCCTCGATGGCGTACAGCGTCCCGGAGACGTTGAAGACCGCGATGCGGCGCAGTCCGAACCGCACGCTCTTGCTGCACCCGGGCGGGACCTCGGCGAGGGGAGCGAAGCGGACGAAGTTCACGGAGCCTCACCGGCCGTGCCGCGCAACCTCTTGTCGTTCGGCAGGCCGCTCAAGCGTCTCATACCTTCCCGAATCCTACAATCCAGCCGCAGGCCCTTCAACCGGCCGCGGCTTCATCGCCTCTGAAAGGATCCCTGAGGCACCTCAGCCCCTCGAGCGGCGTGCGCCGGGCCAGGACGAGGACCTTGAAGGTCTCACCCATCCCCGAGGGGCTCATCAGGGCGTGCAGGGCGAAGCGGCGGCGCGTCCGCTCGGCCGGATCGGCCCCGGCGCGGGGCGACGACAGATCCGCGATCATCTCGGCCAGACCCATGGCGACCAGGAGCCGGCGCTGGCTGGTCAGAGCCCAGGCGTCGAAGCCTCGTTTCAGCGCCTCCCGGGTCACGGAGGTGAAGTCCACGTGGGATGTCAGATCCTGCTCGCCGGGTCGGGAAAGCGGATCCACCACGAGCTGATGGCGGCGGTAGCCCACGAGCGTCCCCGCGAAGTGCCTCTCCGAGAACAGTTCGGCGGCCTCGTAACCGTAGTCGATGACGACGGCGTAGCCAGCATCGAGGAGAGAAGCGGCCTGGGCGATCCACCGCAGGGCCGCGAGGTTGATCTCGGCGCGCTGACCTTCCACGAGCGTCACCTCCAGTCCATCGAGATGCCGCGCGACGGCCGCGCTCGAAGGCGGACCCGCCGCTTCCCGCAACCGCCCCTCGTCGTCCGCCGTGACGTAGATCTCGTAAAGCTGCCCCCCGCTCCACTCGACCAGGTGCACGGGCAGCGCGTCGAGAAACTCGTTGGCGAGGATGCAGCCGACGATCGGTCCGCGCGCGAGGAGGTCGTCCCACGCCACCCACTCCACACGGTCGAGAAGTCCCGCCTCCGCCAGCAGGCTCCGCTGCTCGCGCCTGAGGGCCTCGCTCGACTCCACCAGGACGTAGCGGAGGCGGCGCGCGAGGTCGGGCGCGTCCTCCGAGAGAGCGGCCAGAAGGTCCCGGCACAGCGTCCCGCGCCCCGGGCCGGCCTCCACCACCGTGAAGGGGTCCAATCCTGCGGCCCCTCCGCGGCGCTCACGCGCCGTCCGCTCCGCCATCTCGGCGACGGCCCGTCCCAGCAGACGCCCGAAGGCCGGATCCACCTCGGGGCTGGTGAGGTAGTCCCCCTCGGTCCCCATGGGAGGCACGACCGCACTGTAGCGGCCCAGCGTGGGGTGGTAGAGGGCCTCCGCCATGAAGGCCGCGAAGGTGATCCGCCCTTCCTTGCGGATGCGGCGCCGCAGCAGGGAGAGCAGTTCCCCCCCGCCGGTCATTCGCCCTGGACCGTCAGCGGGCTGCGGATCTTCCCCGTGCTGATCTTGTCCTGGACGAGCATGAGGCCGTAGAGGAGCGCCTCGGGCCGCGGCGGGCACCCGGAGATGTAGACGTCCACGGGCACGATCTGATCCACCCCCTGAACCGTGGAGTAGGTGTGGAACATCCCGCCGGAGGAAGCGCAGGCCCCCATGGCGATGACCCACTTGGGCTCCGGCATCTGGTCGTAGATCATCCGCAGCGCGGGGGCCATTTTCTTGGTGACGGTGCCCGCCACGATCATGAGGTCCGCCTGCCGGGGCGAGAAGGAGAGCCGCTCGGATCCGAACCGCGCCAGGTCGTAGCGCGGCCCCGCCGCGGCCATCATCTCGATGGCGCAGCAGGCGGTGCCGAGAGGCATCGGCCACAGGGAGTTCTTGCGCGCCCAGGCCACGACGCTGTCGAGGCGCGTCGTCATCAGGGCCTGCTCCAGCAGCGACTCGGCCTCCTGCGCGGTGGAGGAGCCGCCGCCCGCGGGACGGGGGTGGGCGTTCGTCAGCATGGGCCGGGATCTCCCCTTCGCCGGCGCGCGGGCCGGATGGCGGTTTTCATTTGTGCGCCCACTTCAGGATCGGGTCGGGGCGGACGCCTCCGAGCTGGTAGAGCTTTTCCTTGCCGAAGATCAGCTCGGAGCGGCTCGCGCCCGCGAACTCGTACTCCTTCACGAGGAAGATCGCCTGCTCGGGGCAGGCCTCCTCGCAATAGCCACAGTAGATGCACCGCAGCATGTTGATCTCGAACCGCTCCGGGTACTTCTCGACGGGGTTGCCGGGCATCTCCCCCGCCGTGATGGTGATGGCGCGCGGGGGGCACACGAACTGGCAGAGGAAACAGGCGACGCACTTCTCCCGGCCGTTCTGGTCCTTCACCAGCGCGGGAATGCCCCGATATCCCTCGGGCGGCTTGAAGCGGACCTCCGGATACCGCAGCGTGAACTTCCGGCGCCAGAGGTGCTTGAAGGTGATCCACATCCCGCGAAGGATGCCGGTGAGGTAGAAGCGGTCCAGGAATGGAATCTCGCGGCTGACCACGATCATGGCGGCGGCCTCGACCAGCGGCCTCTAGACGCGGGCGATGGTCATCTTGTCGATCTTGTCCTGGAGCCTCAGGATACCGTGAAGGAGCGCTTCGGGGCGCGGAGGGCAGCCCGGGATGTAGACGTCCACGGGGACGACCCGGTCCACACCCTGCGTCGTGCTGTACGTAGGGAACGGGCCGCCACATGTAGCGCAGGCGCCCATCGAGATGACCCACTTCGGATCGGGCATCTGGTCGTAGAGACGCTTGATCACGGGCGCCATCTTCTCGGTCACCGTCCCCGCGACGATCATCAGGTCCGACTGCCGCGGCGTTGCGCGGTACACCCCCGCGCCGAAGCGATCGATGTCGTAGCGGGACGCCACCGCGGCCATCATCTCGATGGCGCAGCATGCGAGCCCGAACGACATCGGCCACAGCGCCGACTTGCGGGCCCAGTTGAAGACCTTGTCCAGGGTCGTCGTCAGGATGTTCGGCTCGAACCGGTTCTCGATCCAGCCCATCCGTATCTCCTGCCGCCGGCGTCAGTCATCCAGTTCCTGCCGCGCGGCCGCGGCGACCTGCCGTGCTATAGTCCCCGGCCCGCAAGAACCCCGGGCGTGCCCCGAGGCGGCCCGGCATCGAGGTTCCGGGGATACCGGAGTGACTCGGTACGGTATGAATACTAGCGGCGCCGGCCGCCGGCGTCAACGAAGCTGCCTCCGCGGAAGTGGGCCACGTTTCGGAGCGAGGCCCTGTGAGACGCGCCACGAGCGATGATCTCGACCTTCCTCCTCCAGCTCGGAGCCGGCTGCCTCCTCGGCGCCCTTCCCGTCCCCGCCACGGCCACCGGCCGCGCCTTCAACCGATTCGTCTCGGCCCTCGCCGCCGCGATCCTCATCCTCGGCCTGGGCGTGGCAATACTGATGCAAGCACGGATGGGAGGTCCAGGAGGCACGGCTGCGGAACCGCAGCACGCGGGGACGATCATCCTTTGGTCGCTCGCCGCCGCGGCCGCGCTCGCGGCCTCGGCAGCCTCCCACACAGGGCGCCTCGCGGTGGGCCGGGCGATCCTGGGCGGATCCGCGGCGCTCTGCCTGGCCTCCATCGCCATCGATGCCTTCGCGCTGGCGCGCACCGGCGGCGGATCGGAGCCGCTCGTCGTCTTGCGCTATCTCCTGGACGCCCTCTCCTCCTCCTGGCTCCTGGGATCCGTGCTCATCGCCATGGTGCTGGGGCACTACTACCTGAACATCGCCGGGCTCGCGATCGCGCACCTGGTCCGGGTCTGTCTCGTTGCGATGGCCGCGGTGTTTCTGCGGGGCGTGGTGGCTGGATGGGGGCTCGCCGAGGACGGGGCGGATCTCCTGAAGCCGTGGCTCAGCGGCGACCTGGCGGGAGCAGACGACATCCTCTCGATGGTCGTGCTCTTGCAGCGGCTTCTGTTCGGCATCGCCGGGGCGGGGCTGCTCACGACGATGGCGTGGCGGACGGCGCGCATCAACTCCACGCAATCGGCGACGGGAATACTCTACGTCGGGTTCGTCGCCGTCCTCGTCGGCGAGCTCGCATCCCGCTACCTCCTCTTCGGCACCGGCCATCCCTTGTAAGCAGGAGATATCCGGGTCCAGGCGGCGGAGACCGGGAGCGGAGCGCGCCCGAGACCGGCCGCATGGGGCGGCCCGGGCGAGCGGCGCCAGCGTCAGTCGCTGAAGTCGATGAAGCCGGGGTTCAGGATGCCGTGGGGGTCGTACTTCTTCTTCAGGCGCTTGACCTCCCCCCAGTACGATCCGAAGTGGTTCTGCCACCGCGCCTTGTCGAAGTGGATCAACCCCGAGAGGTAACGCTTGCCCCCCATCAGGACGCTCAGGTCGGAGGCCATGTTGAGCTTCTCGACGGCCCTGTCGAGGAGGTCCTTCGGGACTCCCGGCAGGATGCCGAACCCCATGATCCACTCGTCGTCGGGCCTCATGAAGAGCTTGAGGTTCGAGGTGCGGCCGTTGCTGGGCCACAGGAGGATGTGGCCGCCGCCCAGTGCGGGCGGGGGGAGGTTCTCCAGCACCTGGGTGATATACGGCTCCGCGGACTCCCACGGCAGGAGCGTCTCCATCCACGGATGGGCATTGTCCCAGTACCCCATCCGCCTCCAGAGATCGAAGAGCGGCTCGAGGCGGTTGGCGAAGTCGTGGATGGCCATCTCCTCGGTGTGGGTGTGCTTGTAGAAGGAGAGCCCGGAGAGCAGTTTCTGGCTGTCGGGAGGCCGGCCCGGCTCGTACTCGACGGTGCAGTGCAGGGGGTAGAACCACTGCGCGAAGACCTGCCGGACGCCCTCCACCTTGCGAAACCCCTGGACGCAGGGGACGCACCACGACTCGATGTAGTCGAACCGGGCGTCGGACATGACCGTCCGGGCGTCCGCCATCAGCGCCTTCAGATCGTCGTACAGGAGATGGTGGACCCTGATATTGGGCTTGAACTCCCGCAGACGGATCTTGGCCTTCGTCAGGACGGCGAAGTTCCCCAGACCGGACAGCGTCGCCCAGAAGAGCTCGTCGTTCTTCTCGCGCGAGCAGGTGACGATGTCGCCGGACGGCGTCACGGCCTCCAGCTCGAGGCAGTTGTCGCCCTGGGCTCCGTACTTCCACGAGGCGACGCCCAGCCCCGCCATGGAGTGCGTGCCCCCGATCGTGACGTTGAGGTTGTTGGTGAGCACCGGAGGGATGAGGCGCTTCGGAGCGATGTGCGCGACCAAGTCCTTCCACACCACGCCGGCCTCGCACGTGGCCGTCATCCCCGCCGCGTCTACGTCCAGGATCCGGCTCATGGAGGTCATGTCGAGGAGGATGCCCCCCTCGTTGAGCGCCTGGCCCGTCTGCGTGTGCGCCGCGGCCCTCGTCGAGACGGCGCAGCCCCGCTCCCGGGCGAACCTCAACACAGCCGCCACGTCCTCAGCCTTCGACGGCCGGACCACGACGGCCGGGACCCGGTAGATCATTCTCCCGAAGTCGCCGCTCACCGCCTTGCGGGAGGGCTCGTCGGAGAGGACCTGGCCCTGGATCCGGCCGGCCAGGTCGCGGGCGATGGGGGGATGATCCGTCATGCGCGGTTCGTCCTCCTTCGTTTTCCGTCTTGTCGGCTCGGTCGGACCGCGAGATCGGGGATCCGGGCCTGCCCACCGCCGTGGCGTCATGGAGAGAGACGCGCGGAATATAGCCGATGAGGGCCGCGCCGTCAGTCGCCGCGACGGCCCTTCCGCCGCGGCCGGGCGTCCGGCCCCACGCCCAACAGCGCCAGCACCTCGGCCCGCTCGCCGGAAGTCTTCTCGTAGCGGCCCGCGAAGGCGGTCGTGACCACCGTCCCCGACGATCCACGGCCGCCACGCGCCGCCATGCAGAGGTGGGTGGCCTCGACCACGCAGGCCGCCCCGCGCGGATGCAGCGCCTTCTGAAGCGCCGAGACGATCTGGCGCGTCAGGTCTTCCTGGATTTGCAGCCGGCGCGAGAGGCACCGGATCATCCCGGCGATGCGCGAGATGCCGGTGATCCGTCCCTCGGGCAGGTACGCCACGTGGACCTTTCCGTGGAAGGGCAGCAGGTGGTGGGAGCAGGTGGAGACGAAATCGAGGTTCTTCACGGCCACGACGTCGGAGCTGCGTCCCGCGCGGAGCGGCTCCAGGATGCGGACGGGATCCTGACGGTACCCCGACAGGAGATCCTCCCTCCAGGCGCGGACCACCCGCCGGGGCGTGCGGCCGAGGTCGCCCCGGAGGGGCGCGCCCCGGGCGGCCTCCAGAAAGAGGCGCACTGCCTCCTCCATGCGCCGCGGATCCATCTCTCGCGGCCCGGCCGCCCTGCCGCCGGATGCGCGGCTCCTCCTCCTCACGGCGTGGAGGTCCTCGGAGCGCCCACGGACCGCACGAGCCGGCGGGCCACATCCGCGATGGAGGTCACGACGTGCTCGGAAGGGACCCCGTCGGGAGGCTCCGGGCCGTTGCCTCTCCGGTCCAGCCACAGTGCGCTCATCCCCGCCGCCAGCGCGCCCTGATAGTCCTCCCGGACAAGGTCCCCGACGTGAAGCGTCCTCGAAGTTGGAACCCCCATTCCCTCGGCCGCCATCCTGAAGAAGGTCGGGTGGGGCTTCTCCATCCCCGCCAGGGCCGAGCAGAGCCGGACGTCGAAGAACCGCGCGAGGTCCAACGCCTGAAGGAGGCGGGGCATCCTGCTGTCCCAGTTCGACAGGATCGCCAGGCGGTAACCTCGCGCCCGGAGCGATTCGAGCGTCCGCGGGACGTCGTCGTAGATGCGCCAGGCCGGTGGAGAGGCGAAGGCGGCGCGGAAGGCGTCCACCGGCGGCGCCTTCTCGGGCGGGACACCGCATGCCTCGAGCACTTCCAGGACGACGCCGCTCCACCAGCCGTCCTCCCCACCGGGGCTGTGTGAGAAGCGGTCCACGCCGGGCGGGGCCGTCGAGCTGCGGCGCGCCCAGGCCGTCTCGAAGGAATGGTCGCATCGATCCGAGGGCACCTCGACGCCGTGCGCGCGGCAGACGTCCGCGTAGATGGCGCCGACGCTGGGCGCGGCCGCGATCAGCGTCCCTCCCAGGTCGAACGACACCGCGCGGATCGATTCAGTATTCGGGGACAACGACGACATCTCCGTGCACCCTCGCCTGGCAGGAAAGCCTGTGGGGCGGCGACAGACCGAGTTCCTCGAGCCTCTCAGCCTCTTCGCGCCCGACTTGAGAGAGGTTCCTTTCGCCCTGCAGGACGCGGACGCAGCAGGTTCCGCACAGTGCGTTGCCGCCGCAGGCGTGATCGATGATATAGCCCAGCGATCGCACCGCTTCCAGCAGCGTCTGCCCGTCCGCGCACGGACCCGACAGCCCTCGCGACGGCAACTCGACCTTGGGGGAACCCCCGCTCCCGACCGCAAGGGGGTCGCGGTGCGACCGGGGCGGGTGGCTCGCTCTCACCCGGGCAGGACGAGATCGAGGTCGGGCGACACGTCCACGATCTCCATCCCCTCCTCGGCCAGGGCCTGGCACCCCCGGAGCCTCTTCAGCCCGTCCCGCCCGGGGAGGCGGCACGACACCTCGCAGTTGCCGCACTCGTTGTTCCAGCAGAACCGGCCCACCGAGATCGCGTCTCCCACCAGGTACTGGAGACCCCTGAGGAGATTGTTGTTCTCCGGGACGTCGTAAGGCCGGCCTCGGAGGAGGATACGCACCAGACGATCGAACGGCTCGAAGAGGCAGAGATCGATGTCCACGGGGAGCGGCCTCAGCGCGTCAGAAGCCCGCCGTCGATCGGGAAGACGGATCCGGTGACCCAGCCCGATTCGTCGGAGGCGAGATAGAGGGCCAGCCGCGCGACGTCCTCCGCGGTCCCCAGCCTCCCCAGCGGGTAGGCGCGGGCCGCCTCGTCGGTGAACGCGGCGCCGTCCTTCAGAGCGCCGCGTGTCGCCGGCGTGTCCAATAGGGCCGGGCACACCGCGTTCACGCGGATGCGGTCGGCGGCGAAATCGAGAGCCATGCTCTTCGTGAGGGCGATGAGCCCTCCCATCGACGCCGAGTACGCGGCGGCCCCGGCCGCGCCCGCCAGCCCTGAGACGGACGCAATGTTGACGATGGATCCGCCTCCGCGCGAGCGCATCGCGGGCAGGCTCAGGCGGGAGATGATGTAAGGGCCCTTGAGGTTGGTGTTCAGGATCCGATCCCACTTGCGCTCGTCCGTGTCCAGGATGGACCCCGGAGCCCACATCGAAGCGCTGTTGACGAGGATGTCGAGCCCGCCGAAATTGTACACCGCCCCTTGCACGAGCATCTCGGCCCTGTCGGCGCGGCTCACGTCGCCGCGCGCAAAGGTCGCGACGCCTCCGTCCCGGCGGATCTGCTGGACGGTCTCCTGCAGCGGTTCGGATCGCCTGCCGGCGAGGACGACGCTCGCCCCCTCGCGGGCGAAGAGCTCGGAGACGGCGCGCCCGATGCCCGTGCCGCCTCCCGTCACCAGCGCGATCTTGCCGCGCAGCCTCGATCCGCGCCGCGACGGAGCGGGCTCCGGCTCGGCTTCGGCGGCGGGACGAGCGCCAGCCAGCGGGCCGCCGGGTTCGATCATCTGAGGCGTCGTTCCTCCAGCGGGGACTTCCACACTCGGGCGGGGCTAGTTCCCTCCCCCACCGCCTCCCGAGCCCGAAGTGTCCTCGGGTATCGGCCGGCGGCTGGAGTAGCCCGACTTGAGGTCGTGATAGTACTCGACGGCCTCCTCACCGATCCTCCAGCAGAGAAGCACCTCACGGCCGAGAAGGCGCGAGGGGAAATCCACCAGCCCCATCTGGATGTCCTTGATCTGGCATCCCAGCGAGTCCATCTCTCCGAGGGCGTCCCTCACCTGGAGGAGGCTGGCGAAGTAGTCGAGCGGGACGGGCGCGTCCATGGGGATGCGGAACGCTTTGACCAGGTACGGGATCTGAGGCTGGTTGGAGGCGAGCCACTTCATGCGGTCCTGGATCGTCCCGACCACCTTGCGCACGACGGGCAGAGTGCTGTTGGCTTCCTCGATGGTGAAGTGCTTTCTATCCATCGCTCCATGGTCCTCGTCCGTGTGCGTGACGGGATCCCTCGGACTCGGCCGGATTATAAGGACGCTCCCGTGGGCCCGCCGGGACGCCGCGGCACGCCCTCGGCTCGTCCGAGCGCCCGCACGAAAGACCCGGGGGTCAGGGCTTGAAGGAGTGGCCGCAGCCGCAGGACCCGGTGGCCTGCGAGTTGTTGATCTTGAAGCCGGCCCCTTGAAGGGTCGTCGCGTAGTCGACCTGAACGTTCTCGAGGTAGGGGAGGCTGAAACGGTCCACCAGGACCTTGATGCCGTCGCAGGCGATGGACGTGTCCCCTTCCTTCTCCGCTTCCTCGAAGACCAGGCCGTACTGCAGCCCGGAACAGCCGCCCCCCTCGACGTAGATCCTGAGCTGGAGGTCGTTCTTCCCCTCCGCGGTCATCGCTTCCTTGATCTTCTCCACGGCCGTCGGCGTGACGCTGATCATCTCGTTGCCTCCTGATTCCCTGATCGTCCCGCCCCGCTGCGGGCGCGGGCGCTTCCGGCGCCCGTTTCGGTTCTGTTCCGATAATCGGCCAGCGCCGCCCTCACGGCGTCTTCCGCGAGGACGGAGCAGTGCATCTTCACCGGCGGCAGGCCGCCCAGAGCCTCCGCCACGTCCCGGTTCGTGAGCCTCGCGGCCTCTTCCAGGCTCCGACCCTTGAGCATCTCCGTGGCCATGGACGAGGCCGCGATGGCCGCGCCGCACCCGAACGTCTTGAACCTGGCGTCCTCGATGATGCCGTCTCGGATCCTCAGCGACAGCCTCATGAGGTCGCCGCAGGCCGGGTTGCCAGCGGTGGCCACGGCGTCCGCATCCTCGATCTCCCCGACGTTCCGGGGGTTCTCGTAGTGATCGAGAACCTGCGGGCTGTACTCTACGAGATTATAGGCCATCGGGGCCGTCCGTCACGGCGTGCGCCCCCCGGCGCCCTCCCTCCGGGACCCCTTCCGCCCTCGATCCCGGGCCCCCGCCGGCCGGTTCCGCGCGGTACAGAGGCGATATCGCGCGGAGCCGGGCCACCGCCCGCTCGAGGTGGGCGGCCACGAGGTCCACGTGCTCCTCGGTGTTGCCGCGCCCCAGGCCGAATCGGATGGAGCTGTGGGCGCGCTCTTCGTCCACCCCGAGCGCCCGGATGACGTACGATCCCTCTAGAGCCCCCGAGCTGCACGCGGATCCGCTGCTCAGCGCGGCCACGTCCCGCAGCGCCATGAGGAGAGCCTCGCCCTCCACGTGGCGGAACGTGACGTTCAGGTTGTTCGGCAGCCGCAGGGCGGGGTGCCCGTTCAGCGCGATCTGGTCCACCCTCTCGAAGATGATGCGCCAGAGCCTGTCCCTGAGTGCCGTCTGCCTCTCCATCTCGGCCGCAAGATCACGCCGGGCGACGTCGGCCGCCACTCCGTATCCCACGATACCGGGGACGTTCAGCGTGCCGGGGCGTCGCTTCTTCTCGTGCCCTCCGCCGCTCAGCATGGGCTCGATCTTAACTCCCCTACGCACGTACAGGGCACCGACGCCCTTCGGGCCGTACATCTTGTGGGCCGAGATCGCCATGAGGTCCACGTTCAGCGCGTTCACGTCCACGGGGATGCGTCCAACGGCCTGGACGGCGTCGCTGTGAAGCAGGATCCCCTTCTCGCGGGTGATCCGGCCGATGTCGGCGATGGGTTCGATGGTCCCGATCTCGTTGTTGGCCATGTGAACGCTGACGAGGATCGTCTTCTGGGTGACGGCGCGCAGCACGCCGGCCGGATCCACGAGGCCGTGGGAGTCCACGGGAAGGTAGGTGACCTCGAATCCTTCCTTCTCCAGGGCCCGGCACGTCTCCAGCACCGCCTCGTGCTCGATGACGCAAGTGATGATGTGGTTTCCCCGTGAGCGGTTCGCGCGGGCCGCCCCCCGCAGGGCCAGGTTGTCCGACTCCGTGGCTCCGCTGGTGAAGAAGATCTCCGCGGGGACCGCACCGATGAGATCCGCCAGCTTCTTCCGCGCCTCCTCCACGGCGTCGGCCGCGACCTTGCCGTACACGTGCGTGGTGCTCGAGGAGTTGCCGAACTCGCTCAGGAAGTAGGGGACCATCGCCTCGACCACCTCTGGTAGCGCGGGGGTGGTCGCGTGATGGTCCATGTAGATCGGCCTGGTCATCGGTGCCTTCCGCCCGGTTGCTGGCTCGGGACGGCCCCTGGCCCTTGGGCCCCCGGGGCTGTGCTATCGTGCCTCGCCGTGCCCGAAACGGCGGTCCTTTCTACTCTCGGGACCCTCGCCGCCGACTGTCACCGAGCGGGAGCCCGCTTGGCGGGCCACCGCCGGCGGGCGCGGGCCGGCGACGGAAATCGTCGGGGCAGGGGGTCTCGACCTCGGAGGGCCGGTCGGACCCGCCCCAACCTTCCAATACACGACCCGATCGGTCGTATTTAGACTACGGCAGCATCCAAGGGCTGTCAAGGAAGGCTGATGCGAAAATCCGCTCCTTGCAGCATCGCCCTTCCCTGCCCCGGTTGCGGCAGGAGGCTTACCCTGATTGCCGGTGGCGCGGGTGATCGTATCGACTGCGCCCGGTGCGGTGAAGCGATCCCGCTGGCGGGCGGCCCCGCTCCGTCGGAGACGGCACCCGACACATGTCACGTCTGCGGAAGCCGCCTCTTCTACTGGCAGAAGGACTTCAACCAGAAGATCGGGTGCGCTCTCGTGGCCTTGGGAGCGGCTCTCGTGCCCTGGACCTACGGGATCAGCCTGGCCGTGCTCGCACTCGTGGACCTGATCTTTTACCGGATCCTCCCGCGGGTATCGGTCTGCTACATCTGCAAGGCCCGCTACCGCGGCCTGCCGCCCAGTCCCGATCATGGGCCGTTCGACCTTGTGACGGCCCAGACCTACGAGGCACGCTCGCTGAACTGGGCCGGGGGGAAGATCCGCCCGGCCGCGCCGCGGCCGGGCTCAGGAGACGCACCCCGGATCGATGGGTAGTGGGTCGGCGTTGACCGTTTCCGCGGATGGCGGTATGGTGGGTCCCATCGCTCCGTGGAGAGGTCCTCATGAGTTCACGGCGGAAACCAATGGAGCCGATCGGCTCCCCCATCGAGAAGGCCTACACGGCGATCGTGTGCGGCGACGGGAGGATCCTCCCCATCGTCGAGTCGATCGGCCGGCGAGTCCTGAGGGAGATCAATCCCTGCTCGCGCGAGGGCAGGGAACTGCTGAGCGCCGGGAAGGTCGCGCTCTGGTCCGACAACGCCCGGCGGGCTCGCCGCGTCCCCGTGGATCAGGTCCTCAAGGAGATGAAGGCGGGGCTCACGGCCCGGATTGCGGAGCATCCTGGAGACGGGCGCTGGCGCGACTATCACGTGGGGCTGGCGCGCGCGCTGAACCGCTCGCGAAAGATCCTGTCCCACTGACGGCGCGGAGCCGGCTCCACCCGGAGCTGCGGCCGTCTCCCTTCCTAGCCGGTCAGGCGCGGCCTTTCGCCGCGCGCGCGGACGCTTCCGCCATCCTCTGCTTGATGGCCGGCAGCGCAAGCAGGGCTGCCTCCCGGCCCGCTTCGACCAGGCGATCAATCTTGCTGAAATCGAGCAGGTCGAAGCCGTCCACCACGGGCTGGATGCACACGTCGAACGCCGCTGATTTCGTCTTCATGATCTCCAGCCCCTCGATGGAGATCACGCGCCTGAGGGTGCGGATCAGTCCTGGATAGTCGAGAAACTCCCGCAGGAGGCTGCTCTTCCTCGCGAGGCGGCCCAGCAGAGAGCTCCGGTTGGGCCGCTCGAGCAGCCGCTCGAAGTACCGCTCGCGCCTGGGCGTCACGTCCACGGCGATGTGGATGTCCGCCCCGAAGCGGCCGAGGTGGTCCCCCGGGACGTTGTTGATGACGCCCCCATCCACGAGGAACCTCTGGTCCACCTTGACCGGCGTGAGGAGGACCGGGATCGACCCGCTGGCCCGCACGGCGAGCCAGAGAGGCCCCCGGGAGATGACGACCTCCTCGGCCGAGACCAGATCCGCGGCCACCGCGAAGTAGGGCCGAGGGAGGTCCTCGATGAGAGTTTCGCCCAGCACTCTCCTGAGGACACGTTCCCCCCTGCGCCCCCGGATGAGGGCCACCTTCGGCAGGGTGAAGTCCGTCAGGGGGTTGCGATCCACCCACTCCCGGCGGACGATTCGCTTGAGCATCTCCGGAGGGTGCCCGACGGCCTGGAGCGCCGCGATGATGGAGCCGATGCTGGTGCCTCCGATGACGTCAATGGGGATCCCCTCCGCGGCGAAGACTTCCAGGATCCCGATGTGCGCCAGCCCTCTCGCGCCTCCCCCGCCCAGCGCGAGACCCAACCCCGCGTGCGACAGCCGCCGCGCCACCGCGGCCACGCTGTCGTGGCTCCCTCCGCCTTCCCGATCCGAGTCCCCCGAGTCGATCTGGTAGGTCACGTCGAGGCCCACGCGCTTCTCGACCTCTTGCACCGTCCCGGTGGGGATCTCTCCGCGGCGCACCAGCGCCAGCCTCACCTTCCCCGCCGTCCCGGCTTCCGGCGCGCCCAGCCTCGCGACCAGCGATCGCGCGCGGCTCAGGCTCTCCTCCGAGGGATCGACCAGGAGGATCGCGGCGTCGCTCTGGCGTAGGGCCTCCTCGCCGAGCGAGGCGCCGGGCGCCGTCCGGGGCGCACCTGATGGATCCCGGAGGGCCTCCGCGGACACGACGGCGCCCCCGAACTGCGCCACGGCGAAGCCGAGCAGCGGGGCGAGAAGCCGCGACGCCCGCTCCTCTTCCTCCGCCGCAAATGACAGCAGCCGCACGCCGGGCCCGAGCGGGGCGGTGTGGGCGGCGAGGTCCGGCGTCTCACCGAGGCGGACGGCCTGCCGGAGGTCCTCGATCCCCCTCTTGGGTGGGGCCGATTCGGGCGGCCGGCCGAGGCAGAGAAGGAGGACATCGACGCCGCGGCATGCCGACAGCGCCCCGGCGAGGCGGGCGCCGAAGGCGCACGCGTCGATCCACCCGGTCAGCGAGACGCACAGCACGATCCTCTCGCGCGACTCCTCCCGGGGGGCCAGGTTGGCGCGCCTCAGCCTCAGGCTCAGAGTCCTGCCGATGGCCAGCGCGACGGATGGGTACCGCCTCAGCAGCGTCTCGAAGGCCGCCTCTCCCAGGAAGAGGAGATCGCTGTCCAGGGTGGCGTAGACGGAGGTCGAGCGCGCCTCGCCCGTCAGGAGGGACATCTCCCCGAAGCACTCGCCGGGGCCGAGCCGCGCCAGGATCCGCTTCTCGCCGGCGCTCTCCGTGAAGATCCCGACCTCGCCCGAGTGCACGATGTAGAAGCCGTCGCTGGGATCGCCCTCCTTGAAGACGGGATCGCCGCCCCGGAAGCGGCGGCGCTCCATGCGCGAGGCCAGGGCTTCGCGTTCCTCGTCGCCAAGGGTCCTGAAGATCTCCACCTGGCGGAGGATCGCGGGAAGGGGGGCACGGACTCCTGAGTCTGTGGTCATGGCGGGGCGAAGGCGCCGATCCCGGCTCCGAGAGGGAATCGTACCCGTGCCGCGTCCGGAGTGTCAAACCGGGAGTCCGCGGGTTCCTTCGCGGCGCGGGAGCGGGCCCGCATGCGGAGCCGGGCCCTGCGGAGACGGATGCTATACTCGCGCGATGCGACCGCCCGCCTTCATGGAAGCGCCGCTCCTGCGCTCCCTCCTGCGCGCTCTGATCTTCGCCGCCTGCATCGAGACGATCTTCTACCGCCTCCTGACGATCCCGTCGGGAGCCCCCGCGGCGCCCTGGGTGGAGGCGCTGCATGCCTCCACCGGAAGGGCGGGCGCCCTGATGTTCTTCATAGCCTTCGTGCTCGCGCTGCCGACCCTGATGGCGATCGCGTATGCCGCCCTGCGGGCGCCCGCGTGGCCCGGTGCGCTGAACTTCTTCGTGGTCATGGGTCTTCTCACCCTCCTCGCCCTCGGCGTCTCCTCCGCCGTGAGCCCGCGCGGCCCGGCCTTCGCCCTCGTCTTCACGTTCCTTTCGCTGCTGGTCGGCCTCGCCATGCTGGCCGGGATGTTCGAATCACGTCAGGATGTCTCCGGCAAGGCCTTCGCCGTCTGCCTCGCGGCGGCCCTCGTGTGCATGGCGGCCTGGACCGGATCCGAGCTTTCGGCGAGGCTCGCAGGCTGGTCTCTCCCGGAGATGCAGCGGAGCGCGGCGGCCGCCTCCGGCCGCTGGTTGCTCTTCGCCTCCGGCGTGACGGCCTACTTCGCCTTCTCCCCTCCCGGGCGCTCCGCGGGCGGCGTCACAACGGCGGCCGCTTCCTACGGCGTCTCCGTGGCAACCGCCTTCACGCTCATCTTCGGTGTGGTCGCGCACCCGCCGTTGCTCAGCCGCGTCGCTCCAGCTCTCCAGCCCGACCCGGCGGGATCGCTGTCGCGCGTCATCACAACGAGCGCGGCGGCGGCGGCGATCTTCCTCGTCACCCTCACCATCGTCCGGGGCATGAAGGACCCGGCGGCGCGAACGCGCGCCTGTGGTCTCCTCTTCCTTCTGCTGGCCGGCTACCCGTACAGGGTCGCCTACCAGCACCTCCTCGCGCTTCTCGGGCTGGCCCTGCTCACGGCGGCGGGGGGCGCCCGGAGATTCGGGCCAGCGGCGGACGGCATGTCCACGGCCGCGGGCCTCGTCGGGGATCCGCCCGCGCAGGATGCGTGAAGACCGGGGCCGCGAGATCCTGCTCTTCGGATCGGCTCTGGCTCTCCGCCTCGCCTGGATCTTCGACTTCAACCGCCTGGCCTTCTTCGACCTGCCCACGGGCGACGCGCTCTTCTACGCCAGGCAGGCCGCGCGGATCCTCGACGGGCACCTCCTGGGGACGGATCTCTCCTACCCGAGCAGCCCGCTCTATCCGTACCTCATCGCGCCCTTCTTCCTCCTGCCCGGCCGGAGTGCATTCGCGGCGATCTACGTGGCCCAGGCCATACTCGACGCGGCCCACGCGGTCCTGCTGAAGCGGATAGGCGGGAGGCTGTTCTCGCCGGCGGCGGGGTGGTGCGCGGGGATCGCGTGGGCCGGTTACGGACTCGCCGTCTTCTTCAGCGCCGACATGGTTGAGGCCGTGGCCGCGGCCTTCCTCGCGGATCTCTTCCTCTTCCTGGCCGTGCCAGGCGAGGCGCGCGGCAGCCCGCGCGATCCCGGAACAGGGGCGTGGCGGCCAACGGAGAGAATCTCCGCCGCTCTCACCGACTCGGGCGCGGGGGCGGCCTTCGCGGCGGGCTGCCTGTTGAGGCCGCACTTCCTGCCGCTCTTCCCTCTCGCCGCGGCGGCGCACGCGTGGATGCGCCCCCGGGACCGGAGGGCACGTTCCCTCGCTCTTTTCGCGCTCGGGTCGGGGGCCCTCCTGGGGCTCTCGCTCGCGCGCAACGCCGCCGTCTCGGGCGAGACCGTCCTCATCTCCCCGTACTCCGGGCTGAACGCCTACCTGGGAAACCACCCCGGCTCACGCGGCTACCTTTCGTTCCCGGCGGGCCGGGGTCTGCGCAACGACTACGACCTCAGGGCGGCCGCCCACACCTATCCCGAGGCGGTGGCGGGGAGGCCGATGACGGAGGCGGAGGTCTCCCGCTTCTGGTGGCTGGAGACGGCGCGTGAGGCCTTCCAGCACCCCGCCGCCTGGGCCGCCCTGATCGGGCGCAAGGCGGTCCTCTTCTGGTCCTCGTACGAGGCGCCGAATCACCTGGACTTCTACTTCTTCCGATCGGGGTCCGTGCCGCTTTCGGCATCGGCGATACCGTTCGGGCTGATCGCGCCTTTGGCGCTGACGGGTGTGGCTCTCGTGGCGGCCGGAAGTTCAAGGGGGAGAGGGCCCATCGTCCTCGCGGTCCTGTCGGTCTCGTACTGGGCTTCCGTCACGCTCTTCTTCGTGGCGGATCGTTTCAGGCTTCCGGCGACGGGATGGCTCTGCCTCCTGGGAGGCGCGTCGCTGGCGGAGGTCCTCTCGCGGGCGAGGAGAGCGCCCCTTGCGGCCGCCTGGCCGGCCGCGCTCGCGCTCGTCCTGGGCGCCGCGCTCCATGCGCCCGGGCCGGAGCGCCACGGGGCGCGCGAGCACGTCATGCTGGCGAACGCGCTCTCGGGGCGAGGCCGGCTCGCCGAGGCCGAAGCGCTGCTGCGGCGGGCCGTCGAGATCGACCCTCAGGGCGCCAACGCGCGCTTCAATCTGGGCCGCCTGCTCGTCCGAGCAGGCCGGTACGAAGCTGCCGCCGAGGAGTTCGCGCGCGCGGCCGACCTGGCGCCGGACTTCGCGGCCGCGCAGATCGCGCTGGGAGATCTCGCGAGGAGGGAGGGGACGCCCGCGGCGGAGGCGGAAGCGCGGCGCCGATACGAGGCGGCGCTGGCGCTGGAGCCGTACGGGAGCGAGGCGGAGCGGCTGCGGAGGGCGCTTACTTCCTCAGGCTCTCCAGGGTGAGCTTCACTTCCTGCCCGGCCGCGATGGTCACGTCCACGGTCTGCGTGCCCAGCTCCTCGTGCCACGCCGTGAGCCTGTAGGCGCCCGGAGGGATCTGGTCGATCCTGAAAGAACCCTTCTCGTCGCTCACCGCGAAGTAGGGGTGCTCGAAGGCGTGGATGTAGGCGAGCATCCAGTCGTGCCCGGCGTCGCACCGGATGGTCATCACTCCCGGACGCTTGATCGTCTTGGGCACCTTCTGGTTCTGGACGGGGAGCGCCACGTTGAAGACGGTCCGGGCGCCTTCGACCTTGGCGTGCGTGCTGTGAAGGATCGGGTCGCTGTTGACGATCTCCATCCTCTGGCCCACGGCCACCGCCGCCACGTGGGGGTCGAACCGGCAGCGGTGGTTATCGAGCTTGAGCGCCGTGGTCCTGTCGATGGCTTTCCCTCTCGTGATCCCCTCGAGGGCCACGACGACGTTCTTCAGCGCGCCGTCCGGAGCCCGGATCACCGCCTCCTGGGGCACGCGGTCGCCGCACGTTCCCTGGTCCTTGGTGACGATGAAGTCCGATCTGCGGGGCGGCGCCGACGCCGTCTTCACGACTCCCGAGACGGCGCCGCCGCCGGCGACGATGATCTCCTCGTAGGGGGGCGCTCCCGGCGGAGCCTCCTGGGCCGGCATCAGGGTCCACGCGAGCGCGGCGAGCGCCGCCATGACGATCGCGGAGGACGTGCGGGCCTTCATCGCTCTCTTGGGCGCAGGGTCCTACAGCGCCGGCCCCGCGGCCGTGTGGGCCGGGACGAGGGAGCCGAGCCTGCGATCCTCGGCCTCCCCGAGGATCATCAGGTAGTCCCGGATGGCTACGATCTTCGTGTCGGGATCTTCCATCAGAGGATCCCCGTCGGAGTAGAAGAAACTCGGCATCCGCGTCCCCGGCTGCAGCTTCTGCGGGTCGCGGAGCCAGCCGAGGATCCAGTCCCGCCGCAGCCGGCTCTTGGCCAGGGCGAGGTTGGGGGCGAGGTCCGCCGCGGTCAACCCTGCCGTGACTTGATCCCCGATCACGTGACACTGCAGGCACTTGAACTGAGTGAAGAGGTTCTTGCCCTCGGCCAGGTGCGCCGCCGCCTTCGGCTCCGGCGCCACATACTCGAAGGGGAACAGGACCTTGTCCAGCGTCGCGAAGTAGCGGGCCACGGCGACGGCCTCGCCGTCCTGGAAGCCGAACGTGGGCATGCGCACGTTGAGCCAGGGACGGATGTGCACGGGGGCCTTCAGGAAGCCGAAAAGCCAGTCGCTCTGGACCTTCGTCCCCTCCCCCTGGAGCACCGGCGGATGGTAGCCGGGATCCTGGATCGTCTCCCGGATGAACCCTCCCGTCCCCTCGATGACGTGGCACCCCCGGCAGTTCCGGTGCTGAACGATGCGCCGGCCCGCCTCGATGGCGGTTTCCCGCTCGTCCAGCGTGTTGACCGTCTCCAGCAGCGGCTCGTCCTTCACCAGCCCGAGCAGGAAGGTCACCATGGTGGAGGCCTCCTGGTCGGTGAAGCCGAAGTCCGGCATCTTCAGCTTCTCCTGGGGGAGCTTCACCTTGCCCCGGTCGAAGATGCGCGGCTCCCTGAGCTTCTGGAAGAACCAGTCGTGCCGCGTGTGCTCGATCTCCTCGAACCCGAAGTCGAGCCGCGTGATGAGCTTGCTTCCCTCCTTCGTGAGCTCGGTGCCGATGGGCAGCGCCTTCTCGAAGCCCGAAATCAGGTGGCAGCCGGAGCACCCGTACCGGCCGATGAGCTTCTCGCCGAGGAGGAAGCGCTTCTCGTCGCGCCCCATGGAGGCGAGCCTGGTACGGGCGTCCCCGTCTGTCATCCGCGCCTTGAGGTACTCGAGCGTCACTTCGTCGAGGACGCCCCCATCCACCGGCGCCAGAGGCGGCGCAGGCGCGCCGCGAAGCGTCATGAGATACGCCGCGACGTCCGCCGCCTCCTGATCGGTGAGGCGGAGGTCGGGCATGTACGCGTCCGGGAAGTACGCCGTCGGGTCCTTCAGCCAGTGGTACAGCCACGTCTCGCCGACCTTGTCGCCCACCCGGTCCAGCGCGGGGCCGAAGTCCCGGCCGTAGGCGCCGCGCTGAGTCGGGTTCTCGCCGATCCGGTGGCACCCGAGGCAGCCCCTCTCCCGCACCGTCTGCCGGCCCTGCGCCGCGTCCCCTCGGAGCGGGGGCGGCGCCATCTCGAAGGGCTGGGAGTTCTTGAAGAGGTAGGAGACGATCGCGTCGATCTCGACGCGGTTGCGGGCCTGATCCCGGGGTGAGCTCGAGTTGGACAGGTAGAAGAACCTGGGCATCCAGGTCGTGGGCCTGTAGCCCCTCGGGTCGGTCACCCACTGCGCCGCCCACTCGGGGGTCGTCTTGGCGCGGATCCGCCGCAGGTCGGGACCCGCCTTCCGGAGCTGCTCGTAGCCCGCAATCTTGTGACAGCCGTAGCATCCCGCCTTCTCCAGGATGTCCAGCGCTCGGTTCAGCCGGGGCGCCCCGGCGACTCGCACCTCCTGCTTGTGGCACTTCAGGCAGGCCGCCTCGGTGTGCTCGGTGGGGAGCATCGGGCTGTCGGAGAATTCCGGCGCCTCCCAACCGTGCTTTTTCTCCCATTCGTGCCGCTGGGCATCGCCGGACGGCGTATGGACGGCGCTCTCGAAGTACGTCGCCCGGTCGAGCCCCTGGTGGCAGATTGTGCAGCCGAACTGCTCGTAGGGATGCTTCGAGTTCGTGGCCACAATGAGATCGAGGCGCGGGTGCGTCCGGAACGGATGGGGCAGATCCTCGTACCCCTTCTCCGCGGCCCCCTGGTGGCACGTGACGCACCGGTCCACTTTCGGGATCCGCATGAAGTTCACGTCGTTGAGAAGATTGGGGAGCTGGACCTGCTGCACCCGTATCGACGGGTTCATGAAGTCCACCACGGGCCTGTCGCGGAACTGGTTGGCCAGGTTCGGACCGATGGCCGCCACCTTCTTCTCGAGGCGCTCCTTGACTTCGATGAAGGCGGAGATCTTCCGTTGGATCTCGTCCACCTTCCCCGTGAGCGATTTCACCCGCGCGTTGGCGGCGTCCTTCTCCTTGTTGACCTCCTCCAGCTCGAGGACCGCCTTCTCGTAGCGGGCCTTCGATTCATCGAAGTCCTTCTCCGCGGAACGCACTCCGCGATTCCGCTCCCGCGCCTCCTCCACCTCGTATTTGTAGGCGTCGAAGTACGACTTGGAGACCTTCCATTCCGTCTCGGCGAGGAAGAACTTGCGTCCGGCCTCGAGCACGGCCGCCCTCGCCCGCTCGAGATCGGCCGCTTTGGCGGCGAGATCCTTCCGGGCGGCGTCGAGATCGGTCTCGAGCCGCTTGCGATCACGGCTGGTCTTGTACTGGTTCTCCAGCTCGCCGATCTTCTTGCGGGCCCTCTCCACCTCGATCCGCCGGAACTCCCTCTGGTACGCCTTCCACTCGCGGTGGTAGTCGGCGTAGAACATCCAGACGCTGCTCAAGAGCAGCAGCACGCTGCCGACGGCGAACCAGAAGTTACGCCGCCCGACCTGATGGATCGGTGGGGCCTCGCTGTGTATGACGGCCAAGGACGACTCCCGAGGATCTCAGATGTTGAAGAAGAACTCCGGAAGGTTCACCAGGTACTTGAAGTTGAATGCCCAGCGCAGGTACATCTTGATCGGCAGGCTCAGCATGGGCAGCAGCAGAAAGACGAAGACGCTGTACCGGGCGAACCCCATCTTGGAGTAGAAGTTCTTGAGCAGGGTCCTGGCCAGGAGGGGCGGTAGTGCGAAGAGGTACACGAGAGCCACAAAGATCCCTGGCGCCTCGCGCACGAGCCAGTTGGACGGAAGCGCCACGCCCAGCGTGCGGACCCAGAAGATCTCCGACAGGTGGATGTTCACCAGGGGCACGACCTTGTGGACGTCCCAGTACTGATACGGGCCGAAGAAGTTCCAGTTGGGACCGCGGAGGAACGTCCCGGCGATGATGAGCAGGATCCACAGGATGATGAAGCCGAAGAGGAACAGCGAGATCTCCCACTTCCGCTCGGCGAAGGTGAAGTAGCCGTTTCCCTTCGGGTTGGTGTCCATGTAGGGGATGGCCATCAATCCGACGATGATGAGGCTCGGGAAGACCACGCCCGCCAACCAGGGGTCGAAGTAGACCAGCATCTCCTGGAGGCCGAGGAAGTACCACGGCGCCTTGGACGGGTTGGGCGAGTCGGTGGGGTTGGCCGGCTGCTCGATGGGCGCCTGGATGAGGATCGACCAGACGATCAGCACCACCGTCAGCAGGATCAGGCAGATGAACTCGATGTAGACCAGGTGCGGCCACACCATGAGTTTGTCCTTGGTCTCGAGCGCCTCCGCGGGGGGTTCTCCCCTCGCGATCCTCCGGTCGTTCTCGAAGGCCTGCCGCAGCGCCAGCCAGAGGAAGAAGCCGAGGATGAACAACATGAATGCGATGGGGATGTTGTCCGCCTTGACCACGATCTTCCGGAAGTTGGGGTCGAACATGCTGACGCCGAAGAAGGCGGCGGCGGCGATCAGGATGGCCAGGGCGTTCTTCGGCCTGACCCAGCCCTTGAACCGCAGCATCGCGATGAACAGGAGGGTGCTGAACGTGAAGAACTGGACGGGCGCCGAGGCCCAGTTGATCAAGTCCTTGATGACCTGCATCGCGGTTCCTGAGGCCGGTCCGGCGCGATCAGAGCGGCCCGGAGATGCCGCCGTCCTTCCGGACGCGCCAGAAATGGATGGCCATGAGCGTCGCGACCACCAGCGGGATCGCCACGCAGTGCAGCACGTAGAACCTGAGCAGCGCGCCCGCCCCCACGAAACGGCCGGCGAGGAGGCCGAAGCGCGCGTCACTCCCCACGTGCACGAGGTTGACGTCCCCCAGCTTCAGGAGCGTGGCTCCCGGCCCCTCGTACCCCAGGAAGGGCGTGGCCCGGGCCATGTTGGATCCAACCGTGATGGCCCACATGGCGAGCTGGTCCCACGGGAGCAGATAGCCCGTGAAGGACAAGAGCAGCGTGAGCACGAGGAGAATGACGCCGACGTTCCAGTTGAACTCGCGCGGCGGCTTGTACGATCCGGTCATGAAGACGCGGAACATGTGCAGCCAGACGGAGATGACCATGGCGTGCGCGCCCCACCGGTGCAGCTCGCGCATCACCCCGAGAGGCACCTGCTCCCGGAGGTCCCAGATGTCGGCGTACGCGTACTCCACCGTGGGCCGGTAGTAGAACATGAGGAGCAGGCCCGTGATGGTCTCCACGATGAACAGGAAGAAGGTGACGCCTCCCATGCACCACGTGTACTTGAGGCGCAGGCCCGACTTGCGCACGCGCACCGGATGCAGGTGGAGGAAGACGTTGGTGATGACCGCGAGGGCTCGGTTGCGGTCGTTGCTCGGAGGGCCGTGCCTGAAGATCGAGTTCCAGATCTGGCTCTCGCGAACGTACGTGACGAGGTCCTTTTTCTTGACCTCTGACGTCTGGGGAACCTGATGGTCTTCGGGCATGAGAGAGGGCCTCCTCAGCCGGTGTACCTGAGGAAAGAGGTGGGGTCATCCCACTGACCCTTCTCCTGCTGGTACTTCAGGTCCTTGTCGATGAAAATCTGGCCGTCCTCGGCGAGCGTGATCTTGTACCTCTCGAGCGGGCGCGGCGCCGGCCCCTCGAAGTTTATCCCCGACGGATAGAAGCCGCTGCCATGGCACGGGCACTTGAACTTGTTCTCGGCCGCCAGCCAGTTCGGCGTGCACCCGAGGTGCGTGCACGTGGTGGAGAGGGCGTAGACGCCCTCCTCCGTGCGCACGATCCAGGTTCCGTACTTCTCCTTGTACGTCTCGTCCACGACGCCGACGGTGTAGTCGCTCGGGTACCCGGCCTTGAAGCTCTGGACGGGCTCGAAGAGCACGTTAGGGAACATGAACCGGGCGGTTGCGGTCAGCGCCGCGCCCATCGCCCCGGTGAAGGAGACCCACGCGATGCCAAGGGAGGTGAAGAACGTGCGGCGGGTGATGTTGAGCGGCATGGGCCCGGAGGGCGCCGCGGGCTGGTTGGCCTTCGTGGCCGCGGGGCCGGTGCTCTTCGCGGCGGCCGGCGGGGGCGCTCCTGCCTCCGCGGCCCTGGTGACCACTCCCGCCGTGACCACCGCCCCCGGCGGAGGGCCGGAGGGCTGAGGGGGCGCGGCCTTCTGAGTGTCATCCGTCATGGACATGTCTCCCGGCCGAACCGGCGGGCCAGGCCGCATGCGGTCTCCCCCGCCGTCCGGACCCACCGAGCCAAGGACCTTCGCTTTTTTGAGGGAATCAGCGGGACGGTTTCACCTCAACTCCGGTGAGCGCGGGAGTCCCTTCTGAAACGCCGCGATTCTAACAGAACCCCCCCGGGAGTCAACCGAGCGCGCGCCGGATCAGTTCCACTCCTTGAGGGTTTTCATCGCGACGTCGCGCACACGGAGGCTCGAATCCGTCCGGCTCAGGCCCTCCACGAACCGCCGCAGGCCGGGGTCGGAAAGCCGGAAGGCCGCCTGGATGGCGTTGACGCGCGCCTCGATCTTCTGCTCCTCGGTGATCCCCTCGACGCGGTCCAGGTAGGCGGAGTCCATCATGAGCCCCAGCATCTCCGCGCCTGAACGGTCTCCGAGCACCGCCAGGGCCAGGGCGGCGTTCCACCGCACGTCCTCGACGGGATCGTCCAGCCGCGGCCGCATCTCCGCGGCGGCGCCGGCATCGCCGAGGCGGCCCAGCGAGTGGAGCGCCATCTTGCGCAGCCCCGCGTCCTGATCCTGAAGGAGCGGGAGGAGGGCCGCGACCGATCCGGGGCCTTCGATCCGCCCGAGAGCACGGGCGGCGTAGAGCCTGACCTCCTGATCCGGATCCGCCAGCGCCTTCTCGACGGCGGGGCCCGCCGAAGGATCGGCGATCTGCTCCAATGCCAGGATCAGGTAACGCCTCACCAGGGGCTCATCGAGATGGGGGTCCGAAAGAAGCCCTGCGATCTCCGTGCCCAGACTCGGATCCGAGCGCGCTCGCTCGTCGCGGGTGAGGATGCGCGAAAGCTCGAAGGCGGCCTGCCACCTCCGGTTGGCGCCTCCCTGGCGGATCTCCTCCAGGTAGTCGCGCGCCGTCTTCCCCTCGGAGGCGATCAGCCCGAAAAGGACGAAGACCAGCACGCACAGCACGACGATGGCGGCGGGGACGAAGAAGAGGCGTGAGATCTCGGTGAGGAAGCCCGATTCCGGATCGGACGCGGGCGCGTCCGCGCGGCGGCTCGGTTCCATCGACGGAATTCTCCTCGGGGGGTCGTCGCGCGGCTCGCCGTTCGGGCCGCCCGCCTCGCTCGATGTTATCATCGCGTCTCCGAGGTCCGCCAACCGCGGTTTTCGTGGATGGCGCCGCCTCCTTCAGCCGGGCGCGACGGACCGTCGCGCCGGCGCCGGACCAGATGTGCACGCGAGAGAGGACGCCCTTGTCGTGTTCGCCCGAAGGCCCCGCCCCGGACAGGTGAAGACGAGGCTGATGGGCGTCTTCTCCGCGGAGGAGGCCTGCGAGATCCACGTCGCGCTCCTCGGCGACGTGATCGAACGCGCCGCGCGTGCGTCGCCGACAGCCGCCCTCAGCGTGGCCTGGAGCGAGACCCTGAGCGGGGCCTGCGGCGCGTGCGCCGCGGCGGATCCGCTGCCGCCAGGCGTGGCCGAAGAGACCCAGTCCGGCGGCGACCTCGGCGAGAGGATGGCGCTCGCGATCCAGGCGAAGCTGCGAGCCGGCCACAAACGGGTCGTGATCCTGGGCAGCGACTCCCCCACCCTCCCCGCCGATCACCTGACGGGGGCGTTCGAGGCGCTGCGGCGGGCGGAGGTGGTGCTCGGCCCGGCCGAGGACGGAGGGTATTATCTGATCGGCATGACCCGTCTGCACCTGGAGCCGTTCCGCGGGATCCGGTGGGGCACCCGCGATGTGTTTCCGGTCACCATCAGGAGATTAAAGGAGTCAGGCGTCTCCTTCGTCGAGATCGGGGTGTGGCACGACGTGGACACGCCGGAGGACGCCCTTCGGTTGTGGAAGGATCTGCTCCGGATGAAGGAGCGAAGGGCTTCCGACCTGCCGCAGAGAACCTACCGCGTCCTCGCCCGGCTGGCGCCGGGGAGGATCGCGGTCTGAAGAGGAGGCGAGGTGATGACCGAGGAAGGGCCCAAGCCGAGGCAGATACCGATCAAGGTCACGGACGACATCGTGGGGGGCGTGTACTCCAACCACATGATGGTCTCGCACACGCGGGAGGAGTTCTTTCTCGACTTCTTCAGCATGCTGCCGGAGGCGGGCAAGCTCTCCGCGCGCGTCATCGTCAGCCCCGGCCACGTGAAGCGCATCGCCCGGGCGCTGTCGGAGAACATCGCGAGGTACGAGGCTCGGTTCGGAACCATCACGGAAGCGCCGGAGCCTCCCGGCGGGCTGATCCACTGAGGGCCGCCGCCTCACGCTCTCAGCCCGTCGCCGCCATGCCGAGACGCTCGCCCCACAGGCGCCGCACGTGCCGGATCAGAGGCCGGTAAGGTCCCTCGGCTCCTTCGGCCTCCGCTTGCTCCATCGCCCCGACCAGGCGAAACGCCTCCGCGCGGGCCCGATCGAGGATCTCCCTGTCCTTCAGGACGTCGGCGATCCTCAGCTCGGGCATACCCGTCTGGCGTGTGCCGGTGAGCTCGCCGGGGCCGCGAATCTCCAGGTCGCGCTCCGCGATCCGGAAGCCGTCCTCGGTCTCCGCCATCACGGCCAACCGCGCCTCGGCCTCCGGCGTCAGATCCTCGGACTCCAGGAGGACGCAGCAGGACGGATGCGGCCCGCGCCCCACGCGCCCCCGGAGCTGGTGGAGCTGGCTGAGGCCGAACCGCTCCGCGTTCTCGATGACCATGACCGTGGCGTTGGGGACGTCAATACCCACCTCGATCACGGTGGTCGCCACCAGGAGCTCGATCGATCCCGCGGCGAAGCCCTCCATGACCCGCTCCCGTTCATCGGGGTCCATCCTGCCGTGGACGAGCCCCACGACGGTGTCGGGGAACACCGGCCGCAGCGCCTCCGTCATCTCCACGGCCGCCTTCAGATCGAGCGTCTCGGACTCCTCCACGAGGGGGAGCACGACGTAAGCCTGCCTCCCGCGCCGGATCTCGTGCCGCACGAATTCGTAGATCTTCTCCCGCGAGGCCTCCTTGCGGCGCAGCGTCTTGACCGGCCGGCGCCCCGGAGGGAGTTCGTCCATGATGGACAGATCGAGATCACCGTAGACGGTGAGGCACAGCGACCTTGGGATCGGCGTCGCGGTCATGACGAGCACGTCCGGGGAGTGCCCCTTCCCGCGCAGCGCCGCCCGCTGGAGCACGCCGAAGCGGTGCTGCTCGTCCACCACCACGAGACCGAGACGCTGGAAGGCGACCGACTCCTCGATGAGGGCGTGCGTGCCCACGACGATCTGCCAGAACCCTCCGGCGATCCCCGCCAGGACCTGCCGTCCGCCGGAGCGCCTCGACGCGCCCGTGAGGAGCACGCTCCTGTAGGGCCTTCCTTCTAGGATCTTCTGGATGACGCGGTGGTGCTGCTCGGCGAGGATCTCGGTGGGAACCATGAGCGCCGCCTGCCGGCCGTTCTCCACGGCGAAGAGCATGGCCAGCAGCGCCACGATCGTCTTCCCCGATCCAACGTCTCCCTGAAGCAGGCGGTGCATCAGGTGCGGCGACTTCAGATCGTCCACAATCTCTTTAAGCACCCGCTTCTGGGCCGCGGTGAGCCTGAAGGGGAGGGCCGACGCCAGCCGGGAGCGGATCTCCGGAGTCATCCCGTACGGGGAGGCGCGCCTCTCGGCCGCCACGGATCGCCGCCTCAGAGCGAGGGCCACCTGAAGGAGGAAGAACTCCTCGAAGATCATCCGCCGGTGGGCCGGCGTGCGCCGCGCCGCGAGGGCCTCCGGGTCGGCGCCGGAATCCGGGAAGTGCACCTGCCGGATGGCCTCCGCGCGCGGCATCAGCCCGAGCCGGTCGCGCAAAGGGGCGGGGATCGGGTCCTGGAGGTCGTCGGGCAGGGCCGCCAGGAGGCCGTGAAGGATCCGCCGCACCGCCTTGGGAGAGAGGTTCGGAAGCCGGCGGTGGACGGGCACGAGGCGCCCCATGTGGATCTCGTCGCCCCTCTCGTGGGTGACGATCTCCCAGTCGGGGCCCGCCATCTGCAGCGCAGCCGGCCGGTCGGGCCCGCTCGCCGGCGCCCCGTACAGCACCACCTCCACGCCGCGCTTGAGATGGTCCCGGATGAAGGGCTGGTTGAACCAGAGGCACTCGATGGAGCCCGTGCCGTCGTCCACGACGGCCCTGACGATCCGGAGCCTCCGGCGCCGCGTGGTGAAGAGGCTGCAGGCGAGCACGCGGCCCGCGATGGTCACGCGGCCGGAGGCCGGGCCGAGCGATCCGATGGGGACGAAGCGGCTCCGGTCCTCGTAGCGGAACGGGAAGTGAAGGAGAAGGTCGCCCGCGGTGCTGTAACCCTTCCCGGCCAGGGCCTCGGCCCTCGCGGGGCCAAATCCCTTCAGGTAGCGCAGCGGGGAGTCCCATTCGATGGGGCGCGCCTCCCCAGAGGCTCGAACCACAGGGCCTCCTCCCTTCCGGATGCGCTCGCGCCTTGGACCTACGGCTTGGGAGGCTCGGCCGCGGGGACCTCGGCGATGGTCTCCTTGCGCTCCTCCTCGAACTCGTCCCCTTGGTTCCACATGGGCATGGCGTCGTCCATGGCCACCCTCCAGCCCAGATAGAAAGCGATCTTGGCCACGCGCGCCACGCCCTTAAAGTCCCAGGTCGGGTCGAACTCGTCATCGGGCTGGTGGTAGCGCTTGGCGAGGTAGTCCTGATACTGCTCCTCTCCCCAGCCCGCGGGATGGTCGATGTAGTCGAGCCCGTTGTCTATGGACATGGAGGGGACGCCGATCCGGGCGAAGTTGAAGTGGTCGGACCGGTAGAAGTGCCCCTTCTCGGGGTGGGGATCGGGCTTGACGACGTAGTCGAGGAGGCGGGCGCCGTCGTCCACGTACTTTTTCAGAGTGGATCGATCGGCCCCCAGGAAAACGTAGTCGCGAGTCTCGCCGACCGTGCTGATCCCGTCGAGGTTGATGTCGGCGGCCATGCGCCCCGGGAAGAGGAAGAGGTTCCGGCGGTTGCAGAAGTGCTCGGAGCCCCTCAGGCCCTGCTCCTCGGCGGCGAGGGCGATGAAGAGGAGCGAGCGGCGCGGGCGGGCCTTGGACGACGACATGAACGCGCGCGCCACCTCCAGCATGGCCGAGACGCCGGAGGCGTTGTCCTGGGCGCCGTTGTAGATGCTGTCGTCGCCCACGGGCTGCCCGATGCCGAGGTGGTCATAGTGCGCCGTGTAGATGACGAACTCGCGCTGGCGGACGGGGTCCGCGCCCGGGATGAATCCGACCACGTTCTGCGTGATGACGTTGCGCACCTTGCTGGTGAGGCGGGCAGAGGCGGTGATCCCCAGCGGCACCGGCTTGAAGTCGCTCCTCGCGGCCGCCTCCATCAGGGCAGTGAGGTCCCGGCCCGCCATCGACACGACTTGCCGGGCGGTGTCCTCGGTGACCCACCCCGCCAGCCGCAGCGGCGGCGTCCCCTGAGGATCGATCTGGATGTAGGAGCGCTCCTTCCCCCAGGAGTTGCGCACGACGTCCCAGCCGTAGCCGGCCATGTCGGTGTTGTGGATCAGGATGGCGCCCGCCGCCCCCTTCTCCGCCGCGACCCAGAACTTGTAGGTCCACCGGCCATAGTAGGTCAGGCCCTTGCCCCCGAAGAAGTTCGGATCTTCGGAGGGAGGGTCGTTGACCAGCATGAGCAGGATCTTGCCCGTGAGGTCCACGTCCTTGAAGTCGTCCCACTTGAACTCCGGCGCGAGGGCGCCGTAGCCGACGAAGACCACCTCCGAGGAGGCCTCGGCGGCCGGCTGCTGCGTCTCGGTCCAGTACACGGCCTGATCGAGGTAGGCCGGGGACACGCTCTGAGCATCCTTCGTGAAGGTCAGCGTGCTGGAGGCGGCGTCGGTCTCCACGCCCACGAGCGGGACGCTCTGGAAGTACGACGTGGTGTTCGCGTCCACCGGGACGGGCTGGCCCAGCCCGAGCAGTCCGTACTGGGTGGCGACGTACTCGGCGGAGAGTTCGCCGCCGCGCTGCCCGGTCCCCCGCCCTTCGAGGAGGTCGCTCGCCAGGAACTTGACGTTGGCCTTGATCCTCGCGGCGAAGATGGTGTCCATCGCTGTCTTGACGTTCTTGTCGAGTTCCGTCTCGGCGGCGGGCGGCGCGCCTGGATGCGCTGCCGGCGGCGTGGACGGGGGCGCGGGAGATTTCTGCGCCATGGCGGGGAACGCCGCCAGCAGCAGCACCGCCGCCGCCACGGAGAGAGCGCACCGCCTCGAACCTGACCTCAACATCCGCATCACCTGTGCAAGCCTCCTGGGCGGCCGCCGTCGGGGGCGCCGCCGTTCTCATGCGCTGCATCACTTCCCCGCGGACCGCTTCGGCTCGTTCTCGCTCGGCCCCGCTTGCGGCTCTATCGGGGCTGCGGCCGCGAGCCGCGGATTATAGACCATGCGCCCCGGAGCCGAACAAACATCCCCGGGCGGGGGCCGTTGACTGCTTTGCTTGCGGGAGACGGCCTCCGCGCGCTCCCGCGCGCTCGGCCTCCGTTCGCTCGGCCACCCGCTCCGCAAAGCAGTCCACGGGTCCCAGCGGGCAACGCAGGCGCGGCTTCCGGCCCCGCTGTGTTAAATTGCGCTGCCCGCCGATCCGTCATCAGCCCGGAGGCCGCCCGCGTTGCTCCCCGTCAGCCTTGAAGACGTCCGCGCCGCCCGCCGCTCCATCGACGGATGGATCCACCGCACCCCCTGCGTGGGCAGCGCCACCCTTTCCCGGATGACCGGCTTCCGCCTGTACCTGAAGCTTGAGAACTTGCAGAAGACGGGCTCGTTCAAGCCGCGCGGCGCGCTCGCGACGATGAAGGCGCTCAGCGCCGAGGAGAAAGAGCGGGGCGTCATCACCATCTCGGCCGGCAACCACGCGCAGGGGGTGGCCTACGCGGCGTCGGTGCTCGGCTGCCGCGCCACGGTGGTCATGCCGAAGACCGCCTCCTCCGCCAAGGCCGACGCCGCCCGCGCCTACGGCGCCGAGGTGATCCTTCACGGCGACGTGGCCGCCGCCTTCGAGAAGATGCACGAGATCGAGCGCGAGCGTGGACTCGTCTTCGTTCACCCCTTCGACGCGCCTCTCACCGTGGCCGGGCAGGGCACCCTGGGGCTCGAGATCCTCGATGACGTCCCGGAGGCCGACGTCGTGATCGCCGGCGTCGGGGGCGGCGGGCTCCTGAGCGGCATCGCCCTCGCCGTGAAGGAGAGCCGCCCGGCGGCGCGGGTCATCGGCGTGGAGCCGGAGGGGGCGCCCGCGATGCGCCGGAGCCTCGACGAGGGGAGGCCCGTGAGGCTGGAGAAGACCGACACCATCGCCGACGGATTGGCCGCCCCGTTCGCCGGATCGCTCAACTACGAGATCGTGAGGAAGTACGCCGACGACGTGGTCATCGTCACCGACGACGAGATCCGGCACGCCATGCGGCTGCTCCTGGAGCGCTGCAAGACCCTCGCGGAGCCCGCCGGCGCGGCCGCCACCGCGGCGCTCCTCTCCGGAAAGGTGAAGGCCCCCCCGGGATCCCGCGTCGTGAGCGTGGTGAGCGGCGGCAACATCGCCCCCGAGACCCTCGCGGAGTGCCTGGCCGCGGGACGGCGCGATTCAGGCTGAGATCGTCTCTGCGCGAGGTCAGTGCCTCTGGGGATTTCCTGACAGGATCTGAGGATTAACCGATGTGGACGGACTATCCCCCACGCCGGAACGAAGTGCCGCGGCTCACGTGATCTCCATATCCCTCAGCCGGACGACGATGCTGTGCCCCTTCATCTTCCTGATCATGACCTCGTCGGCGGTCAGGAGCGGAAAGCCCTGCCTCTCCGCCAGGGCCACGTCGGCCGCGTCGTAGACGGCGACCTGGTAGGCCCAGGCGATGGCCGTCGCTTTGACGAAGCGTGTGACTTGGCTGCCGTCCAACGTGTGGCCGGGGACGTGTCTACGCCGCACCCGCCAGGCGCGTCAGCAGCCGTCGCGTGAAGACGCCGACCATGCGCTTGCGGTACTGGGGCGGGAACATCACGTTGCGGACGGGCATCGTGCGGCTCTGGACTTCGGCGGCCACGCCCTCGATGACATCGCGCGTGAGGGGCAGCCCTTTCACCTTGGCGGTCACTTCCGGGTAGAGCAGCGGCGTCATCGAGACGGCCGTGGTGGCCACGCGCAGATCGGCCACCTTGCCATCCTCCATCCACACGGCGGCCGCCAGTCCCATGTCGGGGAAGTCGAAGGAATCGCGCAGCCGCAGCTTCATGTAGCCGGAGCGGGCCGAGGCGGCCTCCGCGGGCAGACGGATCTCCGTGACGAGCTCCCCCTTGGCGAGCAGGTTCTTGCGGATGCCGTCCGGTTGGTAGAAGTCCGCCGCGGGCACCTCGCGGCTCCCCTCGAATCCCACGAGAACCAGCGTCGCGCCCAGGGTCATCAGCACGGGCGCCGTGTCGCCCGCGTAGATGGCGTAGCAGGTCTCCTTTTGAGGGACCACGAGGCAGACGTCACCGTCCGCCTTCATGCAGAACCCCTTCGACGCCCGCCAGTCGTGGGACTGGTTGAAGTAGTAGCAGCGGGTCTCCACCAGGAGGTTGCCGCCCAGGGTTCCCGATTGCCTCACAAGAGGCGTGGCGATCTGCGAGACGGCCTCCCGCAGTCCCGGGAAGCGCCCGCGCAGGGACTCGTCGCGATCCAGGTCCGCAAGCCTCGTCATGGGCCCGACGGCGAACGAGCCGCCGTCGAGGCGCCGGAGTGGCGAAGCGAGCCCCGCCACGCGGCTCAATCCGATCACGTTGCCGCGCGGGTTGAGCCGGTTCTTGTAATTGGGGAGCAGATCGGTGCCGCCGGCGAGGAAGTCGAAGTCCGTGCCGCAGTCCCCCGCCAGCATGAGCGCCTCCTCGACGCTGCGGGGCAGGTGTAGACGGAAAGGAGGGAGGATCACGGCCCGGCAGGGACGGGGACGCGCGGGGGGCCGCTGGGGCCCGCGGGCGTCCCGGACGGCTTCCCGAGCGTGGGCTTGGCGGCCCCTTTCGTCCGGCCGATGCCCGAGAGGATCTTGTCCGGAGTCATCGGCAGCTCGTACATCCGGACGCCCACGGCGTCGTGGATGGCGTTGGCCACCGCCGGCAGGATCGGCAGGAGCGGCCCCTCACCGCACTCCTTGGCACCGAAGGGGCCCTCCGGGTCGTTGCTCTCGATCAGGAAGACATCCACCGGCGGCATCTGCTTCGGCGTGAGCGTCCGGTAGTCGAGCAGGTTCGCGTTGATGACGTTCGAGCGGTTGTAGGCGAAGTCCTCGCACAGGGCCTGCCCCAGCCCCATGTGGATCGAACCCACCACCTGCCCCTCCACGGCCGTGGGGTTCAGCGCGCGCCCGCAGTCATGCGCCGCCCAGACATGCGCGACCCTCACGAAACCGGTCTCCGGATCCACCTCCACCTCGGCGACGTACGCTTGGAACGAGTATGAGGGCGACAGCCCGGCCGCGGCTCCCTTGAACTTCCCTCCCATGGGAGGCGCGGCGGCGTACGCCCCGCGCGCCGTCAAGGCTCCCTTCCCCGCCAGCGCCTCGGTGAGCGCCTCCATGAACGTCACGGCCACCGAGGGGTCCGGCGCGTACTCCACGCGCTCGTCGCGGAGGACGAACCTCTCGGGAGGATGCCCCGTGAGGCGCGCCGCCGCCGCGACGAGATCGGAGCGGATCTCCTCCGCGGCGCGCCGGGCGGCGTTGCCCGCCATGAAGGTCACGCGGCTCGAATACGAGCCGAGATCCACCGGGTCGGTGTCGCTGTCCTGGGAGAAGATCCGGATCCGGTCGAGCCCCACGCCCAGCACCTCTGCCACGCACTGCGCCAGCATCGTGTCGGATCCCTGCCCGATCTCCGCCGCCATGCAGTGGACGGTGACCCCGCCGTCCATGTCGATCTTCACGTGGGCCGTGGACTGCGGCAGCTTCGAGAAATGGATCGGCAGGGCCGATCCCGAGATGTAGAAGCCGCACGCCACGCCCACGCCGCGTCCGTACGGAAGCCGGCGGAATTTCTCGTCCCAGCGTGAGGCCTCGCGTACGCGCAGCAGCCCTTCGCGCGTGCCGTTCGACGTGATGCGGAACTCGTTGATGGTCTTGGTGTGGGGTGGCAGCAGGTTGGCGAGACGGAAGTCGATCGCGTCCAGACCAAGCCTCTCGGCCAGCTCGTCCACGACGACCTCCATGGCGAAGCGCGAGTTGACGGCGCCGTGGCCGCGCATGGCGCCGGAGGGGGGCTTGTTGCTGTACACGCGCTTGCCCGAGTACCGGAAGGCCGGGACGCGGTACGGCCCCATGCACAGGACGCCGTTGTAGTAGGTGGTGACGACGCCGAACGATCCCCACGCGCCGCCGTCGATGAGCGCCTTGAGGTCGAGCGCGGTGATCGTCCCATCCTCCGAGACGCCCATGGTCATGTGGGTCCGGGTCGGGTGGCGGCCGTGGTTGGTGAGGAAGACCTCCTCCCGATCAAAGAGGATCTTCACCGGCCGCTTCGTGCGGCGCGACAACAGGGCCGCGATCATCTCGTGCGGGAAGGGATCGCTCTTGCCGCCGAAGGCGCCCCCCACCATGGGCCGGATCACGCGGATCCTGTGCATGTCCATCTGGAGCACCTCGGCCAGAGCGCGGTGCACGTAATGCGGCACCTGCGTGGCCGACCAGATCGTGAGCCGCCCGTCGTGGTCGTGGTGGGCCACGACGCAGTGCGGCTCGGTGAACGCGTGGGTGACCGCCGCGAACTTGAAGTGGTGGTCCACGACGACGGCGGAGGACCGGAGCGCGGCGTCCACGTCGCCGAAGCACTGGTCCACCGCCTTGTGGACGTTGGTCCCTCCCACCGTCTTGTCGTGGATCGGCTCGTCCGTGGGCGCCAGCGCGTCGTCGAGGGTCGCGATGGTCTGGAGAGTCTCGTAGCGGACCTCGATGAGACGGATCGCCTCGAGCGCGATCTCCTCGTCGTCGGCGGCCACGGCCGCGACGGCGTCGCCGATGTAGCGCACCTTCCCCACGGCCATCGCCGTCTCGTCCTTGGAGACGGGCAGCACGCCGAAGCGCGACGTGGCTTCCATGCCGTGGATGACCGCGTGCACGCCGGGGAGAGATTCGGCCTTCCGCGTGTCGATGGCGAGGATGCGCGCGTAGGGGACCGGCGAGCGCAGGATCTTCCCCACCAGCATTCCCGGGAGCTTGATGTCGTCGGTGTAGACGCCTGCGCCCGTGACCTTCTTGACCGCGTCCACGAGCGGCGTGCGCTTTCCGATCACGTTGGCCACGTCAGGACCGGTCCGGGGCGGCCCCGGCCGGCCGCGGCCGCGCGAGGGGCGAGGCGTACGTCCCGGCCGCCCGCCGCCGGGCCACCTCGGCGGCGGCCCGGGCCACGGCCTCGATGATCGAAACGTAGCCGGTGCAGCGGCACATGTTGCCGCTGATGGCCTCGCGGATCTCGTCTTCCGAAGGGCTGGAGTTCGCCTCCACGAAGGCCAGGGCCGACATGATGAAGCCCGGCGTGCAGAAGCCGCACTGGCTCGCGCCGGTGTCCACCCAGGCCTGCTGAATCGGGTGGAGCCCCTCGGCGCCGGCCACGGCCTCCACGGTCGTGATCGATCTCCCGTCGCACTCGAGCACCAGCGTCAGGCACGAGAGCGTCGGGCGGCCGTCCAGGAGCACGGTGCAGCACCCGCACGTGCCCATGTCGCAGCCGCGACGGGTGCCGGTGAGGTTCAGGTTCTCGCGAAGCACGTCCAGCAGCACGTCGTAGGGGCGCACCGCGACGCGGTGCTCGCTCCCATTCACGAGAAGACTCGCAACGATCTTCTCGATCCTTCGGATCGTCTTCACCGGGGCCATCGGGATCCGAACCCCCTCGGCGGCCTCCCCTGACGGAGCCTCAGGACGGCCGCACCCTCCCGCGCCGCCGCCGGAACTCCTCCAGGGCGGCGCGGTACTCGTCTTCGGTGTTGATGCCGCAGACCACACCGCTGTTGGCCACCGGCACGTGCTCGACCTCCGCCGCGCACGCGCGGATGTGATCGTGCAACGGCGCGGCGTCGCCCAAGCCGAGGATCGCCTCGCGGTGCGCCGCCGCCATCAGCACCGGATGCCCTCGGCGCCCCTCGAAAGTGGGGATGAAAACCGTCTTTCCTGCCGGGCTCGATTCGAAACGCGCCGAGAGTGCCGCGATGTCGGCCGCCTCCACGAGAGGGTGATCGGCAGGGAAGATATAGAATGCGCGCGCGCCGCTCCGCACGGCCCCCAGTCCCACCTTCACGCTCCTGGTCTGCCCCGCCTCGTGCCGCTCGTTGAGGATCATGGTCACGCCCGGTTCCACCCGGCACCCCGCCCGGACCTCAGAGGCGCCGTGTCCCAGAACCACGACGACCTCGGTGTTGCCCGACGCCCGGCAGACATCGAGCACGACCTCCAGGCAGGGGCGGCCGTCGAAGTCGAGAAGCGGCTTGGGGCTTCCCATCCTGCGGGACGCCCCGGCCGCGAGGACCACGACTGGATAGCCGGCGGCCACGTCGTGCCTATCTCCTCCGGAGTCAACACCTTCGCCGCGTCCCGCCACCTTACGGCGACGCTCTCCCGGAGTCAACCCGACCGACGCTCCGGCGGCTGACGCCAGACGGCGGCCGCCCCCGCCGCGATCGCGCCGAGGAGGGAGAGCATCCAGGCGACCCGCCGGACGGGCGTGTTCCCGAACACGAGGACGATCCGGTGACTTCCCGCCGGAACGTCAACGAGGACGAGTCCCGTGCGCGGCTCGGTGCGGACCGGAAGCGCCTCATCTCCAGCACGGGCCACCCAGCCCGGCGTGTTGAAAACGTGCAGCCGGAGCGTGGTGGCCGACGGCGCCGCCACGTCCACCGTCGTCCGGTGCGTCTTCTCCTCGATGATCGAGGCCGCCCCTTCGCCCGCGAGGGAGGCCCGCGGACCCTCGGGGCGGAACATCGGCGCCGCGACCTCTATGGGCTGAAACTTCAATTCGCCGAAGTAGTGACTCCTGATCCCCTCGGGCGTGAAGTCGCTGTCGGACCCTTTCCCGCGCCGAGCCTGCAGGTACGGGAGGCACGCGGCCATCAGCATGACGGCCGCGGCCACCGGGGCGGCGCTCCCCACGAGTCGCGATCCGAAAAGGCGCGTCCCGGCGGATCGCGCGGCCTCTGCGCCGAAAACGGAGCCCGGCACTCTCGAAAAGGACGGAGCCGCGGCGGCCGCCCCCAGCGCGAGCGAGGTGGCCAGGCCCACGAGCATCAGGATCCGCCAGGGGAACTGCACGTTCTGGAGCACCCAGAGTAGGTCCCACAGCGGTCTGGCGGCCTGCAGCATCAGGAGCGAGCCCCCGACCGCGACCACGGCACAGAACGCGAGGAGCGGGCGCAGGGTCCGGATCCGGTAAGCGGCCGCGGCGCCGAGGACCAATCCCGCGATGTGCACCCAGCCCACCTGGAACGACATCTGATCGCGGCTCCCGGGCAGGGACGATCCGAAGCCCCAGCGCGTCGAGAAGAGCTGCGGCCAGTCGATGAAGTGTTTCCGGTAGTCATCCATTCCGGTGGTGCTGTCCTCGTAGTGCGTCCCCGACTGCTCGGCCAGCGCGGGCAGCCACGAGAAGGCGCTCATCATCAAGGCGAGAACGAAGGTGGCGGCCAGAGGCGCCACGACGCGAAGCCGGCTCCCGCGCTTCGCGCAGGCTAGAGCGTAGAGCAGGACGGCAGGCAATCCGATCACGCTGCTCGGGAAATGTGTGGCGGGAACGGCGGCCAGAGCGGCCGTGGCCACCGCGATCCGGCGGGGCGTTGGACCTCGGACCGCCCTGCGCGCGGCCGCCATCGCCAGCGGCAGGAGGACCATCGCGGCCAGCTCCGAGTAGGCCATCCGAACGTACAGGTCCGCGATACGGTAGGGCAGGAAAACGTACGCGAGCCCGGCCACGGCGGCGCCGCTGCGGCCCAGGTGCGGCCGCGCCAGCACGCGCACGGCGACGCCCCCCGCGATCATCACCGCTCCCGCAGAGATCTTGAGCGCCAGGATCGGACCCATGCCCGCGAGCACCAGCAACGCCGGCAGGTAGTAGGGAGCCACCGGGTTGAAGTTCAGGATCGGCGCACCGAGACCCGAGAAGGCGTCAGGGAGGAACCTCGGGTAGAGCACGCCGTCTCTCAGGGCGCGGGCGACCTCCGAGAGCCGGAACAGGTGCTCGCCCATGTCGTGGGTCCAGAGAGGACCCGGCGTCATGAGAGGATGCAGGACGACGAGGGCGAGCAGCGCGCATCCCGCCTCGACGGCGCGTGGAGGGAGCGGCCCGGCGGCGGCGCCGGCGCGCGGGCGGGAGGCGTGAGGGACCTTCTTCTGCACCACGGCGCGCCATTGTAGAGGCGATCGCTCTCATCGCGCGAGGGGGCCTCCTCGAGACCATCGCCTCACGCGGTTGCCTCCACCACGACCTGTCCGGCGCCCGTATCCACGCCGCTCGCCCCTGGTCCGGGTCGCATTTGAGCCGAATCCGATTTAGCATCCGCGCATGGCGGAGCGGGAGACGAAGGCAGGCGGGATCGATCGCTGGGACCTCATCGCCTTCGGGTCGATCTTCATTCTCGCCTTCGGGGTCCGTGCGCTCTACGTCCATCAGATCGACGCCGCGGGGCTCACCGCCTACCTGAGGCTCGATCCTCGTTATTACTACCAGTGGGCTCTGAAGATCGCCGCCGGCGAGGGGTCCGGCCGCGAGGTCTTCGAGATGTCGCCCCTCTACGCGTACGTTCTGGCGGTCCTGTTCAGGATCGCCGGCACCGGGTTGCTCCTGCCCCGCATCATCCAGGGCCTCGTCGCCTCGCTGGTGTGCGCGTTCCTGGGTGTTGCGGGGCGCCGAGCCTTCGGCAAGGCCGAGGGCCTCCTCGCGGGATGCGCCCTGGCCCTCTACGGCCCCGCGATCTTCCATGACGGCCAGGTGATGAAGACCTCCTTCGAGGTCTCCTTCGCCACGCTGGCGACGCTCGCCTTCTTCGCCGCCTGCCGCGGCGGCCCCGATCTATCGCCGCGATGGGTGTTCCTCGGGGGCGTTCTGCTGGGGATCACCGCCCTGATGCGCGAAAACATCCTCGTCGCGGCGCCACTGTTTCTGACGTGGGCGCTGTGGCCGCGCGCGGGCGCGTCACGGCGGGGGCGCGTCATCGCAGGGGGGGCGCTCGCAGCCGCGATCCTGCTTCCGATCCTGCCGGCCACGATCCGCAACGTCGTGGTCGCCCGGGAATGGGTCCTCATCACGGCGCTCGGGGGCGAGAACTTCTACACGGGAAACAACGAGATCGCGAGCGGCCGCTACACGCCGCCTCCCTTCGTGCGCCCCGACCCGCAGTACGAGCACGAGGACTTCCGGAAGGAGGCGGTCCTGAGGGTCGGCCGGCCCCTCACCCGCCGAGAGGCCTCGGACTTCTGGTACGGGGAGGGGCTCCGGTTCATCACATCGCACCCGCGCCGGTACCTCGTCCTCCTGTGGGACAAGTTCGGCGTTTTCTGGAACGACTTCGAGCGCCCCGACAACTTCTCGTTCTACAACTTCAAGCGGTTCTCGGCCCTCCTGAATTCTCCGCTCCCGCACTTCGCGTGGGTGGCCCCTCTGGGGCTGCTCGGGATCGCCCTGTCGGCTCCCAGATGGCGCGACCTGCTCCCCTTCCACATCACCCTTCTGGCGTTCGTCGCGTCGGCCCTGATCTTCTTCACGCAGTCGCGCTACCGGATGCCCGCGGTGCCGATCCTCACTCTCTTCGGGGCCCACGCCTGCGTGGCGCTGGTGGATGCGGGCCGAAGGCTCCGGCTCGCGACGCTCGCGTGGTGCCTTCCCCCCCTCGCCATCATTGTTCTATTCGTCACGCAGGACCCTGGAAACACGAAGCTCTTCGAGGCCCACAACCAATCGCTGCTGGCCGAGATGAACCTGGAGGCCGGAAGGCTTCGGGAGGCGGACGCCGGATACCGCGCCTGCATCACCGCCGTCGGCGCCCTGCCCGCGGGCGTGACGGCTGCGGGACGGAGCGTGGAGGCGGGGGCCCACCTGGGCCTCGCGCGCACTCTGTTGAGGATGGGCGATGAGTCGCGCGCCCTGGACGAGCTGAGGCTGGCCGCCGAGTCGCCGCGCGAAGACGTCCGATTCGGCGCCCTGTCGATGCTCGGCCTTCTTCTCGGGCAGCGCGGGAACCTCCCCGCCGCCGCCGAGGCGCTCCGGCGCGCCGTGGAGGAGAGGCCCTCCGATTTCGAGACGAGGATGCTCTACGCCGAGGCGCTGGACCGGACCGGGCGTCCGCGGGAGGCGCTCTCCGAGGTGCAGGAGGCGTTGCGAATAAGACCCCTGGATCCGGAGGCATTGCGGATCCGCGACGCGCTGTCGCGGAACCTGGCGGGCGCGAACTGAGGATCCGAAGGCGGTTCAGCCTGTTGCGCGGGAACGGGTGCGCGCGGCCCGCAGGCGCCGCCTCCGGGCGCTCAGCGGGCCACCACCTCGATGGGGCGCTCCCGTCTTTCCGGCTCCGGATCACCGAGGGAGAGGAGCCGGCGCTTGCGGCTCCGGATCCCGGCGAGGGTTTCGCGCAGTCCGTCGCGCAGCGGTCCCGCGTGGGGGGATCGATCGAGGACCGAGATCAGGTCATCCACGTCCGCGAGGTCTTCCTGCGTTTGACGCCGGAACACGCCCGCCGCCTCGTTGATGGCGTCCGCGACGTCGTGGAAGTAGTCCCCCCGCCGCAACCTCAGATCGGTGGCGAGATCGCCCGCGGCCATTCTCCTGAGGCGCCGGTGCATGGCGAAGAGAGCCCCCATGAGCCGGCGCGAGTGAATGAGGCCCACGGCGAGCACGCCGAACAGGTAGACGATGGCGAGCGTAGCCAGCGTCGCTTCCATCCCGGCCGCGTGAGCCTCGAGCACGTCGGAGAATGCGGGGTTCGCCTCCGAGAGTTCCCGGACGCGGGCCGCGTCGACCTGGTGGACGGCGGCGAGGAGCAGCACGAGGAAGACCGCGGCGCCGAGCGTTGGGACGAGCGAGGTGCGGAACTGGTCGGCGGGTCGGATGAGGATCCGGCGCTGCCGGCGCGATCGCGAACCACCGGGTTCGGGCGCAGAGGCGAGCGGGTCGGACATGGCTCTTTGGCCTCCTTCCACCCTCGCGCCCCCCTCAGGGCCGAACGCCCGGGAATATGGGCCCCGGGGCGCGCGGCGTCAAAGCCGCCCGCTGCCGGGCCTTCCCCGCCCCTCCGCGTGGAAGACCCACGCGAGGCCCAAGACCACCAGGGCCCCGCCGGCGTAAAGGCCGGAACATCCACGACCGGCGGCTAGGCCGAATCCTCGGGGCGGTGAAGAGGCTGCGTGTCCGCGTCCTCCCCGAGGACTTCCAAGAAACCCTTGTCCACCAACCCGAGGAGCGCGCGGTAGATCTCGAGGTCTCGCGGCGGCAGGACGTCCAGCATTTCGCCCACCGCCAGGTTGTCCCTGACGCCGTCCACCAGAGCGGATTCCGCCGGGCTGAGCTCGATGTGGTCGATGATCTTCTCCACCTGCGCCCTCACGCGGTACCGGGCCGTCGGCGGGGGCAGGTGCTCCTCGAGGCGGCGCAGTTCGTCCCAGTGGGCGAAGCCGTCCATGAGGACGGAGGCGGTGGTGGCGCCAATCGTCTCCGTCACCTTCTCGGGCAGCGCCTCGAGGTTGAAGTGCGATTCGGGCCACATCATCATCCGGAAGAGCGCCTTCTCCCCCTGGACCCTCCCGAGCGCCGCGTGAACGATCCGCCCCTCATGGAAGAAGATCCTCCCCTCCCGGCCCCCGGGACCGTCGAGCCTGAGGGTCCCCGTCCTGCCGTTGAGGCTCAGGATCTGCAGCAGATCGGCCATGGAGAGGTGCTGCGTGTGCCCGGAAAGCATCTCCGACGCGGAGATGTCGCGGAGCTGCCGCGTGCGGGCGAGCACGCGCTCCGCCCGAGCCACCAGCTCCTCGCGCGCGAAGGGCTTGGTGAGGTAGTCATCCGCGCCCATTCTCAAGCCGCGTACTCTCTTGACGACTTCCTTCTCGGTCGTGAGGAAGATGAACGGGATGCCCGCGGTCTCGGGGACACGCCTCACTTCCTCGCAGAGCCGCCAGCCGTCCATGACGGGCATGAGGATGTCGGAGACGATGAGGTCGGGGCGGGCCTCGGCGATCACGCGCAGGGCCTCGGATCCGTCGGCCGCCGTGAGAATCTCGTATCCCGCGGGCTGGAAGGCGTCGGCCACGACCTGGCGGATCAGCGGCGAGTCATCGACGATCAGGATGGTTCCCTTGGACATCCGCCGCCAATCTACGAAGGGCCCCCGGGTGAGTCAAGGAGGCCGGGCCCTTGGGTTCTGTCCGAAGCAGGGCACCCCCCCATGCGAGGTGCGGCACTCGCCATGACCTGAGACACGTCTTCTCGGGGCGAGGCCCCTCTTGGCCTGCTGAGGCACATCCAAGAGCCATCAGGGACAGCATCCACCCGTCCTCCTGATTCGACGGTGACGCTGGGCGTCCGCAGCGAGATCCGGAACCTCACTGAGACAGCTCCCGAGGCACCCGAGCAGCGCACGGTGAAATCTGCCCTTGGCCCCGGCGAGGGAGTAAAAACTCCACTGACCCTCTTTGCGCGCCACAACGAGGTCCGCCCGGCGCAGGTAGGCCAAGTGCCGCGAGACCGTCGGCTGCGGTAGGCGCAGGACTTTCACGAGGTCCCCCACGCAGATCTCTCCGTTCTTGATGAGATGGAGAAGACGGAGGCGGGTCCTGTCGGAAAAGGCCCGGAACATCAGGTCCACCTGTCTGCGCGCGGTCATGACTCCCGTCTCCCCCGCTGGCGACCCCATCCTTCGACGCGGATGAGCTCCTGCACCCTCACATTGAGTTCATCGCGGATTCTGCGGACGCGTTCGAGCGGCTGACCTTTGGGATCCTCCACCTGCCATTCCTCAACCCTCAGACCCGGAAGAGCGGGACAGGCCTCGCCACATCCCATCGTCACCAGGAGGCTCGCGCCGGCAGCCACCTGGGGAGTGAGTCGTTGTGGCCTGGCCTCCGAGAGGTCCAGGCCCATCTCACGCATGACCTCGATGACCTCACGGTGAATCTGGTGCGCTGGATCTGTCCCCGCCGAAATCGCCGCCGCCACGGAGGGGTCGGCGAGTTGGTTGAACAAGGCGGCCGCCATCTGAGAACGTCCCGCGTTGTGGACGCAGGCAAAGATGACCCTGGGGGGATCCTCAGGCACGGGTCACCTTCTTCACCTGCTCCCGATGCGATCGGCCCCTAGGGGCGCCGCGTGCCGGGGCGAGGCCCGCAGTCGGTTCGGGCGGAGCGAACCAGTGCCGGGTGGCCAGACAGAACCGGCAGACGGATAGCATGACGGGAACCTCGACGAGAACGCCCACCACCGTGGCGAGAGCCGCGCCTGAGCCCGGGCCGTATACGGCAATGGCGGTCGCTACCGCGAGCTCGAAGAAGTTCGAGGCACCAATGAGCGCACCGGGCGCCGCTACTGCGTAGGGCACGTTGAGCAGCCGCATCAGGCCGTAGGCGAGCCCTGAGTTGAAGTAGACCTGGATGAGGATGGGGATGGCGATAAGCACGACATGGAGGCCGCGCGTCGTGATGTTTTCCGCCTGGAAGGCGAAGATCGCCACGAGCGTGGCGAGGAGAGCGCCCACCGCGACGGGGCGGAAGGCATTCACGTAGACGTTCGTGAACCACTCCAACCCTTTGAGCCTGACGAGCACCGTCCGGCTGAACGACCCGAGGGCCAGAGGTATCACCACGAAGATCGCCACGGAGTAGAAGAGGACCGCGAACGGCACCTGGAGTCCCGAAGCGCCCGCGACGAGAAACTTCACGATCGGTGCGAACGCGACAAGCATCAGGAGGTCATTGATAGAAACCTGGACCAGCGTGTAGGCGGGATCGCCGTCCGAGAGGTAGGACCACACGAAGACCATGGCCGTGCAGGGAGCCGCGGCGAGGATGACGACCCCGGCGACGTATTCATTCGCCAGCTCCGCGCCGATGAGCGGCGAGAAGATCTGCTTGAGGAACACCCAGCCGAGGAGGGCCATCGAGAACGGCTTGACGAGCCAATTCACGACGAGCGTGACGGCGAGCCCCCGAGGCCGCTTCCCGACGTCGCGGATGGACGTGAGGTCGATCTTCAACATCATTGGGTAGATCATCAGCCAGATCAGGATCGCGATCGGAACGTTGATCCGGCTGGCCTCGCCGAACTCGAGGCCGCGAAGCCAGGCCACGAGCGACGGGAACGCCCTGCCCGCGACGATCCCCACTCCCATGCAGGCGGCGACCCACAGGCTCAGATACCGTTCGAATGTGTTCATGCGTTCCGGCCCGTCCTTCGGATGGGACCGCGAGGATGGCGGCGGTGGTGCCCCTGAAATTTAGCGTATTCGGCTAAGCAGATACAACGCCCACCTCCACAATTCGGGCTCGGCTGGGGCGGGCTCCTCGGGACCCCACTCCCTGTCGAGCGCGACGAATCCCGGGCGAGAGGCACTCAACCGCCCGCTGGAGCGCGCCGCGGACATCGAGGCCACCCTGCGCGAAGACCTGGCGCCGCTACTCGCGGCGGGGGATCAGCGGTTCGGGGGCGCGGCGGGAGAGGGGCGCGCCACGGCAGCGCCGGCGCCGCCCGGCCCGTAGCGATCCTCGAAGAGGCGCCCCCACTTGGTGCGGCGGTAGGCCCGGATGCGGCTCATCCCCACGGTGGGGTACCACAGCCAGTCGTGGTACAAGTTGGAGGCCAGCGGCGCCCAGAAGACCAGCGGCGAGTGCAGCGCGATCTTTTCCAGGAAGCGCAGCGGGCCCCGCCTCAGCATCTGGTCGCCCCAGATCACGAGAGAGCGCGAGACCCGGAAGCCGAAGTCCACGCCCTCGATGGAGTCCCCGTCCACGTCGATGAACCGCGGGTCGGCCACGCCCAGGCCCCTCTCGTGGCAGATGCGCAGGTAATCGATCCGCATGGGATCGAAGCCCATCATCCGCGCCGCCACCGCGTCGATGGCCACCGAGTCGGCGGCCCCGAGGACAAAGTCCTTCACGACCGGGACCATGGTCCGGGGGCCCGCCCCGTCGCCGCACACGGTGCCGTCCATGAGGGTGAAGACGGCCGGGTGGATTTCCTTCTGCATCATCACGAGGTCCACGAGCACTTCGTGGATGTGCTTGTGGGCGTAGTGGCGGACCTCCTTGAGAAGCCCGCCGAACGCGTTCTTGACGGATCCCGTGGTGGTGCAGTGCCCGTGCGTCTTCACCGTCGGAAGGTGCAGCACCTGCCGCCCGACGTACATCCGGGGGATCTCGATCCCCTCCGGGAAGATCTCGTTGAGGCGCAGCAGAGGCGCCTTGAAGCGGTACACCTCCCACTCGACCTCCGTGAGGGGCTGAAACTTGAGCCCGAAGGTCTCGAGGACCTGGAGCCAGCGGTTGTTGCGTGCTCCCTTCCACGGGTCCGTCACGACGGTGCGGTTCTCGACCGGCGCGAGCATCTCGCGGCGGTACCCCATCTCGAGCAGGGCCCGCACGGCCCCCTCCACTTGCCACGGCTCGGAAGAGCAGGCCGGGAAGTATTTCGTCCAGGAGAGGTTCAGCTTGATGAGCGTGGGGAGGTCGCGCGACAACGTCCGATCCATCCCCGCGAGGCGGGCGAGACGGACATAGTCATCGAGCACCGACCCGACATCGGTCCTGATGACGGCCACGCGGGCGCGGGTCATGGAGGGCCTTCGATCTAGCTGGAGTAGAGGATCAGCCCGGCCGTGGCGGCCCACAGCACGATGTTGATCATGAGGGGCCTATCCGAGAAAAGCGCCTCGGTGGGGCTGCCGCCCATCTCCTTCTTGTGGACCAGGTAAAGGTAGCGGAAGATGCCGTAGATCACAAACGGGACCGTCAGGTAGAGACGGTCGCTGCCGACCTTCAGCTGCACGTCCGGAGAGAGCGTGTAGGCGGAGTACGTCACGAGCGTCGCGGCCGTCACGATGGCGATCATCTGGTCGAGGAACGCGATGGAGTATTCCTTGAGGATGCCCCGGTGCCCCGTGGCGTCTTCCAGCAGAGCCAGCTCCTGTCGACGTTTGCACAGCGCCAGGAAGAGGGACAGGAGGATGGTGCAGAGGATGAGCCAGGGCGACACCTTCACGTCGATGGCGACGCCGCCCGCCACAGCCCTCAGGACGAAACCCATCGAAATGATCATGACGTCCACGATCACGACCTTCTTGAGCCAGGCCGAGTACATGAGGTTGGCGGCCAGGTAGACGCCGCCGATCGCGGCGAACGCGGGCGCGATCAAGAAGGCCGGCACCAGGCTTCCGGCGCCGAGGCCGGCCCCCACGACCACGGCCAGCGCGGGCGGGACTTCCCCGGCCGCGATCGGGCGCAGGCGTTTCGTCGGGTGCATGCGATCGTTCGCGAGATCGAACACGTCGTTGAGAAGGTAGACGGCGCTGGAGAGCAGGCAGAAGACGCCGAAGGCGATCCCGGCGCGCGCCACGCGCTCGGGATCCTGCACGTGGCGGGAGAAGAGGAGCGCCGCCAGGATGACGCTGTTCTTGGTCCACTGCCGCACGCGGAGGGATCGCGCGAGGCCGGCCACCGCGCCCCCGAGCGTTACGCTCACGGGGCGCGCGGCGGATAGTTCGTTCATCGCCGGGCTTCTCCTCCCCGCCGCGGAAGCCGGATGGCCCGCGGGACTCGCATAGTATAGTTGCCGGCGGCGTACGGACCACCCAGGAGGAAGTCATGGAACTGGACCGTGTGGCCGTCGTCATCCCGGCCCTGGACGAGGAGGCCGCCCTCCCCCATGTCCTCGCGGATCTGCGCGCGTTGGGTCTCATCGCATCGACGGTCGTCGTGGACAACGGGAGCCGGGACAGAACCGCGCGCGTGGCGGCCGAGGGCGGCGCCCGGGTCGTGCACGAGCCTCGGCGGGGGTACGGGGCCGCGTGCCTTCGCGGCATCGAGGCCGTCGAGCGGGAGATCCCCGCGGCGGCGATCCTGGTTTTCCTGGACGCGGACCGCAGCGACGATCCGGCGCTGATACCGGATCTGATTCGCCCCATCCGCGCGGGAGCGTTCGATCTGGTCATCGGATCGCGTGCCGCCGGCCGGGCCGAGCCGGGCGCCCTGCGTGCCCACCAGCGGATGGGCAACGCGCTGGCCTGCGGGATGATCCGCCTTCTCTTCGGTCACCGGTACACCGACCTGGGGCCGTTCCGAGCCGCCACCCCGGCGGCACTGAAGCGAATGCGCACGCGGGATCCGGATTTCGGCTGGACGGTTGAAATGCAGGTGAAGGCCCTGATGGAGGGCCTTCGCGTGACCGAGATCCCGGTCCCCTACCGGCCTCGCATGGGAGTGTCGAAGATCAGCGGAACGATCGGCGGCTCGGCCAGGGCGGCCCTGAAGATCGCATGGACGATCGCCTGGCTGAGAGTGCGCTCCTTCATTCCCGATCGTGGATTGTCTTGAGGGAGAGGATCTCGTACTTGCGCGTCCCCGAAGGGACCTGGATCGACACCTCGTCGCCCACCTCGCGGCCCGCGAATCCGCGGCCGAGGGGCGAGGTGATGGAGATCTTGCCCGTGTTCGGATCGGCTTCGTCGGGGAGCACGATGTCGTAGCTGAGCTCCTTGTTGGCGCTGAGGTCGAGGACCGTCAGCAACGAGCCCAGACCCGCCTTGTCCTTCGAGATGTCCTCGCGGCGGATGAGGGAGATCTCGCCGAGACGCGTCTGGATCTGCCCGATGCGGGCCTTCACGAACGACTGCCTCTCGAGCGCGGCGTGATACTCGGCGTTCTCCCGCAGGTCGCCCATCGAGAGGGCGCGCTTGATCTCCTGGGGCAGTTCGATCCTCAGCTCGCGCTGCAGACTCTTGAGCTCGCTCGCGAGCTTTTCCTTGATCTTCACCGGTTGCACCTCGGGGTCCCGGAGCCGCCTCCGCGCCCCCTCACAGCCCCGCGACAGACGAAAGACCCAAGCCTGCGATCACGCACCGGAAAGCAGTATAGGCACCACCAAAAGGGCCATCAACAACCGTTCCTTGCGCCCCGCCGGGACCGGTGACATGATCATCCGCGACGAGAAGGGAGGGACGCCCGTTGAACGTGACGTGCCCAGACTGCGGCGCCACCTACTTCGTGGACGAGAAGAAGATCCCGAAGCGCGGCGGCCGCCTCACCTGCGCGACCTGCGGGAAGCGGTGGGACATCTTCCGGCAGGCCACCGGCGAGGTGGGCGCCGTGAGCGCGGCCGGATCCGCCGCGGCCGCGCCCCAGCCTCCGATCTCAGGAGGAGTTGTGGCCGCAGCCGACGCCACATCCCCCATGAACCGCGGTCCGGTGCCGGCGCCCCCGGTGGATACGCGCGTCACCTGCCCGAAATGCGGCCACGCCTTCCTCCCCGACTCCCGCCCGCGGGCGGCGGCCGGCGGGCCCGGCCGCAGGGTCATCCTGCTGGTGGAGGACCAGAAGTACTTCACGGAGCTCACCCGCGAGGCCCTCGGGCAGGAATTCCGCACGGTCTCCGTGTCCACGAAGGACGAAGCCCTCAAGGTGATCGAGGCCGACCCGCCCAGCCTGATGATCCTCGACCTGAGCCTCGCCCGGAACCAGGACGGCCGTGAGCTGCTGCGGGCCATCCCCGCCAAGACCTTCCCCATCCTCATCTTCACCGCGCGCGACGAGACCGAGCTGTACGGTGAGGCTTGGGAGGAGCTGAAGGAGCTCGGAGCCGACGACATCGTTCACAAAGGAATGAACGTCGGCGACGAACTCAGAAGGAAGGTCGCCTCACTCCTGGAGCGCAGATAAAAAAGTGGGGGACCTCGCGGTCCCCCGAGTCTGGTAGGGAGGTCGTGAAGCAAGCAGATCGGTCGGACTCCGACGTATTCAGTTGGGCTTTCCTGAATATGTCAGACGAGACGTGAATATATGCCCGTAAGGAGGCCGGTCAAGGCTGCCTTTCGGGCCTTTGACCTCTGCTGCAACCACCGGACGCCGACTCTCGGAACAACCGGACGAGGCTCTGCACCGCTGCTCGCGGGGCGGGCGTTGGTTGACGGGCGGGGAACGGTCCGTCTATCATCCATCGATCCTGCACGCTGCGAGCTCGCGGCGTCCGGCCTCCGGAGGCTTTCATGGGACGCAAAGGGGTCCAGTTCACCTTTGGACTGATCATCATCGCCGGGGGACTGGTCGCGCTTGCGGGCGTGTCCTTCAAGCAGAACCTCGTTTACTACATCACCGTCGGAGAGTTCCTCGACCGCAAGGGCAGCCTACCTCCCCAGGGGTTCCGTGTGAACGGCAACGTCGTCAAGGGAAGCGTGCAGCGCGCCGGGGAGGGAATCAGCGTGACATTCGCCATCACCGACGGCGCGCGGAGCATGCCGGTCGTCTATGCCCGCGAGCTGCCCGACACGTTCAAGGACGGCGCGGAGGTGGTGGTCGAGGGGACGGCGGATGCCAAAGGCACGTTCCACGCAAGGACCCTGCTGGCGAAGTGCCCCTCCAAGTACGAGAAGATGGGGACGGAGCACCCGGAGGGAGTTCCCATGACATCACCGGGCGGCGCCGACGGCGGGATCTGAATGCGCATGGGGGACATCGGTAACCTCGCCCTACTCCTGGCGCTGGTCTGCGCCGTGTGGGCGATCCTCACCTCGTGGCTCGGGCGCCAGAACTCCCTCTCGGAGCTGGTCCGCAGCGGCGAGCGCGCCGCGCAGGCGGCCTTCCTTCTCCTCACCATCAGCTCGGCCGCACTGATCAAGTCGTTCCTCGACGACGATTTCTCGCTCCTCTACGTGGCGCAGAACTCCTCACGCTCCCAGCCCCCCATCTACAAGATAACGGCCCTGTGGGGAGGCCAAAGCGGATCGCTCCTCCTGTGGGCCTTGATCCTCGCGACCTTCGCGTTCGTCGTGGTCACACAAAACCTTCGGCGCCATCGCGAGCTGATGCCGATGGTCACGGCCACGCTGATGACGATCCTCACGTTCTTCCTCGTCCTGCTGGCCTTCGTCTCCAATCCCTTCGAGCCGATGCCGCGAGCCGTGATGGACGGCACGGGGCTCAACCCGCTGCTCCAGAACCCGCTCATGGTGACCCACCCCCCCACGCTGTACCTCGGCTACGTCGGGGTCGCCGTGCCCTTCGCTTTCGCCATCGCCGCGCTCCTGACGGGGCGCCTGGGCAACGAGTGGATAGTCACCGCCCGGCGGTGGAGCCTCTTCGCGTGGTTCTTCCTTGGCATGGGCATCCTGCAGGGTGGGTACTGGGCGTACGTGGAGCTCGGGTGGGGCGGGTACTGGGCCTGGGACCCGGTCGAGAACGCCAGCCTGATGCCGTGGCTCACCATGTCGGCCTTCATCCACTCCGTGATGATCCAGGAAAAGAAGGGGATGTTGAAGGTCTGGAACATGATGCTCATCATCGCGACCTTCGCGCTGTCCATCTTCGGGACGTTCATCACGCGGAGCGGCGTCATCTCATCCGTGCACTCCTTCGCGCGATCGGGGATCGGCCCTTGGTTCTCGGGCTTCCTGCTCGTCCTCCTCACAGTCTCCCTGGCGCTCCTGTTCCGGCGCCTGCCCCTGCTGAAGGCGGACAACAGGCTCGACTCCTTCCTCAGCCGCGAGAGCGCCTTCCTCTTCAACAACGTCGTCTTCGTGGCGATCTGCTTCACCGTCTTCTGGGGCACCGCCTACCCCATCCTGACGGAGGCCCTCAGCGGCACGAAGGTCAGCGTGGGGCCGCCTTGGTTCAACCAGTGGATCGTTCCGCTGGGGCTGCTTCTCATCTTCCTGACAGGGGTGGGGCCGCTCCTAGCCTGGCGCCGCGCCTCGGCCGGGAACCTCAGACGCACCTTCGCGGTGCCGATCCTGGCCGGGGCGGTCACCTGCGTGGCGCTCTTCCTGCTGGGCATGAGGCACCCGTTCGCGCTACCGGCCTTCGGGCTGTGCGTCTTCGTCACCGCGACCATCACGCTGGAGTTCTACCGCGGGGCCCGCGCGCGGCAGACCGTCTCGAAGGAAACGCTGGTCACGGGCCTGAGCCACCTGGTGGGCCGGAACAAGAGGCGCTACGGCGGTTACATCGTCCACGCCGGGATGGTCCTCATCTTCGCCGGCATCGCCGGTTCGGCCGGCTTCCAGCGGGAGGCCTCCGCCACGCTGCGGCGGGGTGAGTCCATGCGGGTGGGCGGCTACACGCTTACCCTCGCCGACACGATCTCCTCCTCCGACGCCCACAAGGACGTCCTCGGGGCGGTCCTCTCCGTGCAGCGGGGAGGACGGGAGGTGGCCCGGCTCCAGCCCGAGAAATACTTCTTCCGCGCCGCGGAGCAGCCCACCACGGAGGCGGCCGTCTACGGCATGTGGCGGTGGCCCCCTCACCTCACGGATGACGTGTACACGGTGCTGGTGGACGCGAACCCGCAGACCGGTGGGTACACCTTCAAGGTCTACCTCAACCCCCTCGTCTCGCTGATCTGGATCGGCGGCTTCGTCCTGATCATCGGAACGCACATCGCGGTTCTTCCCGAGTGGGCCCGCGAGAAGGCCTACGCCGCCCGGCCGGCGCGGGCGGCCCGCCACGTTGCGACCTGATCGGCCGCGCGAGGGCCCGCCTCCGGGGCCCGCTCCCCCTCCTCAGGCACCTTCGATCCTGCTGATCGTGCTGGCCCTCGCGGCCGGCTCCGGCGGCGCCGCCGCACAGACCGGAGGCGGCGCCCCGGCGCCGCATCCGCCCCCGGCCCCGGGAGGGGCCGTCGAGTCATCCGACACCATGAAGCGGGTCACGACGCGCGTCCTCTGCATGTGCGGCGGGTGCGTGAACCAGACGCTGCACGAGTGCACTTGCGGCACGGCCGCCATGGAGCGCGACCAGGTGTCGGCGGCCATCGCTTCGGGGAAGAGCCCCGACGAGGTCATTCAGGGGTACGTGGAGGAGTATGGCCTCCAGGTTCTCGTCACGCCCGAGAGGACCGGCTTCAACCTGATCGGCTGGTTGGTGCCCTTCATCGTCACTCTCGCGGCGCTGGCGGTCCTCACGTACGTCCTTCGCGGGTGGGTGCGCGGCGCCGCTGCCGAGGCGACTCAGGCGCCAGTGAGGCCGGACGACCCGGACGATAGGCGGTACCGCGAGCGCCTGGAGCGCGAGCTGAAGGACTTCAAGGCCTGACCATGACCGTCGTCCTGGCCGCGGCCATCCTGGGTGCCACGACGCTGTGGGTGCTGGCACCTCTTCTCGGTTGGGGTGGCGCCGCCGAGGAGGCTCGCCGCGACGTCGCCGCAGCGGATCGGGAAGACATGCTCGCACGGCGGCGCGAGATCCTCGCCGCGATCAAGGACCTCGAGATGGAGTTCCACGTCGGCAAGCTCAACCGCGAGGACTTCGAGGAGACGCGCGAGCGTCTCGCCCGCGAAGCGATCGAGGTCCTCAGGAAGATCGACGCCGGCAGCGGACGCTCGCCGCAGGGCGGGGACAGCGGCGCGGATGCCCCCTGAGGCCGCCATCGAGGCGCGGGGCCTCATACGGCGGTTCGGGGCCGTGCTGGCCGTGGCCGGGGTGAGCCTCACCGTCCGCACGGGCGAGTTCCTGACAATCTTTGGGCCGAACGGCGCGGGAAAGACCACGCTCCTGCGCGTCTTCTGCGGGCTGCTGCGGCCCTCCGGAGGGGATCTCACGCTGATGGGGCTGTCATCCCGCTCCGACCCTGCCCTGGTGAAGCGGCGCATCGGCTTCATCGCGCACGCCTCGTTCCTCTACGGGGGCCTGACGGCCCGGGAGAACCTGATCTTCTACGCGCGTCTGTACGACGTGCCGCACGCCGAAGGCAGGGTGGACGCGATGTTGCAGCAGGTGGGGCTCGGCGAGCGCGCCGGCGACCCCGTGCGCACGTTTTCGCGTGGGATGCAGCAGCGGCTCACCATCGCGCGCGCGCTGCTGCACGACCCCGAGCTGGTCTTCCTGGACGAGCCGTACACGGGGCTCGACCAGCAGGCCTCCCGGATGCTGCGCTCGCTGCTGGAGGGGATCCGGCGGCAGGGCCGGACGGTCGTCATGGTGACGCACAACCTGGAAGAGGGGCTCGAGCTCTCCTCGCGCGTCGCCATCATGTCCACCGGGCGCCTCGTGGAGGACCTTCCGGCGGACGGCCTGACGCGGCCGGCCCTGGAGGCCCTCTACGCGTCCAAGGTTCAGGCGTGGACCTCCTGAGGAAGGCATGCCTGATCTGGCTGAAGGATCTGAGGCTGGAGTGGCGGACCCTCGATTCCCTCTCGGGGATGTTCTTCTTCGCTCTGCTGGTGCTCGTGATCTTCAACTTCACCTTCGACTTCACCACGGTGGATTTCGGCGAGCTGGGCCCCGGGGTCCTCTGGGTCACGTTCACGTTCGCCGGGGTGCTGTCCCTGTCGCATTCCTTTGTGATCGAGCGCGAGAGCGACTGCATGCAGGGACTGCTCCTCGCGCCGGTGGACCCTGGGGCCATCTTCATCGGCAAGATGCTCTCGAACCTCACCATGATCCTGGCCATGGAGGTGATCCTCGTCCCCCTCAGCGCGGTGCTGTTCAACTTCCCGCTCTCGGGGAAGGTCGGCTCTCTGGCGGCCGTGCTGGCGATCCACACGCTCGGGTTCGCGGGAGTGGGGACTTTGCTCGGCGCCATGACGGCGCGCACCCGCCGCGGGGAGGTGCTGCTGCCCCTCGCGCTGTTCAGCATCTGCGTGCCCATCATCATCTCGGCCGTCAAGACCACGGCCGTGGTCATGCAGGGCCACCCGCTTTCGGATGCGGCCGACTGGCTCACCATCGCCGCGGCCTTCGACGCCATCTTCGTGACGGCGTCCTTCCTGGCCTTCGAGTACGTGATCGAGGAGTGAGGATCCGCGCGTGAGCCGAGCCGCAGCCTTCGCCGCTCCCGTGGTCCTGTTCGCCCTGGTCGTCTGGGGCCTCTACGGCGCGTTCTTCGGCGCCCCGACGGAGGCGCAGATGGGGGACGTGCAGCGCATCTTCTACTTCCACGCCCCCGCCGGCATCGCCGCCTTCCTCGCCTTCGCCGTGACCGGCGTCGCGTCGTTTCTCTATCTCTGGCGTCGATCGCTGGCCTACGACGTCATCGCCCATGCGAGCGCGGAGGCGGGGCTGCTCTTCTGCACCATCGTCCTGGTGACCGGACCTCTGTGGGCCCGGCCGGTCTGGTTCACGTGGTGGACGTGGGAGGCGAGGCTCACCACGACGCTGGTGCTCTGGCTCATCTACATCGCCTACGTCCTGGTGCGGCGCTACACCGAGAACCGCGACCAGCAGGCCCGCTTCGCGGCGGTGCTCGGCATCATCGGCGCCCTGGACATCCCCATCGTCTACAGGTCGGTCACCTGGTGGCGGGGACTCCACCCCGTGGTCCTCACCCCTTCGGGCGGCGGCGGCCTCGATCCGGCCATGCGGGCCGTCTTCATCCGCTGCATCGTGGTCTACTTCGTCCTCTACGCCTGCCTGATGGCGATCCGCGTGTCCATCGGCCGCGCCGAGGACGATCTCGCCGGCCTGCGCGAGCGGCTGCTGAGGAGGCGCGCTTGAAGGAGCACTTCCCCTACCTGTTCTGGGCGTACACGCTGATCTGGATCTTCCTCGCCGCCTACCTGGGCATCCTGACGTCGAAGCAGCGCGCGCTGCGGCGCCAGATCGACGAGATCAAGGCGAAGCTGGGGGACCCGGGAAAGGACTGAGGAGGCCCCCGGCGCCCGCGTGCGGCGGCGAAGCCCATCGAGGGAACACGCCCGACATGACCGATCGGATCACGCGCCTCGCCGCCGCCTGCGCCGTCCTTACCCTGGCCGCCACGCCGAGCGCCGCGGCGGTGCGCCCCGCGCCGGCGGCGGCACACACCATGGTGGCGCTGCCCGAGCCGGCCGCGGCGAAGGTCGCGCTCGACGTCCTCCGCGCGGGCGGCAACGCCGTGGACGCGGCCGTGGCGGCCGGCTTCGCGCTGGCGGTCACACACCCGCAGGCCGGCAACCTGGGAGGAGGCGGCTTCCTTCTGGCCCGGATGGCCGACGGCCGCACCTTCGTCGTGGACTACCGGGAGACGGCGCCGGCCGCGGCGCGGCGCGACATGTTCCTCGGAGCGGACGGCGACGTCGTGAAGGGACTGAGCACCGAGAGCGCCCTCGCGGTGGGCGTGCCGGGAACGGTGGCCGGTCTCGCCCTGGCCCGCGACCTGGCGGGATCACTTCCCCTCGAGAGGCTGCTCGCGCCGGCCGTGGCTCTCGCCGAGGAGGGGATCGTCGTCGGCGAGGACCTCGCTTCCGACCTGGAGGAGGAGGCCGCCCGGCTGACGAAGCACCCCGCGACGGCAGCCCTCTTCTACCCCGGCGGCGCGCCCCTCAAGGCCGGGTCGGTGCTGGTGCAGAAGAATCTGGCGGGTACGCTCCGGCTGATCGGAAGGGAGGGGCCGCGCGCCTTCTACGAGGGCGCCATCGCGGAGGCTCTGGTCGCCTCGCTGAGGGCGCGCGGCGGGATCCTCACGCGCGAGGATCTCGCGTCCTACCGGGCCCTGCAGCGCGAGGCGATCCGATCCACGTACCGCGGGCTCGACGTGATGACCGTCCCGCCCCCTTCGGCCGGCGGCGTCGTGCTGGTCGAGATGCTCCACATGCTGGAGCCGTTCGACCTCCGGTCGCTGGGAGAGAACTCGTCCGCCTACTGGCACCTCCTGGCGGAGGTCATGAAGAGAGCCTACGCCGACAGGGCCGCGTTCCTCGGCGATCCGGAGTTCGTCTCCATCCCGCTCGATTCGCTTCTCTCGCCGGACTACGCGCGGAGGATGATCGCGGACTTCGATCCGCAGCACGCCACGCCGGCCGCGAAGGCGGGCCCGGGGCGGCCGAACCTCCCAGACCATCCCTCCACCACGCACTTCTCCATCGCGGACGAATCGGGGAACGTCGTCGCCAACACGTACACGCTCAACGACGCTTTCGGCAGCGGCGCGCTCCTGGAGGGGTGGGGCTTCCTCCTCAACAACGAGATGGACGACTTCAGCGCCCGGCCCGGGACGCCAAACCTCTACGGGCTCGTCGGAGGCGAGGCGAACGCCGTCGCCCCCGGCAAGAGGATGCTCTCGTCCATGACCCCGACGCTGATCCTGAAGGAGGGACGGCCCTACCTCGCCTTGGGCACTCCCGGCGGCGGGCGGATCACGACCATGGTGCTCCAGGTGATTTTGAACGTGGTGGACTTCGGCATGGAGATCCAGTCGGCCGTGGACGCGCCGCGCTGCCACCACCAGTGGGCGCCCGACACGCTCTCCTGTGAAAGGGGAACCCTCTCGGCGGACGTTGCCGACAACCTCCGCCGCCGCGGACACGAGATCAACGAGACGGGCCTCTATGGAGACGTTCAGGCGATCCTCTTCGACCGCGAGGCCGGCGTGCTGCGAGGCGCCTCCGACGCGAGAGGACACGGGGTGGCGCTTGGTTACTAACGTCGCGGTGTTCGGATCCTCCGAGCCCGCCGAGGGCGATCCCCTCTACGAGATGGGGCGCCGCGTGGGATACCTCCTTGCGAGTGGAGGGTACGGCGTCGTCAACGGAGGGTATGGCGGGGTCATGGAAGGGGCCAGCCGGGGGGCGCGCGAGGCCGGCGGGATCGCCATCGGCGTGACCACGAAGGACTTCGGACGCGGGCCGGGCAACCGCTTCCTGAGCCAGGAGTACGCGGAGGGCAACCTTTTCGACAGGACCCGTCGCTTGATGGAGATGAGCGCGGCGTATATCATCCTGCCCGGCAAAGCCGGAACGCTCGCGGAAGTGGCTTTCCTGTGGGCCCTGCACCGGGCCGGTCTCCTGAACGGCAGACCCATCGTCTTGGTGGGGCCGTTCTGGAAGGGGCTCGTGGAGCAGCTTGTCGAACGGAACCTTCTCGAGCCCGGGCAAGCGGCCGCCACGCGGTACGCCGCCACCCCAGAGGAAGCCGTCGATCTCATCCGCCGCCAGGTGATCCCGAGATGAACGTCACAGAAGCCGCGCCGCCGGCCGAGGAGGCCGAGCGGACGCAGGCGCCACCCAAGGGCCTGATCCGGGACTACTTCGAGACCATCGTCATCTGCGTGATCTTCGTCGTCGGCGCCCGCGCGTTCGTCTTCCAGCAGTCGAAGATCCCAACCGGGTCGATGATCCCGACCCTCCTCATCGGCGACTACATCGTCGTCAACAAGTTCATCTACGCGGCGCACGCGACGCCCCTCGAGAAAGCGCTGCTGCCCATGCGCGACATCCAGAGGGGCGACATCGTCGTGTTCAAGTACCCCGAGGAGCCTGAGAAGGACTACATCAAGAGGATCATCGGGCTGCCCGGCGACGTCATCGAGGTCCGCGACAAGACGGTTCACATCAACGGCCAGCCCCTGGAGGAGCCCTACAAGGTCCACGAGACCGAGCTGAACCAGGACTCCTGGAACCGAGTCAAGGAGGGCGAGCCCCCCGTGCAGCTCTCCGCCGCCACGCCGCGCCCCCGCCCGTTCTCGCACTTCCGCAGCGAGGAGCACTTCAACTTCGGCCCTTACATGGTCCCGCAGAACTCCTACTTCGCCATGGGGGACAACCGCGACAATTCCAAGGACAGCCGCGCGTGGGGGGCGGTGCCGCGGGAAAACATCAAGGGGCGGGCGTTCGTGATCTTCTGGTCGTTCTCAGGGGAGGAGGGGGACTACGCACGCACCGGGGTGGTGGAACGGACCCGGAGCGTCGCCAACAAGATCCTCCATTTCGTCACCAAATCGCGATACCGGCGGGTCTTCCGGCTGGTCCACTGAACCCGGTGGTGTGCCACTTCGCTTGCGGGAGACGGCTTCCGCGCACGCCGCGAACCCACCACCCTGAGCCTTGACCGGGGGTCGGCTTCTGTTAAGATGCCGCCCCGTTCCCGGGCCCACCGGCGCCCGCAGGCGTGCTGACGGCGGCGTCCGCCGCGCCCGAACCACCCAGGCCCCGCGGAGATCTCCCCCGGGGAGGCTCGCTCGGAGGTCGTTTCGATGCCGACCATCACACAGGACGTGCTCATGTACCACCGGCTCCAGAAGGACGCCGAGCCGGCCGAGGTTGTCCTGACCGCGGGCGATTCCGTCCACATCGTCAAGGAGTGGGCGCGCCACTATCTCATCAAGACGTCGGACGGGAAGCTCTTCAATATTCCCAAGGACTACGTGGACCCCAGCACCTGATCGCGCGGGCGAGCGGGAAGGCCCGACTCAGGGCGGACGCGGGGGCCCTTGAGAGGGAACGGGCACCTCGCGCACGCCGCCGCCCGCGTGCAGCAGGAACGAGCGCCTGAAGGCTGCGTCGTCGCGCTCGGGGAAGTCGGTGCGGAAGTGGGCGCCGCGGCTTTCCTCCCGGAGGAGCGCCGCGCTCGCGATGAGGGAGGCCGCCACGAGAACATTGCGGGCCTCCACGCCCGCACGCGTCATGGGATCCCGTTCCCCCGTGGGACACAGAGCACGCAAAGCCGACACGGCTGCGCGCAGTCCGGCGCCGTCGCGCAGGATCCCCGCTCGGCTCCAGGCGATCTCCCGCACCTCCGTCTCGACGAAGCCGGTCCTGTGCGTGGAAACCGCACCGACGCGTGAAGGATCGAACGCGGCCAGCTCCGGCGGGCCGCCGCGCGGCGGCCTCACGGGGCGTCCCGGGTCGAAGACCCTGCCCTCTCCGGCCGCGTCCTCGACCGAGGCCGCTCCCGCCCGCGCCCCGAAGACGAGCCCCTCCAGCAGCGAGTTGCTCGCCAGCCGGTTGGCCCCATGAACGCCGGTGCAGGCCGCCTCCCCCGCCGCGTACAGCCCCGGAAGCGACGTCCTCCCCCACAGATCCGTCGCCACGCCGCCCATCATGTAATGGGCGCTGGGGCTGACCGGGATCGGTACCTTCGCGATGTCCACGCCGAAGCTCAGGCAGGTGCGGTGGATGCGGGGAAACCGGCGCGCCAGGAAGCTGGGGTCGAGATGCGTGAGGTCGAGGAAGACGTGCGCGCTTCCGGACTCGGTCATCCCCCGGGCGATGGCCCTCGCGACGACGTCGCGGGGAGCGAGCTCGGCGCGCTCCGGGTCCACTTCGAGCATGAACCGCCGCCCCGTCTGATCGCGGAGGTAGCCCCCCTCCCCCCTCAGCGCCTCGGAGAGGAGAAACCTCGGCGCCCCGGGCACCGCCAGCGACGTCGGGTGGAACTGCACGAACTCCATGTCACGGACCCACGCCCCCGCGCGATAGGCCATGGCGATGCCGTCGCCCGTGGCCTGCGGAGGGTTGGTCGTCTCCCGGTAGACTTGCCCGCACCCGCCCGTGGCCAGCAGCACGGCGCCCCGGACCACGGAAAGCGCCCCGGCCGCCTCGTCAAGGCACAGCAGCCCCGCGCAGCGGCCGTTCTCGACCACGAGGTCCACGGTGTACGTCCGGGGGAGGAAGGCGATGCCGGGCAGAGCGGCGGCCGTGGCGAGCAGGGCGCGGACGATTTCCTGTCCGGTGGAGTCGCCCGCGGCGTGCAGCACCCGGCGGGCGCTGTGGGCTCCCTCCCGGGTGAAGGCGAGGCGCGCTCCCTCACGATCGAACTGGGCACCCCAGCCGATCAGCTCCGTGATGTAGCGGGGCCCCTCCTCCACCAGCACCTGCACCGCGGATTCGTCGCAGAGGCCGTCGCCCGCCGCGATGGTGTCCCGGTGGTGGAGGCCGACTTCGTCTTCGTCGCTCAACGCGACGGCGATCCCTCCCTGGGCCTTTTCGGTGTTGCTGTCGGCGGCGGTGTCCTTCGTGAGGAGCATCACGCGCAGGCCGGCCCGCGCCCCCTCGATGGCGGCGCGCAGCCCCGCCACACCGCTGCCGACGATCAGGAGATCACCGGCGGGGGTGTGGGGGCTTCCTGGGCCGACGGGTCGGGTGGGGGGCATGCGCAACCGGCCGGACGTTCCCGGCGTCTCTGGACTGTTCAGTCTATCACGCTCTTTTCCGCGGGTTCCATTGACTCTCTCCCGGCGCGCCCGTATAATCGGGCCCGCCTGATGATGCTGACGATGCGGAAGCGGATGCGGCGCGACGGCGGATGAGCACAGCGGAAGAGGCACCAGGCGGGCCGACAGAAACCCTTCGATTCGCCCGGCTTCTCGCCCGGCTCTGGGCGCAGGGGTTCACCGGGTCGTTTCGCGCGCGCGCCGCGCGGCGCCCCGGCGTCACCGTCTCCAAGGAGATCCTCTTCGAGCGGGGCCGCGTGGCCTGGGCCGCATCGGACGACTCCGAGGAGTCGATCCGCGTGCACCTGATCAACCGCGGCATCCTCCGCCCCGATCAGTGGCGCCTCGCCGAGGAGAAGGCGGGCCCGGGGCAGGCGCGGCAGATGCTCCTGGAGCTCGGATTCCTCACGGCACGCGAGCTGCAGGAGGCCGAGCGCGAGCGCGTCACGGCGCTGGTGCTGAGCCTCTTCACGTGGCGCGAGGGCCGCTACGAGGTCTCGCCCGGAGCCATCCCCCACGGCACCCCCAACCTCAAGATCGATCCGCGCGACCTTGTGCTGGAGGGGCTCATGGCCTCCGGCGACCGGGGCCGCGTGCTCGACGAAATCGGCTCGCTGGACGCCGTCCTCGTCGTGCGCCCTGATGACTTGGTGCGCGCTTCGTTGAGCCTGCCCGTCGAGATCGTGGGACTGATGGGGAAGGCCGACGGCACCCGGACCATCGCGGACATCTGCGCCTTCTCACCACTGCCCGACTTCCTGATCTCGGCCGCCTTCGCCGGGCTCAAGGTGCTCGGTCTCGCGCGGAGCGTCGAGGGGGCCGCCGCCGCGCCTCCGGCGCCCCTCACGGCGCCGCCCGAAAAGCCTCCCACGCGCCGCCGCACCGGCTGGAGCACCGATCAGGCGGCCGCCCGCGAGAAGGCGCCGCTGCTTCCCCTCTCGCCGCCCGACGACTTCGAGACGGTCCCCGTCGTGGCGACACCTCCGGGAGGGATAAGGGCCGCCGCCCGCGTCGCCGTGATTGAGAGGGCGCCCGCTCACCATGAAGACGACCATTCGGGCACACGGCCCGTAGGCTCGGTCGCGGAGAGACGGCTCGAGCCGGAGCCGGCCTCCCTTCCCGAAGAGAGCGAGCCGATCATCCAGGTCGCGCGGCCCCCTGCTGCGGCTCCCGAGGCCGCGCTGCCCCCCGCGCCGCCATCGCCCGACCTGGACGGCCTCGATAATGGCGACGGTGAAGGGGGCGGGCGCGAGCCGGTCCTGGAACTCAAGCCGGGCATCCCCGTCGCACCCTTCCCCGCGCCCGCTTCCATCAGGGTCGAGCACGCCGGCGCGGCCCATCTCGGAGACGAAGAGATCGAAGACGCCATCCACTCGCTCGGCGGATCCGCAGATGATGACGAGGCGCCCCAGGGGATCGCCGGCGACGCGCCCTTCGCCCCGATGGCCGTTCCCGAGGACGAAGAGCACGAGGCGATCGAGTTGGCGGCGGCCGCCGTGGAGATCGGCTCCGAGGGCGCCGGTGAGCCCCTCGAGGACTTCGGGGAGGAGGAGGCCGCCGGACTGGAGGGCGCGGCGGACGATGAACCGAAGGAACCGCCGCCCTGGGTCTACCAGCCCTCCGTCGAACCGCGTTCAACCGGTGATGTGAGGCGCTGGGCAAGGTGGGGCGGCGGCGCGGCCGCCGTCTTCGGCCTCGCCGCGGCGCTGATTCTCATCGCCGGAAGCGGAGGTGAAGACACGGGCGACCTCCCCAGGAGTGACGGAGCCGCAGCCGGGCCGGTGGACGTCGTGGCTCCGGCGGCCTTCACCCCCGAGCCGGGCCCCGTCCGCTCGGGCCCGAGCGTCGCCCCGGCCTCCCTGACGGAGTCGATTCCCGCCGCGGTCACGCCTCCCTCCGGCCGATCCGTGAGCTCCGGCCCCCTCGCGGCCGCCTCCATCGCCACAGCCGAGCCGCGCGAGCCGGCCCCGGCGCGGAAGCCGGCCCGAACCCTTGCGCTTGCCTCCGCCGGGACCGGCCCTATCTTTTCGCCCGGCCTCTACCAGCAGGGAAGGCGCCTCATCCAGCAGGGGAGCCTCCAGGAGGCCGCAAGCCGCTTCCGGTCAGCCATCGGTGGGCGAAAGGGGCTGTATACTGTCCAGCTTGCTCTCGCCTGTGAGCCACAGACGGTGTCGCGCTCGATCGGGTCCACACGTGAGCCATCGCAGATCTTCATCCTGCCGGCCACCTACAGAGGCCAGTCCTGCTACCGGCTGCTGTGGGGTGCCTATGCCAGCCGCGACGCGGCTCTCAAGGCCCGCTCGGGCCTCCCGTCCGCTTTTCTCAAGGACCCCAGCCCTCCATTCGTTGCGCCCCTCTGACGCGGACCAGCGCCGGGGGCCCCTCAATCGGGCCGAAACGTCCGGTGCGCCTCCGTCCGGTGCACGAGCCTGCCGCCTCGCCGTCGCGGCGCTGAGCCTTGTGCTCGCGCTCCCCGTCGCGGCGGACGTGATCCATCTGAAGTCCGGATCCTCCGTCAGCGTGGATCAATGGTGGGAGCAGGACGGAGAGATCCGTTACCGGCGCGCGGGAGGGATCATCGGCATCCCGAAGAACCAGGTCGAGCGCATCGAAGCCACGGCGACGCAAGCTCCTTCGGGCATCGCGCTCACGGACGGCCCGCGCCGGCGATCCCGTCCGTCACCGCCCGCCGTCCTCGCGCCCCAAGCGCCGGCGCCTCTGCCAGGGCTCGTTCCGGCCGGAGGCGATCCGGAAGCCTGGCTGGCCCGCCTGAGGGTTCTCGAGGCTTCCATGGGGCGTGCCGGCGTGAATGAGGATGCGGTCCGCAAAGAGGCCGCCATCCTGCACACGCTCCTCGGCAACGCCGCCGCCCGCGCCGGCGATCTCGACGCCGCGGAGTCACGCTACCGGCTCGCCGCCGACAACGATCCGGACCTCACCGCCCCCCTCCTCAACCTCGCGCGCGTGAGGATGACGCAGGGGAGGAACAGCGAGGCGGAGGACCTCATCCAGGACGCCCTGGCCGTGCGCGCCGAGGAGCCCTCCGCCCTCGCTCTGCTGGCGGAGGTGGCCTACCGAAGCGATCGCCTGCCGGAGGCCATCGAGCTGTGGGAGCGATCGCTCGAGAAGCGGCCCGACGGCGACGTCGCCGCACGGCTCGCGAAGGCGAGGAAGGAGCAGGACGTCGAGCAGGATTTCTACCGCTCCGACGCACCCCACTTCACCCTGAAGTACGACGGCGAGAAGGCTTCCGAGGCGCTCGGCCGCGAGATCCTGGACCACCTGGAGTCGGCCTACGCGGACCTGACCTCGCGCTTCAATGTCTATCCCGCCTCGGTCATCATCGTCACCCTGTATTCGCGCGAGGCGTTTTACGACGTCACCGAATCGCCGCGGTGGGTGGGCGGCCTGTTCGACGGGCAGATCCGCATCCCCATCGGCGGGCTGACGCGCCTGACGGCTGCTGCGGGCAGCGTCTTCACGCACGAGCTGGCGCACTGCATCGTGTACCACAAGACGCGCGGGAACTGCCCCCGGTGGCTCCAGGAGGGGATTGCGCAGCGGGTCGAAGGGAAGACGGCGCGGCGTCACGATCGCGACCTCGCGCGCCGTTACGCGGCGGCATCGCCGCAGGACCTGGCTGGAGAGTTCTCCTACCCCCTCGCGCTCTCGCTGGTGGAGCACTTCCTCGAGACCTGGTCTGTCTCCCATCTTCTGGATCTCCTCGAGGCGCTCGGCCACGGCAGCGATCTCGACGCCGCCTTCACGTCGGCCACGGGATCCACGTACGAGTCATTCCTCGCCTCATGGATCCGGACGCTCCCACAGGCGGGCCCTTCGCCCGAAGCGGCGCGATGACCGGCCCGGACCCGGCGGCGAACCTCGGGAAGGCCATCGCCGTCCTCGCGGGGATTCAGAGGGCGGCCGCCACGGGAAGCCTCGTGGCGCACGGGCCGGGAGGAGGCGTCCTCGTGTTTCGGGGCGGCGCCCTCACGCGGGAGATCGGCGAAGGCGGTTCGTGTGAGGCGCCCGGCGCCGTCGTCTCCGCCGCCCCCCTCCAGGGCGACCTGAGGGACCGTGCGCGGGAGATCCTCACGGCGGCGCTTTCCTCGACGGAGGGTCCGGCCTTTCTCGCGGGCGCGCCGGACGATGCTTCCGGGCCCGGCGTCGCCGCGGCCTCGCTGAACGCGGGCGATCTCATCCTCGACATCGCAAGGGCCGCCGCCGACCCGGACTGGGTGCGCTCGCAGATCGCACCCTCGTGCCAGATCAGGCCGAACACGGCGCCGCCTTCCGTCCTGCCCCGTCTGAGCCTGGGCCCTTCGGAAGGGTTCCTGCTCTCGAGGTGCGACGGGACGCTGACGCTTCTGGAGATCCTCGCCGTGAGTCCGCTCGGCGAGAGAGAGACCTTGGCAGCGTTGTACGGTCTCGTGGCCGCGGGGCTCCTCGTCGCGCCGGGGGTCGAGATCCTCGCCGACGCATCGAGGATATCGGACGCCTCCGGCCGCATCATCGGCCCCCCCCCATCCGCAGAGCCCGCGGCAGGAGGCTCTCCTCCTCCCGGCGGGCCGGCTCCCCCGCCGGCTCCGCAGCGGAGGGTTGCCGATCTCGACGCCTTTCTGAAGCGCACCACGGCGGCCGCGCTCGGCACTTCCCCCGCCGGAGGCGGGGCCGCGGGCCCCTCTTCCGCGCCCGACCGCGAGCGCGTCGAGAAGCGGATCGCGGAGTGCCGCGGCGCCGATCATTACGGCATTCTCGGCGTGGCGCGCAACGCGGACGAGAACGCCGTGCGCCGCGCCTACTACCGCATCGCGAAGATCTTTCATCCCGACCGGTACCGGCGCGGCGAGTTCGAGGACCTTCTCCCCGAGATCGAGGCGATGTTCGCCGCCACGACAGATGCCTACAACACGCTGACGGATGAGAAGGAGCGCCCCGAGTACGATCGCCACCTGGCCGAGCAGGCGGCCGGACCGCGCCCTCCCGACGCCGACCTTGTGGCGCAGGCGAGGGAAAGCTACCAGCGCGCCCGCAAACACCTTGACGGCGAAGAGTTCTACGACGCGCTACGCCTTCTGGAGACGGCATGCCAGATGGATCCCTCCAAGCACGAGTACTGGCTCCACCTCGGCATCGTGGAGACCAAGAACCCGCGGTGGCGCAAGAAGGCCGAGCAGAGCCTCCTGAAAGCCATCGAGCTGAACCCGAGCGGTGTTGCGGCCTATCAGCACCTGGCCCGCGTCTACAAAGCCGGAGGGCTCGCCCGGCGGGCGGCGGAGTTGTTCGAAAAGGTGCTCGAGTGGGAGCCGGTCAACGAGGAGGCGCTTCAGGAGCTGGGCCGGAAGAAGGCCGAGGAAGGTGTCGGCCGCGCCGGCCGCCTCCGCTCGATCTTCAAGGGGCCGAAGGCGTAGCTTCGGAAGCCCGTCCTGTCCGGCTGGCGCGACGCGCCCTACTCCGCCGTCCGCGCCCGGGACCTGACGGCCGCCGTCCCCATGGTCTCCACGAGGCGCCGGTAGGCCTTGGCGCCGCGCAGCGAGTCGAGATCGGGGTCGGATTCCATGTGCCCTCGGTCGGCGTAGCCGAGGCCCACGGCGCGCTCAAGCCACTCGACGGCGCCTTCAGAGTTCCCCTGCCTGGCCAGCGCGCAGGCCAGGTTGTAGGCGGCGGTGGGATCGCGATCGTCGCGGGAGATGAGCCTGCGCAGCGCCGCCTCCGCCGCCTGGTAGTCGCCCCGCAGGTGTGCGTCGCGCGCCTCCTTCCTCAGAAGCCACGCCTCGCGCCGTGCCGCCAGGTACGAGGCGGCGGCAGGGAGGCTCTTCTCGAACTCATCCCCGAGCGGCGGCAGGCCTGGCAGCATCCGTGTGGCCTGCGCGTAAAGCTCGAAGAAGCGTGCCGCCCCGGCGCTCAACGTGGAGGCGAGAGTCCTGCGCCCGAGCGCGCTCTCGATGGCTTGCGCCATGCCGTGGCCCGCGGCATACGTGTCGCCTCCCTGCCACAGCCCGGAGACGATCCTCCTCCGGCAGGTTGCGGTGTCTTTGAGCACGAGACACGTCCGCCTGAGGTCATCGGCCCGCCCCAGGGCGTCGGCGAAGCCGGCCAGACCATCGTTCTCCCGGCGCAGCGCGAAGGCTGCGTATGTCCCCGGGGGAGCCTGCCCGTCGAACAGTCCGTGCCCGACCTGCCGCGCGATCCCCTCGGAGTGGATCTGCGCCAGCGCCACCGCGAAGAGTCCCTCGGGCGCGTCGGCGCCGTCCGGCGGGCCATCGAGCCGGCGGTGGACCAGGTGGGTGACCTCGTGGGCGATCAGCGCCTCCACCGCGTCGAACCATGGGGGCGCGTAAGAGTGAAAGAGCGACAGATTGAGATAGATGTCGTCGGGGGCGCGGGCGTCCCACGTCCCGCCCAGGTGCAGCCTCACCACGGCATGGATCTCCGGCGCCTCCTCCGGCAGGTACGACTCGACACGCTCGGCCACGCGGCGAGCGATCTCCGATTCGCGGGTCCTCAACTCCCCGATCATCTCCGTGAGGTCGGCGAGCGGATCGAAGGCCAGGCTCCCGAGGCCCGTGCCGCGCCGGGAGCGGTGCCCCAGGATCGAGTGCCACAGGTTCTCCCTGAGTTCCTCGCGGTCCAGATCGCCACGCGAGGCGCCGAGGCGGAGCAGCTCCGCGTTCCCCGGCAGATCGACCCAGGCATCGAGCGAGTCGTCGTCGATGATCTTCCCTTCGACCAGGCGGACCAGGTCCTCGGGGACACGCGCGTCGAACTCCAGATGGATGCGGCCGGATGCGGCGAGCGCCACGGCAGGCGGGGGTTGGGTTTGGACCGCGGCCTGGGGCGGGTGGGAGGTTGCAGGAGCGGGCGATGAGGGGGCCGGCGGGGCGCCGCCGGCGATGAAGCCGAACAGGACAGACGCCGCCGCGCCCGCCGCGGGCCGTCCTCGGATCACATGCTGGCCGCCCGCAGCTCCCGATCCACTTTCTCGCGGATGGAGGCGGCGGTCTTCCTGGCTTCACCGAGGAGTCTCTCCGCCTCGCGGCGAAGGGAGGCGGCCCGGGCCGCGTCGCTCAGGCCCGGAAGGTTGATGACGACGTTGTCGAAGGCTCCCTCGGCGGCCGCGAGCGCCGTGAGCGCGGCGACGCCCACGTCGCTCAACGCGGCGGCGGCGCCGAGGACCGCCAACTCGGACGACACGGCCAGGACCTCCGCCGCGCCCCGGATCACCGAAAGCGGCGCCTCGATGGCGCGCACCGTGGTGTGAAGCACCGCCTCGTCGCGGGCGGCCTTCTCGTCCGGCGTGGAACCTTTGAGCCTCCGGGCCGCCATCATGGCTTCGAAGGCATCGGCGTCCTCCTGGACGGCGCCGAGGAGCCTCTCCTTGAGAGCCTGCGATCGCTCCCCGAGCGCCGCCAGCGCATCGCGGTGCGCTTCGGCGTCCCTGCGAAGGTACGTGATCCCGGCCACCATCGCCGCCAGCGCGGCCGCCGCCGCTCCGCAGAGCGCCGCGACCGATCCGCCGCCGGGAGCCGGGGTGTCGGCCGAGATCTCATCCACGAAGGCGCCCAACGACCGTCCCGCGAAGCCGGCGCTGCGATCGCGAACGCGGTACTCGATGATCTTCCTGGCCGGGTCGAAGGGAGCCACGTCGTTGAAGCCGAGGGACTGGATCGCCAGATCGACGAGATCGCGCGCGGGGGCCGCAGGGCTCTTCCCCTGCCGGGCGCGGTAGTAGCGGCCTGCCATCAGCACGGCTTCCAGCGGTATCAGCCCCACCACTTCGCTTCCCGTCACCCTCAGCCCGAGCGCTTCCGCCTGGCGGCAGACCTCCTCGAAAGCGGCGTGCGGCGGCGTGACGCGGTAGTTCGTGAGGTTGATCGACACCTGCGCGCGGCCGTACTCGGCGATGTACCACCCCGTCGCCCTCGCCGCCTTCAGCGCGCCAGGGCTCCGGACCGCGCCGCCCGAGGCATCCTTGAGCGGCTTGCCGTCGGGGCCCTTCCTCACGCGGCCCGTCTCGCGGATGTTCGACGCGATCTCCTGGGCGAGGCGGCGGTCCTTCGTGTTCAACGTCACGTTGTAGGCGATGAGGAACTCCCGCGCCCCGATGACCGTGGCCCCCGAGCGCGGGTTGAAGACGGCCGGGCCGAAGTCGGGCTTCCAGCCGGGATCCTTCAGCCGCTCGGCGAGCGCTTCGTACTCACCCTGCCGGACGTCGGAGAGAGTCTTCCTCTCGGGACGCGAGGCGGCGTGCTCGTAGAGGTAGACCGGGATCCCCAGTTCCTCTCCCACGCGCCTCCCCACCTGCCGCGCGATCTCGACGCAGTCGGCCATGGTGACGCCCGAGAGGGGGACGAACGGGCAGACGTCGGTGGCGCCGATACGCGGGTGCTCTCCGTGGTGGCGCGCCATGTCGATGAGGTCGGCGGCTCGGCGAATCGCGCGGAAGGCGGCCTCCGCGACGGCGTCGGGCGGCCCGGCGAAGGTGACCACCGTACGGTTCGTGGCCGCCCCGGGATCGACATCCAGGAGCCGGACCCCCGCAACCGTCTCCACCTCGGCGCCGATGCGATCGATGACGTCCCGGTCCCGGCCTTCCGAGAAGTTCGGGACGCATTCGACGAGGCGCATCACTGGAGCGTCTCTCCCCCCGTTCCCGGCGCCATCTCGGAGATCAGGGTCATCACGCCGGTGTAGTTGTGCAATCGGGCCACACCCCTCATGGAGGCGATCTCGCAGAAGCCGAAGAACCCCGCGACGGGCAGCGGCCCGAAGGCCCTCCGTATGAACGCCGTATCGATGCCGCCCATGCCGTAGAGGCTCGAACCCCGGGCGCAGCAGTTGAAGTACAGCCCGAGCCGGGGCGTGGCCACCGCGCCGACGGCCGCCTCCTCGTCGAGCATCGCCTTGAGATCCTCCCGGGCTCCCACGGGATCCCGCACGACGAAGGAGACGGTGTCCCCGCGGGAGACCTCCTTGCCCACGCTGAGAGCGCCCGAGTCGGGGTCGATGCCGATGATGTTGCGCACGATGTAGCCGCCGCGATCGAGAGGCGCGCCGGGGGGAAGGTCCTCCACGGGGAAGCCGACGAAGATGAAGCCGGCGAGCCGGTTCAGGTCCCCCGCCAGCGACGGACCCAGAGCTTCGGCGAGCGCCTCGAGCGCGGGGCGGCCGTCGAGGCTCTCGATGACGTTGCCCTCCACGGCGGTGACGGTCAGCAGGGAGCCGATGGGGCAGCAGGCCTGCGTCACCCCGATCGACGAGGAGAGGGAGCCGGTCAGGAGCACCCCCGTGACGGCGTTGGAGACGACCTGGCCTCCGCACATCTGGTACGTGGCCTTCCCGGAGCCGTCGTCGGCGGCCCCCCCGCCCACGATGGGGACGTCCCCCAGCGAGTCGGAGATCCCGGCGAAGAGCGCCTCGGGGTTGCAGTTCAACGTGTCGGGCAGAAGGACCAGGAGCGAGTCGCCCTTCCGGTAGGGGGCGACGAGACGGCCGATCTCGCGGCCCGCCTCGCGGTCGCGGCTCTTCAAGTTCTGCACCAGGAAAGGGACCGCGGCGGCGTGGTCGGCGCCCAGCGCGAGGACGGCGACGCCCTCCTCGCCCTCGATCTCTCCTTCGGATGTGAGGACACCCGCGCCCGAGCACCCCACCAGGTTGCCGCACCCGGTGCGCCTCCGCACGGCGGCGAGCATTTCGGGATACTTGTCCGCGTGGTCCGCCGTGGCGAAGAAGAAGACGAGGCCGGCCTTCTTCATGGTCGAGGCGGACATGGCGGCGGAGGCGGCCTCCTCGGCCGCCCTCACGCCGTCGGACTGCTGCGAAAGTCCGCTCCCGGCCCAGATCATCGGCGGCGCGCCCTCCTCCCCCAGCGCGGGGTGCGCCCGCGCGCGGCCCCTTCGGTGCGGCATCGGGGTTCTCTTCCCTCCCCGAGTCCAGTGGGACGCCCTCATGCTAGCAGAGCGGCATGCCGCGGCGCACGGACCATCTGCGCCCGCGCTATCCCTTCAGCACCGCCACGGTGGCGCCGGTGCCACCGGACCTCGCGTCGGCGGGCCGGTGGGATTCGACGTGGGGGTGATCCGAGAGGAACGACGCCACGGCGGAGCGGAGCCGGCCGGTGCCGTGGCCGTGGACGATCCGCACCTCGCGGTGGCCCGCGAGGACGGCGTCATCGAGGAACTTGTCGAGAAGGCCGGTCGCCTCCTCGACGGTCATCCCGATCAGCTTGATCTCGGCGGGAACCTTCGACTTGGCGCCCGTGCTCATGGAGATCCCTTTCGGCAGCACGGCCGGCGCGCGCCGGGCGCCTGCCGCGGCGGCGCCCGGGGCCGATACCAGCTCGCAGTCCTCGAGCGTAAGCGTCATCCTCTTGCCGCGCACCAGGATGTCGGCCCGCCCGCGCCTCGCATCAACGGACTGGACGGTGCCCGTGGCGCCGAGCGCCGGCACGCGGACCACCGCCCCGACTCCAAAGGCGTCCCAAGCCGCACGCTCCCTCATCACGGCGACGTCTTCCGGCCTGAGGTGCTTCGGCGCGGGGGGGGGCACCTCCGAGCGCAATCTCTCCACCGTCTCCTTCACGGCCTTTCGCGTCTCGCTCTTCAATTGAAGCTCGACCGCGCGGTCTCGCGCCTGAGTCACGATCTCCTTCGCCGCGTCCCCTATCCGAGCCAGCGCCGCATCCATGGCGTCCTGGTAGGAGCGCCTGAGATCGGCCTCCTCTTGCCGGGCGCGCTCGCTCGCCTCGGAGCGCTCGGCGTCAAGCGCCTCACGGGAGGCGCGGGCCCGCGCCTCCTCGGTCTGGCGCGCCTCCACCAGCGCGTGCAGGCGCGCGAGGTACGAGTCCACGAGCCGGTGAGCCTCGCTCAGCCGGCTTCGCGCCGCGTCGAGGATCTCCTCCGGGAGCCCCACCCGGCCCGCCATCTCGATGCCGCCGCTTCGGCCCGCCAGGCCCGCAATCAGCCGGAACGTCGGCGCCCGGGCGGCCTCATTGAACTCCATCGAGGCGTTGGCAGCCCCTTCGGTCACCTCGGCGTACACCTTGAGCGCGGCATGGTGCGTCGTCGCGATGACACACGCGCCGCGGCGGCGGAAGTGATCCACGATGGCCACCGCCAGCGCGCCCCCCTCCTCCGGATCTGTCCCGGCTCCGACCTCGTCGAGAAGAACCAGCGCGGGGGTGCGGGAATCCCGGCTCATCTCGGCGACACGGAGCATCCTCGCCGAAAAGGTCGAGAGATCCTCCGTGATCGACTGACGGTCGCCGACGTCCGCCAGGACCTGCGCGAAAACCGGCAGCACGGCCCTCGATGCCGGCAGCAACATCCCGCTCTGGTTCATCAACGCCAGCAGGCCGATGGTCTTGAGCGCGGCCGTCTTCCCGCCGGTGTTCGGCCCCGAGAGGATCAGCACCTGCCCTCCCGATCGGACCTCGAGCGAGAGCGGAATGATCAGGCCGCCTCGAGAGTCGAGAGCCGCCTGCAGCACAGGGTGCCTCGCCGCGTGGAGGACGATGCGATCTCCCGCTTCCGCGGGCTCGCAGTCGAAGTCGCGCGCGAAGAGGGCGCAGGCGCCGAGCAGGTCCGCCTCCCCCAGCGTGCGGAGCAAAGTCCGGAGTTCCGCGAGATGGGATCGCAGCCTCCCCGACAGGGCGGCGAGGATCCTCCTGATCTCGGATTCCTCCTCGTCGCGCAGCGTGACCAGCTCGTTGTTGAGCTCCACCGCCTCCATCGGCTCCACGAAAACGGTGGCGCCGGTGGATGAGGATCCATGGATGATACCGGCCACCTCGCGGCGCGCCTCCACGCGCACCGGGATGACGAACCTCCCGCTCCGGACGGTGACGAAGGCGTCCTGGATGGCGCCGCGGATAGCCTGATTGTCGAGCATCGAGCGCATGAGTCGGTGGAGCCGGCCTTCCAGCGCCGCGACACGGTCGCGGATCGCTTGAAGATCAAGCGAGGCGTGGTTCTCGACCTTCCCTTCGGGAGAGATCTTCCCCGCGAGGTCGGCGAGGAGCGGCTTCAGCGCGGGGATGGCCCCCGCCACGTCCCACAGACGCGGAAAGCGGCTCCTCACCGCGGCGATCTCGTCGCGAAACGAGATACCCGATCGGATCACCGTCGTGAGACGCGCGATCTCGACGGGATCGAGCACGGCGCCCTCCGGCTCCAGGACGGCGAGGATGGCCTCGGGGTCCTCCACTTCGCCCGGGGCGGGTGCCCGGAACTCGCGCAGATAGGCGAGCGCCTCCACGGCCCGCGAGCGCCTCACGGCGACCTCGGCGGGATCGGCCGATGGGGCGAGGGCGGAGAGCGCAACGCGGCCGAGTGGGCTCCTGAGCCGCGGGGCGAGGAGCCCCTTGAGTCCTTCGTATTCCAGAGCGGCGAGAGTGATGGAATCCACGGCTGGAGGCTAGGCCACCGGGCGGCGGCGCCGCAGCGGCAGCCGGGCCGGGGGGCGCGGCCCCGTGCCCAGGAAATAGCCGGAGGCCTCGTACGCGCGCCGTGCGTCGCGCACGAAGACCATCGCGGCGGCCGTCACGGGCACGGCCATGAGGAGGCCGGCGAAGCCGAAGATCTCCCCGCCGACGAGGACGGCCAGCAGCACGACAACGGGCCTGAGGCCCACCCCTTCCCCCACGATCCGCGGGGAGATCACCGTCCCCTCTACGAAGTGGGCCGCCGCGAAGAGGGCGCCCACTCCCACGACGCCGACCCACGACCCCGAGTCAAGGAGGATCAGCAGCATCGCGGGCAGCATCCCGAGGACCAGCCCCAGGTACGGCACGATGTTCCCGAGCCCTCCGAGAAGACCCAGCAGCAGTCCGAGCGGCACTCCCATGAGCGGGAGGCCGACGGCGAAGATGACGGCGAGGATGACCGAGACGGTCAGCTGGCCTCTCAGCCACCGGCGGAGGACCCGATCGATCTCGTCCCACTTGGCGACGAAGCCCGCCCGCGACGGCACGGGGACGAGCGAGATGATCCCGCCTCGGATGGCCGGGAAGTCCTTCAGGAGATAGAAGGTGAACACGGGAACGAAGAGAACCTTCACCAGCCAGAGGACGGTTCCGAACGCGCTCCCCACAGCCACCTGAACGGCGGCGAGAAGGGGCTCCATCAGCCGCGGCAGCAGGTCGTTGAGCGATGCCAGAGCCCTGGCCTGCAGCGCATCCACCTGATCGGGGTAGCGCTCCCGTAGCGAGGCGTAGAGCGGCGCGAACCGCTCCTTGAGCGTGCTCATGTACCCCGGAAGGCGCCCCAGGAAGAGGTCAATCTGGCGGCCGATCTCGGGCACGACCAGAGCGACGATGCCGGCCGCCACCGTCGCGACGGCCCCCAGGAGCAGGACGATCCCCCAGGTCCGCGGGATTCTCCGCCGCGCCAGGCCATCCACGGCCGGATCGAGGACGTAGGCGATGACGGCGGAGAGGGCGAAGGGTACGAGGACGTTGCGGGCCACGTAGGCGCCCACGAGCACCAGGATCGCCAGCGCGCCCAGCAGGACGGCCCGGGTGCGGCGGTCGGTGATGATCCCGGTCACCGCGGCGTCCCGCCCCCGCCCGTCTCGCCGCCCCGCTGCATGTTGTGGTAGATGTAATGCAGTCCGCTCAGGAGGATCAGCGCCACGGTCAGGCGGGTCAGGACCGGGAGGACCACGTCGGATCGGACCTCCTGGTAGTTGAAGATGAGGACGGAGACGACGGTAAGGATCTGCACGGTCGTGGTCAGCTTCCCCAGAAGCGTGGGCGCGAAGGAGGTCTTCCCGGCGGCCACGTAGAGAACACCCGCGATGAGAGAGATCATCACGTCGCGGCTGATGGAGAGGATGGTCACGGTGATGGGGATCCGGTTCAGGAGCGTGAAATCGGGAAAGGCCCTCGGATGGTCGGGCATGCACAGGATGACGAAGGCGGCGGTCAACAGAAGTTTGTCCGCCACGGGGTCGAGGATGGCGCCGAGCGCCGTCTTCTGGCGCCACATGCGCGCGATGATGCCGTCGAGGAGGTCGGTGGCGCCCGCGACGGCGAAGATGACGAGCGCCGGGCCGCTCCGGTTCGATGTGACGGCGATGAGGAAGAACGGGATGAGCGCCATCCGGAGGACGGTGAGCAGGTTGGCGAGGGTGAGGCCCATCCGCTCACGTCTCCGGGGTCAGGACTTCGGCGGCTTCGCGACGTCGCCCTTCTCGAACCCGGCGCCGCTCTGGGCGCTGGCGATGGCGACCTTCTCCTTCACCTCGGTGACGATGATCTTCCCGATGAGGGTCACCTCGACGTCGAGCACCGCGCCCGTGTCCGGGTCGCGGATCTCCTCCCCCTGACGGAACACCTCGAAGGTGTCGCCCACCTTGATCCCCTCGGCCGCGCCCATGTTCAGGTAGATCTTGGGGCCGACCACATTGGCGATCTTGGGGGTGAGACCCCCGGCGCCGCGCATCTCGCCGACGACCTCGGCGGCCTTATCGGCCATCTTCTTCGCGAGCCGCTCCACGCAGGGGCGGAAGACCTTGTCAATCTTCGTCTCGTCGAAGTCGGTTCCCCCGCTCGAGCTCCGGAACTGGCCCTTGAACGAAGAATCGGCGTTGAACTCGTTCTCGGCGAAGACGATCTGGGCTGTCTGCGTGCTGACGAGACGCACGTCGAGGCCTCCCTCGAGCGTGTTCTTCGACAACCCCACGCCCCCGAAGATCCCCGTGCTGCCGCCCGCCTGCTTGACGCCGAGCTTGGTGATGTCGCCCACCAGGACCAGCTCCACGCCGAGGATCTTGCCCACCTTCACGGCGGTGGAGGCGTCCACGGCACCCGTCAGACCCAGCCCCTGCTCCTGCAAAACCGCCTCGAGGCGCTTGCGCTCGATGACGACGAACTTCCCCGTCTTCACCAGCTCGGTCTCGAACATCCCGTTCACGACGCTGGTGGAGAGGTGGGCGTAGGAGCTCGAGATGTGGCTGGAGTCGAAGGGCAGCACGGCGATGCGCGGCTTCTTCTGCTGCGCGAACGCGGCGGGCGCGCCAGCGACCCAGAGCACCGTCACGGTGGCCAACGTCAGCGCCACCGCCCGCGCCGCGGCTGAGAACCCAGAGGATATACGAACCATGGCCGTCGTCCCTCCCATGACTTTATCGATGCTACCGCGGCCTGAGTCGCCGCCGGGAAGCGCTCCCGCGCCCGCCGTCACGGCCCCGCCGGCACGAACCGGGCGTCCACCTTGTTGGGCGTGACGGCCGTCACCTCCAGCCGGCCGCCTCCCACCGCCAGCGACCGGAGCGACTTCGACAGTGTCTCGGCGTCGCCCTTGAAGTCCACGTCGAGCCTCGCGACGCCCTGAGCGTACTCCCTCTCAAATACGTCCGCCACGCCGCGCACGCTCGCCTTCATCTCGGCCACCAGATCGTCCACCAGGTCCTTCGACACGCCCGAGACCGAGAGCGCCACCATCCGGGTCCCCGAGGCCTCCTTGGCCCACTGGGTCGTGATCTGCGAGATCAGGTCACCCACCAGCATGGACCCGGCCTGGCGCAGGGCCTCGTTGCCTCCGGCCGTGGCGTTGAGGTGCACGGCCTTTCCTGATCCGGAAGACGTGGCGAGGATCTCCCCCGTGTCGGCTTTGATCGCCCTTGCGTTGACGCTGGCCTGGTACGAGACCATCTGAGAGCCGCCCACGTTCCCCGCGGGCTGCGCGATGGCGTGGCCCGTGATCAGGACCTCGGCTCCCGTCTGCTGGGCGATGGCCTGGGCCGCGGCGTTGTCCCCCTCGACGGCCTTCAGCGCGGCCTCCTTGTCGATGCTTTTCCGCACCGTGGTGGAGTCCATGACGGTGAAATCCTTGGCCTTGAGCGCCTTGATCAACGCCGTCTCGACGGTGCCGATGTTCCCCATCCAGTGCCACCACCAGCCGTGGTCGAGGATGTTCTCCTCCGGGATCATCACCATGACGCGGGGCTTGCGCATCCTCTGGATGAGCAGCCCCAGCGACTGGAGGTCGCCCTTCACGTTCCCCACCGCCACGGTGGCCGCCACGTTCACGCGGTAGAGCGGGCCGTCCTGCTTCTCGGAGACGATCTTGTAGGTGCGGACGAACCCCTTCGACTGCGAGTAGATGGACTCGTTCAGGATCTGGTAGTTCTGGACCATGGTCTCGCTCTCGATGAGCGTCCCCACCGCCTGCTCGACGGCCTTCCTCAGGGCGTCGTCGAGCGCCCGATCGCGTGCGCCGGGCACGTCGCCCCTCTCTACGGCGGCTATCCCCTCGGCGTTGATGACCTTGTCGCCCGCCTCGGCGGACTGCGCCCGCGCGGGCTGCGCGAGAAGCGCGGCGGCGCAGGCGGCCGCCCCCAGAGCGATCCGAACCTTCAAGGTGGCTCCCTCCGCGCGGATCCGCGGGGCCTTCACGATCCGCATCTCGTTGAACGCAAACGGGTAGCGTATTACACCACCCCCGCGGATACTGTCAAGCACGCGCCTCCCCGATCCCCCCAGCAGAGAGCACCGCGCACCTCGATACAACCCACGAGCATCCTCCCCGTGACCTCATCACGGGTGTAGAATCCCCATGGCCGAAGGCCCAGTGGCTCAGTTCAACCGGCTCTTATCCGCACCGCTGGCGCGCTACGGATAAGACCCTGTTCGTTCGGCGGAACAGGAGACCAAGGTCAGTTCACGCATCCTGAAGCCGGGCCGGGTCACGGTCAGCGGCAACCTGGGTGACGACATGCCGAAGGGCACGTTCGGTTCCGTGAAGCGGCAGGCCGGCCTCAAGGGGGTCAAGTGGTGAGGAAGCTTCGCTACGTCGTTCGCATCAACAAGGATCCAAGGAGTGACTGGGGCGCCTCGGTTCCCGATCTTCCCAGATGTGTCGCCACGGGCAAGACGATCGACACGGCGCTGCGACGTATCCAGACAGCCATCGCGCTCCACTTACGCGGTCTCAAGGCCGACAGGATGCGGTCTCCTCGGCCACGGCAGCGTGCGGTCGTTCCTAGAAGGACGAAGCGGCAGGTCGATTTCTATGCAAGCGTGGAAGTGGCGGCCTGAGAAAGCCTGAGAAAGCCAACGAAGAGATCCAAGTGGGTCCGCCGCACTACTGCGTGAACCCGACGGCGGGCGTGAGGTTTGAGGCAGTGCGCCGCTTTCGCGCGCCCGCCGCGGGTTACGCAGGTCGTTGCCAGACAGAGGAGGGTTGAGCAAGGTGGGTGGCGAAGCAGCTGCTGTGGCGGCAGGCGCAGCCGTGGCGCAGGCGATCAAGGCGTCCGGAGCGATCGTCCGTGTGGAGCCTGAGGATTTCCGGAGACTACTGAACCGAAATCCGAACGGCCTGGTTGTGCATGCTGTGGGTGGTCTATTCAGGTTCTCGACCGCGCACACCTACCTCATGGGCTACAAGGGGCTCGCCTTCTACACCCGGTCTCGCGAAGCCGTCCCACTCCCAAGCACATGTGAGGTAGTCGAAGCGAGGAAAATATGGTTACCAGGGTAGCAATCTTGCTGGAACCCAGGGCAGGCTGCTCCATGGTCGGCCAAGAGTAAGGATCAACCGGTTGCAGCGGACGGCGCTGTCGCGCCGCCGCTGACGCGGCGCGGGACACGAAGCAGGAGAACCGGGGGTGATGCCACGGAGGGTCCTTCTCCTCGTCGCGGCCCTCTCCCTGGGGACCGCTCCCGCCTGCTCCATCAAGAAGTTCGCCATCGGCAAGCTGGGAGATGCGCTCGCCGAGTCCGGGTCCTCCTACGCCTCCGACGACGATCCGGAGCTCATCCGGGAGGCCCTCCCGTTCAGCCTGAAGCTGATCGAGAGCCTGCTGGAGCAGACCCCGCGGCACCGAGGGCTCCTCACGGCCGCCGCCTCCGGGTTCACGCAGTACGCGTACGGTTTCATCCAGCAGGACGCCGACGAGATGGAGGATCGGGACCTGGAGGCGGCGGCCGCGCTGCGCGCGCGGGCGCGGAAGCTCCACCTGAGGGCCCGGGGGCATGCGCTCCGGGGGCTGGAGGTGACGCATCCCGGCTTCGAGGCCGCGCTCCGGTCCGACGCCGCGGCCGCCTTGCGCGGCGCCGCCCTGGGGGACGTGCCGCTCCTCTACTGGACCGCGGCTTCCTGGGGTTCGGCCATCTCGCTTTCCAAGGACGACCCCGAGATGCTGGCGGATCTCCACATCGTGGAGGCCCTTCTGCGGCGCTCCCTCGAGCTGGACGAGGACTACGACCACGGGGCGCTGCACGAGCTCTTGATAACCTTCGAGGGGAGCCGCTCCGACGCCATGGGAGGATCCGTAGCGCGGGCCCGGGCGCACTTCGATCGGGCGATGGCCCTCTCGGAGGGGAGGCGCGCGTCGCCTCTGGTCTCGCTCGCGGAGACGGTGTCCGTCAGGAACCAGGACCGCTCCGAGTTCGTGTCGCTCCTGGAGCGGGCGCTCGCGGTCGATCCCGATGCGAAGCCTGAATGGAGGCTCGTGAACCTGGTCATGCAGCGGCGCGCCCGCTGGCTCCTCGGACGGACCGACCTGCTCTTCGCGGAGTGATATCGTGGGCGCACCCGCGGGAGGGCACACCTTGACACGCCATCGTCCCGATTCAGAATCCCGGGGCCGCGCCGCCTTCGTGGTCGCCGCGGCTCTGGTCACGCTCGCGCTGATCGAGACCCTGGCGGCGGGCCTCCCGGCGATCCGCGCGCAGGAAGCCGTGATCATCAAGATGGGAACCCTCGCTCCCGACGGCTCCTCCTGGCACCAGATCTTCAAGGCGATGGGCGAGAAGTGGAAGCAGGCGCCGGGCGGCGGTGTGTCGCTGCGGATCTATCCGGGCAGCGTCCTCGGCGACGAGCCCGACATGGTGCGCAAGATGCGCGTCGGGCAGATCCAGGCGGCGGCGCTGACGGCTGTCGGATTGGCCGACATCGACGACGCGGTGGCGGCGCTGCAGATCCCGATGATGTTCCGCTCGTACCAGGAGCTGGACCACATCCGTGAGAAACTCCGGCCCACGTTGGAGAAACGCCTCTCGGATCGCGGCTTCGTCGTGCTGAACTGGGGCGACGCCGGCTGGGTGTCGTTCTTCGGCAAGGAGCCGTTCACCCACCCGGACGATCTCAAGAGAATGAAGCTCTTCGTCTGGGCGGGGGACAACCACGCCCTCGAGATCTGGAAGGCCGGCGGCTTCCACCCCGTGCCGCTGGCCAGCCCCGACATCCTGCCCGGGCTCCAGACGGGCCTCATCAACGCCTTCGACGTCCCCCCTCTGGCCGCGCTGGCCAACCAGTGGTTCCCCCTCGCCCCCCACATGCTCGACTTGAAGTGGGCCCCCCTCATCGGCGCCACCATCGTCACGAAGAAAGCGTGGGAGGCCATCCCGGCGGCATCGCGCGAGGCGCTGCTGGCTGCGGCCGCCGAGGCCGGAGAGAGGCTCAAGGGGGAGATCCGCACAGCCGATGCCAAGGCCGTCGAGGCGATGAAGAAGAGGGGGCTGACTGTCCACGCCGTCACGGCGGAGATCGAGGCGGCCTGGCGCACGGCTGCCGAAGGGGTCTATCCGAAGATCCGGGGCACCATCGTGCCCGCGGACATGTTCGACGAGGTCCGGCGGCTGCGCGACGAGTACCGCGCCGCGGGAGGCTCCACGGGGACGGGAACGCCCGGCCGATGAGCCGCGAGATCCTGTGGGGAACCGGACACCGGGCCCCGAGGGAACGCGCCGTCGAGGGCGCCCGCCGGATCTTCCACACGAGCGAGAACGTCGTCGTCTCGCTGACCCTCGCGGCCATGGCTGTCCTCCCGCTCGCGGAGATCGCGCTGCGGGCCACGACGGGCTTCGGCATCCCGGGATCGAGCACCTTCGTCCAGCACCTCACGCTCGCGGTGGGGATGCTTGGAGCGGCCGTCGCGGCGCGCGAAGGCCGGCTGCTCTCCCTCTCGACGGGCGCCGGGCTGCTGCCGGGGCGGTTGAGAAACGCCGCGCGCCTCCTCAGCGGATCGGCCGCCGCCGCCATCACCGCGCTTCTCTGCATCGCCAGCGTGCAGCTCGTCCTGAGCGAGAGGCAGGGGGGCAACGTCCTGGCCGCGGGGATCCCCGTCTGGGCCGCGCAGGCGATCCTCCCGATCGGATTCGCCCTCGTGGCGCTGCGGCTCCTGTGGCACGCGGCCCCCGATTGGGCGGGGCGCGCGGCGGCGGCGCTCATCGCGGCCGCCGTCGTCGGGCTCGGCGCCAGGCCGCCCCTCGATCCGGAGATCCTCGTGTTCCCGGCCATGGTCGCCCTCCTGGCGGCGACGGTGCTGGGCGCGCCGGTCTTCACGGTGCTCGGCGGGGCGGCGCTGATCCTCTTCTGGGGGGAGGGGGTGCCGATAGCGGCCATTCCGGTGGAGACGTACAGGCTGGTCGTGTCCCCCACCCTCCCGACGATCCCGCTCTTCACGCTGGCGGGGTATTTCCTCGCCGAGGGAGGCGCCTCGCGACGGCTCGTGCGCGTCTTCCAGGCGCTGGCCGGGTGGGCGCGCGGCGGGCCCGCCATCGTGACGGCGATGGTGTGCGCCTTCTTCACGTCGTTCACCGGGGCCTCGGGGGTGACGATCCTCGCGCTCGGCGGACTCCTCATGCCGGTGCTTCTCTCCGCGCGTTACTCGGAGAAGAGCTCTCTGGGGCTGCTGACCGCGGCCGGATCCCTCGGACTCCTCTTCCCGCCAAGCCTGCCCGTGATCCTCTACGGCATCGTCTCGCACACGCCCATCGACCGGCTGTTCCTCGGGGGACTCGTGCCCGGCGTCCTGATGGTCGTCCTGACGGCCTGGTGGGGCCAGCGGCAGGGAGTCCGCTCCGGCGTGGTCCGCCAGCCCTTCGACGCGGCGGAGGCGGGGCGGGCGATCTGGGAGGCCAAGTGGGAGCTGATCCTTCCGGTCGTTGTCCTGGTCGGACTCTTTGGCGGCTTCGCCACGCTGGTGGAGGCGGCGGCGCTCACGGCCCTCTATGCCTTCGTCGTCGAAACTTTCGTGCACCGCGACCTCCGGCTCGGCAAGGACGTCCCCCGCGTGATGGCCGAGTGCGGCATCCTCGTGGGCGGCGTGCTGATCATCCTGGGGGTGGCGCTCGGGTTCACGAACTACCTCGTGGACGCCGAGGTCCCCGCGCGTGCCGTGGACTGGGTGAAGGGCGCCATCGAATCGAAATACGTCTTCCTCCTGCTGCTGAACCTGTTCCTGCTCGTGGTCGGCTGCTTGATGGACATCTTCTCGGCCATCGTCGTCGTGGTTCCCCTCATCGCCCCCATGGGCGAAGCGTTCGGCATCAAGCCGGTCCACCTGGGGATCATCTTCCTCGCCAACATGGAGCTGGGGTATCTCACGCCACCCGTCGGGATGAACCTGTTTCTCTCGTCCTACCGCTTCGGCAAGCCCCTCCCCGAGGTGTACCGCGCCGTTGTCCCGATGCTCCTCGTCCTCCTCGCGGGGGTGTTTCTCATCACCTACATCCCCGCCCTCACCACGACGCTGCCTCGCTGGTTCGGCCGGTAGGATGCTCCGCGCGCCAGGACCGCGGCCGATCTGCAGCGGGCTGACGCGACGCGGGATCGTTGCATCTCAGGAGACCGATCCGCCGTCCCGCGCTCCTCGCCTCGGCCGGAACCGGGGGGAGGGAGGCTCCCCGGCGTGAGCCGGCTTGGGTGGCAGGGGGCCGCCCTGTTCGGTTTCATCCCTCTCGTGCTCTACCTCTACCTTCAGCATCCGCTGGGACCGGGGCTCTCTCTAGGTTCGGGCCTCATCCTGATGTTCGGCCACCGTTTCATCGCGGCGCCATGGACGATACGCCACGGGGCGGAGCGCTGCTTCTGGTGCGGCCGCACGGATCGGCTCGCGGCGCGGATGGAGGTCAGCACCGGGGGAAAGGTCGTGTCTCTCGCAGCCTGCGATGTGGCGCACCGCCGGCTGGCCGGCCGGTTCCTCACGTTCGTGGCGCGCTTCCGCCCGGCCATCGCCTTCGGGATCTTCGCCCCTCTGGTCGTCCTGCTGGCAGGCACGGCGGCGCTCGCGCTCGGGCGCCCTCTCATCTCCCACGAGTGGAACCGTGTCCAGTTCCGGGCGCTGGTGGCCGCCACGGTGGTCGGCGTTTCGGTCGGCTACCTGGCGGTGAAGGATCCGGTCGAGCCCCTCACCTGCCCCTTCCCGCTGCACAACCTCTTCCTGCTGGGCGTCCGGAAGACGCTGTGGGTCTTCCGGGTGGTCGGCGTCTGGTGGCTGGCGGCTGTAGCCGCGGCGCTGGGGCGCCTCGTCGGATCTTGAGCGGGGTGAGCGGAAGCGCGAGCCAGCCCCGACCGGCGCGCCGGGACGCGCCCGCATCGTGGCTGCGGCCGGGCCCGCGCCGGGGCCGGGTTGATTCTCCCGCCGGCCTGTTGCGCGGCTCGCCCGCCTACCTGGCCGCCTTCGGCCGCGACCTGTACCGGTCGTACAGCCGCTGGTGCTTGTTATTCAGGTCCGCGAGCTTCCCATCGATGAACACCTTCAGGACCTGGGTGCGGATCTCCAGAGGATCGCCGTTCGTGACGACCAGGCTCGCGCTCTTGCCCGGCTCGATGGAGCCGAGGTCCTTCTCGACGCCCAGGATCCGGGCCGGATAGAGGGTGATCGCCTTCAGCGCCTCCTCCCTCGGGAGGCCGAAGGCCGCCGCCATGGCCGCCTGGTAGGGCAGGTTCCGCGTGTTGGCGGCGTTGAAGGCGCTGCCGCCGCCGCTGATGCAGAACGTCACGCCCGCCTCGTGCAGCCGCTTCGCCACGTTGAAGCGGGTGTCGTAGGCCTCGTCGCGCCTGTCGGGCGTTTCGAGGACGGGACCGAGGATGACCGGGACGTCCCTTCCTTTGAGCAGGTCCGCCACACGCCAGGCGTCGTCGCCGCCCGCGAGGATGATCCGCAGCCCCTCCTCCCCGGCCCACTTCACCGCGTCCTTGATCTGTCGGATCTCCTGCGCGTGCACCACGACCGGGATCGTGCCGTCCAGAGCCGGCAGCATCGCCTCCAGCGCGTGGTCGTGCTTCGGCCGCGGAGCACCCTTTTCCGCCGCCTCAATGGCCAGCTTGTAGGCCCGGGCGTCGGTGAACGCCTGCTTGAGGTCCTTGAGCCCCTTCTCCCGCTCCTTCTTCTGGTCCTCCTTCGAGGCCAACTGGAAGGTGGCGAAGGAGAAGGCGGGCCGCCACCTCGGATACTGCACGTGCATCGCGGCCGGCGCCGAGGCGGCGAGATCCTCCCACGTCCAGCCGTCGAGGCGAACGAGGACGCTCGTGCCGCTGACGATGCCGCCGCGCGGGGCGCTCAGGACGTGCGTGACGCCGTTGGCCCGCGTCACCGGGATCAGTTCCGAGTCCGGATTGAGGGCGATCTCGACGCGCGCGTCCGGATTGATGGAGCCGGTCTCAGAGACGTCCACGCTGCCGCTGACGGAGTTGATCTCCGTCAGGCCCACCACCGTGTCGGCGTCGATCAGCCCCGGGTACACGTGGAGGCCGTCGAGGCGGATGACCTCCGCCCCTTTGGGGACCTCCAGGGCGGCTCCCACGGCGGCGATCCTCCCATCGCGGACGATGATCGTCCCGTTGGGGATATCGGCCCCGATGATGGGATGCACGGTGGCTCCCACCAGCGCGATGGCGCCGTGGGCCCACGACGGCGGGATCCGGTAAGGGAGCGGCCGGGCCTGCGGGACGGGCTTGGCGGGGGCCGCGGCCTTCGCGGCCTCGGCGGCGGGCTTCGGCTCCGGCGGCTTCCCTTCCCCGGTCGATCCGGGTCGGTCCTCGCCCTTCACCCCCCCGGGCGGCTTCTCCTTCTGCGCGGGCTCGCTCCCCGGCTCCCCCTTCGCGGCCTCCTTCTCCCCCTTGGTCGTCTCCGGCTTGGGCTTGTCGGCGTTCTTGACCTTCTCGATGAGGTCGGCGCGGTCCTTCTCGGACTGCTCCCGTCTTCCCAGATCTACCGTGCGATCGAACCGCTTGATGCCGTCCACCCAGGTCTGCTCGCAGACGGAGTAGGTGCTCAGCGGGTGGCCGCTCCACACCGCGACGTCGGCGTCCTTGCCGGACTCGAGCGACCCGACCCACCGGTCGATCTTGAGCTGCCGGGCGGGGTTGATGGTCACCAGCGCCAGCGCTTCCTCCTCCGTGAGCCCGCCGTACTTCACCGCCTTGGCGGCCTCCAGGTTGAGCCTGCGCGCCAGCTCGTCGGAATCGCTGTTGAAGGAGACCGTGACGCCCCGCCGCGTCATGAGCGCGCCGTTGAAGGGGATCGCGTCCCACGCCTCCAGCTTGTACGCCCACCAGTCGGAGAAGGTCGAGGCGCCGGCGCCGTGGGCCGCGATCTCGTCGGCCACCTTGTACCCTTCCAGGACGTGCTGAAACGTGGCGATGCGGAAGCCGAACTCCTCCGCGAGGCGGATGAGCATGAGGATTTCGTCCTGCCGGTAGCAGTGAGCGTGGACGATGCGTTTCCCTTCCAGGATCTCCACCAGCGCGTCCTTCTGGAGATCGCGCCTCGGAGGCTCGCGCCGCTCCTTCTCCTTCGTCCCCAGCTTCTCGTACGCCTGCCACTCGCGGCGATACTCCTGCGCCTCCACGAAGGCCTTCCGGATCGATGCCTCCACCCCCATGCGCGTCGCGGGGTATCGCGGCGGCTGCCCCGGGAAGTTGAAGTTCGAGCGCTTGGGGTTCTCCCCGAGGGCGAACTTGATCCCGGGCGGCGCATCCTTGAACGGGAGATCCGAGGCGGGGGCCCCCCACCGCAGCTTGATGACGGCGTTCTGGCCGCCGATGGTGTTGGCCGACCCGTGCAGGACGTTGGCCGT